>NZ_APMH01000018.1 GCF_000359585.1 Clostridium tyrobutyricum DSM 2637 = ATCC 25755 = JCM 11008 | reverse complement strand
TGTTATAACCACATTATACAAGGAGGAAAAATAAAGTGGAAAAAAGACCTAAAATTAAAATTTATTATTCAATTTATGAAGTAATAATAGAACTTATTAGTATTATAGCAATATTTATTAATGTTTATCTATTATTAAAATACTATAAAGTACTTCCAAATGTTATACCAACACATTTTAGTGGTACAGGTCTACCTGATGGATATGGTAGTAAAAGCTCTATACTCATACTTGCTGGTATAAATTTTATAATGTATATTGTTCTAACTATTTTAAGTAGATTTCCACGTGTATATAATTATATAAAACCAATAACTAAAGAAAATGCAGAGTATCAGTATAAGTGTGCTAGACAATTGATTATTATAATTAAAGCAGAATTTGTAGTGATTTTTACCTATATTGGCTGGAGAAGTATAAAAGTTGCTTTAGAAAAGGTTAGTGGTTTAGGTACGGGTTTTCTTCCAGTTATTTTGGTAGTTATTTTTGGTACACTTGCAATATATATTAGAAAATGTTTAAAGTAGTTAATACAGAATATGTAAATCATTGAGTGTTAAGGCAATATAAATTGAACTTAAAAGTTTAGAAGCATATACTTCTAATTTATGCTAGATTAAAAGAAATATGTTTCTATCTTTTATCTTGTATACATAAACATCTAAATTTTTTATGATTCCTTATTCAGGGAAATATCTTTTGCAACTGAAACAGCATTTAAAATTTTTGGAAAACCAACATAAGGAATGCATTGTAAAAAACTTCTACAATTTCCTTTTCTGATATTCCAACATTTAATGCTCAATTAATAGGAACTCTTAATTGCTTTTCGCATCAAAGAGATAAGATCAATAGGCGAATATATTATGAAAAAGATATAGCATGGTTAAATTTTATATTTAGATTGAAAGAAACAAATATGCCAATCAAACAAATACAATATTATTCTAAGCTGCGATATAAGGGAAATAGTACATTAAAAGAGCGTTTGAAATTATTAGAAAAGCAAATGGATAGATTACATATTCAAAAAAGCAATGTAGAAGATAATATATTACACTTAGAAGAAAAAATTAACACTTATAAAGAAATGATTAATAAGTCTCTGTTGAGAATTAATAAGTAAATTTTTTATGACGTAACACAATTGTAAATTTTGGCGAAGGAGTAAAAGAGTATGGGTGATACAATTATATCATTATTGATGCCTGTATTATTTATTATTTTTGGAGTGGCCTTTTGTTTAGGTAAAGGGGCTTTTTTAATATCAGGTTACAATATGTTGAGTAAAGAAGAAAAAGCAAAATATGATGAAAAGGCATTATGTAAATTTATAGGTAAATCAATGTTTGTAATAGCTTTTAGTGCTTTTTTATGGGGACTTAGTAGTTTAATTAAGCAGCATATTTTATTTGTTATTGGATTAATATTATTTTTGGTAACAGTCATATTTATTCTAGTTTATTCAAATACAAAAAATAGATTTATGAAATAACACGACAAAAATAAGCATAATAATTAATTCGCAATATTTTAATAATGAGAATCAAAGTATTATAGTAAATAACTGTAAATTGAGTATTGATTATATATAGCATACTGTAAGGAGTAAGATGTTATGAGTAAATATATTTCTTTATAGGAATATATTTAAAGGAATGTCAGTACATCAATGAAACTATGTTCCGATGAAATACATAATATCGTAATAATTGGAATAGAGCATTCCTTTTTAAGATACAAAAAGGAACTAGTTCAATATGGGTATGAAATTGGAAGGATTTTTCTTAAAGAACATACAGTAATTCTCAACAAGATTGGTTAAGAGTTATAAATTTCTAATTATAGTTGATTAATATAAATAGTAATTTGGAGGGAAGCAGAATATGGAGATAGTCAATGGAAGCAGATATTTGCTAGAAATCAAAGATTTAATTGTTGAATATACAAAATCACTTAATCGAGATTTGACTTTTCAACATCTGATAGAAGAATTAAATGATTTGGGAACCAAATATACAAAACCTAATGGAGAAATTTTGGCAGCTATTTCCGATGAAGGAAATGTAGTTGGTTGTGTTGCATTTTATAAGCATACTGATAAGCGCTGTGAAATGAAAAGATTGTATGTAAAACCGCATTATAGAAAATTGAAAATTGGTTATGAACTGATAAAAGATATAATTGAATTAGCTTCAAAAGATGATTTTGAAGAAATGGTTCTGGATACACTAAAGCCCTTAAAGAGCGCCATTCATTTATATAAGAAATTCGGTTTTGAAGAAATCCAGGCATATTACGATAATCCAATGGATGATGTTATATATATGAGATTAGTTCTATAAATTCTAATTTTCACTTGGTAGAAAACAGCTCTTATTTCAATTATACTGTTTTCACAAGATAATTCTAGATAAAAAGTCTGATGAATTAATATGACATTAGGCAACAAATTATTAGCTTTACGTAAAAAATCAGGTATGTCACAGGAAGAGGTTTCTGATGGCTTAGGTGTGTCTTGTCAGGCGGTTAGTAAATGGAAAACTGATCAAACAACTCCAGAGCTAGCTAAGGTAGAACTATTAAGTAAATTGTATAATATAAGTTATTATTATCCGATTAGTGAAAGTCATAATGTTTTTAGCGAAAACACTTATTATAAAATTTATGAAGCAATTGAAACTGCATTTTCTAAACTTGAACTATAAAAAACTTATATATGTAAAGTTGGAAAATTCGGAGTACCAGAATTTGTATGGAAAACTTTTATGATTCAGATTGATAAAGAAAGGTGTAGGTCTAATTACAAAGCTACATTTTAACGCTAAAACTTTATAATGTATAATTTTAGCGTTATATTTTTTAAGTTATTATGGTATAATATTAGTAATAAGAAGGGTGGATTATGAATTTAGTCTGCTTAATAAAATTTATTTGGTTAAATAATAGATAGTCTATGCAAGGGTCTATCTATTATTTTTTTTAGAATTATTTATGTTTACTTTGGTATCGGATGATATTTCATCAGGTCTCAAAGTTATTTTATTTTCGATTTTAATATCTGATTTTTTATCAGATAACGCTACTATACAAATAGCAGTTATTGAAAATAAACTGAAGAACAATACTAAATATCCTTCTGTCATAAACGCATCACCTCTTCTTCATACGCAGACATTATTAACCATAATCCACCCATGAATAAAGAAGAGGTAACCATATAAATTTTTCTTATTACATTTTAGATTATATCATAGAATGTGAGTACTGAAAATATATAGGTAGATGGTGAAACGTCGTATACCTGCATACTATTAAAAACTTTGGAGGGAAAATGGAGGGAAAACCAAAATAAAAAAGAACCTACAATCTTGTAAGTCCTTTGATTTCAACGTTTATGGCAGGGGTAGAAGGCTTCGAACCCTCAACCAATGGTTTTGGAGACCACTACTCTACCAATTGAGCTATACCCCTATATTAAATCAGTATTTAACACATATATACCGACGAAGATTATTATAATACAGAAATGGCTCATCGTCAAGATTAAAATTTTATAGCAAATCAAAAATTACTTTTTTTCATATATACCTTTAAGACTATTTATATTGTATTTAAGAGTATCTTCGTAACTGTAATTACCATTAAACATCATAATTTTGGCAGTTTTAATATGATATTTTTTTATTATAGAATAATTGTTTTTCAGGTCAGAATCACTGGTGTATAGTAAGACAGCTTTATCTTGTAAGTTATTTAGTTTGTTTTGCAAAGATGCTCTTTCATTGGGATCTAAAGGAAGAATATTATTATAAGATGAATTTGTATCCAATAGATTCAATTTATTATAATTTATAAAATATGCTAAATCTTCATTTAAAGTTAAAAATACATAGTTGGATAAATTTTCATTTACTGATTTAAGTGACTTTTGATAAGTTTGCAAATTTTTTAACTCTGTGGAGAAATTTTGTTCATAAAAAGATCTACTTTGAGGGTCTTTATCCTCAACGGCATTTTTTATATTTACCAGCATTACTTTATAATTGTCAATATCCATAAAATAATAAGGGTTTTGATTTATAGTTATATCATCATATTTTACAGGCTTATTGTAGGATATAAATTTTACACCCCTTGAAGAATTTATCACACCAAGATTATTTTTATTTAGTTTATCTGTAAAACTATCTATCCATGGTTCAAAATCTGAACCTACATATATAAATAGATCCTTTTTAGACACGTTGTTCAAACTGTCATATGTGAATTTAAAATTGATTTCACTTATTCTATCTTTAAACATATAATTCAATGTATGTCTATCTTTTACTATGGCTTTTACAATTGAGTATAAAAGTTTATCTGTAGTCATTATATTCAAATTTATGTTCTTATCAATGACTGTTTTTGATGAAGCATTATTTTCATTTATATTTTTGGATGTATTACTACATGCTGTAAGAACAGGTATTAAGAGAATAATTACAAGTAAACTCAAAGTTCTTTTCAAATTTTTCACCTCTACATTTGTTGAAATAATTTCAAGGTATAATAGCAATAACTATATTTTACATAATGTACTTTGACAATGCAAATAGCATAATATATATTTTTTGCCCTGAAATTCCTGTTTATTACCTAAAAGACTTTTATTAATACTTTTTATTGTGGTAAAATTAGAATTAATTATATATTATGAGAGGTATTTATGAGGATCAGTATGGATAAAATAATAAGAGCTATGTCCATAGCTTTAGATTTAGCACAGATGAGTTCTAGAAACAGTGGTGAAAAGCCAATTATAGAAAACATAACCAATGTTGATTATTCTAATCATAGATTTATGCACCATTCTCAGAGAACCACTTATATAGCTCTTAAAATTGCAAATTACCTTAATTTGAGTGGGGAAGAAAAAAGAGAAATATATGTGGTTTCATTGCTCCATGACATAGGTGCAGCCAATACACTTACAGAAAGTCATTATGCAGATGAGTTTATAGAAAAACATTGTATAGTTGGGGCAAATATAATAAAGCCATTTCCTAAATTTAGAAGAATACCTGAAATAATATTGTATCATCATGAAAATTTTGATGGAAGTGGTGCTATGGGACTTGATGGTGATTTAATTCCTATTGAAAGTCAAATAATTAGAATTGCTGATTTAGTAGAACTTCTATATAAAGAAAATAAGCCTGCTTTTAAACAAAAGGATTTTATTATTGATTGGGTAAAAAGAGAAACCAGCAGTATATTTTCACATAAAATATCTGAAGCTTTTTTACATATTTCATCTAAGGATATATTTTGGTTCGACTTAGAAAATATAGATTTTATGGACATAATATTGAATAGGGAAAAACCTAAATTTGATATATACATAGATTTGAATAATTTTGAAATAATAGCAGAAATATTTGCCAATATTATAGATAGTAAAAGTTCATTTACAGCTAAACATTCTAAAGGAATAGCCAAGCTAGCTTATGAGGTATCACGATGCATAGGATATGATTGCGATAAGTGTAAAAAAATGAAAATAGCAGGACTTTTACATGATATAGGTAAATTGGCTATTCCTTTAAGTATATTGGACAAAAAGGGTTCTCTGACACCTGAAGAATTTGAAATTATAAAATCCCATGTGTATTATACTAAGATAATTTTGGATAGAATAGAAGATATACCTGAAATAAGTATTTGGGCATCAAATCATCATGAAAAGCTAAATGGACGGGGATATCCGGCTGGGCTTACTGCAGAAAGCTTATCTCAAGAATCTAGAATTTTAGGGGTATGTGATATATATCAGGCATTGACAGAAGACAGACCCTATAGGGATGGGTTAGGAAGAGAGAGGGCACTTTCTATAATGAAGGATATGGCGGATAATAATTTTATATGTAAAGATGCTTTAAATAATTTAAAAGATACATTAAGTGCATCCAGTGACTTTGATGGACTTTAGTGTTTAAGGAGTGTATTTATGGAGTTTTTTTCAAATGACATGAAAGATACTATTTTATTGGGAAAAAAATTAGGGAAAATTCTAAAACCTGGAGACATAATATGTTTAATTGGAGAGCTTGGTACTGGAAAGACTCATTTTGTGAAGGGTATTGCAGAGGGGCTTGGCATAGTAGATAATATAACAAGCCCAACATTTTCGATAGTAAATGAATATACTAGTGGAAGGTTGAAGTTGTACCATTTTGATGTGTACAGAGTCAATGATCCAGATGAAATAGAAGCTATAGGATTTGACGAGTATATTTTTAGTAATGCTGTTAGTATTATTGAATGGTCTAATTATATAGAAGAACTTATACCAAAAGAACGTATAGAAATAAACATAGAAAAAGATATATCCAAGAGTGTAAATTTTAGAAAAATAAGTATAAATTATTGTGGTTATAGATATGATTATATAAAGGAGTTAAGTAAAAAATGAAAATATTGAGCTTGGATTCTTCAACAGAATCTGCTACATGTTCAGTTCTATCTGAAGAAAAATTATATGGTGAAATAACTTTTAATTATAAAAAACAGCATTCTGTAATATTAATGCCAATGATAGATAATCTTCTAAAAAATATTCATATGGATATAAATTCATTGGATGGATTTGTAGTATCAAAAGGACCTGGATCTTTTACAGGACTTAGAATTGGTGCAGCTGTCATAAAAGGATTGAGCCAAGGAAGCGGAAAACCTTTTTCAGCAGTATCTTCATTGGATGCTCTGGCGTATAATTTAGCATATACATCTGGAATTATATGTCCTATATTAAATGCTCTTAGAGGTAATGTCTATACAGTACTTTATAAATTTCAAGATTTTGAATTTAAAAAAATAAGTGAATACGAAATAATTTCTATGGATGATTTAATAAACAAATTAAATGGCATGAAACAATCTGTATGTTTTGTAGGTGATGCCGTGAATATATTCAGGCAGCATATTTTAGATGACATGGAAGTAAAAGTTGGTTTTGCACCTACTAATTTGAATATTGTAAGGTCATCTTCATTGGGTGAACTTGGGCTTAAATTAATAAAAGATGGAAAGTGTGATAATTTATATACATTTTCTCCGTTTTATTTGAGAAAATCTCAGGCTGAAAGGGAATATGAAAGGAAAGCAAAAATTGGAAAACATGAATGATATAGAAATAGTACCGTTAAAATTGGAACATATTGATAGTGTACTTGCTATAGACAGGCTTTCTTTTGCTACTCCATGGAGTAGGGAATCTTTTATTCATGAAATCGACAAGAATAAATTTGCAAAATATATAGCAGCAGTAAAATGTGAGAGGGTTATAGGCTACGGAGGTATGTGGATTATACTAGATGAGGCACATATAACAAACATAGCAGTTCACCCTGAATATAGGGGTATAGGTGCAGGAAATTTTATTATAGAAGGCCTTATGGAAATATGTAAAAATGAAAGAGCTCGATCCATGACTCTTGAGGTAAGAAGATCAAATACAATAGCACAAAATCTCTATAAAAAGTATGGATTTGTAGAAGAGGGAATTAGAAAAGCCTATTATATTGATAATAAGGAAGATGCCATTATAATGTGGAATCATAATATAGTATAACATCAAGTTTAAAAGAGGAAATGAATAATCTTTTATAGAATATAATATCTAAGGGTTTAAATATTATTTAAAGGGTGTGTTATCTATGGAAAAGAAAAAAGTGCTAGTACCATTGGATGGAACAGATAGAAGCATGCACTCCATTGACTGGTTGAAAAAGTTATTTGAAAAAGAGGAAATAAAAGTTACACTTATGAATGTTGCAGAAATAGTTATAGCAAATGACATGGTTATATCAAATGATACTGTAACTAGAGCACAGAAAGAGTCAGAAGACATTTTAGATACGGCTTTGAAAAAGCTTGAAGGCTATGAGGTTGATAAATACTGTGCCTTTGGCTATGCTGCTGATGAAATATTAAGAAAGGCAAAGCAAGAGGAGTCTGATATAATAATTATGACTAAGTCTACTAAAAAGGGTATAGCTAGAATGATTGGGTCTGTAACTACCAAAGTTGTAAAGAATGCTAAAACACTAGTTATAATTTCTCCAGAGTAAAAGTTTACTTTATATGATTAATAATATACGGGGGATGTGTTGTATAGTGAATAATAAGAAAAAAATTTTAGTACCATTAGATGGAACTGAACGAAGCATGCATTCTATTGATTGGTTGAAAAACTTCTTTAAGGAAGATGAAGTGGATATAACTCTCATGAATGTGATAGAAATAGTATTGGGAAATGATAAAATTGAATTGGATCAAAGATATTATTCAGAAAAAGCCAGTAAGGAAATTTTGGACAAGGCAGAAGATAAATTACATGGATATAAAATTGCCAAATATCATACTTTTGGATATGCTGCAGACAAAATTTTAAAAAAAGCAGAACTTGACAAATTTGACATTATAGTTATGACAAAATCCACTAAGCGTGGATTAGATAGAATGATTGGATCTGTAACTAATAAAGTAGTAAGAAATGCAGGAACGTTAGTTGCAATTATACCCGAATAAAAACGGTTACTTATGAGGCCATAATGTTTTAAAAACATTATGGCTATTTAAAGTCATAGATTATGTGGATTTTTAATAGAAATTTGTAATAAACAAGATAAAAATTTGTTATAATATACATAAGATTAGCAATTAATATACATAATTACGGAGGTAATGAAATGAAATTTAAATCTGACATAGAAATAGCTCAGCAGTGTGATATCCAGAACATAGTTAGTATAGCAAAAAAATTAAATATACCAGAAGATGATTTGGAACTGTATGGTAGATATAAAGCTAAAGTAGACTACAATATTCTAAAACGGACTACAAGTAAAAATGGAAAGTTGATATTGTGTACAGCAATAAATCCAACACCAGCAGGGGAAGGTAAGACTACTACATCCATAGGTCTTGCAGATGCATTTTCAAAATTGGGAAAGTCTACAGTAGTTGCACTTAGGGAACCATCTATGGGACCGGTATTTGGAATCAAAGGCGGAGCGGCAGGTGGAGGATATGCACAAGTCGTTCCTATGGAGGATATAAATTTACATTTTACAGGAGATATACATGCATTGACTGCAGCAAACAATTTATTGGCTGCAATGATAGATAATCATATTCAGCAGGGAAATTCTCTTGACATAGATCCAAGAAGAATTACATGGAGAAGATGTATGGATATGAATGACAGACAATTGAGATTTGTTGTAGATGGATTAGGTGGAAAAGTCAATGGAATGCCTCGAGAAGATGGATTTGACATAACAGTTGCTTCTGAAGTAATGGCTATATTCTGTCTGGCAAATGACATAAAGGATTTGAAAGATAGAATTTCAAAAATAATCATAGGATACAACAGGAGTGGAGAACCGGTAACAGCACATGATTTAAAAGCTGAAGGTGCCATGGCTGCACTTTTAAAAGATGCATTAAAGCCAAATTTGGTTCAAACACTTGAAGGTACTCCTGCATTTATACATGGTGGACCTTTTGCAAACATTGCTCATGGATGTAACTCTATAATGGCAACTAAAATGGCAAGACACTTTGGAGATTATGCTATTACAGAAGCAGGATTTGGTGCTGATCTTGGAGCAGAGAAGTTTATAGACATAAAATGCAGAATGTCAGGATTAAAACCAGATGCAGTAGTAATAGTGGCTACTATAAGAGCACTTAAGTATAATGGAGGAGTGGAAAAGTCAAAGCTTGGAGAAGAAAATTTAGAAGCACTTAATGCAGGTATCCCAAATTTATTAAAACATGTAGAAAATATAACCAAGGTATTTAAACTCCCTGCAGTGGTAGCTATAAATAAGTTCCCTACAGATACAGAATCTGAAATTAAGCTAGTAGAATCTGAATGTAAGAAACTTGGGGTAAATGTAAAATTATCTGAAGTTTGGGAAAAGGGCAGTGAAGGTGGAATAGAACTTGCCAAAGAAGTACTGAGAATAATAGATGAAGAGGAAAACAATTTTGAATTTGCATATGACATGGATTTATCTATAAAAGAAAAGATAAAAACTATTGCAAGAAGAATATATGGTGCAAAAGATGTTGATTTTACAAAAGATGCAGAGAAGGAAATTAAGAATTTGGAAAGGTTGGGTTTCAATAATATTCCTGTATGTATAGCAAAAACTCAATATTCCTTAACTGATGACAAGGCAAAACTTGGAAGACCAACAGATTTTACAATTACAGTAAGACAAATTTCTATTTCAGCTGGAGCTGGCTTTATAGTTGCTGTTACAGGTTCCATAATGAAAATGCCAGGACTTCCTAAAGTTCCAGCAGCGGAAAAAATAGATGTAGATGATAATGGAACAATAATCGGACTATTTTAGAATTTATAAAATAATTTGGAGGTAAGTATGAAAATTATAGATATTCCATGTAGAAATTTTATAGAAGAACTTTCATCTAAAAGCGCTATACCGGGTGGTGGTGGAGCAGCAGCTTTAGATGGAGCCATGGGAGCGGCTTTATTAAGTATGGTCTGTAATTTAACTATTGGAAAGAAAAGATATGTACAATATACAGATAAACTGACATCAGTGTTAAATAAATCAGCAGAATTAAAAAGTAATTTTTTGAATATGGTAGATGAGGATGCAGAAAATTTTATCCCACTTTCAAAAGCTTATGGTTTACCTAATAATACGGCAGAAGCAAAGCATGAAAGAGAAGAAATTTTAGAAAAGTGTTTAAAATCTGCTTGTGGTGTTCCAATTAAGGTTGTGAAAAAGTCATACGAAACTATTCTTCTTCACCAATCCATATTAGAAAGTTGTTCTACTCTCGTACTAAGTGATGTTGGAGTAGGTGTTCAATGTTTAAAATCTGCACTTACTGGTGCTTATCTCAATATAATTATAAATGTAAAGTCTATGAAAGATAGATGTTATGTAGATAATATTAAAGAGGAAATAGAACCATTATTAAAAGATGGAGTAAAAATTGCAGAGAAAGTTTATGATAGAGTTGTAGAAAGACTTTCAGATTGAAAAAATAGAGGAGATTTATTATGGGACAGTTAATTAAAGGGAAACCAGCAGCTGATGCTGTAACCGTACATTTGATTGAAGAAGTAAAGAACTTAAAACGAAAAAATATTATTCCAAAGCTTACTATAGTTAGGGTGGGGAAAAATGGAAGTGATATGGCATATGAAAGAGGGGCAACCAAAAGGTGTAATAGTATTGGCATAGAAATAGCTATAAAGGAACTTCCGGAGGACATATCTCAACAGAGTTTTATAGATGAATTGAAAAAAATAAATGAGGATAGTACCACAGATGGAATAATGGTATTCAGACCATTGCCAAAACAATTAGATGAGGATATTATAAAACATTTGATAGATCCCAATAAGGATGTTGATTGTTTCAATCCATTAAATATGTCTAAATTGCTGGAAGATGATAATTCTGGATTTTCGCCTTGTACTGCTGCTGCTGTAATTGAGATCCTGGATTATTATAAGATAAAAATTGAAGGAAAAAGAGTGGTTGTAATTGGAAGGTCAATGGTA
This sequence comes from Clostridium tyrobutyricum DSM 2637 = ATCC 25755 = JCM 11008, assembly GCF_000359585.1. Lineage (GTDB taxonomy): Bacteria > Bacillota > Clostridia > Clostridiales > Clostridiaceae > Clostridium_B > Clostridium_B tyrobutyricum. The sequence goes on along the minus strand of NZ_APMH01000018.1, from coordinate 64,800 downwards.
GTAGGAAAACCGCTTTCTCTACTTTTATTAAATAGGAATGCTACAGTTACCATTTGTCACTCTAGAACACAAAAGATGGAGAATATATGTTCCCAGGCTGATATTGTTGTAGTGTGTATTGGAAAAAGTAAAATTATAAACAAAAGCTATATTAAATCAGGAGCAGCTGTAATTGACGTTGGAATAAATGTAGACACCAATGGAGCTTTATGCGGAGATGTTGATACTGAAAATTGTATAGAAAAGGTTGGTATGATAACTCCTGTACCTGGAGGAGTTGGTTCTGTTACAACTTCTATACTTGCTAAACAAGTAGTTATGGCATGTAAGAGACAAAATAATATATAAATTTCTAAATTACAAAAAATTTTTTTTGCCTTTACTTGAATATTTAATTCTTATGTGCTACACTTGTATTGTAAGTTAAAAATCAATATTAAATTATGGCAGAGTTGTGAGAGCCAATTTTGAGGTATTTTTGTATCTTAAAATTGGCTCTTTTATTATTTAAATCAGTTGTTTATAAAATTAAGAGGAGGCATATTCAATGTTTGATGTAACAATTATAGGTAGTGGAGTTATTGGAAGCATAGTTGCAAGAGAATTATCCAGATATAAATTGAATATATGTGTGATTGAGGCAGATTCGGATGTAGCAAATGGAACAAGTAAGGCAAACAGTGCTATAGTTCATGCTGGATTCGATGCAAAACCAGATACTCTTAAAGGAAAATTGAATGCAAAGGGAAACAAGATGTTTGATAGATTGTCTGAGGAATTAGACTTTCCATTTAAAAGAATAGGTTCTTTAGTACTTTGTTTTGATGAAAATGATATGGATAATTTAAGAAAATTAAAAGAGCAGGGTGAAAAGAATGGTGTGCCAAATCTTGAAATATTAAGTGGAGATAAAGTAAGAGAACTTGAACCAAATTTATCAAAAAAAGTAGTAGCAGCACTTTATGCACCTACTGGAGCAATTGTCTGTCCTTATGAGATGACTATAGCTTTAGCTGAAAATGCAGCTGATAACGGAGTGGAATTCAAACTGGATACAAAAGTGCTGGATGTAAAAAAGGATAACGATACCTATACGATTAAAACAGACAAAGGTTTTGTTGAGAGTAAATTAGTTATAAATGCTGCAGGAGTTTTTGCAGATGAAATAAATAATATGGTAAGTTCAAATAAAATGCATATAATCCCAAGAAAAGGACAATATTGCTTATTCGATAAAGCAGTTGGAAACACAGTTTCCAGAACTATATTCCAACTTCCAACTAAGATGGGTAAAGGAGTGCTTGTTACTCCAACAGTGGATGGAAATCTTTTAATAGGACCTAATGCAGAAGACATAGGGGATAAAGAAGATTTAGCAACTACAAGTACCGGAATGGATTTCATAATAGAAAAAGCTGGACTTAGTATAAATCAGGTTCCAATGAGACAACTTATAACTTCTTTTTCAGGATTGAGAGCTCATAGTGTTGAAGGAGATTTTATAATTGGCGAAGCTGAAGACGCAAAAGGATTTATAAATGCAGCTGGTATTGAATCACCTGGACTTTCAAGTGCCCCATCCATAGCTGAGTTAATAAAGGATATTGTAGTTGAAAGACTAAATCCTAATAAAAATGACAAGTTTAATCCTATAAGAAAAGGAATACCTAAATTTAGAGAGATGACAAATGAAGATAGAAAAAAACTTATATCTGAGGATGACAGGTATGGAAAGATAATATGCAGATGTGAGACTGTAACAGAAGGTGAAATAGTAAATTCTATAAACAGAACACTTGGTGCTAGAAGTTTGGACGGAGTTAAAAAGAGAACAAGAGCAGGAATGGGAAGATGCCAATCAGGTTTTTGTGCACCTAAGGTAGTTGAAATACTTGCAAGAGAACTTCATATATCTCCTGAAGATGTAACAAAATTTGGTAAACACTCGAATATATTAGTTGGCAAAGATAAAGCAAATATTTAATTTTGGAGGTTAGGGATATGGAAAATCATGATGTAGTTATAATCGGTGGAGGTCCAGCAGGACTTGCAGCTGCAATTTCAGCTAGAGAAGATGGAATTGATGATATATTAATATTGGAAAGAGATACTCAATTAGGTGGAATATTAAATCAGTGTATTCATAATGGATTTGGTCTTCATACTTTTAAGGAAGAATTAACAGGACCAGAATATGCCCAGAGATTTATAGATAAAGCTGTAGATATGAAAATACCATATAAATTAAATACAATGGTATTGGATCTTAATAAAGATAGGAAGATAACAGCTGTAAATGAGGAAGATGGAATAATCGAAATACAGGCTAAGTCAATTATACTTGCTATGGGATGTAGAGAAAGACCAAGAGGTGCTATAAATATACCCGGAAGTAGATGTGCGGGAATATATACTGCAGGTGCAGCACAGAAATTTGTAAATGTTGAAGGATATATGCCAGGTAAAGAAGTTGTAATATTGGGTTCTGGTGATATAGGACTTATAATGGCAAGGAGAATGACTCTTGAAGGTGCTAAAGTTAAGGCTGTAGTGGAACTTATGCCATATTCAAGCGGGCTTAAGAGAAATATAGTTCAATGTCTTGATGACTTTGGAATACCATTGAAGTTAAGTCATACTATTACAAATATAAAGGGAAAAGATAGAGTTGAAGGTGTAACTATTGCAGAAGTAGGTAAAGATAGAAAACCAATTAAATCAACAGAACAATATATACCTTGTGATACACTACTTCTATCAGTCGGATTGCTTCCAGAAAATGAACTTTCAAGAAAGGCAGATATTGATCTTTCAAACGTAACTGGTGGACCATTGGTAGATGAAAGTTTTGAAACAAATATAGAGGGAATATTTGCTTGTGGAAATGTACTTCATGTGCATGATCTAGTTGATAATGTAACCTTGGAAAGTATAAATGCAGGAAAGAGTGCTGCAGAGTTTGTAAAAGGAAAGAGATTTGTTGGAGAAAAGATAGAAGTAGTAGCAACAGATGGAGTTAGATATACAGTGCCAAAGTATGTAAATCCTAAAAATATAGGAAAATTTTTAGATGTAAGATTTAGAGTAGGTCAGGCATATAAAGACAGCTATATATCAGTATATTTTGATGAAAATAGAGAGATTCATAATAAAAAGAGAATACTTACTCCAGGTGAAATGGAAACAGTTAAATTATTGAAGGCTCAGTTTGATAAGTATCCAGATTGTAAAAGAGTAACTATAAAAGTAGAGGAGGAGTAATTATTATGGAAAATAGAGAATTAACTTGTATAGGTTGCCCTATGGGGTGTCAGCTTCTAGTTAAATTAGAAGGAGATAAAGTTATAGAAGTTACAGGGAATACTTGTAAAAGAGGAGAAATATATGGTCAGAAAGAATGCACAAACCCCACTAGAATAGTTACATCTTCTGTATACGTAAAAAATGGAGAAATAGATGTAGTACCAGTCAAAACTGAAAAGGATATTCCAAAGGGAAAGATATTTGATTGTATAAAGGCTCTTAAGGATGTAATAGTTGAAGCTCCAATAAATATTGGAGATGTAGTAGTAAAAGATATACTTGGAACAGGTGTAGATATAATTGCAACTAAAAAGATAGATAGAGTTGACGGAAATGAGTCCAAAACAGCATAGAATAGATTAAAAGCTTATAATGCACAGTGCACAATTCGATTTACGGATTGTGCACTGTGCATTATTTAAATATGATATAATTATTATAAACAACTAAATTGGGCTTGGAAAGGAATAGAACAATGTATAAAGAAGAATTAAAGAAGATTCTTGAAAAATTCTCAGACTTTGAACAATTAAAATTTTACAATATACCTGATATAGATTTATATATGGATCAGGTAACTACTTTTGTTGAAGAAAAGTTAGGATACCTAAAGAGAAACGAGGAAGACAGTGCACTTACTAAGACCATGATTAATAATTATACTAAAGCAGGTATATTGATGCCTCCTAATAAGAAAAAGTATTCAAAGCATCATATGGTATTTATTATACTTACATATTACTTAAAGCAGATATTGTCTATAAATGATATTCAAAGACTGTTTTCACCTATAGTAAAATCTATAAACTCTGGAGAAAATCATGATAAAGATCTTGAAAATATATATAACTGTTTTTTAGAAATAGAGAAAAATGAAATGGATAAGTTTATAAGAGATCTTAAAGATAAAATCAGTCTTGATGATAGTGAATTTAAAAATTCAGAAGACAGTATAGGGCAGACAAGTAAAAAAATCAACATTGATAAAGAAGGTATAAATAGCCTAATTATAATGGTTATCATGTTGGTTGTAAAAGCTAATATAGAGAAGAGAATGGCAGAAAAAATAATCGATAAATTTTTTGAATAAAATTTTAAGTATTAAAATAATTTATTAAAACAGTCTTTGCATATTATAGTTTTGCCATTATTTGCAGATATTAAGTTATCTGTGGATATAATTTTACCACAAACTTCACATTTTAAAGATGAATTTGATTTATTATTTTTTTTACAAGAAGTTTTTATCTTATTTTGTGAAGTGATTCTTGAAATATTCTTCCTATTTGGAGGAGGAGAATATGTTAAAGGGGGATCACATTTATCCTTTTCTACAATTTTATAATTTATAGAATACTGGCTCTCTCCAAATAACTCCAATTCAAAACGAGGTTTGTCTTTATCATAAAATTCTTCAATAATTATCCTGCGTATCTGGGCATCATTTACGATAAGTCCACTTTTCTCAATTCCATCAAATATGCTTTTAGTTATATTATTTGTATCAGGATGGCGTTTACTGCTCTTGTAATATACCTTTAATATTGCTATTAAAGATTCCGACAGTATTATTCCTGGATTTTGGCATCTTGATAGATATGCAATTTGTTCTTCATAAATTGCATATCTATCATGATATTTTCCGGAATTATATGGTAAAATAGCCCGTCCTTTTGTATTGTATAATTTGAAATTTGATTTTGATATAGGTGAACCATCTATTACTACTTTTGCATAAGTTCTGTTCATTTTAAAATCTCCAATGAAATCTATATTTTATATAATTATAACATAAGATAATCAATGAGTTTCTATATAGTATGATTTTTTTATGAGTACTTGTATTTTAACAATACTAATAATAAAATAAATACATTAGATTAATTAAGAAAGGTAAAAAAGCCATGGGAAAAAATATAAAAATACTTGCGATTGAAAGCAGTTGTGATGAAACTTCAGCAGCAGTAGTTGTAGATGGAAGGGAAGTTCTATCAAACATAATATATTCACAAATAGATATACATACCAAATTTGGAGGAGTTGTTCCTGAGATAGCTTCTAGAAAACATATAGAGGCTATAAGTATAGTAGTAGATGAAGCATTAAAAAAGGCGAAACTTGATTTAAATGATATAGATGCAATAGGAGTTACATATGGACCTGGGCTTGTAGGTGCTCTTCTTGTTGGACTTCAATATGCAAAAGGATTGGCTTATGCATTAAATAAACCTTTAATTGGAGTAAATCATATAGAAGGTCATATAAGTGCCAATTTCATTCAATATAAGGATTTAAATCCTCCTTTTGTATGTCTTGTAGTATCAGGTGGCCATACTTATATTGTATATATGAAAGATCATGGAAATTTTGAAGTTATGGGGCAGACGAGAGATGATGCTGCAGGGGAAGCTTATGACAAAGTGGCAAGGTCCATAGGACTTGGATATCCAGGTGGACCTAAAATAGACAAATTGGCTAAGGAAGGCGACGAAGATGCCATTAAGTTTCCAAGAGCAAATTTTCATGATAACAAATCGTTGGATTTTTCATTTAGTGGCTTGAAATCTGCTGTTTTAAATTATTTAAACCAAAAAGATATGAAAAAAGAAGATGTAAATAGAGCGGACATAGCTGCTTCATTTCAAAAAGCAGCAGTTAGCTTTCTTGTAGATAATTCTATTAAAGCTTGTAAACTAAAAAATGTAAATAGGATAGCTGTTGCAGGAGGAGTAGCTGCCAATACCTATCTTAGAAAGAGTTTAATTGATGCTGGAAATGTAAATGGAATAGATGTACTTTTTCCTGAATTTATACTTTGTACTGATAATGCAGCAATGATTGGAAGCGCTGCTTATTTTGAATATAAGAATGGGAAAACGGCTGGTATGGACTTGAATGCAGTACCAAATTTAAAAATTGGTGAAAGATAGACACTTTAAAAATTTCAAATTTTTCAATGCTTTATCGCGTTAGAAGAGTATAAATAATTCAAAAAATAGATAATAACATTTACTAAATAACAGGTATAATGCACTTTTTATATATGCAATAATTGCAGGTAAAAAAAATAAAAAATGCAATTGAAATAATTTTAATACTTATATATAATAGTGTTATGTCAAATTATTTATGAAAAGTGATAATTAGAGTTTTTTCTGCTTTAATTTATCACTTTTTTATACAGGGGGTTGAGCTACTTTGATAAAAAAATTTAAAAGAGTTCTTGTGGCAAACAGAGGTGAGATTGCCATAAGAATATTCAGGGCCTGTCAGGAACTAGGAATAAGGACTGTGGCTATTTATTCTGATGAGGATAAAAGATCTTTATTTAGAACAAAAGCTGATGAAGCTTACTTAATAGGTAAGAACAAGGGGCCTGTAGAAGCATATTTAAATATTGACGAAATAATAAGTTTGGCATTGAAAAAAGGTGTAGATGCCATACATCCAGGTTACGGTTTTTTGTCTGAAAATGATGAATTTGCTCAAAAATGTGAAGATGTAGGTATAGAATTTATAGGACCTACAGCTAATATGATGCAAAAACTTGGAGATAAGATAACTTCCAAAATATTTGCAGAAAAGGCTGGAGTTAAAACAATTCCCGGGGTAAAAAAACCAATACAATCAGAAGAAGAAGCAATAGAATTTGCTAGGTATTGTGGATACCCTGTTATGATTAAAGCAGCTGATGGCGGTGGCGGAAGAGGTATGAGAATAATAGAAAAAGAAGAAGATCTATTAGAATCATATAGAAATGCCAAAAGTGAGTCCTTAAAAGCCTTTGGATCAGATGAAATGTTTATTGAAAAATATATTGAAGCCCCAAAGCATATAGAAGTGCAAATTCTTGGAGACAAGTATGGAAATATAGTTCATCTTCATGAAAGGGATTGTTCAATACAGAGAAGACACCAAAAAGTTATAGAATTTACACCAGCTTTTGCCCTTCCACAAAAGCTTAGAGATAATATATGTAAAGATGCGATTAAAATAGCTAGTTCGGTAAATTATAGAAGTGCAGGTACCTTGGAATTCTTGGTAGACAAACATGGAAATCACTATTTTATAGAAATGAATCCTAGAATTCAAGTTGAACACACTATAACTGAGATGGTAACGGGAATAGACATAGTACAAAGTCAAATACTTATAGCAGAAGGCTACAAACTTGATTCAAAGGAAATTGGAATTAACTCTCAAGATGAAATAAAACCAAGAGGATATGCTATTCAATGTAGAATTACTACAGAAGATCCTTCAAATAACTTTGCACCTGATACGGGAAGAATTGATAAGTATATGACAGGATCGGGATTTGGTATAAGATTGGATGGAGGAAATGGCTATACAGGTGCAGTAATAAGCCCATATTACGATAGCCTTCTTGTCAAAACTATATCTTGGTCAAGAACATTCCAAGATGCTGTTAGAAAGTCGACTAGATCTGTAAAAGAAACAGTTATTGCTGGAGTAAAGACTAATATTGATTTTTTAGTAAATGTCCTGAATCACGAGAGCTTTATAAAGGGTATATGCGATACTAATTTTATAGCTGAGAACCCTGAACTGTTTGAAATATCTCCCAAGCAGGATCGAGAACTTAAAATACTGAAATTCATAGGAGAGAAAGTTGTAAATGAAACTCACGGTGAAAAAAGAGATTTTGATGTGCCGGTAGTTCCTAAAATACAATTTGATGGTGAACTTAGAGGTACAAAACAGATATTGGATGAACAGGGACCAGAAGGTTTGGTTAAATGGATTAAATCTCAGAGCAAATTATTGCTTACAGATACTACTATGAGAGATGCTCATCAATCTCTTATGGCTACAAGAATGAGAACTAAAGATATGATAAAAATAGCAAGAGATGAATCCATCATGGCCAAGGACTTGTTTTCTATGGAAATGTGGGGAGGAGCTACTTTTGATGTATCCTACAGATTCCTAAAAGAATCTCCATGGAAGAGACTTGAAGAACTTAGAAAAAGAGTTCCAAACATACTTTTTCAGATGTTGATAAGGGGTGCCAATGCTGTTGGATATAAAAACTATCCTGACAATGTAATAAGAAATTTCATAAAAGAATCTGCTCAATCAGGAATTGATGTATTTAGAATATTTGATTCACTGAATTGGATAAAAGGTATGGAAGTTGCTATAGATGAAGTTCTAAAACAAGGTAAAGTAGCAGAAGCATGTATGTGTTATACAGGTGATATACTTGATACAAATAGAGATAAATATACCTTGGATTATTATGTGAAGATGGCAAAAGAACTTGAGAAATCTGGAGCTCATATACTTGGAATAAAAGATATGTCTGCTCTTCTAAAACCTTATGCTGCGGTTAAGCTAATAAAGGCACTTAAAGATGAAATATCAATTCCTATACATCTGCATACACATGATACTACAGGAAATGGTGTAGCTACAGTTCTCATGGCAGCACATGCGGGAGTTGATATAGCAGATGTTGCTTTTAGCAGTATGTCAGGACTTACAAGTCAGCCTTCATTGAACTCTGTAGTTGCAGCTCTTAAAAATACAGGAAGAGATACTAAATTCAATCAGGACAATCTTCAAAAGATATCCGATTATTGGAGTGCAGTAAGACCTGTTTACAGTCAGTTTGAATCTGGACTTAAAACTGGTACTGCAGAAATATACAAGTACGAGATTCCTGGAGGTCAATATTCTAATTTGAAACCTCAAGTTGAAAGTTTTGGACTTGGACATCGTTTTGAAGATGTAAAGGAAATGTTTAGAAGAGTAAATATTATGATGGGTGATATAGTAAAGGTAACTCCTTCATCTAAAATGGTTGGGGATATGGCTATATTTATGATTAAGAATGGTTTGGACGAAGAAAATATATATGAAAAGGGAAAAAATTTGACATTCCCTGATTCCGTAGTTTCATATTTCAAAGGTATGATGGGTCAGCCTATAGGTGGATTTCCTGAAAAATTACAGAAATTGATACTTAAAGGTGAAAAACCTTTGAATAAACGTCCAGGAGAATTATTGCCATCAGAAGATTTTAATAAAATACATGAATCTCTTTCCAAAAAGTATAAGAGGGAGTTCTCCAATAAGGAAGTATTAAGTTATGCACTTTATCCAGATGTATATGAGAATTATCTAAAATACTTAAAGGAACATGGAGACTTTAGCTGTATGGGCAGTGATATATTCTTTCATGGATTACGTGAAGGAGAAACTTGTGAAATAGATATAGCTGAAGGAAAAACTCTTATTATTCAACTTTTAGAGATAGGAAAAGTTGACTCTGAGGGATATAGATATGTAGTATTTGAAGTAGATGGCAATAGAAGAGATGTTAGAATAAAAGATAAAGCCAGTGTGGAAGCTGCACATTCTTATGAAGAAGGTATAACCATGGCAGATCCTGATGATGAAAAGCAAATAGGAGCAAGTATACCTGGAAATATAGTTAAGATACTTGTAAAGTCAGGAGATTCCGTAAAAGAGGGTCAAAGTCTTGTAGTAATAGAAGCTATGAAAATGGAAACAAATATAACAGCAGGAGAAGATGGCATTATAGATGGAATATTTGTAAAAGAGAAACATCAGGTTAAGTCAGGACAATTGTTAATGAGTTTTAAATAAGTATTTTCTACATAATAGAATTTAGTACAGTAAAGAGTAACTACTGTACTAAATTCTATTTTTATTTGTGTTAAGTATTGGAATTATGTTAGAATATTTATAATTTCATATTTTAGAGGAGCGTGACAGAAAATGGAAAATATGGGCTTGGTCTTAGAAGGTGGTGGTATGAGAGGAATTTATACAACTGGTGTCTTGGACTTTTTTATGGAAAAAAATCTATACTTTCCATATATTGTAGGAGTCTCCATGGGTGCATGTAATGGTATATCATATGTCTCTAGACAAAGAGGAAGAAATAAAAAAATAAATATAAATTATATTGATGATCCTAGATATTTAAGTTGTAAAAATTGGATTGCCAGAAAGGGTATATTCAATGGAGAATTTATATTTGATGAAATACCAAATAAGTTGGACTTGTTTGATACTGAGGCTTTTAACAAAGCTAAGGAAGAATTTATAGTTGTAGCTACAAATTGTGACACTGGCAAACCTGTGTATTTTGAGAAAGATAAATATAAAAATGATATATTGGATATAGTTAAGGCCTCCAGTAGTTTGCCTTTTGTAGCACCAATTGTCAAATATAAAGGTACTAGTCTATTGGATGGAGGAATATCTGATCCTATACCTGTTAAAAAATCAATAAAAGATGGTAATAATAAAAATGTAATTATTTTAACAAGAAATAAAGGATATGTAAAAAAACCGTTCAAAATGAAATTCATGGCTAACAGAATATATTCTAGATATAAAGGATTAATAAGATGTATGGAAAATCGTTATATAAAATATAATAGTACAGTAGAATATATTGAACGTCTTGAAAAACAAGGCAAAGTTTTTGTAATAAGACCAAAGCAAACTATAAAGGTTAGAAGAATAGAGAGGAATAAAGAAAAACTTGAAGAACTTTATAAACAAGGATATGTGGAAGCAAAAGATTGTTATGATAAATTGATTGAATGGATGGAACAATAAGTTTGTAGAATATTTAATTAAGAAAATATCGAATTGAGAGGAGAAGATAAATGGAAATAGGAAAGAGTTATAGTGGATTTAAATTTGTTGAAAAAAAGAATATAAATGAATTAAATTCAATAGGAATGATTTTTCAGCATAAAAAGAGTGGGGCTAGGTTATTTTTTCTTAAAAATGATGATGACAATAAGGTATTTGCCATAAGTTTTAGAACTCCACCGGAGAACAGTGAGGGAATTCCTCATATACTTGAACATTCAGTATTATGTGGTTCTAGAAAATTTCCAGTAAAAGAGCCTTTTGTAGAGCTTATAAAAGGCTCTTTGAATACCTTCTTAAATGCATTTACATTTCCTGATAAAACCATGTATCCTGTTGCAAGTATGAATGACAAAGATTTTACTAATCTCATTGATGTATATCTGGATGCAGTTTTTTATCCAAATATATATAAGTATCCAGAAATAATGATGCAGGAAGGATGGCACTATGAATTAGACAACAAGGATAGTGAAATAAATTATAAGGGTGTTGTATACAACGAGATGAAAGGTGCGTTTTCATCACCTGAGTCTATACTGTTTAGAAAAATATCTGAATCACTTTATCCTAGTACTCAGTATGGTGTAGAATCAGGAGGAGACCCTGAAGTTATTCCAGAACTTACAAGAAAAGAATTCCTTGATTTCCATAATAGATATTACCATCCATCTAATAGCTATATATATTTATATGGAAATATTGATATAGAAGAAAAGCTTAAATTTCTTGATGAAAAATATTTAAATGAATTTAATAAAATAAATATAGATTCAAGACTTAGAGAAGAAGAACCTTTTAAAAATCAGAGAGAACTAAAAATAAATTATCCTATATCAAGTTCTGAAAAAGATGAAGATAAGACATTCTTAAGTCTGAATTATGCAGTGGGAAAGGCAGTAGATTCAGAATTGTATCTGGCATTTGATGTTCTTGAATATTTACTTCTTGAAACGCCTTCTTCACCATTAAAGAAAGCACTTATAGATGCAAACATTGGAAAAGATGTTTTTGGTTCTTTTGAGGCAAGTATGCTTCAGCCTATGTTCAGCGTAGTAGTTAAAAATTCCAATGAGAATGAGAAAGATAGATTTAAGACTGTAGTTTTAGACACTCTTAAAAAACTTGTAGATGAAGGTATAGATAAAAAGTTGATAGAGGCATCTATAAACATAAAGGAATTTCAGCTGAGAGAAGCAGACTACCAGGGATATCCAAAGGGGCTTATTTATGGAATGAGGGCTATGGATAGTTGGTTATACGATGAAAGACCATGGATACATTTAAATTATGAAGGGAATTTAAATAAGATCAAAACTGCTTTAAAGGATAATTATTTTGAAAGTATAATATCTAAATATATACTAAACAATACTCATAGTTCTTTAATATTAGTTAAGCCTGAAAGAGGATTGGAAGAAAAGAGAGAAAAAAGGGCAAGGGAAAAATTAAATAATTTTAAAGCAGGCCTTAATGAAGAAGAGTTGAACAAAATAATTTCAGATACACAGAATTTAAAAAACAGGCAAAAGAGTGAAGATAAAAAAGAAGATTTAGAAAGAATACCTCTTTTATCCATATCCGATATAGATAAAAATGCACGAAAATTAGAGTTGGTTGAAAATGAGGAATTTGGCATAAAGACATTATTTCATCCAGCCTTTGCAAATGGAATTACCTATGTAAACTTATATTTTGATACAACTTCTGTTGAACAGGAATTAATACCATATATGTCACTTTTAAGTACTGTACTAGGGAAAATGAGCACAAAAAATTATGATTATGAAGATCTTTCTAAGGATATAAATATATATACGGGAGGAATAAATTTTACTGCTCAATCTTTTTCTAAAAATGGCAGTATAGATGAGTTCTATCCTAAATTTTTAGTTAAGTCAAAAGTACTTACAAGTAATCTTGAAAAGCTTGCGGAACTTGTAAATGAGATAATAAATGAAACTAGATTTGATGAATACAAGAGACTAAAGGAAATAATACAGGAAACTAAGTCAAGAATGGAAATGAGTATGTTTGATAGGGGACATATGGTAGTTGCAAATCATACGTTATCTTATTTTTCACCTATAAGTAAATATGATGATTTATTGAGTGGACTTGGATTTTATAAATTTATATGTGCAATAGAAAAAGAATTTGATGTTAATAACAATAAAATACTGAATAACCTTGCTAGAGTAGCTTCTCAGGTCTTTAATAAAGATAATTTAATTATAGGAGTTACTTGTGAAAATAAAGATTACGACAAATTTAGGAATAGTATAAATGAAATATGTAGTAGCCTTAGTAAGGACAATTTAAAAAGAAGAGCTTATGATTTTAAATTGGAAGCTGAAAATGAGGGACTTATGACTTCAGGAAAAGTTCAGTATGTAGCTAAAGCATCTAATTTTATAAAATTAGGATATTCATATAGTGGAAGTTTACAAGTGTTAAAGTCCATAGCAAACTATGATTATCTGTGGAATGAAGTTCGTGTTCAGGGAGGAGCTTATGGAAGTTTCGCCGCATTTTTAAGAAATGGAAATATGTTTTTTACATCTTATAGAGATCCTAATCTAAAGGAAACAGTAAATATATATAATAATGCAGGTGAATTTTTTAAAAACTTTAAAGCCGATGACAGGCAAATGAATAAATATATAATAGGAACCATATCAGATCTAGATTATCCATTATCGCCTTCTGCTGCTGGTCAGAGAGCTTTCGAAAATTATATAAGAAATATAACTTATAGGGATTTACAAAAGGAAAGAGAACAAGTTTTAGGTACTACAGTAAAGGATATAGAAGAATTCTCTAATCTTGTTTCAGATGTGATGAAAGAAAATTATTTATGTGTTCTTGGAAATGAACAAAAGATAAAAGAAAATAAAGATATGTTTAAGAATGTTTTCAATTTGTTTGAATAACTATAAAAAATTCACAATGTGAATGATTAATTATTCACATTGTGGATATATTACTATTTAAGAGTAGTGCTTTCTTCTAATTTATTATAGTCACCCGATTTTAAATCACTGATCCAGTGTTTGATACTTTCAAATAAAATAATAACCAGTATTACTATTAATATTGAAGAAAGTATTGTAAGTAAAGTTTTGTGATTTGGTACATAGTTTGAGTATATATTGATAACTGATGCACTGAGTGTAGCTACACTTATAAATATCATAGGTATTATTGTAATAGGAATATATTTTTTCTTTCCCATTTTTATAAGTACTGATGTACCTATTGCAAAGGCGATAGCTGCTAGACTTTGATTTGCTACACCAAACAGAGGCCATATAGTCGATATATTACCAGTATACAACAAGTATCCCCAGGAAAATGACATTAGAAGACTAAAAAATATTATATTAAACCATGAATCCCTATTTGCAAATGGTTTGTAGAATTTACTCAGTAAATCCTGAAATAAATACCTTCCAATTCTGGTACCGGAATCTATAGTTGTAAGTATGAATAGTGCTTCAAACATTATACAGAAATGATACCAATAAGACATTATACTTTTCAATATAGGTATCTTGTAAAATACATATGACATACCAACTGCAAGTGATACAGATCCACCAGGCCTCCCTGCCAGATTTTCCCCCACAAGATGTGACAACATAGGGAGTTCTTTTGGTATCATACCCAATTTGTCAAATACAGCAGGTAATGAATTTATGGCAAAATAATCGGCAGTTGGAAGACAAGTTGCAGCTATTAAAGCCATTAATGCTATAAATGATTCTATTACCATAGAACCAAATCCAATGGGAAGTATATCCTTTTCATTTGAAATAAGTTTAGGTGTGGTACCTGTACTAATTAGTGAATGAAATCCAGAAAGTGCACCACAGGCTATAGTTATGAATACAAAGGGAAATACCTTACCCTGTACTATAGGACCTCCTCCATGTACAAATTGAGTAACTGCAGGCATTTGCAGTACGGGTCTTACAAATATTATGCCCAGTACAAGAAGTCCTATAACGCCTAATTTCATATATGTGCTCAGATAATCTCTAGGTAATAACAAAAGCCATACAGGTAAAACCGATGCACAAAAACCATAAATGGCTAGTATAAGAGACATCTGCTTTACATTAAAAGTAAGATATGGAGCTAATGCAGTATGCTGAATATAAGGCCCTGCTATAACACCTATTAGAATAAGTGCCATTCCGATTATAGTAGCTTCTCCTACCTTTCCCGGTCTTATAAATTTAAGGTATATACCTACGAATATAGCTACGGGGATTGTAAATCCAACAGTAAATGTTCCCCAGGGACTGTTGTAGAGTGAATTTACAATTGGAAGCCCGAGGCCTGCCATGGTTATTATAAGTATAAATATAACGGAAATTGAAGTTATGAGTCCCATCCTCTCGCCAAGATTTTTTCTAGCAATCTCGGCTATAGATTGTCCATCTTGCCTAACTGAGGCAAACAAGATAACCATATCATGTACACCACCTGCAAGTACACCACCTATCAAGATCCAGAGTGTTCCAGGAAGATAGCCAAATTGTGCAGCCAATACAGGCCCTATAAGTGGTCCGGCACCAGCTATTGCAGCAAAGTGGTGACCTAACAATATCCACTTGTTGGTAGGCACATAATCGTGTCCATCGTCAAACTTTTTAGAAGGTACCTGCTTTGTTTCATTTAGTACTAAAACTTTTGCAGCAATGAAATATCCATAAAGCCTGTACCCTATTATTAATACAAGTGCACCTATTATTACAAGTACTATAGAGTTCATATAAAAGACTCCTCTCTGTATAAATTTAAGTTATAATATCGTTTTCATAATTAATACTATTACTTTTTGCTTAAATTTAATACAAAAAATCGCCGAAGTGATAAAATTTATCCATGAAGTGTAAAAATACAAGGTTAATTGGTAAAGGTTTTAAGATAATCTGTCTTGACAATAGTTAATAATTAGTAAACAATAAAAATATAATTATACTGGAGGTAGCTGCATGATTTACGTACAACTTTTAGAGAGTATGTCATTAATTGCTTTATCGGCATATGTTTATAATCAGATTCACTTATCTAAAAGTTTAATAAAAGAAGATCTGAAATTTACAGACAAACTTATTTTAATAGTATTTTTTGGAGTATTAGGTATTATAGGAAATTATACTGCAGTCAATGTAGGCACTAAAAATATTAACCACAATATAGAGTTTCATGATGCTATAGCAAATACAAGGCCCATAGCAGCTATAATTGCAGGATATATTGGGGGGCCTGTTGTTGGAGTTGTGGTAGGTTTGGTTGCTGGGGTAAATAGATATTTCCTGGGAGGTTTTACTGCACTTGCTTGTGCAATAGCTACTGTAGCTGAAGGATTAATAGGTTCCATAACTAGAAAAATTTCGATAGATGATGATTATAATCTTAAAAAGGTTTTTACTGGAGCAATTATTGCTGAAATGGTTCAGATGATTGTAATACTTATATTTTCAAGACCATTTTATGAAGCTGTAAATCTAGTAAAACTTATAGCTCTGCCAATGATACTTATAAATTCTTTTGGTACAATGATTTTCATAAATATAATAAAAAATGCAAAAAAGCAATATAGAATAAATGAGCTGGAAAAAGAGGCAGCTACAGCTAAATTTGTAGCTTTAAGTGCACAAATAGAGCCGCATTTTTTATTTAATGCTCTTAATACTATTGCATCGCTTTGCAGAACAAATCCTTTAAAATCGAGAGAATTAATAATTGATCTTTCTAATTATTTTAGACAAACTTTGATTAGAAAACAAGATTTTACATCTTTAAAAAATGAAATCGAATTTATAAAATCATATTTTTCCATAGAAAAAGCACGATTTGGTAGTAGATTGACACTTATAATAGATATACCTGAGAATTTTATGGAAGTAAAAATACCGGTGTTTGTCCTGCAACCAATTATAGAAAATGCAATAAAACATGGAATACTTCCCAAAGTAGATGGTGGAATTATAATACTAAATGCATGTATTAGTAAAAACAATAAGGATGAAATGCTGTTTTATATTGAAGACACTGGCGTTGGAATGGATGCTATAAAGCTTGAAAACATATTGAAGGATTCATCCAAGGGAATAGGGCTTAAAAATGTAAATCAACGCTTGAAATTACTTTATGGTGAAAATTATGGAATAGATATTAAGAGTCTGTTAGGTAAAGGAACAAAAATAAGTTTCAATATACCAGTAAAAGGAGGGATCTTAAATGAATTATAAACTGACATGTATTATAGTTGAAGATGAGATGCCATCAGCAGAGGAATTAAAATATATATTATCACAATATAAAAATATATTAGTTCAAAATATAGCCCATAATGGTGAACTGGGATTAAAACTTGTAAAAGATAATAAACCTGATGCTGTATTTATAGATATAAATATACCTCTCAAAAATGGAATGGAACTGGCCAAGGATATAAAAAAGTTTAATAAGGAAATTAATATAATTTTTATAACGGCATATGAAGAATATGCAATAGAGGCATTTAAGTTATATGCATTGGATTATATTCTTAAGCCTTTTGACGAAAAGAGAATAGATATTACAATAAATAGGTTATTGGGTAAATGTGGAGAAAGTTTTCAGGAAAATCAAAACACATACAAAGTATTGAATAGTTTAATAGATAAAATAAATATACAAAAAAATTTAATTAAGAAAATTCCATGTGAGGAAAATGGCAAGATAGTATTAATAAATATACAGGATGTATTTTTTTGTTATACTAAAGATGAAAAAACCTATATAAAAACTAAAACTAAAAGATATCAAGTAGGATATACTTTATGTCAAATACAATCAAAAACGAACTTTTTTAGGGCACATAGGAGTTATATTGTAAATATGGACAATGTAAAAGAAATGTATTCATGGTTCAATGGAACTTATAAGTTGGTAATGGATGATGTAGAAAGTTCTGAAGTGCCTATAAGTAGAAATAATGTAAAGAGTTTAAAAGAATATTTTAAAATATAGAGAGGGGAATTTTATGTCAGTTGTAAATGTAAGTCTTCAAATTTTACCTGTAATTGAGGAAGAAAGATTATATGAGGTTGTAGACAAAGTTATAGAGTATATAGATTCATGTGGTGTTAAATATGAAGTAGGACCTATGGAGACTACTATGGAGGGAGAATTAGATGAACTTCTAAAGATAGTTTCCCATGCACAGAAAATATGTACGGATAATGGTGCAAAGAGAGTTGAGTCGGTAGTTAAGATAGATTATAGATCTAATGGCATTACCATGAAAGAAAAAATAGGAAAATATAGAAAATGAATAAATGGGAGACCTTATAAGTAGGTTTCCCATTTATTGTATAATTCATCTAGTTTATCTTTAGACTCCAAAAGCTGCTTGTTTATTTTCTCACTTTCTTTAGGATTTGAATAAATTTCTTCAACGCATAATTTATTTTCAAGTTCGATTATAGCATTTTCAAGATCGGATATTTGATCTTCGATATTTTTTACTTTTAATCTTTCTTTCTTTTTGGATTTTTCTAGTTCGTTTTTCTTCTTCCTTTCCTGTTTGATTTGAGTTTTGGTTTTGCCGGTAGTTTCCTGAATTTCCTCAAATCTTAGAGGATTTTTCTTTTTTTCTACGTAATAGTTGTAGTTTCCAAGATATTCTTTTATTTCAGATTCATTTAACTCATAGATTTTATTTACTACTTTGTTTAAGAAATATCTGTCATGAGATATTACAAGTATAGTGCCGTTATATTCCAACAACGCTTTTTCCAAAGCCTCTCGCGACATAATATCAAGATGATTTGTAGGTTCATCTAAAAGTAAAAAATTTGATTTTGATAAAATTAATTTTAATAAGTTTATTCTACATTTTTCACCACCACTTAATGATGAAATAGTTTTAAAAACATCATCACCTGTAAATAAAAAAGCTGCTAAAGCATTTCTAATTTGAGTTGTAGTTAATTTTGGAAAGTCATCCCATACTTCGTCTATTACAGTTTTATCATTATTCAAATTTGACTGTTCTTGATCATAATAACCTATTATTACATTCTTGCCTAATTCACAGATGCCATCATCTTTAGGAGTTTCATTCATTATTATTTTAAAAAGAGTAGTTTTTCCCCTCCCATTTTCTCCAATTAAAGCAGTTTTTTCACCTCTATTTATATTAAAAGCTATATTTTCAAAAAGCTTTTTTTCATTGAAGGATTTGTTTAAATTCTCTATATGTAGAACGTCATTACCACTATTTATCTGAGTTTCAAAAACTACGTTTCTCAATTCAGGTGGCTTGTCGGGAGCATCTAGTCGTACAATTTTATCCAACATTTTTTGACGGCTTTCAGCAGCTTTTATGCTTTTTTCCCTGTTAAATGATTTATATCTTTCTATTACTTCTTCTTGCCTCTTTATTTCAGCCTGCTGCAGATTGTAAGCTTTTAATTGGACATTGTAATTTTTTTCTTTAAGATCTATGAAATTTGTATAGTTTCCGTTATAAAAATTTATATGTCCATTTATTAATTCCATAGTTATAGAAGTTACCGAGTCTAAAAAATATCTGTCATGAGATATTAATATCGTAGTGCCTTTATAATTTTTTATATAATCTTCCAGCCATTCTATAGCATCTAAATCCAGATGATTTGTAGGTTCATCCAATAAAAGTATGTCAGGCTTCGTTAAAAGCAATTTACATAGAGCAACTCTTGTTTTTTGACCACCACTTAGCAATTCTATTTTTTTATTGAAAGCATTTTCAATAAATCCAAGACCTTTTAATACCCTATTTATTTCTGATTTATATATATACCCACCTCTATTAGTGTAAAGTTCTGAATATGTTGTATAATCATTTATAAGCTTATTGTGATATTCTTGGTTATTTTTATCATATGGTTCATCCATTAATTTTTCAAGTTTAGATAATTTTTTTTCTATATTTATTAAATCCTGAAAGACTACAAGCATTTCTTCATATATTGTATTTGAAGAATTTAATGATAGATGTTGGGCTAAATAACCCAATGTTTTTGATTTATCTATAAAAAGTTCTCCATCATCTTGCTGCATCTTTCCTGTAAGTATTTTAAATAATGTAGATTTACCGGCTCCATTTGGACCTATTAATCCTACTTTTTCACCATCATTTATGTTGAAGGTTATATTCTCTAACACAGTTTCCACTCCATAACTTTTGTGGATATTTTTGCAACTTAAAACTACCATTGTAAACACCATCCTCAATCATTATATTTTACTATTTATACTGAATTTTTTGTAGTATTATTTTAAATTAATTAATTTTATTTGATAAAATTAATTAATTTATAAGAATAAAAAACATGTAATCATATAAAATAAAGAGATAAGCTATTGACATTTAATAGTTATAAATAATACTATTAAATAGAGAATGTATAGTGAAATGATATGGTATAAATTAAACAAAGTTAAAATGTACAATGACAAATTATTATAGATATGAGGTGCAATAATGGATAAAAAGAAAAATATATCAATGGCAGTTATAAAGAGATTGCCAAAGTATCATAGATATTTAGGGGATCTTATGAAAAATGATGTAGATAGAATATCTTCTAAGGAATTAAGTGAAACTATTGGCTTTACGGCTTCTCAAATAAGACAGGATTTAAATTGTTTTGGAGATTTTGGACAACAGGGATATGGTTATAATGTAAGTGAATTATATAGTCAGATAAGAAGTATACTTGGGCTTACAAAAGTTTACAATACGGCTATAATTGGTGCAGGTAATATAGGGCAAGCTTTGGCTAATTATACTAGATTTGAGAAACTTGGTTTTAAGTTAAAAATAATATTTGACATAAATCCTAAACTTGTTGGTATTAGAATTCAAGATATTGAAATAAAGGATATCGATTATTTAACTGATTACCTTAAACAAAATCCTATAGATATAGGTATTTTATGTGTACCAAATAATAGTGCACAGAAAGTTTGTGATATTTTGATAAAAAATGGAGTAAGAGGAATATGGAATTTTGCTCCTGTAGATTTAGTGGTCCCAAAGGATATAAAGGTAGAGAATGTACATCTTAGTGATAGTTTATTGACACTTAGTTGTCTATTAAATGATATAGAATAAATAAAAATTAACATGCGTATATATATATATAATTGATATTTGTTTAAATTTATTATTGAAATCGATAGTATAAGGGTATATAATAATAATTGAAGTTTGAAGCGGAGATTATTATTACTAAACTTGTGATATTATTAACAATACTTTGTTAAAAATATCATAAATAAAAAATATCAAATAATTATAAGATTTAGTTGGGGAGGATTTAG
This sequence comes from Clostridium tyrobutyricum DSM 2637 = ATCC 25755 = JCM 11008, assembly GCF_000359585.1. Lineage (GTDB taxonomy): Bacteria > Bacillota > Clostridia > Clostridiales > Clostridiaceae > Clostridium_B > Clostridium_B tyrobutyricum. The sequence continues at coordinate 43,467 of NZ_APMH01000018.1, read as the reverse complement.
TATGAGTTTTAAAAATGTTAATTTTGAGAAAGATGGAAAGATGGTTGTAATTACAATTAATAGACCTAAGGCACTTAATGCACTTAACTCGGAAACATTAGTTGAAATTGATTCGGCAATCGATATGGTAGCTGAAGATGAAGATGTTTTAGCTGTAATACTTACAGGTGCTGGAAAGTCTTTTGTAGCTGGTGCAGATATATCAGAAATGAAAGGTCTCAATGCTATTGAAGGAAGAAAATTTGGAATATTGGGCAACAAGGTTTTTAGAAAGTTGGAAAAATTGGAAAAGCCTGTTATTGCAGCAGTTAATGGTTTTGCATTAGGCGGTGGTTGTGAAATTTCCATGGCATGTGATATAAGAATAGCTTCATCAAAAGCTAAATTCGGACAACCAGAGTCAGGACTTGGTATTACCCCAGGTTTTGGGGGAACTCAAAGACTTCCAAGATTAGTAGGACTTGGAATGGCAAAAGAACTTATATACACTGCCAAAATTATAAAAGCGGATGAAGCATTTAGAATAGGACTTGTAAATAAAGTAGTAGAACCTGAAGCACTTATGGATGAAGCTAAAGCATTAGCTAATACAATAATTAACAATGCACCAATAGCTGTAAAGTTATGTAAAGAGGCAATAAATAGAGGAATACAGACAGATATAGATACTGGAGCAGCATACGAATCTGAAGTATTTGGGGAATGCTTTGCTACAGAGGATCAAAAAGAAGGTATGGGTGCGTTTCTCGAAAAAAGAGATAAAACTTTTAAAAATAAATAAAACTTTTATTGGGAGGTAAATAAATGGATTTTACGTTGACGAGAGAGCAAGAATTTGTAAAACAAATGGTAAGGGAATTTACAGAAAATGAAGTTAAACCTCTAGCGGCAGAGATAGATGAGACTGAGAGATTCCCTAAAGAAACTGTAGAAAAAATGGCTAAATATGGAATGATGGGTATACCTTTCCCAGTAAAATATGGTGGAGCAGGTGGAGACACTCTATCCTATATATTAGCAGTAGAAGAACTTTCCAAGGCTTGTGGAACAACGGGTGTTATACTTTCAGCTCATACATCACTTTGTGCATCACTTCTTGAACAGTTTGGAACGGAAGAGCAAAAACAAAAATATCTGGTACCACTTGCAAAGGGAGAAAAACTTGGAGCATTTGGATTAACTGAACCTAATGCTGGTACTGATGCTTCAGGACAACAAAGCTTGGCTGTACTAGAAGGAGATCATTATATATTAAATGGTCAAAAAATATTTATAACAAATGGTGGAGCAGCAGATATATTTGTAGTATTTGCAATGACTGATAGAAGCAAGGGTACAAGAGGAATATCAGCATTTATACTTGAAAAGGGTATGAAAGGTTTTTCGATTGGAAAGCTTGAAAATAAAATGGGTATAAGAGCGTCATCAACTACTGAACTTATATTTGAAGATTGTATAGTTCCAAAAGAGAATTTGGTAGGAAGAGAAGGAAAAGGCTTTGGTATAGCAATGAAAACTCTTGATGGAGGAAGAATTGGTATAGCAGCCCAGGCTCTAGGTATAGCAGAAGGAGCTTTGGAGGAAGCCGTTGAATATATGAAAGAAAGAAAACAATTTGGAAGATCACTTTCCAAATTCCAGGGATTAGGCTGGGTCGTTGCTGATCTTGCAACCAAAATAGATGCGGCAAGATATCTTGTTTACAAAGCGGCATTAAATAAAGATGCACATGTCCCTTATACAGTAGATGCGGCAAAGGCTAAATTAATGGCAGCAGATGTTGCTATGGAAACTACAACTAAGGTTGTTCAATTGTTTGGTGGATATGGATATACCAAGGATTATCCAGTAGAGAGAATGATGAGAGATGCAAAGATAACTGAGATATATGAGGGAACTTCTGAGGTACAAAGAATGGTTATTTCCGGAAGCATATTTAGATAGGAGGATCACATCATAATGAATATAGTTGTTTGTTTAAAACAAGTACCAGACACAAATGAAGTAAAAATAGACCCAAAGACAGGGACATTGATAAGAGAAGGTGTTCCATCGATAATAAATCCAGATGACAAGAATGCACTTGAAGAATCACTTGTAATGAGAGATAAAGTTGGCGGAAAAGTCACAGTAATAAGCATGGGACCTCCACAGGCAGAGAGTGCACTTAGAGAATCTCTAGCCATGGGTGCTGATGAAGCAATCTTAATTTCCGATAGGGCATTTGCAGGAGCAGATACCTGTGCTACAGCTTATGCACTTTCAGGAGCACTTAAAAAATTAGATTATGATGTAATCTTTGCTGGAAGACAGGCAATAGATGGAGATACTGCTCAAGTTGGACCTGAAATAGCAGAATTTTTGAGTATACCACAGATAACTTATGTAGAAAAGATTGACGTAAATGGGAATATACTAACAGTTAAAAAAGCTTGGGAAGATGGATATGAAACGGTAAAAGTTAATACGCCTGTATTGTTAACTGCTATAAAAGAATTAAATGAACCAAGATATATGGGAATGAAGAATATATTTGAAACATTTAAAAAGGAAGTAAAGGTATGGAATGCTGATGACTTGGAAGTTGATAAAGAACGTCTTGGCCTTAAGGGTTCACCAACAAAAGTTAAGAGATCAGCTACAAAAGAAGCAAGAGGAGCAGGAGAAGTTATAAATAAACCTGTAAAAGAAGCAGTAACATATGCAATTTCAAAATTAAAAGAAAAACATGTAATTTAATATTATAGGAGGGACTTTGAATGAATATAGCAGATTACAAAGGCGTATGGGTATTTGCTGAACAGAGAGACGGAGAACTACAAAAAGTAGCATTGGAACTACTTGGAAAAGGAAGAGAATTAGCAGATAAATTAAAAGTAGATTTAACTGCTATATTACTTGGCAGTGATATAGATGATATAGCAAAAGAGTTATCAGCATATGGAGCGGATAAAGTACTATATGCAGATAGCCCGCTTTTGAAACACTATACTACAGATGCATATACTAAAGTAATTTCCGAACTTGTAGAAGAAAAGAAGCCAGAGGTACTTCTAATTGGTGCAAGTTTTATTGGAAGAGATTTAGGACCAAGACTTGCAGCTAAACTTGTTACAGGACTTACTGCAGATTGTACAGGGCTTGATATAGATGCAGATACAAATAATTTGATGATGACAAGACCAGCTTTTGGCGGAAATTTAATGGCAACTATAGTATGTGGAGATCACAGACCACAGATGTCTACAGTTAGACCTGGAGTTTTTGAGAAACTTAAAAAAGCAGATGTAAAATCTGAAAAGATAGAAAAATTAAGTGCAAACATATCTAAAGAAGATATAAAAGTAGATGTACAAGAAGTTATAAAACTTGCTAAAGATACAGTAGATATTGGCGAAGCAAAAGTTATTATATCTGGAGGAAGAGGTATTGGAGACAAAGAAGGTTTCAAGGTACTTCAGGAATTGGCAGATTTATTAGATGGAACTGTAGGTGGATCACGTGCAGCTGTCGATAATGGATGGATAGATAAAAATTATCAAGTAGGTCAGACTGGTAAGACAGTACGACCTGGGTTTTATATAGCAGTTGGAATATCAGGAGCTATACAGCATTTAGCAGGTATGCAGGATAGTGGATATATATTAGCTATAAACAAAGATGCAGATGCTCCAATAATGAAAATAGCAGATCTTGCTATTGTTGGTGATTATACTAAGGTTATTCCTGAACTTATAATTCAAATTAAAGCTTTAAATTAATAGTGGCTTTAATTTAATTATAAGATTCAAGTTAAAATATTAGTTATAGGAGGAAAATTGTTATGAAAAAAATATGTGTTCTTGGTGCAGGTACAATGGGTTCTGGAATAGCTCAGGCTTTTGCAGCTAAAGGTTGTGAAGTATTAATAAGAGATATTAAAGATGAATTCGTTGATAGAGGACTTGCAGGAATTAAAAAAGGATTTGACAAGAGAATAGCAAAGGGTAAAATGGCACAGGCAGATGCTGATGCAATACTTGCTAGAATAAGTGGAACAGTTGACCTAGAAAAGGCAGCTGATTGCGATCTAGTAATAGAAGCAGCAGTTGAAAATATGGAGATAAAGAAGCAAATATTTGGTGACTTGGATAAAATATGTAAGCCTGAAACAATTTTAGCTTCTAATACTTCTTCATTGTCAATAACTGAAATAGCATCTGCTACAAAAAGACAGGATAAAGTTATAGGAATGCATTTCTTTAATCCAGCACCTGTAATGAAATTAGTTGAGATAATAAGAGGAATGGCTACTTCACAAGAAACTTTTGATGCAGTAAAAGAAGTTTCAATTGCCATAGGCAAGGATCCAGTAGAGGTGGCAGAAGCTCCAGGATTTGTTGTAAATAGAATATTAATACCAATGATAAATGAAGCCGTAGGAATTTTTGCGGAAGGAATAGCTTCAGCAGAGGATATTGATAAAGCTATGAAACTTGGTGCTAATCATCCAATGGGACCACTAGCATTAGGAGATCTTATTGGACTGGATGTATGTCTTGCAATTATGGATGTACTTTATAAAGAAACAGGGGATTCCAAATACAGAGCTCACTCGCTACTTAGAAAATATGTAAGAGCAGGATGGCTTGGAAGAAAGAGCAAAAAAGGATTCTTTGATTATTCAAAATAATTAAAAAACAACATATAAAATTTTAGACTAATTTTAAATAATTAGTCTAAAATTCTTTTTTTTATTTGTAAATGTTTTCCCAAGAGTGCAATTAATTTAACAATATGTTATAATATAAAAGGCTTATATTGTGTTTACTTTATAAGTCTTATATTATAGGTTTTTATAAGTTTTACAGATGGGGTGAATATAATGTATAAAATTGTAGACAAAAAAACTCTTGCGCCAAATATATTCTCAATGGATATAGATGCACCAAGGGTAGCTAAATCATGCCTTCCAGGGCAATTTGTTATAGTCATAATGGATGAAAAAGGGGAAAGAATACCTCTTACTATTTGTGACTATGATGCAGAAAAAGGAACTGTTAAAATAGTATTTCAGACATTAGGTGGATCAACAAAGAGAATGGCTAATTATGAAGTTGGTGATTATTTTCACGACTTTGTAGGGCCTTTAGGACAGCCTTCGGATCTTACCGCTGAAAGTGAAGAAGAACTAAAAAAGAAAAATATCATATTTGTAGCAGGTGGAGTTGGAACAGCACCTGTATATCCACAGGTAAAATGGCTTAGTCAACATGGAATAAAAGCAGATGTAATAGTTGGATGTAAATCAAAAGATTACTTGCTTTTTGAAGATGAATTGAAAGCTGTTGCAAATAATTTATATATAGCTACTGATGATGGAAGTTATGGCGAAAAAGGATTTGTTACAGATAAGCTTAAGAATCTTATCGAAAAAGAAGGAAAGAAATATAATCATGCGGTTGTTATAGGACCAATGATCATGATGAAGTTTATGGCAAAACTTACAAAACAATATGGAATAAAAACTATAGTAAGTTTGAATCCTATAATGGTAGATGGAACTGGTATGTGTGGAGCCTGCAGAGTTACTGTAGGTGGAGAAGTTAAGTTTGCCTGTGTTGATGGACCAGAATTTGACGGACATTTAGTAAACTTTGACGAGGCAATGAGAAGGCAGACTATGTACAAGACTGAAGAAGGAAGAAAAATACTTAAGCAAGAAGAAGGAGATACTTTTCATAGAAAAGGCTGCGATTGTGGAGGTGACAAATAATGGCTGTAGATAGAATGAAGAGAACGCCAATAAAGGAACAAGAGCCAAAAGTTAGAGCTACTAATTTTAAAGAAGTATGTCTTGGATATACAAAAGAAGAAGCTGTAAAAGAAGCTTCTAGATGCTTGAACTGTAAGAAACCAATGTGTGTTACTCAATGTCCGGTTTCAATAAATATACCAGCATTTATTCAGCAGGTTAAAGAAGAAAATTTTGAAGAAGCTGCTAAAATAATAGCAAAATCCAGTGCACTTCCAGCAGTCTGTGGAAGAGTATGCCCTCAAGAAAGCCAATGCGAAGGCAAATGTGTACTTGGTATAAAGGGAGAAGCTGTTGCAATAGGTAAGCTTGAGAGATTCGTGGCTGATTGGTCCAGAGAAAATAATGTGGATCTTTCACAAAGAAAGCCAAGTAACGGCAAAAAAGTAGCAGTTGTGGGAAGTGGCCCTTCAGGTCTTACTTGTGCAGGTGATTTAGCAAAACTTGGATATGATGTTACTATATTTGAAGCACTTCATGAAGCTGGTGGAGTTTTGGTTTATGGAATTCCAGAATTCAGACTTCCTAAAGATACAGTTGTAAAACATGAAGTTGAAAATGTGAAAAAACTTGGTGTTGAAATAGATACTGATGTAATAGTAGGAAGAACAGTTACAGTAGATCAACTTATAGAAGACGAAGGTTTCCAAGCTATATTCATAGGTTCAGGAGCAGGACTTCCAAGATTTATGGGTATACCAGGAGAAAATCTGAATGGTGTATTTTCGGCTAATGAATTTTTAACAAGAAATAATCTTATGAAAGCATTTAAGCCTGATTATGATACTCCAATAAGAGTTGGAAAGAAAGTTGCAGTAGTAGGTGGAGGAAATGTTGCCATGGATGCTGCTAGAACTGCATTGAGATTAGGATCAGAAGTACATATTGTGTATAGAAGATCAGCAGAGGAAGTTCCTGCAAGAGCTGAAGAAGTGCATCATGCTAGAGAAGAAGGAATTCAATTTAATCTGCTTACTAATCCCGTAGAAATTCTAGGTAATGAAGATGGTTGGGTTAAAGCAATGAAATGTATAAAAATGGAGCTTGGAGAAGCAGATGCTTCTGGTAGAAGAAAACCAGTTGCAATAGAAGGCTCAGAATTTGATCTTGAAGTAGATACAGTTATAATGGCACTTGGTACTTCACCAAATCCACTTATATCTTCTACTACAAAAGGTCTTGAAATTAATAAACGCAGGTGTATAGTAGCTGAAGATGAAACTGGAAAAACTTCAAGAGAGGGAATATATGCCGGTGGAGATGCAGTAACTGGAGCGGCTACTGTAATACTTGCAATGGGTGCAGGTAAAAAAGCTGCTAAAGCAATAGATGAATATTTAAAGACAAAATAATTGTATTGACTAAATTGTCAGATGTATTGGATTTTCTCTAATACATCTGATTTTTTATATATTCATTTAATTTATATAAAGATATGTGTATTGACTTATAATAGTATAATAAAATATATATTCATAAACGAACGAAAAGGAGGATTAATATGGATTTTAACTATTTAGAGAAGATGGATAATGGAATAGTAGTAAAAGATGTGCGTAATTTTGAATTGTCACATATATTTGATTGCGGTCAGTGTTTTAGATGGGATAGGCAAGACAATGGAAATTATATAGGTGTTGTTTATGGAAGAGTAATCGAGGTTGAGAGAAGAGAAAATGATTTAGTAATATACAATACCAATGAAGAGGACTTTAAAAATATATGGGCTGAATACTTCGATCTATATAGGGATTACGGAGAAATAAAAAATATTTTAAGTGAAGACAGTATTGTAAAAAAATCAATAGAATTCGGATATGGAATGAGGCTTCTCAAGCAAGATCCTTTTGAACTTATAGTATCATTTATAATATCTGCCAACAACAGAATACCAATGATAAAAAGAGCTATAAAGAATATAAGTTCAACTTGGGGAGAAAAATTAGAATATAAAGGTCAGGCATTTTACAGTTTTCCAAGTATAGAAAGATTAAATAGTGCAACTTTAGAGGAACTGCAAAATTGTGGAACTGGATTTAGAAATAAGTACATAAAGGACACTGTTTCAAAAATATATTCCATGGGCATTCCTGGAACTGAAAAGTATGATGAAAAATTCGATATACAATGGATTAAGCAACAGGAAGATGATGTATGTCATAAGGAACTTCAAAAATTTATGGGTATAGGTCCTAAGGTAGCTGATTGTATAATGTTGTTTTCAATGCAAAAATATTCTGCATTTCCTGTAGATGTATGGGTAAAAAGAGCAATGACATATTTTTATTTAGCACCAGATGTATCTTTAAAGAAAATAAGAGAATTTGGAATAAATAAGTTTCATCAATTTGCAGGATTCGCACAACAATATCTTTTCTATTATGTTAGGGAAAATAATATAACAGTTTAACGTATAGTCTATTTAAAATGGAGATAAAAAATGAATTTAAGTTTATTATTAAATAAAAATAAACAATTTATCAAATATGCTATTTCAGGAACTATAAATACATGCATAACTTTATTTGTATATAATATTCTTATAAAACTTGGTGTCAACTATATGATATCAAATGCTATAGGGTACTTTTTAGGAATTGTAAATGGATTTGTATTAAATAAAATATGGGTATTCAAATCCCATAAAACCATATATATTTTATTTATTAAGTTTATTATTGTAAATATAATGTCACTTGTTTTTAGTACAGGATTTTTGTTCTTTTTAGTTAACGAATTAGCTTTCAATAAAATAATAGCTCAATTGATTACTACTATTGTTACTGGCTTGATTAATTACACATTAAATAGACTATGGACCTTTTCCTAGATTTATTAAAATTATCTAAATGTATGACTCCTATTTTAAAATAGGAATCATACTTAAATTATTGTTAGAATTTTAAGAATTGTTTCCTCAATAATGTTAAAAATTTATCGCTATGTTATTAAAAACTGTTACATTATCGTTAATAATCTGTTATAATTAAAAATAGCTAAATATGATGTATTTTTACTTTAATTTAATATATGTATATGATTACAAGATTTTATATTTATGTAACAGGAAGGAGAGATAAATTTGATAGCTTTTGAATCACCATTAAAAAAATTGAAATATTTGGTGCTTAAAGAGATTGTAGAGCTAGCAAAGGATAATAAATTAACAAAAGATGCACTTCAAAGAATTCCCTATGATATTATTTCGGAGGATAAACCAGATTATAGATGCTGCATATATAAAGAAAGAGCAGTTGTATATGAAAGAGCTACCTTGGCAGCAGGTTTTTTGCCGACTAATAATATGGTACAGGATTTGGAAAAAAATTCTGATAAAGCTCATGTTATGTTTGTACTTTCAGCAGCATGTGATCAATGTCCTATAGACAAATATAATGTTACAGATGCATGCAGAGGATGCATTCAACATAAATGTATGGAAGTATGTCCAGCAAAAGCTATAAGTCGGGTTAATGGACGATCATATATAAATCAGGAAATGTGTAGGGAATGTGGAATGTGTAAAAGATCATGTCCTTATAATGCAATATCAGAAGTTATGAGACCATGTAAGAAGTCATGTCCTACAGGGGCTCTTGAGATAAATCCAAATAATAAAAAAGCTATGATAGAAAAAGAACAGTGTATAAGTTGTGGTGCCTGTATGGCCGCTTGTCCTTTTGGAGCTATATCGGATTTGAGCCATATAGCTGATGTTACTAAGAATCTAGTTGAAGGCAGGAATGTTTATGCGGTAGTAGCACCAGCTATAACAGGCCAGTTTGGAAATAAGGTAACAGTCGGACAAGTTAAAAAAGCTTTTATTGATATGGGATTCAAAGATATGATAGAAGCGGCCTGTGGTGCTGATGCAGTTACAGTGAATGAAGCTAATGAATTTGCCGAGAGAATGGAAAAAGAAGACAAGTTCATGACAAATTCATGCTGCTCTGGATTCATGAATTATATAGAATTGAAATACCCTAATATTGTAGATAAGATATCAGGAACAGTATCTCCTATGATTGCTACTGCGAGACTTATAAAAAAAATAGACAAAGATTGTGTAGTTGTATTTGTAGGGCCTTGTACTGCTAAAAAAACTGAGATAAATAGGGAGTCTATAAAGCATGATGTAGATTATGTACTCACTTTTGAAGAAATTGCAGCTTTAATGGGTGGCTTCTCAATTGATCCTGAAAATTGTGAGGATGTACCCATAGATGATGCTTCTGCATTTGGAAGAGGATTTGCTCAGGGCGGTGGAGTTACTGCGGCTATACAAAATTATATTTCTGATAAAAAGCTAGATATAGAATTTAAACCTGTTAAAGTAAGCGGAAAAGATGAAATAAAGAAGACTATGATGGGAGCCAAAGTTGGGAGAGTCCCAGGAAACTTTATAGAAGGTATGATGTGTGAAGGAGGCTGTATAGGGGGAGCTGCTGCTATGGTGTCACCTATGAAGTCAAGATCACAGCTTATGAAGTTTAGTAAGCAATCTACTAAAAAAACCGTACTTTCAAATGAAAATCTTGAAAAATTCAAAGACATAAATATGGAAAGATAGTATATTGTGAGAACAGCTTAATATTTAATTATATTTAGCTGTTCTTTTACGATTCGATAAAATATAAAAACTATCAGTATAAATAAAATTTACTTGGATATTATAGTAGATAGATTTAGTTTATTATTTAAGAGGAAGTTAAATAATGAGTATATTTAAAGTTAAAAAGATTTTATTTAAAAATATAAAAAGATTTAAAAATTATATTATACTTGCTATATTGATAGCATTTTTTATTTTAGTAGGCTATGAATATTATTTTAAATATATGAAAATCATAAATAATCCTAAGATGCTAAAAGGTATAATTTTATCATATGGAAGATATGGAGTATTAGCATTTTTTACTTTAGAAATTCTTCAAGTGGTTGTATTCTTTATACCAGGTGAATTTGTTCAAATAGCGTCTGGATACATATATGGATCTTTTTTTGGAACTATATTGTCTGTTGTAGGAATAACACTAGGCAGTGTAATTGCATATACAGTATCCAAAATTTATGGAAGACCATTTATAGAAAAAATAACTTCAAAAAATAAATTGAAATTTTTCACAAAAATATTAAATTCAAAGAATATTAATTTTTTAGTGTTTTTATTGTATTTAATACCGGGTATACCTAAAGATATACTATCCTATATATGTGGAGTATCTAGAATGAATTTAAGGGAGTTTTTTATTTATTCCACGTTGGGAAGACTTCCAGGAATTATAATTTCATCTTATTTTGGGTCTAAACTATATTCTGGTAATAAATTTGTGATAGTAATTATATCGGTATCAATGGTGTTATTATTTTTAATGGGCTTTTTAAAAGGAGAAAAGGCCCTGTTAAGGATTAGCAAATGTCGCTCCTCAACAAAAAAATAATTGATATTTAATTGGAAACAGTGAAATTAATAGAAATTAAGAGAAATATTTATCTAATGGGAGTAAATGTGGTAAATATCAATATAAATGCTGTTTAGGTATAAAATTGGAGTTTGAAAATATAAACAGTATTTATTATTATAATAATTGTATTAGCACTCAATATTATTGAGTGCTAACAATAAAGGTTAATTAAGTATTTCATTATAAATAAAAATGTTTTAAGGAGGAGTTTTTATGAATATTAGACCACTTGGAGACAGAGTTGTAATAAAAAAAATAGAAGCAGAAGAAACAACAAAAAGTGGAATAGTTTTACCAGAAGCTGCTAAAGAAAAACCACAGGAAGCGGAAGTTGTAGCAGTTGGACTAGGCGGAATTGTTGATGGAAAAGAAGTAAGAATTGAAGTTAAGGTAGGAGATAGGGTTCTATTCTCCAAATATGGTGGAAATGAAGTAAAGATTGATGGTGTAGAGTATACTATTTTAAGACAAGATGATATTTTGGCTGTAATTGAAAAATAAAATTAGATTTAATAATGGTTTGAAAATTGTAAGGAGGTTTTTTTATGGCAAAGAGCATTTTATTCGGTGAAGAAGCAAGAAGATCTATGCAGCAAGGTGTAGATAAATTAGCAAATACTGTTAAGGTTACACTTGGACCAAAGGGAAGAAATGTAGTTTTAGATAAAAAATTTGGTTCACCGCTTATAACAAATGATGGTGTTACTATAGCAAAGGAAATTGAGTTGGAGGATCCTTATGAAAATATGGGAGCTCAGCTTGTAAAAGAAGTTTCTACAAAAACAAATGATGTAGCAGGAGATGGTACTACTACAGCTACATTACTTGCACAGGCAATAATAAGAGAAGGTTTGAAGAATGTTACAGCAGGAGCTAATCCAATGCTTATAAGACAGGGAATCAAGATGGCTGTAGATAAAGCTGTAGAAGAAATAAAAAAATTCTCTAAAGAAGTAAATGGTAAAGAAGATATAGCTAGAATAGCTGCTATATCAGCTTCTGATGAACAAATTGGCAAACTTATAGCTGATGCTATGGAAAAAGTTGGTCATGAAGGAGTTATAACTGTTGAAGAATCAAAGTCAATGGGTACAGAATTAGATGTAGTTGAAGGTATGCAGTTTGACAGAGGTTATTTAAGTGCTTATATGGTAACTGATTCAGACAAGATGGAAGCAAACTTAGATGATGCTTATATATTGATAACTGACAAAAAAATATCCAACATACAAGACATACTTCCACTTTTGGAGCAGATAGTAAAGCAAGGTAAAAAATTACTTATAATAGCTGAAGATGTAGAAGGTGAAGCTCTTACTACATTAGTTCTTAATAAATTAAGAGGAGTATTTAATTGTGTAGCAGTAAAAGCTCCAGGGTTTGGTGACAGAAGAAAAGATATGCTTAGAGATATAGCTATACTTACAGGTGCCAAGGTAATATCAGATGAACTTGGAAGAGAGTTGAAGGATGTTACTTTAGAGGATCTTGGAAAAGCTGACAATGTTAAAGTATCAAAAGAAAATACTACCATTGTAAATGGAAAAGGATCAAAAGAAGAAATTAAGGATAGAGTAAATCAGATTAGAAAACAAGTAGATGAAACTACTTCAGATTTTGATAGAGAAAAATTACAGGAAAGACTTGCAAAACTTGCAGGTGGAGTAGCAGTTGTAAAGGTTGGAGCAGCAACTGAAACTGAATTAAAGGAAAAGAAAATGAGAATAGAAGATGCTCTGGCAGCTACAAAAGCAGCTGTTGAAGAAGGATTAGTTCCAGGTGGCGGAACAGCCTACTTAAATGTAATTCCTGAAATTGAAAAATTGAATTCAGATGTACAGGATATAAAAGTAGGCATTAAAATAATAAGAAAGGCATTAGAAGAGCCAATAAGACAAATAGCAGCCAATGCAGGATTAGAAGGTTCAGTAATTATAGAAAAAGTTAAAAATAGTGAACCAGGAATTGGTTTTGATGCTTTAAAAAATGAATATGTAAATATGATAGAACGTGGTATTGTAGATCCAGCTAAGGTTACAAGATCAGCTCTTCAAAATGCATCATCTGTAGCTTCAACATTCTTAACTACAGAATCAGCAGTTGCAGACATTCCAGAAAAGAATAATGCTCCAGTTCCAGGTGCAGGTGCTCCAGGAATGGGCGGAATGGAAGGAATGTATTAATTAAAAAATAAATACTGAATATAAAAATATCCCTTTAGTTTATAGGGGATATTTTTTATTATTAAAATTTTATAATGTATTGACAAAAGCAGAAAAATTGAATAAAATAGTGTAAATAGTTAGTTGAATAGATAGAAATATATCAGAATTTATAAAAATAAATACTGTTATTTTGTATAGCTCGTATACATCCTGAATGTGGCAGGAAAGTATCTACCGGAGACCGTAAATCCCCGACTATGGGTGAATTTTTATGGTGTAATCATATTAAATCTCACTTCAAGTAATTTAATATGGTTTTTTTATTATTTTAAGTAAAATTTATTTTAATTATAATTTTAGGAGTGATTTTAAGTGGCAAAAATTTTAAAACAAGCTTATACTTTTGATGACGTTCTACTAGTACCAAATAAATCAGAAGTTTTACCTAGGGAGGTATCATTAAAAACCAATTTAACTAAGAAGATAAAGCTAAATTTACCAGTTATGAGTGCAAGTATGGATACTGTTACTGATTCTAGAATGGCCATAGCAGTAGCACGAGAAGGTGGTATTGGTATAATACATAAGAACATGACTATAGAGCAACAGGCAGCTGAAGTAGATAAAGTAAAGAGACAGGAAAATGGAGTAATCACAAATCCATTTTATCTTTCACCAGATAATACTATAGATGATGCATTGGCTCTTATGAGCAAATATAGGATATCAGGGGTTCCTATAACAGTAGAAGGAAAATTGGTAGGTATAATAACTAATAGGGATATAGTTTTTGAAACGGATTATAGTAGAAAAATCTCAGAAGTTATGACAAAGGAAAAACTTATAACAGCTCCAGAAGATACTAATATAGAACAAGCCAAGGAGATACTAAAGAATAATAAAATAGAGAAACTTCCACTAGTTGACAAAGATAATAATTTAAGAGGACTTATAACTATAAAGGATATAGAAAAAATAAAAAGATTTCCTAACAGTGCAAAGGATGAAAAGGGAAGATTACTATGTGGAGCAGCAGTTGGAGTTACTAAAGATATGATGTCAAGGGTATCTGCACTTATTGAGGCTGGAGCAGATGTTTTAACTGTTGATACGGCACATGGTCACTCAAGAGGAGTATTGGAAGCAGTAAAAGAAATAAAAGAAAAGTTTCATAATATACAAATAATAGCAGGAAATATTGCAACAGCAGAAGCTACTAAAGATTTGATTTTAGCTGGAGCAGATGCAGTAAAAGTTGGTATAGGACCTGGTTCAATATGTACTACCAGAGTTGTGGCAGGAGTTGGAGTCCCTCAACTTACAGCAGTTATGGATTGTGTAGAAGAAGCCAACAAATATGGAATACCTGTTATAGCTGATGGTGGAATAAAATATTCTGGAGATATAGTGAAGGCACTTGCTGCCGGAGCAAAAGTTGCCATGATGGGATCTATGCTTGCAGGATGTGAAGAAGCACCTGGTGAAACTGAAATATATAAAGGAAGAACATATAAAGTTTATAGAGGAATGGGATCACTGTCTGCTATGGCAAGTGGAAGCAAGGATAGATATTTTCAGGAAGGAAACAAAAAATTGGTACCAGAAGGTGTTGAAGGAAGAGTACCTTATAAGGGATATGTAGCAGATACAATATTCCAGCTAATTGGAGGCATACGTTCGGGAATGGGATATTTAGGAGCTGCTGATTTAAATGCCCTATATGAAAATGCTAAATTTGTAGTTCAATCTTCAGCTGGTTTAAGGGAAAGTCATCCTCATGATATATCCATGACAAAAGAAGCTCCAAATTATAGCATTAGGCAGTAATATATTTGAATGTATAGCATCATACTGTGTACAATGTATATAGTATGATGCTATAATGTTAGCTATGGTTAAAATAATAAATTAGTATTAGGATTATTTCCTTAATTTAGTTGGGAGGAAATTTATGAAAAGACAATTAGTTATAGTAGTTGATTTTGGTGGACAATATAATCAACTTATAGCAAGGAGAGTCAGGGAAAATAATGTTTATTGTGAAATAGTTCCATATACATATTCCATAGACAAGATAAAACAAAAAAGTCCAGATGGTATAATATTTACTGGTGGACCTAAAAGTGTATATGGAAAAAATGCTCCAAAAATAAGTAGTGATATATTTAAACTTGGCGTTCCTATTTTGGGAATATGTTATGGACATCAATTTATATGCAGTAATTTAGGCGGTAAAGTTGAAAGTGCAGTAGTAAGAGAATATGGAAAGACAAAGGTAAGTTTGGATAGCAGCAGTCCTCTATTTAGTGGAATAGACAGGGAGGGAATATCATGGATGAGTCATACAGATGTAGTATCTGATGCTCCGGAAGGATTTAAGGTAATTGGTACTACAGATGAGTGTCCAGTTGCAGCTGTAGAAGATTCAGAGCGAAAAATATATGGAGTACAATTTCATCCGGAAGTTGAACACACTCCTTTTGGCAAAAAGATGATATCAAATTTTTTATTTAATATATGTAATTTAAAAGGTGATTGGTCTATGTCTTCCTTTGTAGAAGAAAAGGTTAAGGCAATTAAAGAAAAAGTTAGAGATAAAAAAGTTATATGTGCTATGTCTGGAGGAGTTGATTCTTCAGTAGCCGCAGTTCTCGTTCATAAAGCTATTGGAAAACAGCTTACCTGCATATTTGTAGATCATGGCCTCTTAAGGAAGGATGAGGGAGATCAGGTAGAAACTGTTTTTAAAAAACAGTTTGACATGAATTTTATAAGAGTAGATGCTAAAGAAAGGTTTTTGGGCAAATTAGCTGATATAGATGATCCTGAAAAAAAGAGAAAAGTAATAGGAGAAGAGTTTATAAGATTATTCGAAAGTGAAGCTAAAAAACTTGGAGATATATCTTTCCTTGTACAGGGGACCATATATCCAGATGTAGTGGAAAGTGGTTTAGGTACTTCTGCTACTATAAAAAGCCATCACAATGTTGGTGGGCTTCCAGAAGATATGGATTTCAAACTTATAGAACCTCTTAGGGAATTGTTTAAAGATGAAGTTAGAGCAGTAGGCGAAGAACTTGGAATACCTCATAAGTTAGTATGGAGACAGCCTTTTCCAGGCCCAGGGCTTGCAATAAGGGTCTTGGGAGCTGTTACTGAGGAAAAACTTGAAATAACGAGAGAAGCAGATGCTATATTTAGAGAAGAAATCGCAAATGCCGGATTAGATGAAACTATATGGCAGTACTTTGCATGTCTTCCAAATATAAGATCTGTAGGAGTAATGGGAGATGAAAGAACTTATTGCTATACGGTTGCACTTAGAGCAGTTATATCTTCAGATGCTATGACTTCTGATTGGGCTAGGATACCATATGATGTGCTGGATAAAGTTTCAAGAAGAATAGTAAATGAAGTCAAAGGTGTAAATAGAATAGTATATGACATAACAAGCAAACCACCTTCAACTATTGAATGGGAATAAAAGTAAAAATTCATATAAATGTTGATATAATATGATTTGTAAACATCAAAATCGAAAACTTAATAATATAAATGTGAGAAGGCATTAAGAGTTATTTATGTCTTTTCATGCGCTAAGTCTTTCTAAAATTAGTAATGGAGTAAAGCTGAATTCAATGATTAGAAATGCATGTGAATTTGCTTTACTCTATTTTTTTATAAAATCTTTTCATTTAATAGTTACTTTTTTTCTATTTAATTTTTAAATTATGCTCATGGCTAATGACATTTTATAAAACTTATTTTAAGTCAAAATTTTCAATGGTATTACCTAAGATTAAGCATTATTAACTTTAGTTATATTATATATAAAAAATTTTTAAGATATGTCACTAAAAAAAGTATTTAAATACTTAAAGAAATACTTGAAGCATTTTATATATTGTGATAAGATTTTAACTAAGGTGGTAATACCATCAAATAATATTTTTGTAGAAATTAATCAAAACAATAGTTATAAAATGATATTCTGTAAAAATTTGTAGCTATTTAGACATTGATTTCTTGAAAATGGCTGTTATATGGACTTATAGAGCCATGTCTGTATAAAAATAAAAATGTTATATATATATTCAATATAACGAAAAGTCTAAAAATTTTTTGATCGTTTTTTAACAATCAAAAGGATGGCTATATTGCTTATTAGAACAAAAAATTGATTTTTGCAATGACTGAACAGTTACAAAAATTTAGACACACAATGGTTCTATCCAAAAAAACAGTTTAATAATATAAAAGTGTAAAGGAGAGGTAAATATGAAGATTCTGTTATGTGTAAAACAGGTTCCAGATGATTCTGTTGAAATTCATTTGGATAATAAAACGAAAAAACCTAATTTGAATGGAGTCAGTTTGGTAGCAAATGCATTTGATACATATGCATTAGAATTAGCAGTTCGTTTTATGGAAGCTCATGGAGGAAATGTCAGTGTATTAACTGTTGGAGCAGATGATTCTCTAAATACATTAAAAAATTGTCTTGCTGTAGGAGCTAAAGAAGCATTTTTTGTAAAAGATGATTCATATGCAAACTTAGATGCTATTAGTGCAGCCGGTGTATTGGCAGATGCCATTCATAAGATTGAAAAAGACAAAGGTGAAAAATTTGATTTAATTCTTTGTGGAAAGGAATCTACAGATGAAATTACTGGTCAGGTAGGACCAATGCTTGCTGAAAAATTGGGAACAGGCTTTGTTAGCAGTGCGATTGAAATCGATTTGAAAGATAATGGCATTGCGGTTAATCAAGAAATTGAAGAAGGATATAATGTAGTTTCTTTAGACACTCCTGCTGTAGTAACAGTAAGTAAACCAGATTATGATCCTCGTTATCCTACTATTAAAAATAAGATGAAAAGCCGTAGGGCAGTTATTCCAACTTATTCAGCATCAGAAATTGGAGAGGTAAAACAAGCAAAAGTACGTTGCATTGAATATGTTGCACCTCCTAAGAAAGAGGCTGGTATCAAAATTCAAGAGAAAGATGCTGCATTGGCAGTAAGTGCTGCTATGGAACAAATGAAAAAAGATAAGGCAATCTAATTAAGGAGGAAAATAAAATTATGAAAGCATTATTGTTTATTGAAACAGATGAAAAAAAAGTATTAGGCGGAAGCCTTGAATTAATTAGTGCAGTAAAGGCATTGGATGCAGAAGGAACAGCTCTTGTAGTAGGTAACAGAGCTGCTGCAGATACAGTATCTGCTTTGGGAGTCCCAGTTATTTTTACAGATAATGCTACAGATTGCGATACTTTGACAGAAGTATTATCAGAAACTGTTAAGGAACAAAATCCAGATATTGTTCTATTAGCTAATACAGCATTGGCTAAAGATATTGCACCACGTATTGCAGCACGTATAGATTTAGGATGTGTAAGTGATGTAACAGGGATAAGCAAAGCTAATGATAAAGTTATATATACTAGACCTGCTTATGGTGGCACAATTTTAGAACATATTGAAGTAGAAGGTGCATCCGTAGTTACACTTAGAAATGGAAGTTTTCCAAAGCCAGAGGCTGATTCTAATGTAGGTGTAACAGAGAAAAAAATAGAGATTCCAGACGATGCTGTTAAGGCAAAAATTGTTGATACAGTAAAAGAACTTTCTGAATCTGTTAATTTGGAAGAAGCACAAGTTATTGTTTCTGGTGGACGTGGAATGGGAAGTGCAGAAAATTTCAAACTTGTTGAAGAATTAGCAAATGTACTTGGTGGCGTAGTAGGTGCAACAAGACCAGTAATTGAGGATGGATGGATTTCTCGTGCACACCAAGTTGGACAATCAGGAAAGGTTGTAGCACCAAAACTTTACATTGCATGTGGCCTTTCTGGAGCAACACAACATACATCTGGAATGTCAGGATCTAATTATATTGTGGCAATTAACAAAGATGAAGAAGCTCCTATTTTTGAAATTTCCGATATAAGTATTGTTGGAAATGCAGTTGACATTCTTCCAGTTATGATTGAAGAAATGAAGAAAGCAAAAGCCAAGTAAAGATTTTTCAATTCCTTAGTTTAGAATTAAAACAGGATTACTTATAATGTTTTATTAATTAGAACATTATATTAATAAAAAAAGTAGAAAGGAATGATTATTATGGCAGAATATAATCAATTGACAGAAGAATTAATATCAAAATTGCAGAAGGCAGCTCCAGGACATATTTTAACAGGTGACGATATCAATGAAGATTATTCTCATGACGAAATGCCTATTTATGGGAAAAAAGCTCCGCAGGTTGTACTTGTGGCACACTCTACAGAGGAAGTTGCTGCAGTAGTAAAAATATGCAATGAAAATAAAATACCAGTAACTCCAAGAGGAGCAGGAACAGGTCTTGCAGGTGGAGCAGTTCCACTTTTAGGTGGTGTTTTAATTGATATTACAAAGATGAATAAAATTCTTTCCTATGATTTAGAAAATTTTGTTGTTCATGTTCAAGCAGGTGTTTTATTAAATGATCTTGCGGAGGATTGTACAAAACAAGGATTGTTATATGCTCCAGATCCTGGTGAAAAGTTTGCTTGTTTAGGAGGAAATGTTTCAACAAATGCTGGTGGAATGAGGGCTGTTAAGTACGGTGCAACACGTGATTATGTACGTGCAATGACAGTTGTTCTTCCAACAGGAGAAATTACTCACTTTGGAGCTACAGTATCAAAAACAAGTTCAGGTTACAGCCTTTTGAATTTAATGATCGGTTCAGAAGGTACCCTTGGAATTATTACAGAACTTACTTTGAAGGTTATGCCAGCACCAAAGGTAGTTGCAAGCTTAATTATTCCTTTTGAAAATTTAGATGATTGTATTTCTGCTGTCCCTAAATTTAAAATGGCACACTTGAATCCACAAGCATTGGAATTTATGGAAAGAGAAATTGTTTTAGCTAGTGAAAGATATATTGGCAAGAGTGCATTTCCACAAGAAATTGATGGAGTAACTGCAAATGCTTATTTACTTGTTACCTTAGATGCAAGTGATGAAGAGGAATTAAACAATCTTATTGAACAAGCAAGTGAAGTAGTATTGGATGCAGGAGCAATTGATGTTCTTGTGGCTGATACACCTGCAAAGATAAAAGATGCATGGGCTGCACGTTCTAGTTTCTTAGAAGCAATTATGGCAGAAACAAAATTATTAGATGAATGTGATGTTGTAGTTCCAGTAAATAAAATTGCTTCTTATCTTGCTTTTGTAAATAAATCTGGTGAAGAGTGTGGATTAACTATTAAGAGTTTTGGACATGCAGGAGATGGAAATCTTCACATATATCAATGTAGTAATGATCTTGAAGAAGCAGAATTTAAAGCAAGAGTTGCTAAATTCTTCGACATTATTTACGAGGAGGCAACAAAGTGTGGTGGCCTTGTTTCAGGAGAACATGGAATTGGTAGTGGAAAGATGAGATATTTAGCTGAAAGTGTTGGAGAACTAAATATGGACTTGATGAAGGGTATTAAAAAAGCGTTTGATCCGAATTCTATTATGAATCCGGGTAAAGTGTGCTACACATTAGATGGCACCAACTAGTAAAACGCTATTATATAAATAAAATGTAACTATATAAATTAGAAGGGTAGGAGATTGATATGGATTTTAAACAAGATGAAAATCATCAACAATTACAGGAAATGTACCGTGATTTTGCACAAAATGAGGTAAAACCAATTGCAAAAGAAATTGATGAAACTATGCGTTTTCCAAAGGAAAATGTAGCGAAAATGGCTGAAATGGGCTTGCTTGGAATTCCATTCCCTGAAGAATATGGTGGAGCTGGCATGGACACATTAAGCTATGTACAATGCGTAGAAGAATTATCTAAATGTTGTGCAACAACAGGTGTTATTGTTTCAGCACATACAAGTCTTGGTACAACACCAATTTACAAATTTGGTACAGATGCACAAAAAGAAAAATATGTAAAATCACTTGCTTCAGGTGAAAAATTAGGTGCCTTTGGATTGACAGAACCAGTTGCTGGAACCGATGCTTCTATGCAAAAGACAACAGCTGTATTAGAAGGAGACCATTATGTATTAAACGGAAGCAAAATATTTATTACTAATGCAGGATATGCAGATGTATATATTATTTTTGCTATGACAGATAAGAGTAAGGGAACAAAGGGAATTTCAGCATTCATCGTTGAAAAAGATTTTCCAGGATTTTCTGTTGGAAGTCATGAATTAAAGATGGGAATCCGTGCATCTTCTACATGTGAATTATTCTTTGATAATTGCATAGTTCCAAAGGAAAATCTTTTGGGAGAAGAAGGTAGAGGCTTTAATATTGCAATGGCAACTCTTGACGGAGGACGTGTTGGTATAGCTGCACAAGCTCTTGGTATTGCAGAGGGAGCAATAGACGAAACTGTAAAATATGTTAAGGAACGTATTCAATTTGGACGTCCTATTGCAAAATTCCAAAATACACAATTTGAACTTGCTAAAATGCGTGCTAATACAGAAGCTGCAAAGCTTTTGGTATATCAAGCTGCATATGCAGAAGATAATTATAAGAGATTTACACAGTATGCTGCTATGGCAAAATTATTTGCTGCTAGAAATGCAAGTGACGTAACAAGCCGTTGTTTACAATTATTTGGTGGATATGGATATACAAGTGATTATCCAATTGAAAGAATGATGCGTGATGCAAAGATAACAGAAATTTATGAAGGAACATCAGAAGTTCAAATGATGGTACTTTCCGGATGGATGCTTAAATAATAGATAAGCAAAATTAATTCAAAAACAGATGCTTGGGAAGATTACTTCTTGAACATCTGTTTTTGAATTTTTTTATATATTTTTTACAATACACTTTATATTATTGGTAAAGAGGTCATTAAGATACTATATCTTAATGACCTCTTTACCAATTTTAACTTATAAACTTGGAAGAAGATAATAGGTTATAAAATAGTAACCTTCTTCAATGAAATATCTCCATGGGGGGGATACATTATTAGTATAGACATATTTCCATAAATTTAAACATTTTTAGAATAAACATTTTTAAACAGAACTCACTATTATATATTAAAGCATAATTTTAATAAATTTTTGGAGGTATGTAGTATGAGGGAACTAGTTATAAGTCAGATTATTATACCTATAATAGCTGCATTTATAGGAGCTGTTCTAGAAATCGCAAGAAGGCAGTTTAAAGCTTATCTAGATTCTGAGGAAAATTTCATAAAAAAGAAGCAGGAGGCATTGCAGCAATCTATGAAAATAGAAGAGTACAACAAGGATAAACAAATAGTTTGTGATGCAGTTAAAGCAGTAGAACAACTTGGCAGGGAATCTCATTGGCAGGGCACTATGAAACATTCAAAAGTACTGGAAATAATTAAAGATAAAACAAGTCTTACAGATGATGAAATTTTTAATATTATAAAGGGTGCTGTACTTGAAGTGAATCAATATAGAAAGAAAGAACTTGTTGAAGAAAACAAACAAATTTCTGATAATTAATAAAATAAATAAATTCTAGATTGGCTACAAGCTTTTCTAGAATTTATTATGATGTATTTTAATAGAAATATAGAATATACTTAAATATAATTTAACAAGACTAAATGTTAAAATAAGGTAAATATAATAGTTGATTTATATAATAAAATAGTCTAAAATTTCAAGTGGAGCTAATTATATATAATATGGAGGTAAGAGCATGACAAAAAAAAGTTTAACATTGGATTTAAGCAAGACTAAACCTTATTTACAGGAAAGTGAAATTGAAAAATTACAGAATTTTGTTTCAACTGCCGATAAGATGGTAAATGAAAAAACAGGAGCAGGAAATGACTTTTTAGGATGGGTTAATCTGCCTGTTGATTATGACAAAGATGAATTTAATAGAATAAAAAAGGCGGCAGAAAAAATAAGATCTGACTCTGATGCACTTATAGTTATAGGTATTGGTGGCTCGTATTTAGGTGCCAGGGCTGCTATAGAGATGCTAAACCATACATTTTATGCAAATCTTTCAAAAGACAAAAAGAAAAATCCTGACATATTCTATGTTGGAAATAATATAAGTTCTACATATATGGCAGACTTACTGGAAGCTGTAGATGGCAAAGATATATCTATTAATGTTATATCAAAATCAGGAACTACTACTGAACCAGCTATTGCCTTTAGGATTTTTAGAGAATTGCTTGAAAAGAAATATGGAAAAGAAGGTGCAAAGAAGAGAATATATGCTACTACAGATAAGGCAAAGGGTGCATTAAAGTCTCTGGCTAATACTGAGGGATATGAGACATTCATAATTCCTGATGATGTAGGTGGAAGATATTCTGTTTTGACACCTGTAGGACTCTTACCTATAGCGGCTGCAGGAATTGATATAGATGAGATGATAAATGGTGCAGCTGATGCTAGGGAAGCATATAGTAGTGATGACTTAAATAAAAATGATGCCTATAAATATGCAGCTGCAAGAAATGCTCTGTATAGAAAAGGCAAAGACATAGAAATGATAACAAACTTTGAACCATGCCTTCATTATTTTGGAGAATGGTGGAAGCAACTATATGGTGAAAGTGAAGGCAAAGACAATAAGGGATTATTTCCTGCAGCAGGAGATTTCTCAACAGATCTTCATTCAATGGGACAATATATACAACAGGGTCAGAGAACTTTGTTTGAAACATTCATAAATGTTGAGAAACCTAGAAAAGAAGTATTTATAGATAAAGATAAAGAAAATCTTGACGGATTGAATTTTATAGCTGGAAAGTCAATGGATTTTGTAAATCATCAGGCTCTTAGGGGAACAGTTCTTGCCCATAGTGATGGAAATGTTCCAGCTATAGTTTTGAGCATACCTGAATTAACTGCATATTATTTTGGATATACAGTATATTTCTTTGAAAAAGCTTGTGCAATAAGTGGATATCTAATGGGAATAAATCCATTTGATCAACCAGGAGTTGAAGCTTATAAAAAGAATATGTTTGCACTTCTTGGTAAACCAGGTTATGAGGATAAAAAAGCTGAATTGGAAGCAAGACTTAAGTAATATATAGATAAAATTTAATTTTCCCGCTTCATCCTTTAAACTGTGGTGAAGCGGGGATTTATATATGAGGAGAATAAATGAGGATATTAGTTGATGCAGATGCCTGCCCAGGAAAAGATATAATAGAAGAAACAGCAAGAAGCAATAATATTTCAGTTATAATGTATTGCGATATAAATCATGTTTTAAATAGTAATTACAGTACTATAAAGTATGTAGATAGTGGTTTTCAAAGTGTTGATATGTTTCTTATAAATGAAGTAAAAAAAGGTGATATAGTAATTACTCAAGATTATGGAGTAGCTGCCATGTCACTTGGGAAGGGATGTTATTCAATAAGTCCCAAAGGATATATATATGATGATGAAAATATAGATAGACTTCTTTTTGAAAGGCATATATCTTCAAAAGTTAGAAGAAGTGGTGGCAAGACTTATAATCCAAAGAAAAGAACGAAAAAAGATGATGAAAGATTAAAAAATGGATTGATTAAACTAATAAATATGTAAAAATATAAAAAAACCCTATTACATAATATGGTACTATAGTATAATTTAAAGTAAAATAAGTATATGTTATGAATTTTGAAATGTGAATTGATTAGGTGGGGGATATATTTATGAATGAATTATCTATAAATTGTAGTTTAGAGAATCCTGAAAAGAAAAATTCTAAAGTTGTTATAAACATAGAAAATCAATTCGATGGGGAATTATTATACAAGTACATGATAGGTTGTAATGGAACATGGAGAGTATTAAAAAATTTTACTTGTGAACGGGCTGTAGAATGGATTCCAGAAGAAGACGGAAAATATATAATTATGGTACAAGCTAAGAGCAAAGATAGTAATAAGAGTTTTGACTATGTATCTAGAATGAATTATATTATAGGGGATGTACAGGAAAAGCTTATAAACAGTATTATTTTAAATAAAGATAAGTTCGCATTGGGAGACAAAATAAGAATATTTGTAGATTCTAATAAAACACCTCTTATGTACAGATACTGGATAAGAATAGATAAAAAATGGCAGCTTATAAGAGATTATTCTATAGATAACACACTTTTTTACACGTTAAAGTCAGAAAAAGGTGGAGAGATACTAGTAGAATGCAAGGACATATACTCCAAAAGCGACTTTGATGATTTTAAAAAGGCAAAATTTTCAGTAGAAAAGCTAAAAAAAGTAGAGATAGTAGATTTCAAATGTTTAAGTAATAATTTAATTGAGGATTCTGAAATAAGTTTTAAAGTTATATCTGAAAGTGAAGAAAATAGAACCATACTATATAAGTTCTTCAAAATAAATTCAAATAGGGAAGTGGAATGTATACAAAACTATTCTACTAAAAAAACTGTAAGTTATGTAGAAAAAAAAGCAGGAGATTACAAACTGTTGTGTTTCGCAAAAGATATGTATTCTGCAGATAAATTTGATGATAGGGCAATCTTTAATTTCAGTATAAAAAAATACAAGGATATAATTATAAAGAATTTTACAACAGATTTAAATTCTCCTCAACTTCAGGATACAAATATTACTATTAGTTCAGAAGTTATAGGAGGTAAACAGCTGTTATACAAATATGTTATTGAAGGAGAAGAAATTGAAGACTCTGGATATATAAGCTCTTCTAGTTATGTATGGAGAAGTAAAAAACCTGGAAAATACAAATTAATGCTGTTTGTAAAGGATAAATCCTATACTGGAGATTATGAAACTTGTGATTATATGAATTTTATTATAGATCATAGAAGTAGTGAGCCTGTAGTAATTCAGGATATTACTTTAAACAAAGATAGCAAAATATTAAAGGGAGAAACTATAAGAGCTGTAGTCTCTGCTTCAGGAGGATTGGACTTAAGATATAGTTTTATAATAATAAAAGATGGAAAAATAATTCAAAAAACAGATTGTAATAAAAATAACTGGATTGAGTTTACACCTGATAAAAAAGGTTTTTATGAATTCGAAGGGAGAGTTAGAGACATATATTCTAAAAGAGAATATGATTGTCATTTAATAAAGAGCATAGAAGTATTTGATTACATACCTGCCAATATTGACTATATACTTTGTCCTGTTAGAGAATATCACATGGTAGGAGATAAGATATGTATAAGTATAATCGCACAGGATACTAAAAATATTATAGTAAAATATATTATTAATATAAATGGACACAAAGTTGAGGAAACAGACTTTATAAAGGAAAAAAATTATGCCTTTTTACCTAAATGTAGTGGAAAGTATACTTTGGATGTATTAGCTAAAAATATTCAAAGTGATTCTGATTTTGATTGTAAAAAACATTTTAATATAGATGTAAGAGATGCAGTTCCAATTACAGATACAAAAGTATTTTGTGAAAAAAATAAATTCTTTATAAATAAACCAGTTACTTTTTATGCTTATAATGAAGGCGGACTGGATGTACTTTATGAGTTTTATACTATGGAAAAAGGTGATTGGACACTAGTTCAAAATTACAGCAAAAAAAACAATTACACATTTGTTCCTTTTGATAATGACGAGTATAAGATAATGGTTCTCTGTAAAAGTCAGTATAGTAATAGTGCTTATGAAGATTATGATATTTTTTCATTTAAGGCGAATTAAATAAATACTAAATATAATATTTTTATAGGCGATAATAAATAATATTGTTAAATATTCATAGGTAGGTGAGAAAATGAGTTTAGATGGTATATTAGAAGATAACAATATGAATGTACAAAAAATGGTAGAATTTCAAATGATGACTCAAGTTCTTAAAACTGCATTTCAAAATTCAGATTCATTTGATATTATAATGCAAAGCTTAATTAATTCCATGTCAGATAGTAATGGAAATATAGATTTGTCAAAATTAAATATTGGGCAAGAGGATTTAAGTAATCTTGGTTATGGTGCAGGTGAAAGATTAAACAATATCTATACTGGAGTAAAGGAAGATATAAAAAGTGGCAATATGACTATAGATGAGGCTGTAGATAAGGCATCTAGAAAATATGGAGTGGATAGGGATTTTATAATGGCTGTTATTAAGCAAGAATCTGATTTTAATCCTGAGTCCACTTCTGGTGCGGGAGCCATGGGACTTATGCAGCTTATGCCTGGAACAGCCAGAGAACTTGGAGTAACAGATGCTTACGATGTAGAACAAAATGTAGATGGTGGTACTGAATATTTGAAAAAATTATTAAATATGTATGGAAACTCAAGGGAAATGGCCCTTGCTGCGTATAATGCAGGTTCTGGCACATTGGCCTCAAGAGGAGTTGACAGTATATCCAAGATATCAAGACTTCCTTATGAAACACAAAATTATGTTCAAAAGGTAATCGGATATTATAAAAATAAAACAGTCTGATTAGGCTGTTTTATTTTTATATGATAGAATAGATATAATTGCTTTTTGTAAATCCAAACAAGGAGGTTTTGCAATTTATGGAGAGACTTGATAAAATTTTATCGAATTTAGGATATGGAACTAGAAAGCAGGTAAAGGATATTGTAAAAAAAGGCCGTGTAAAATTAGACGGAGTAATCATAAAAAATAGTTCTGAAAAAATAGATACAGACAAGAATAAAATAGAGGTTGATGATCAGGTTATAAGTTATAAGAATAATATATATATCCTCATGAATAAGCCCGCTGGAGTGGTGTCTGCAACCTATGACAATTATGATGAGACAGTAATAGATATTTTAGATGAAGAGTATAGGACATTTAAACCTTTTCCTGTAGGCAGACTTGACAAAGATACAGTTGGACTTATCATTTTAACTAATGATGGAGAGTTAAATCATAGATTGATAGCTCCAAAATGGCATGTAGATAAAACATATTATGCAGAAATAGACAAAGCATTGGATAAAAGTGACGTAGAAGCTTTTAAAAGTGGTATAGTAATTGATGATGGATATAAGTGCATGCCAGCTGAATTGGATATTATACAAGCTGATAAAGATGGATCTATGGTAAATGTAACGATACAAGAAGGAAAGTTTCATCAGGTAAAGAGGATGTTTAAAGCACTAGGAAAAAATGTAGTATATTTAAAGAGAATAAAAATGGGGCCTATAGAATTGGATGATAGTTTAAGCGAAGGTAATTATAGAGAATTAACTGATAATGAGATGGAAACACTTAAAAAGGAATTGAATATGATTGATTTATTATAGATTAATACTTTAATACATGATAGAATTAAAGTATTATAAGTTAGAAGTTATAGACAAGGGGTTGAGCTGATGGAAGAGTACAAATCCAAATTTAAAAGTAAACAAATGGATTATTTATGTGATGCTGTACTTTCTCTTAAAACAAAAGAAGAATGCTATAGATTCTTTGATGATATATGTACTATAAATGAAATAAAGGCGCTTGAACAAAGACTTCAGGTAGCAAAGATGCTGAAAAATAAAAAAACATATATGGACATAGCCTCAGAAACCGGTGCCAGTACTGCTACAATAAGCAGGGTAAATAGATGCCTGAATTATGGCAGTGATGGATATAAAATTGTATTGGATAGGTTGAAAAATAAATAAATATATGACAGTCTAAATTGAAATGTGCTTAGAAGAGCACATTTTTCTATTCCTATGATTAAATTTCAACTAAAATGTTATAATATTAAACAGAGAAAGAACATTAATTGATAAAAACAGGAGAGGATTTAATGAATTTAAGAAACCTTTTAAATAAAGAACAATATGAAGCTGTTACTACTATAGAAGGACCACTTTTAATACTGGCGGGAGCGGGATCTGGTAAAACCAGGGTTCTTACTTACAGAATAGCTCATATGATTCAGGATCTAAATATTTATCCTTCTAAAATTCTTGCTATAACTTTTACAAATAAAGCTGCTGGAGAAATGAAAGACAGGGTGAAAGCACTTGTTGGAAATGAAGCAGATAATATGTGGATTTCTACTTTTCATTCAAGTTGTGTAAGAATACTTAGAAGAGAAATAGATAAACTCGGTTATAATAAAAATTTTGCCATATATGATAGCTATGATCAAAAAGTTCTAATAAAGCAATGCATGGAAGAATTGGATATAGACGAAAAATATATAACAGGCAGGGAATTAATAAATAAAATAAGTTCACAGAAGGACAATCTAATATCTGCTGAAAGGTATAAAATGGAAAATGAATCCAACCTTAGATTAAACAAGGTTGCAGATGTATATATGCTATATCAAAAAAAATTAAAAAACAACAACGCACTGGATTTTGATGACTTAATATATAAAACGGTTCAGCTTTTTAAGGAAAATAGTGATGTACTTGAGTTTTATCAGAGAAAATTTCAATATATAATGATAGATGAATACCAGGATACCAACAAGTCACAGTATGAATTAGTTGAATTGCTTGCAAAGTCTCATAAGAATATATGTGTAGTCGGTGATGACGACCAATGTATTTATGAGTGGAGAGGTGCGGATATTAGAAATATTCTGGACTTTGAAAAAGACTATCCCAATACAAAGGTAATAAAACTTGAACAGAACTATAGATCAAAGGCAAATATATTAAAAGCTGCAAATGATATTATAAGTAATAATTCTGAAAGAAAGACCAAAGTTTTAAGAACTGAGAATGACAATGGTGACAAGATCAAGTTGTATAGGGCTTATTCTGATATAGATGAGGGAATGTATGTTTCAAGTCAAATAAAGAAAATTTGCAGAGAACAAAATAAACATTATAGGGATTTTGCCATATTATATAGAACAAATGCTCAGTCCCGAGTTTTTGAAGATGTATTTATGAAGAGCAATATACCATATAGAATAGTTGGAGGATTAAAATTTTATGACAGAAAGGAAATAAAGGATATAATGTCCTATCTGAAATTTATAAATAATCCTCTTGATGACGTAAGCTTGAGAAGAATAATAAATGAACCAAAAAGAAGTATTGGAAATACTACAGTAGATAAGGTACAGAATTTTGCTGCATCTATGGACGAGTGTATGTATAGCGTATTACTTGATATAGATGAAGTACTGAGCCTGCCCAAGAGAAGTGTTTCTTCCATAAAAAAATTTGTAAGCCTTATAAATAGCTTTATAAGAAGTAGGGATAAAATCTCAGTTTCCAGTTTGATAAAGGAAGTTATAGAGACTACAGGCTATATTGATAAACTCAAGGATTTAAAGGATGCAGAATCTGTAAGCAGAATAGAAAATTTAAAGGAGCTTGTATCAGCTGCTGTAGAATTTGAATCTACATCTGAAGATAAATCATTGTCAGCATTTTTGGAGAAAGTCACACTTGTATCTGATATAGACAATTTTGATGAAGATGCAGATAGTGTAGTAATCATGACCGTACATAGTGCAAAGGGACTTGAATTTCCTGTTGTATTTATGGTTGGCATGGAAAATGGAATATTCCCAGGAAGCCAGTCTCTCGAAAATTCAGCTGAAATGGAAGAGTCAAGGAGACTTTGCTATGTTGGAATAACCAGAGCAAAAGAAAGATTATATATGACTTCAGCTGAAAGTAGAAGAGTTTTTGGAAGAATGGTATCATATAGTCAATCTGAGTTTCTAAGTGAAATATCAAGCAGTTTGAAGGAATATGATAATATTAATAATAATATAACAACCTTTGGGAATAGAAGCAATTTTAATGACAATAAGTCATGGATGCCTAGAATGACTAAAAAAACATCTTTTGAAGTCAAACGTGATGTTACAATTAAAAATAAAAGTGAAGAAATTGTCAATACATTAAAGGCTGAAAATGTAAAGGCAGGTATGAAAGTGAAACACAATAAATTTGGCATAGGTACTATTGTAAGTGTAAGTAAAAATGGCAGTGATATAAAATTGACAATAGCTTTTGATAAAAATGGAATAAAAAATCTCATGTATGGAGTTGCAAGACTTGAAGCAGTATAAATGACAATTAATATGGAGTGGTAGTTTTGAACAAAGATAGTAATGTATCCAATAAAATTAATGAAATTATAAAAGAATTAAATAAGTACGCATATGATTACTATGTATTGGATAATCCTGCTGTATCTGATAAAGAATATGATAAAAAATATGATCAACTTGTAAAGTTGGAAAAAGAAACAGGAATGGTATTTCCATATTCACCTACTCAAAGAGTAGGTGATACTGTATTAACTCAATTTCAAAAGTATGTTCATAAAAGTAAATTGTGGAGTATGGATAAAGCACAAAGTTTGGATCAAATATATGAATGGCATAAGAGAAATTTAAAAATTGTAGATTTATATAACTCTACCCATGAGGATAAACTTCCTAAATTAAAATATATTTTAACTAAGAAATTTGATGGACTTACTGTAAATTGTACTTATGATCAGAAAGGAAACTTTATAAAGGGTGCCACAAGAGGAACGGGTGAAATAGGAGAAGATGTTACGGAACAAATCAAAACTATAAATTCAATTCCTCTTAAGGTAAATAATAAAAGCCTGATAGAAGTCCATGGAGAAGCTATAATGACCAAAAAAGCTTTTGAAGAGTACAATAAAAAGGCAGATATACCACTTAAAAATTTAAGAAATGGAGCTGCAGGTGCTTTAAGAAATTTAAATGTAGCAGAGACTGCACGAAGAAAATTGTCTGCATTTTTTTATGATGTAGGATATAACGAAGGTACGCCTTTTGAAAATTACACTGAAATGATGAAATTTATAAAAGATATGGGATTACCTCAAGATGATTATATAAAAGAATGTGAAACTATAGATGAAATTAAAGAACAACTTGAGTACATAGAAAGTATAAGAGATGAACTTCAATATGATATAGATGGAGTTGTTATTGTAGTTGATGATATAAAAACAAGAGAATTATTAGGATGTACTATCAAGTTTCCAAGATGGTCAATAGCATATAAATTTGAGGCCCAGGAGGCTACTACAAAACTTTTAGATGTGGAATGGAATGTTGGTAGAAGCGGAAGAGTTACTCCAACGGCTATACTTGAGCCTGTTGAACTTGCAGGAGCTACAATTAAAAGAGCTACATTAAATAACATGGATGATATAATCAGAAAAGGAATTAAAATAGGATGCAGAGTTTTTGTAAGACGTTCAAATGATGTCATACCAGAGATTATGGGAGCAGTAGAAGAAACCCTAAAAGATGGAAAAGAAATTGAAACTCCAACAAGGTGCCCGTATTGTGGAAGTGAGATTATACAGGATGGAGTTCATTATTTTTGTGAGAATACTCTTTCCTGCAAACCCCAGTTAGTTAAGAGTATTGTACATTTTGGAAGTAGGGAAGCCATGAATATAGAGGGATTCAGCGAAAAAACAGCTGTTCAGTTATTTGAAAAATTAAACATAAAATCAATACCTGATCTATATAGATTAAATAAGGAACAACTTATGGAACTTGACAAATTCGGAGAAAAGAAATCTCAAAATCTTATAGATTCCATAGAAAAGAGCAAAGATTGTGATCTGGCTTCATTTATATATGCTTTAGGAATACCAAATGTAGGGAAGAAGACCGCATCTGATCTCGTAAATGTTTTTATGAGTTTGGATAATTTGAAAATAGCAACTTATGAAGAACTTGTAAATATTAAGGATATAGGAGATACAGTTGCAAATACAATTGTAGAATTTTTCAAACAGGATAATATAATAAAAAGTATAGAGGAACTATTGGAATTAGGTGTTAAACCTTATTTTGAAGCAAAGCAAATTGAGAAAAGCATTTTTAATAGCAAAACTGTAGTAGTAACGGGATTACTAAAAAATTATACAAGGATAACTATAAAGCAGAAATTGGAGAGTTTGGGAGCCAAGGTATCTGAAAGTGTAAGCAAGAAAACAGATTATGTAATAGCTGGCGAATCTGCAGGTTCCAAATATGATAAAGCCGTTAAACTTGGAGTTGATATAATAGATGAAGACCAATTTGAAAATATGTTTACAAACAAATAAAAAAGGTTTATCATGTATTATGATTTAATTTAATATAGTT
Organism: Clostridium tyrobutyricum DSM 2637 = ATCC 25755 = JCM 11008; assembly: GCF_000359585.1. GTDB lineage: Bacteria > Bacillota > Clostridia > Clostridiales > Clostridiaceae > Clostridium_B > Clostridium_B tyrobutyricum. Next base: position 9,971 of record NZ_APMH01000018.1, on the reverse strand, counting down.
AAATTTTTTATGCTTGGATATTGGAGGATAAAAATGAAAAATACAATAAGTTTCCTAGGATGGATAGGCGTTATTTTTACTATTATTTCATTGATATTGACACTTCTTACCACATATCAATTTGTATATATAAAGTATTTTAATGGCTATTATGTATTTCAGTTATGTATAATTGTAACTATGATTTTGTGGTCAATAAACATGTTGTTTTATAGAAATAATTTTAAGACTATAGTGTATCCTGTGACTTGTGTATTAATAGCATGTGCTGCTATATTTTTTGTGTATATGAGGGTTTATTGATATTTAGAGACAATCTTTTGATTGTCTCATTTTTTATTTAGGAATTTACTATAATTTATATAAATATGTGATAAATTTATTTTTATATAGTTGTGTAAATTTTAATATTATGATAAAAATATAATTAATTATATTTTTATCATAATATTAAAATTGTTTAGAGGTGGAGAGTAAGCATGGCAATTACAAAAGAAGATATTAATTATGTTGCTAAACTTGCAAGATTGGAATTTAAGGAAAGTGAAGAAGATGTATTAATAAATGATCTAAATAAAATGCTTGAATATGTAAACAGCTTAAATGAATTAAATGTAGAAGATGAAGAGGTAGTTATAAACCCATATTATATGGAAAATAAATTTAGAGAAGACAATGTAGAAAAGTCTCTTGAAACTGATGCAGTTATAAAAAATTTTCCTGAACATATTAAAGATTATATTATAGTACCTAAGATTATGTGAAAAGTATATTTTAATAATATACTTATGGAGGCAAATTAATGAATTTTACTGCACATGGATTAAAGAACATGATATTGAATAGAGAAATCAAAGTGGAAGAAGTAGTAAAACTTTATTTAGATAGAATAGATAGTCTGGATTGTAAAGTAGATGCATATTTATATGTATCTTCAGAAGAAGCATTAAAAAGAGCTAAAGAATTGGATAAAAAATTAGTTTCTAATGAAAAAAAGGGAGGACTATTTGGAATCCCAATTTCAATCAAGGACAATATAAGTGTGGCAGGAATGCAAAATACTTGTGCCTCTAAAATGCTGAAAGGATATATATCGCCTTATGATGCTTCCGTAATAGAGAGGATAAAACAAGAAGATGGAATAATACTTGGGAAACTAAATATGGATGAATTTGCCATGGGATCATCTACCGAAACAAGTTATTTTAAAACCACTAAAAATCCATGGAATCTAGAGATGGTACCAGGTGGTTCTTCTGGAGGGTCAGCAGCCTCTTTGGCAGCTGATGAGGCACTATTATCTTTGGGTACAGATACAGGTGGATCTGTAAGACAGCCAGCAGCTCTCTGTGGAGTCGTTGGGTTAAAGCCTACATATGGCAGAATATCAAGATATGGTTCAGTTGCATTTGGATCTACGCTGGATCAAATAGGACCTATGGCCAAAAATGTAGAAGATTGTGCACTACTTACTGAAAACATTGCAGGACTTGATAATAAAGATTTTACTACAGCAGATGTAAAAGTTTCTGAGTATACTAATATTCTTACAGATGATATTAGAGGTAAAAAAATAGGAATACCTAAAGAGTATTTTGGAGAAGGACTTAATTCCGATGTAAAAAAATGTGTTGAAAAGGCTATAGATGTATTTAGACAGAATGGTGTGAAAATTGAGTATTGTGCTCTTCCTCTTTCTACTTATTCACTTGCTGCTTATTATATAATAGGCTGCGCTGAGGCATCATCAAATTTAGCTAGATTTGATGGTATAAGGTATGGATACAGATCTAAGGATTATGCTGATGCAATAGACATATATACAAAATCACGAAGTGAGGGTTTTGGCGATGAAGTAAAAAAGAGAATTATGCTTGGAACCTATGTATTGTCTAAAGGATATTATGATGAGTACTATAAAAAAGCATTGAAAGCTAGAAATCTAATAAAAAGAGAATTTGTAGATATAATGAAAAAATTTGATGCTATAATATGTCCTACTACAACTGATACAGCTTTTAAAATTGGAGAAAAACAAAAGGACAATATATCCATGTATTTATCAGATTTATATATTGTCCCTTCAAATGTAACAGGAGTTCCCTCGATATCAATACCATGTGGAATGGTAAATGGACTCCCTGTTGGAATGCAGATTACAAGTAATTATTTTAGAGAGGATCTGTTATTTAATCTGGCATATAGTTTTGAGCAATCCACAAATTGGCATAACCTAAAACCGAACATATAAAAATTATAAATAAAATCAGAGGAAGTGAATTTGTGTGAAATTTGAATCAACCATCGGATTAGAAGTTCATGTGGAACTTTTAACCAATACTAAAATGTACTGTGGGTGTAGTACTGAATTTGGAGCAAAACCCAATAGTCACGTATGTCCGGTATGCCTGGGACTTCCAGGTGCCCTTCCAAAATTGAACAGAAAAGCTGTAGAATATGCTGTAAAAGCAGGGATTGCCTTAAATTGTACCATAAATAATCATAGTAGAATGGATAGAAAAAATTATTTTTATCCTGACTGTCCTAAAAATTATCAGATAACCCAAGATAAATTTCCTTTATGTAGGGATGGATATATTGATTTAGAAACTAATGGCACTAAAACCAGAAAGATAAGAATAGAAAGAATTCATATAGAAGAAGATGCAGCTAAGTTATTTCATACAGATTCGGGAACTCTAATAGACTATAATAGGGCAGGAGTTCCACTTATTGAAATAGTATCAAAACCAGATATTAAAACTCCAAAGGAAGCTACCTTATATCTTCAAAAGTTAAAAAGCATACTTCAATGTATAGGTGTATCAGATTGCAAGATGGAACAAGGTTCCCTAAGATGTGATGGAAATATTTCCATAAAGAAAATGGAAGAAAGTAAACTTGGGGTAAAAACTGAAATAAAAAATGTGAATTCATTCAAGGGTTTGGAGAAAGCTTTGGAATATGAATATAAACGCCAGTTAAAAACAATTCAAAGTGGAGAAATATTGAAACAGGAAACTAGAAGATGGGATGATATAAAGTCCAAAACTTTTGTTATGAGAAATAAAGAACATGCAAATGATTATAGATATTTTCCAGAGGGAGATCTAGTAGCTATAAATATTTCTGATGAAGAAATAGAAAAAATACGACATACAATACCAGAACTCCCATATAATAGGGCTGCAAGGTTTGTAAATCAAATGCATATATCCAGACAAGATGCATATGTACTTACTATGGATATGGACACAGCTGATTTTTTTGAAAATACCTCCAAGCTTGTTGAAAGACCTAAATCAGCTGCAAACTGGATTATGGGAGATATAGAAAGGCTTGTAAATGAAACTTCCAGGAGTATAAAGGAACTAAAATTTACTCCAAAACAATTATCAGAACTTATAAAGTTGGTGGATTCAGGTGTTATATCAAATAATATAGGTAAAATTGTTATGGAAGAGATGTTTAGAGCTGGAAAAAATCCTGATGAAATAATTAAAAAAAATAAATTAGATCAAAATAACAGTAGAGATGAGATATATGGGATTGTAAGGCGTATTATAGATGAAAATCCGAAATCACTGGAAGATTATAAAAATGGAAAGAAAAGAGCAACTAAATTTATAGTAGGATTGATAATGAAAGATACAAAAGGAAAAGCAAATCCTAAAATTGTAAATGAACTGGTAAATGAAGAATTTAATAAAAGATAGAAGGGGCAAATAAACTGCACCCTCTATCTTCTTTATTTTCTGTTTAAAATTTTTATATATGGCAATAATTAAAAACAGTTAAATAAATTGAGGAGAGTATTATGAAAAAAATTATTTTTACAATATCTACTGTTATAAGTATTGTTTTAATTTTTTTACTAGTAGGCGAAGTTTCTGTAAAAAAGAAAGTTAAACAGGTAAACAGCAGTAATTATGAAAATGCCATAGTTTATAATATAACTAAATCCCCAAAAGATCTAGTTATGCTGAATTCTTATAATATACGTGAAAAAGATATTCTTTCAAATTTATTTGAAGGTCTTGTTAATATGGATGAAGATGGTAAGATAATACCTGGATTGGCAGAAAAGTGGTCTACAAATAAAGACAAAACTGAATATACATTTACTATAAGAAAAGGGGCAAAGTGGAGCGATGGTCATACTATAACCGCAGATGACTTTGTAGATCTTTTTTCAAATATATTAAAAACTAAATCGGATAATTTATATGTACATCAATTAAATCTAATATTTGGAGTTCAAGATTACATTAACAACAATAGTGATTCTAATAATATTGCCATTAAAGCTTTAAATGAGAGAACTTTGCAATTTAGATTGAACTACTCTTCTGATTATTTTTTGAACATAATGGCTGAACCTATTTACTCACTTAGAAAAATAAATGACGATTCACTAAATTGGAAAAAGAACTACAGCAATATACTGTATTCAGGAAGCTTTAAAATAGATAAAATATTAGATAATGGAAGCGTAGTACTGAAGAAAAACAATGATTACTGGAATAAGGGAAATGTAAAAGATAGTAAAGTTGTAATTACTTTTTTTAATAGCAGTGAAAGTGCACTGGCGGCTTTTCACAATGGAGATGTAAATTTATTTACCAATCCACCTATAAGTGAAATGAAAAATATAGAAAACACATCTATTGTTCCTTCATATGGAGGGGAAGAACTTGTATTTAACAGAAGAAAATCTAGTGAGTTGGATAATGGTAATTTTAGAAAGGCCATAGAGCTTTCTATTGATAAAAGGAATATAGTCCAAAATATATTGTTCAATCAGGTAAATGCTTCATCAATTTATGTACCTTATAGCAACGGAAACATATTAAATCAAAATTATATAAAAGCAGATGAACTTTTACCAAAAGTTAAAGAGGCAAAAGAGTTCATGGATAAATCAGAATATAAATATAATGGTATTCCATTAAAACTTATATATGTGAATACAGTGGAAAATAAAAAGGTATGTGATTCAATAGGTAAAAATATTGAAGATACACTTGGAATAGAAGTAAATTGTGTAGGATATAATGAAGATGATTTTAAACAGAAAATTAAAGGTACAGATTATGACATAGCAAAGCTGAGTTATAGAGGAGAATATTACTATCCATTAGCCTTATTAGAAAATTGGGAGTCATCTTCTAAATTAAATTTTGTTAAATATAGAAACAGTCAATTTGATACTAAGATTTTACAGGCAATTTTTGAAAAGGATGATAGTAAAAGATTAACACAACTAAAGCAAGCTGAAGAAATTTTATTGAAGGATACTGCATTAATTCCACTTCATCTTGACAACACTATACTTTGCAGTAAAAATTATGTTAAGGGAGTTTATGTAAATAAACTTGGAAATGTAAAATTAGATAGAGCATATTTGAGTAAATAAACCCTATCTAAATTATCAAATATAAATTTTTTATTCTGATTTGAATACATGAAGTATTAAAAAAAATGAAAACATATTTTTATAAGTATCAAAGGAAAGTTTAGGTGATTTAAATGCCTGCTTTTTTCTACTGTAATTCACGTATTTTGCAAATACTGGAGCAAGTTCACAAGTTTCTGGAGACGGAACTGAAGATATTCTGAAATTTTGTTCTTCTATCAAATCTTCAGATTTCATAGAAAGATTTCTATATCTTTCTGCATTGTTTAGATTTGGAGCTTCAGGCCAGCTTAACACTAATCCAGAGTTTATCAATTGATTGTTGAATATATCTAAAGCTATTAAATTACTTTTATTTTTTCCTTTATTTATATCTGTGTCCAAGAGGCAGTTTATTAAATATAATAATACTTCCAGACATGAAAATTCTATATTTTTCTCGGAAGTATTTTTTAGAAATATTCCTTTTTCAGGATCATAGAGCTTTAATAATTTTTTATAGATAAACTGGGCGTTTTCTTTGGCTTTTATTATGTTTATATGTTTGTATATAAGTATATAATTTATATAATTTATTGAATCATTTTCTACACGGTTTTTTTTACTTGTATTTAATATATATTCATCATTATAAAAATTTTCAAATATTAGTTCAGAAAGATCCAAAATCAGATTTTTGCATCTTTTATCTTTTGAATAACTATAGAATATATTTAATGCAAAACACAATTTTGAGAGTTCTGAAAAAGATTGTTCGTATAATTCTTCTTTTAATTCAATGAGCATGTTAAGTATGTCATAGGCAAAATTTTTAAATTGTTCACGATCATCATCTTCAATTGTAAGACTGCACTTATAGTAAGCAGCCATTAATAGAGCCTGGGTTGCAAAACTGAATTTTTTATTTTTATCTGTAAATTTTGGTTCCTGGGCATATGAGCTATTTTCATGTTTCTTATCTACAAAAACCCCTTGGTTGTTTCTAAAATATAGGGCATAGAATTCAAGCTGCTTTCTGCACATATAGGCATATAATTTGCCTAAATTGTATTTATTATTGTCTTTATCTTTAAAAGAATTATAATAATTGCACAGTTCCAGAAGACACAGTGTCATAAAAGCATTGCTTTCGATGTTTATATCTTTTTTAAATTTATCATCATTCCAGCAAAGCTTGTCATTTATGTTTATAAGATTAGGATTTGCTTTTCTATATACACATAAAAGTGGAGAAACATTTTTAAATGTGGTAATATCAAAATTAGGTAAACTTTTGGATTTCATATCTTTTAGCGATATAGGGATACCACATTTTGAATAGAGAACTATTTGTTTTATAGATTCTTTTGTTAAATAAAATAATTGTGATTTGATATTATCGGGCTTTATTTTATTGATTTTTAAAAAGGGTCCTATATATTTCAAAATATACACCTACCATAAATTAATCCTTATATAAATAATATGAAACAGGACTTAAAATAGTTACTATTTATTTAAAAAGAAAGGAAGAAATTTTATGAAAGTTGGTAAATTGGACTGGGATGATTTAAAATATTTAATAAATAACAATAAGACGGTATTGCGAGAAGATGTTAGAATACGAAGCGGCATAGGTGAAGATTGCAGTGTGGTAAATTTTGGAGATAAAGAATGTGTACTTTCTACAGATCCAATAACAGGTGCAGATAAAAATAGTGGAAAATTAGCAGTAAATATAAATTGCAATGATATAGCTTCATGTGGTATTGAACCTGTAGGTATACTGGTTACTATTTTAGCGCCAGAGCACAGTACATTGGAAGAAATTAATAGTGTTATGCAGGAGATCGACTATGAAACTAAAAAGCTGAATGTGGAGATATTAGGAGGACATACTGAAGTAACTAGAGCTGTAAATAAAATGGTAATTTCCTGTACAGTAATAGGTAAAGGAGAGGATAAAAGTGCAGTTGCAACTTCTGGAGCAAGAGAAGGCGACGATATAATAATTACTAAAAATTTATGTTTAGAAGGTACAAGCATTATAGTAAATGACTATGAAAAGGAAGTTGCAAATATATTATCAGAAGCAGAGATAAAAGAGGCTAAGTCATACATAGAGAATATAAGTGTAGTAAAAGAAGGTTTGATATCAGGAAAATTTGGGGTAAACTCTATGCATGATATAACTGAAGGAGGAATTCTTGGAGCAATTTGGGAAGTAGCTAAAGCCAGTAAAAAAGGATTTAAAATATATAAAGATAAGATGCCTATAACTGAAATAACAAGTAAATTATGCAGTAAATATGATATAGATCCACTTAGATTGATTTCTTCGGGGAGTATGCTCATAACTGCTGAAAATGGTAAATCATTAGTGGAAGTTTTGGAAAAACACAATATTAAAGCTTGTATTGTAGGTAAAATTACAGATGAGAAAGGTATACTTATAGATAAGAATTGTGAAAATGAAGTTGATCCACCTAAAAGAGATGAATTATTTGTGTTTAAGGAAAAGTTAAGCTAATTATTTATAGTTTTGAAGTTATAATATGAAAATTAATAAAATAAGTAAAATTAGTGTTTATATGGACAGGTGATAAGTGTGAAAAAAATAATAATAGCAAGCAATAATAAAAATAAAATAAGAGAAATTCAACAAATATTTTCAAAATATCCAGTAAAATTTTTTTCTGTGAAGGAAGTTGGAATAGATATAGATATAGTTGAAGATGGAAATACCTTTATGGAGAACGCCTATAAAAAGGCCAAGCAAATACATGATATAACAGGTGGAATTGTAATTGCAGATGATTCTGGGCTTATGGTAGATGCATTAAATGGTGCTCCAGGAATATACTCTGCAAGATTTTGTGGAGAACACGGCAATGATAAAAAAAATAATGAAAAGCTGTTAAAATTGTTGGAAGATAAAGATGAAGAAGATAGAAAGGCAAAGTTTGTGTGTGCAATTGTGTTGATTTTAGATGATAATAAAGTAATAAAAGTAATTGGAGAAGTTTATGGAACAATAGCTCATAGTGAAATGGGAGATAATAATTTTGGATATGATCCATTATTTTATGTTCCTGAATATAATAAAACATTTGCTCAAATGCCTGCCAATTTAAAAAATTCAATAAGCCATAGAGCTAAAGCACTTGAAGCTTTAAAGGAAAAAATAGATTCGTTTATGAAGGAGGATTGAAATTGAAAATAGGAGTAATAAGTGATACACATGGATACAATACAAGTATAAAAAAAATTGTTAAAATATTTGACAATCCAGATTTAATTATACATTTAGGAGATAATGTAGGAGATGTAGATTACATAAGGAAAGTATATAGTGGGAAAATTATAAATGTAAGAGGAAACTGCGATTTTTCCACAGATGCTCCAAGTGAAAGATTAGAAGTAATAGGCGGAAAAAGATTTTTTATAACTCATGGTCATAACTATAATGTAAAATATGATTTGTTGAGACTTAAGTATAGGGCAATGGAATTAAAAGCAGATGCAGCATTATTTGGACATACACATATATCTGAGATTACTTGTGAAGATGGAATATGGTTGATTAACCCTGGAAGCCCGCATCTATCCAGGGATGGGCGTAATAGTGTGGCGATAATAAACATAGAAAATGGCAGTATAAATGCAAGTATTGAAGAAGTTTAAATTAAAAACTTTAAAAAATTTTGAAATAACTATTGACGAATTACATTATTTCGTGTAGAATAATCTATGTCGTTGAGTGCTTGAGAGTTTTCAAAGAAAACTTGGGTACAGACAATAGATTTATTGATTTCGGGGTGTGGCGCAGATGGGAGCGCGCGTGGTTTGGGACCATGAGGTCGCAGGTTCAATCCCTGTCACCCCGACCACATGAATCATTTTATGCGGGTGTAACTCAGTGGTAGAGTGCTAGCCTTCCAAGCTAGTTATGAGGGTTCGATTCCCTTCACCCGCTCCAGAGTGCGCGTCTTTAGCTCAGTTGGATAGAGCAACGGCCTTCTAAGCCGTGGGCCGGGGGTTCGAATCCCTTAAGACGCACCATTAATGCGCCATTAGCTCAGTTGGTAGAGCATCTGACTCTTAATCAGGTTGTCCGGGGTTCGGATCCCCGATGGCGCACCATTAAGTATTAAGTATAATGTGGTGGACGTAGTTCAGTTGGTAGAGCGCCAGATTGTGGTTCTGGTTGTCGTGGGTTCGAGCCCCATCGTCCACCCCATAAATAAGTTGGGGTGTAGCCAAGTGGTAAGGCAATGGACTTTGACTCCATCATTCGTAGGTTCAAATCCTGCCATCCCAGCCAAACTTTGGTTCACTAGCTCAGTTGGTAGAGCACATGACTTTTAATCATGTTGTCCGGGGTTCAATTCCCCGGTGAGCCACCATTAGTTTTAAAATTATTTTAATTATATTTTTCAATATGCAGGTGTGGCGGAATTGGCAGACGCACTAGACTTAGGATCTAGCGCCTTTGGCGTGGGGGTTCGACTCCCTTCATCTGCACCATTCATATAATTAAAATGAGCGGGAGTGGCTCAGTGGTAGAGCGTCACCT
>NZ_APMH01000017.1 GCF_000359585.1 Clostridium tyrobutyricum DSM 2637 = ATCC 25755 = JCM 11008 | reverse complement strand
ATTTCTATTGACTTTTACTAGCTGGTCTAAATCTTATACTTATAAAATGGATTTTCTATTTCAATTATCTGCGCTTCAATATCACTTACACCTGCATATAAAATAGCTTTTTTACCTTTAAACTCCAGTCCACCGCTGAAAACTACATCATACAGAGTTTCATTTTTACTTGGTCCTGGAAGAAAGTCTTTTCTTTCAGCAATTATTTTTACATCTTTATAAACCATTGAATTAATATTTAATACAAAAGTCATAGGATAATAGTGTTTCATGCCTGTTTCATCCATTTTGGCTATATGACCAAGAAGGCCAATATTTTCTTTATCAATAGGATATATACTGTTTATTCCTCCCCATTCTTCATCAGTAAAAAAATCATTTAATATAGGTGCATCTTCAATTACCCCTATACTTAAATCATTTAGTCTATTGATTTTTATAAATCCTACTTTTCCTCTACCTCCCTTATGTCCCTGGGGACGTGTCAAAACTCCTATAGAACCATCTTTTAACTGTGCTATACGCAAATCCTTCATTCCATCAGGACCTACAAAGAAGAGTTTCAAGTGAAATATGTCCTTTCCTCTATACATTATTGTCCTCCATATAAGATTATATGGGTTATTTATATCGTTGAATACTTCAACTCCACCTACTATCAATTCATCATCCACCCTAGTGAAAAATGGGTCTTCAAGATGCATAATAGGTGATTCTATTATATGACACCATACATTTTCATATTTCTCGAAGAATGAAACCATGGAATCACTTGTACGTTTTGATTCTACTCTTCCAGCTAGAACAGTTCTTCCATTAGTTAAAAAAGGTGAAGTTATATTGTAAACATCCTTATTGAATATACCTATAAAATTGACCCTTTTAGCTATACCTTTAGATTTTTTGATTCTATACTCTTTTAATAATTCGTCACATTTAATAATCATATCAATTACGCCCTTCTAAGATTTAATCTATATCTACAATAATATCAAAATCCCCCACTTGTTAAAATGTGGGGGAAAGTAAACTATTATAATGCTGACTTATATATATTTATGACATCTTGTTTTGAAAGCGGCTTGAATTCTCCCAGTTTTCCATGTCTTGTAGCTCCTTCAGCCATTTTTTCAAAATTCTCTTCATCAATGCCTACTTCTTTAAGTCTGGCAGGAAGTCCCAATGAATTAAAGAATTCGCGTGTTTTCTCTATTGACTCATGTGCTATCGTAAATTTATCTTTATTTTTATCTATAGACCATATATTTATTCCATATTCCACAAATTTGTCTACTGTATTATTATCTAATACATATTCCATCCAATAGGGTGTTAATATAGCCAATCCCACACCATGGGTAATATCATAAAATGCACTTAATTCATGTTCCATGCCATGGACACTCCAACCTTTTACCTTGCCATAATCCAGAAGTCCATTTATCGCAAGACTTGAAGTCCACATTAAATTGGCTCTTGCATCATAATCATCAGGTTTTTCAAGAGCTATAGGGCCATATTTTATACATGTCTTTAAGAGTGCCTCTGCTAATCTGTCCTGAACATAGGCACCTTCTGTATTATTAAAATAGTTTTCCATAATATGACTCATTATATCTGCTGTTCCTGCTGCTGTCTGATTTTTTGATACTGTAAAAGTATAAGTGGGATCAAGTATGGAAAACCTTGGAGCCATATATGAGCTTTTTGTACCTAACTTTTCCTTGGTTTCTTCATTTGTAATAACAGCAAATATGTCCATTTCCGATCCTGTAGCCGCTAATGTTAAAATACTCGCAACAGGAAGTGCTTTCTTTATTTTTGAAGGGTCTGTTACAATATCCCATGGATCTCCTCCATAATAATAGCCTGCCGCTATAGCTTTAGAACAGTCAATTACACTGCCTCCTCCTATTGCCAGTATACAATCTATCCTGTTGTCCCTGCATATTTTTACACCTTGTCTTACACTGGATATTTTAGGATTGGGCTCTACACCTGACAATTCCCAAAATTTTATTTTACTTTCCTTTATAAGTTTAATTGCCAAATCATATATTCCATTTTTCTTTATACTTCCTCCACCATATACAACAAGTACTTTAGCGCCATATCTTTTTAATTGTTTTCCTAGAATACTTATGCTGCCCTTTCCAAAGAAAATCTCTGTTGGAATTGAATAATTAAAGTTAATCAAACTTAAACATCTCCCTTTTGTAAATATAACCCCTTACACGATATCACTTATTAAATCTGCAATAATATAAGTAACCATAAGTAGATAAAAACCTATGGTTACTGTGAACATGTCATAAATATTTTAAATCTATTTTAAAATTTCAAGTGCCTTGTTTACTACATTTTCTACTGTAAATCCAAATTCCTTAAATAGAGTTTTAGCTGGTGCAGATGCTCCAAAATGATCAATACATATTGTTTTTCCATCTAATCCTACATATTTGTGCCATCCAAATGAAGATGCTGCCTCTACTGCCAATCTTTTTCTAACTGATTTAGGTAAAACTTTTTCTTTGTATTCATCACTTTGTTTTTCAAACAATTCAAAGGAAGGAATACTTACAACTCTTGAATCTATTCCCTTCTTTTCAAGTTCTTCTGATGCCTTGTAAACAAGTTCCACTTCTGATCCTGTAGCCATAAGTATTATATCTGGTTCAGATTTCTTTGAATTCTTTATTATATATGCACCCTTTAAGGCCTCAATTCCAGTCTCTTTATAAAGGGGAAGGTTCTGTCTTGTAAGTACGAGACAAGTTGGTCCTTCAGCTTTTGTAAGAGCATAGTCCCAAGCAGCTGCGGTTTCCTTTGAATCTGCCGGTCTAAATACAGTCATATTAGGGGTACTTCTAAGAGCTGCAAGTTGTTCAATTGGTTCATGTGTAGGACCATCTTCACCTACTCCAATGCTATCATGGGTAAGTACGTAAGTTACAGGTAATTTCATAAGTGCAGAAAGTCTCATAGCTCCCTTCATATAGTCTGAAAACACAAAGAAAGTTGCTACAAATACCTTTAATCCACCATATAAGGTCATTCCATTTGCAAAAGCTGCCATGGCATGTTCTCTTATACCAAAATGAAGGTTTCTACCTGATCTGTCATCCTTTGAAAAGTCCCCTTCTCCATTCATGTGAGTTTTATTAGATGGTGCTAAATCTGCCGATCCACCTATAAGGTTTGGAACTATCTTGTCGATTTTATTTAATATTGTACCGGATGAAGCTCTAGTAGCCATAGGTTTATCGAATTCCCAAATATCTTTTTCAGTGTCTAAATCAACTGCTACTTTTCCACTTAACCACAGCTTCAATTCTTTTGAGAGTTCTGGATACTTATTATCATATTCTGTTTTTAACTGATTCCATTGTTCTTCTTCATTTGACAACTCATCAATTCTCTGATCCAGATAATCTCTTACTTCTTTTGGCACATAAAATTCTTCATCGTAATTCCATCCAAGGAACTTCTTTGCAGCCTTTAAATTTTCTTCTCCTAGCGGCTCACCATGAGCTGAAGATTTTCCCTGCTTATCAGGGCATCCATATCCAATTTGTGTCTTTACTATTACAACACTTGGTTTATTTGTCTCCGCTTTAGCTTTTTTTATAGCAGCATCTATTTTATCAACATCATTTCCTTCTGGAACTTCAATTGCCTGCCATCCACATGCTTCAAATTTCTTTGCTGTATCTTCCGTAAATGCTAAATCCGTACTTCCCTCTATTGTTATATTGTTGCAATCATATACTAACACAAGTTTTCCAAGTGCCAATTTTCCTGCAAGAGAAATCGCCTCTAAAGCAACACCTTCCATAAGGCATCCATCTCCAGTAAGGACAAAAGTATAGTTATCTATTATATTGTAGCCTGGTTTGTTGAATTTAGCTGCCATAAATTGCTCTGCCGCTGCCATTCCAACTGCATTTGCGACACCCTGTCCAAGTGGTCCCGTAGTAGTTTCCACTCCTATTGTATGGCCATACTCTGGATGTCCAGGTGTTTTGCTGTTCCACTGACGAAAACCTTTTAAATCTTCAGTTGTAAGTCCATAATTAAATAAGTGGAGTAGTGAGTATAACATAGCAGATCCATGTCCAGCAGAAAGCACAAATCTATCTCTACCTATCCATTTTGGATTCTTAGGATTATGTTTCATATTTTTTGCCCAGATTGCATATGCTTCCGGAGCTGCACCCATTGGAAGACCTGGATGTCCTGAATTAGCTTTTTGTACCATCTCTGCTGAAAGTATTCTGATATTGTTTACTACCAAACTGTCCATATTTTTCATATAGAATTTTCACTCCTTAGTTTTTTATTTAAAAACCACTTTGCATCTTAAACAATGTGACTATAAATTCTTAATTTACAAGTGTACCTATTATATTGTACAAAAGTTTTATGTTATATTCAACCCATGTCAGCCTATCTCATTTAGGAATTAAAGAGTAATGTACATCCTGTACTATACTCAAATTCTTTCTTTATATTACATAATATTTCATCATTTTGAGTTTCTTGCAGTTTCAAACTTAATGTCAAATTAGATATATTAAAAGATGGATTTTTTTTCAACACTATATTGTTCATACTGCAAAGTAAACTCGCTTTATTGATTATTTCATTTTGATTTATACTATTTGATATTTTCATATTCCATCCTGTAGTTTCAACCAACTTATTTATAGTATTATTATACTTTTTTCCAATTGCAGGTGTTATAAAAACAAGTTCTATATACTTGTCATTTTGATAGGTTTTTATACTTTTCTTATATGGCTTGAATTCCTTATCTTTAAATTCATTTTCAATAAAATTCAGAGCTTTATTTTGTTCCATTATATCCTTATCCCTATTGACTTTTATTATATCATCATTAATTGCTATATCTGCATTGTAATCTAGAGAACTCACCATAATAGCAAGACCTGTATTCTCAGTAAATTTATGCAATATATTCTCATTTACATGAAAATTTGAATTAATATTAACCTCAACACAATTTTTTTCCAATCTATATGATATCTTTTTTATATCTGCGTTATAAAAAATTTCTTTTATAATTCTACTTGCCTCGTTTATATTTATAGAATCAGATATCCTCACCTTCCAGTTGTTGTCCTGTTCAAATTTTTCTATGATTTTGTATATTTTTTTATCCACTACAGATGGAAAATCAAAACTTAGAATCACTTTCTTCTCATCATATATTAAACTTGCCTTTTTAAATTTAAATTCTTTAAAATACCTATTTATCAAATCATTTAATTCATTTGGCTTAAGTTCCTTGGGCTTTAAGGCCTCTTCTACTTCCTCTCTGGATTTAGCCTTAAATAAAAACAATCTTTTCATGTCATTTTCAAAGTAGACTGAATTGATTATACACTGTTGAAATTCAAATATATATTTTTTATATCCACTCCATATATATGTAAGTTCTTCTATGGTAAAAAATTTCTGGCCATAATTTTCAATCGTGAATTTCCACAATTTATCTATATTTTCTTCATTTAAAATACTCTTTTCTCCAAGAGTTTTATCTATTTTTCTAAACCACTGTTTTCTTGGCCTGTTTATATTCACCTCATAACTTTCACCACACTTTGGAGAATATACTCTTGCTATTGTCTCAAGTGAAATTTCCCTTGAAAAATTTCTTACTACATTTTCATTTCCATGTACCATAAATATATTTCTAGGAAGCAACATTTTTATAAGCGACTTTATTTCTTCTTTGTCACTATGTGCAGAAAGCCCTATGTTTTCAACTCTGCATCTTGCTGGAACTATTTTGCCATTTATTTCAATTTTTTTGTCTTCATCACTTTTATCCAGTAAACTTAAAAGTTTCCTACCTGGGGATTCCTCATCCTGATAACCTGTTATAACTATATAGTTATTCTCTAAAGGAACTAGTTTTTCAGCATAGTACTGGCTAAATCCACCTGTAAGCATTCCAGAACTTGAAATTATAATACAGCTGTTTTTACTATCAAGTATTTTTTCTCTGGATTTTTTATCTTCTACACATATTATATTATCATCATAAAATGGCTCAATACCACGAAGAATCTTTTTTCCCAAAGAATTTTTAAGATAGGTGGGATTGAACTTATAAACTCTGTTTATATCTCTTATCATTCCATCTACATATATTTTTATATCTTGAATAATACCTTTATTTATTGCTTTTTTTATTGTAAGTATTACTTCCTGGGCCCTTCCAAGTGCAAATGCCGGAATCAACATTTTCCCATTGTTTTCAATGCACTCTTTTATTATATCTATAAGTCTTTGTTCTTCTACTTCTCTATTTGAATGGAGTCTGTCACCATAAGTAGTTTCAAATATTCCAATATCAGGTCTTAACTTTGGCAATTTTAATCCCTCTACAGTTCTCTGGGAAAATAGGGAAAAATCTCCTGAATAAAATAATGAACCTTCAGAGGATTTTATATAAACACAGCAAGCCCCTGCTATATGTCCCGCATTATAAAAACATATTTTCATATCATCAAATATGTTAAATTCGACCATATAATTAATGGTCACTATACGATTCAACATTGACTTTACATCTTTTTCCGCATAAAGTGGAATTTCAGATTCTCTATTGTTCATTATTTTCAAACTGTCATAGAGCAATACCTTCATTAAATCTTTGGTCATAATATTGGTATATATTTTGGCCATTGGATACTCTTTACTTATTATAGGGAGGCATCCTATGTGGTCCATATGAGCATGGCTTATTATTATGGCATCAACTCCACCATTGTCCTGAATAATTTTAAAATCAGGAATAGGGTCCTTAGCTGCTCCCTGCCTTATTCCACAATCAAGCAGTATATTTTTATGGCTAATTTTTAAAAGTATACTGCTTCCTCCAACTTCACAAGCTCCTCCTAAAAATGAGATGTTCAAATTAATCACCTGCCAACAATCAATAAAATATTTTTTAAATTTTCGAATTTATCCTATTTACATCATAAGGGGTTTTCTGATATACATAATAATTCAACCAGTTTGAAAACAATAAATTGGAATGTGCCCTCCAATTTACTATAGGTGGTTTTGAAGGATCATCATCTTTGAAATAGTGTTTCGGTACATTTATATTCAAGCCTTTATCTATATCCCTGTCATATTCTGATTTTAAAGTTAAAGGATCATATTCCGAGTGTCCCATTACAAAAATTTGTCTTCCCTGTTTTGCATAAACTATATATACTCCTGCCTCATCGGATTCAGAAATTATAGTCAAATCCCTGACCTTTTCTATATCATTTCTTCTAACTTCAGTATTTCTGGAGTGGGGAGCAAAGAATTCATCATCAAATCCTCTAAGCAATTTTAAATTCTTATTTGTTATTCTATGTTTAAAAACTCCAAACATCTTTTCAGCAAAACTGTATTTAGGTACATTGTAGTGATGATAAAGGCCTGCCTGTGCACCCCAGCATATGTGAAGAGTTGAATACACATTGTGTAAACTCCAGTCCATTATCTCCTCAAGTTCTTCCCAATATTCCACCTGTTCAAATTCCAATGTTTCTACCGGTGCTCCTGTAATAATAAGTCCATCAAATTTTTGATCTTTTATATCATCAAATACTTTATAAAATGTCATTAGATATTCCTGCGAAATATTCTTTGAAACATGTGTTTTAGGATGAAGCAGTTCCACTTCGATCTGAAGTGCGTTATTACTTATAAGTCTTAAAAGCTGAACCTCTGTAGTAATTTTAAGAGGCATAAGATTTAAAATTGCAATTTTCAGAGGCCTTATGTCCTGGTGAAAAGCTGCGTTTTCATGCATTATAAATATATTCTCTTTATTTAAAATATCCGCTGCGGGTAAATCATCTTTAACTTTGATAGGCATTGTTCTATCCCCCTTAATGCTATTAAAATTAGATTATTGTTGCTATACATTATATCACATGTATCCATCCAATTTATAAAATTTATTTATTTTTTATTGTGTTTATACAGATTTTATATTATAATAATGACTATATTAAAGGTTAAGAAGGAAAGAAGTAATTTAGTATATCATTTAGAGAAACAGTGCTTGGTGAAAACTGTCTGAGATACTTTATGAAATACATTCCTGAACTGCAGGCTGAATTTACAAGTAGGCCGAGCCGCTTCACTTCCGTTAAGAGTAAGAGATGAACATTAATTTGTTTTGAACTAGGGTGGTACCACGATTAAATCGTCCCTTAATCGCAGGTATTTTTTTATTGCCTGATTTTTGTTTCAGCACATTTATTGTTCAACTAGGGTGGTACCACGATTAAAACGTCCCTTGGCCAGGGGATGTTTTTTGTTTTTCAAAGCACTATTAACTATAAAATTAAGGGAGATTATAAAATGAATATATCTTTAATAATAATTATTTTATATATATTAATGCTCTTCATAATAAGCCTTGTTGCAAGGAAAAGAGCATCAAAAAGCAGTGAAAGCTATACATTGGCTGCAAGACAGCTTACAACTCCACTTGTAACCTGTTCACTTATAGGAATGGCAATAGGCGGTGCTTCAACTATAGGTGTTGCTGAACAAGCTTATGAAGTAGGCCTGTCCGCAGGTTGGTACAGTGTAGCCTGGGGTATTGCCGCCATAGTCATGGGAATAGCTGTAGCCGGCAAATACAGGGAATTCAAAGTATCTACTGTACCTGAACTCTTTGGTAAATTCTATGATGAGAAAGGAAGATTTATTTGCGTTATATGTCAGATAATAATTCTTATTGTAGTTGTATCTCTTCAATATATCGCAGGAGGGGCCATTTTATCAGCACTATTACCAGGTGTATTCACATTAAAAACCGGTATGATAGTAAGTGCCTGTGTATTTGTAGGTATAACTTTTATAGGTGGAATGTGGTCTGCCGGATTATGTAATTTATTCAATGTTCCATTAAAATATATAGGAATTATATTGTGTACAATATTAGCTGTAGTTTCAAGAGGTGGACTAAATAATATAAAAATGGAGCTTCCACACAATATTCCTTATTTTAGTGCTGTAAAAGGTACTGGCATATGGATAATTTTAAGTTGGATTTTAGTTATGACTACCCAAGTGATGTCCATGCAAGGGCCTGTACAACTGACTTTTGCAGCCAAGACTCCAAAAATAGCCAGGAAAAGTTTTATAATCGGCGGCTTGCTTATGATTCCAATAGGATTTCTGTGTGCCTTAATAGGTATGGCTTCTAAAACTGCCTTTCCGGATTTAAATGCAACTATGGCATTACCTAAAATGATATTGTCTTTAAATCCTGTTGCAGCCGGTATAACTCTTGCAGCTCTTTGGGCCGCTGATGTATCCACGGCATGTAACTTACTGCTTGGGGCATCTACATTATTTACCCATGACATATATGTGAAACTTATAAATCCTAAAATGAAGACTAAAAATTATACCATAATGACAAAGTTCTTTGTAATATTTCTTGGTGTATTGACTTTTATATTGGCTCTATCCATGTCAGGAATATTAAAAACTATATCAGTTGGTTTAAGTCTATGCACGGCATTTACAATTGTATTTTTATTTACAATATTTATGCCTAAATTATGCAGAAAAAGCTCAGCATTTTTTACAACTTTAGCTGGTATAATAGTTTTATTTTTATGGGAATTAGTACCTAATATTAGAATATTTCCTCATGTAATATTTATGGAATGGATTGTATGTCTTATAATATTTCTGATGATAGCCCTTATTGACAAGAAAAAAATATCTGTAAATTAATTCAAAAGACCGTTGAAAATACAACGGTCTTTTATAAAAGTTATATAAATTTCAAGCTAATATCCATAGCCTTTACTGAATGGGTTAAATTACCTATAGATATCAAATCAACTCCTGTAGATGCAATAGCTTGAACATTCTCTTCATTTACATTCCCAGACGCTTCTAATATAAATTTTTTATTTACAAACTCCACTGCCTTCTTCATGGTTCCTAAGTCCATATTGTCCAACATTATTACATCAGCTTCAGTACATACGGCTTCTTTAAGTTGAGATAAATTTTCCACTTCAACTTCGATTTTAGTCGTAAATGGCAGTTTCCCTTTTATTATTTCAACTGCTTTTTTTATGGATCCAACTGCTTTTATATGATTGTCTTTGAGCATTGCATAATCTGATAAATTCAATCTATGGTTATATCCACCTCCTACAGTTACAGAATACTTGTCCAGTATTCTAAAACCCGGCAGAGTTTTTCTAGTATCAACTATTTTGACATCATAATCTTTTACCATATCAACTATACTATTAGTTTTAGTCGCTATTCCACACATTCTCTGCATTATATTAAGTGCAACCCTCTCACCTTTTAATATGGATTTTGAATTACCCTCTATTTCTGCAATTGTATCTCCGAATTTTACCATATCTCCATCTTTCAAACTATTTTTAAATACTATATCTTTATCTAGAGTATGAAATACTCTCTTTGCTATTTCAATTCCAGCTACAATTCCATGCTCCTTGGCAATAAATCTTCCCCTTGAAACTTCATTTCCTTCAAATAAAGTATCTGTGGTAATATCTCCATAATTTATATCTTCTATAAGAGCACTTTTAATAAACTCATCAACTATTAAATAATTCAAATTCAAAACCTCCAGATCTATTTAACCAAACTTTTACAGTATTCTTCAACATAATTGCTGCCTATTGATATTTTACTCTGTAGGGCAGCAGAAATAATGGAATGGGCCACTTGATACATATTATATATTTCCATATAATCCATACTGTCAAATTCCAAATTTTCTAATTCATCTATTTTATTATCCACATATTTTAATGAATAATTGAGTTTATCAACATTTCTAATTATTCCAACATTCTGTTCCATTAATTCTTTCAAGTGATCCTTTATAATCTGGAATTCAATTTTTCTATTATTGTCTATACATGAATATTTATCTTCTATAGCACTCCTGCAGAAATCATTCTTTTCTTCATATTCGTAATTTTTTATCCTCTCTGAAATATCAAGAGCTGCCCTTCTGCCAAAAACTACTGCCTCCATAAGTGAATTGCTTGCAAGTCTGTTAGATCCATGTACTCCTGTACATGCACATTCTCCAACTGCATATAAATCTTCAATATTAGTTCTACTATGCATATCCACCTTTATTCCCCCCATAAAATAATGTTGGGCGGGAGTTACTGGAATATATTCCTCATCCATTTCTACTCCGAAATCTTTACATTTACTGTAGATAGTTTTAAATCTATGCTGTAAAAAATTTTTATTGTACATAGTGGCATCCAAATACACATATTTTGATTTAAACTTATCCATCTGATCTTTAATTGCTCTTGCAACAATATCTCTTGGAGCCATATCTTTTCTTGCATCATAGTCTTTCATAAAAGTGTCTTTATAAATATTTCTAAGTACTGCTCCTTCTCCTCTAACTGCTTCTGATATTAAAAACATTCTTTTCTTAACATTATTACAAAAAAATGCAGTAGGATGAAATTGTACATATTCCATATTTTCTAGCACAGCTCCTGCTCTACTTGCCATTGCAATGCCATCACCTGTAAGTACATCTACATTTGTAGTTTTTGAGAATATCTGTCCAATTCCTCCTGATGCAATAATACAAAATTTAGTCTTGAAATATAAAAATTTTTTATTATGATATGCAGTTACTCCTGTACACTTTTTGTTATTATCTACAATGTCTATTGCAAAAATGTCACTTATAACATCTATATTTTCTGCACTTTTAACCTGATTTATGAGTACATCCATTATTCCCTTGCCTGTAGCATCTCCATTTACGTGAAGAATTCTTGGGAAAGAATGATTTGCCTCCAGAGATCTATAAAAATCTCCTTTAGAATTTCTGTCAAAATCTACTCCCAATCCAATTAATTTATCAATAGCAATCTGTGATTCATCTACAAGTATCTTTACAGCATCTAAATTATTTACATAACAACCTGCATTTATAGTATCTTTTATATGAAGTGATCTATCATCATCTTCTATGCTTGCCGCAATTCCTCCTTGTGCAAGACAAGAATCGGAATCATATATATCTTTTTTACTAAACACCGCTATTTTTAAATTTTTTGGAAGCATCAATGACATATAAAGTCCTGCTATACCAGCACCTATTATAACTATGTCATAACCTTTTTCAATTTCAAAATTTTTATTATAGTTTACCAAATATCTTCTCAATTATACCGCCTTCCATTCTAATGGATTATTGAACACAGAGCATTTTTTCAAGAGAACCCAATGCCTGCACCCTTGTATCTTCAGGAATAAATATCTCATTTTCCATATTCGTCAGTGCATTATATACATCTTCAAGTGTTGTCATCTTCATATTCTCACACACTAATCTTTTACTGAGCAAATAAAACTCTTTTTCCGGATTATCATTTTTCATCTTATGTAGTACACCAATTTCAGTACCTATTATAAATTCTTTACTAGTAGAATTTTTAGCATAGTCAATTATCTGAGAAGTACTTCCTACAAAATCCGCGCTTTCCCTTATTTCTTCAGAAACTTCTGGATGGACCAATATCTCAGCGTATGGATGCTCCTCTTTAGCCTTAAATACATCATCCATCGTTATTCTGGCATGAGTAATACAGTGACCTGCCCATGGTATTATCTCTTTATTATCAACTTTTTCTTCAACATAAGATGCAAGATTCTGATCTGGCACAAAAATCACCTGATCAGCATCTATACTTTCTACAACTTTAACAGCATTTGAAGAAGTACAACATATATCACTTATAGCTTTAACCTCTGTTGAAGAATTAACATAACATACAACTTTTGCATCTGGATACTTTCTCTTTTCTCTTTCAAGCTGTTTCCTATTTATAGAATCTGCAAGTGGACATCCTGCATATTTTGCGGGTAAAAGCACAATCTTGTCCGGTGATAAAATTTTTGCACTTTCCGCCATGAATTTTACCCCACAAAATACTATAACTTTCTTGTCTATATTTGCAGCAGCTCTGCTGAGAGCAAAAGAATCCCCTACTATATCTGCTATATCCTGAACTTCCGGCAATTGATAGTTATGTGCCAGTATACAGGCATCTTTTTCTACTTTTAATCTGTTTATTTCATCTATTAAAGATAGATTTTTCATATCTACACCTCTGAAAAATATTTATACGAGTTTACTGTATATACACTAGTATATACTAATTTTTATATTTTAACAATGCTCACAAAAAAAACTGCCTCAAAATAATTACTTCATAAATTGAGGCAGTTGTTAAATATTTATCTTTTATTTAAATATGTCCATTTGGAAAGAGATAGAGCAGTATACACAAAAAGTGACACACGCTGCCGCCCATTACAAACAAATGCCATATAGCATGATTATATGGTATTCTTTCAAATAAATAGAGCATTGCTCCCGCAGTATATATTATACCTCCTGCAAACAACAGCACTATACCAGCAGTTGGAAGAAGCATCAGGAGCCTTTTCATTGCAAAGACTATAAGCCATCCCATTACAATATATATTACAGTAGAAAGTACATTAAATTTTCCTGTCCAAAATACTTTCATTATTATACCTATAATAGCAAGTGCCCATATTATTCCAAAAATGTACCAACCTATTGTTGGTCTCAGCACTGTAAGTGTAAATGGAGTATATGTACCGGCTATCAATAAATAAATCGAAGCATGATCAAATATTCTAAATAATTTTTTTATCTTTATATTTATAATACTGTGATATAGTGTTGATTCCAAATACAATATCAAAAGAGATATGCCATATATAGTATAACTTATTACATACCATTCATCTCCTTTATGATGTGCAAATACAATCAAAAGAACTAGAGCTGCAACTGATAAAAGTGTTCCTACTGCATGGGTTATTACATTTGCAATTTCTTCTTTTCTTGTATAAAAGCCTAAATTTCCTTCCAAACAAACCACTTCCTTATATATCAATTAATCATATTTCATTATATAGTTTTTAAAACTATGTGTTATATTTATAATGATATCATAATAAATATCCATATTCAATACCGTATTCAATTATTTATATTTTATATAATAAATTATAACTATATACAATAAATTTACTGTATAATATATAATAAATATTAAAACAAGTGAGGTACTAAAATGTTAAAACGTGATATTACAAATGAATTGGCAGAAAATTTTATTAACTATTTGAGTAAATTGGAAATTGAAAAAAGCAATAACGACTACGATAAATCACTGGCAATAATAGACTCTGCATTTAAGGATATATTTAAATTGGGAATAAAATTTTTCAATTCACTTTCCAATGAAAACTTGATAGACATGACAAGTACAAATGGAAAAGCAAGTGCTGACAAATGTATAATGATGGCTAAACTTTTTGAAGAAGAGGCCAAAATATTAGAAATTCAGAATAAATTAGATGACTCATTCTATATAAACCAAAAATCTTTGAATATATTTTTAGATACTTATAATGCCGAAAATGATACCTGCACTTTAAAAAAATTTTTTTCTGACATACCAGACATAATAGATAGGCTTATTGAATATAAATTGCCCACTTCCCTAGAAATAAAAATACGTGACTATTATACAATGGAAAGTAAATTTGATAAAGCAGATAACATCGCTTATGAGATATTGGAGGAAAGTAATAACGACAATCAAATTATACATGAAACATTAAATTTTTATAAAAAGCTTTTATTAAAAGAAGATTCATTGTTAATCAAAGGTGGAATTACAAAATCGGAGATTGAAGAATCTATAAGAGATCTTGAAATCAAACTTTAAAATATTTAAATATTATAAATAAAACCCACCATGCCGCAAGATTGAGTTATTTGAACCCGCTCTCAAGCAGGTGGGCACCGCCTTTCTGCTTCCTGTTTCCAATATATAAATTGGATCTCATTCCACAAAAAGAGATAGGTTCCCTTTTTCAATATGTTCGGTCAATATGAACTCAATCTACGCACACAGCAGGATTTATTTCTATATATATTATACTACAATTTTTTTAATTTATCCATAATCAGCAATATTGTTTTACTTATGTTTTACATCTATGTTAAGTTCTTGTAATTGTATGTCGTCCACTACATTTGGTGCTTCTGACATAGGACAAAATGCATTTTGATTTTTTGGAAAAGTTATTACATCTTTTATATTTTCAGTACCTGCCAAAAACATTATCATTCTGTCGAATCCATAAGCAAGACCTCCATGTGGTGGTGGTCCATACTTAAATGCCTGAAGCAGGAAGCCAAATCTCTCCCATGCAGATTCATCCGTAAATCCAAGGACTTCAAACATCTTTTGCTGAAGTTCGGTATCATGTATCCTTATGCTGCCCCCGCCTAATTCTTCACCATTCAATACTATATCATAGGCCTTAGCTCTAACTCTACCTGGATCACTTTCTAAATACTGTATGTCTTCATCCATGGGCATAGTAAAAGGATGATGTTCTGCCTGATATCTTTTCTCATCTTCATTGTATGATAGTAGAGGAAATTCCGTTATCCATACAAATTTAAATTCATGATTGTCGGAAAGTATTCCGGTCTCCTTTGCCATATGTACCCTAAGAGCACCTAAGCTTTGGAATACTATCTTATTCTTGTCTGCAGCTATTAATATAAGATCTCCAACTTTAGCATTAAGTTTTTCAAATATGGCATCAATTTTATCCTGTTTTAAGAATTTAGATATGGATGACTTTATTCCATCATCTCTATTTGCTATCCAAACAAGTCCTTTAGCTCCATAGTCTTTCACAAATTCAACTAATTTATCTATCTGTTTTCTTCCCATTTTAGCACAATTTTCAACTTTTATAGCTCTAACTGACCCACCTGACTCAATTGCACCTTTAAATACTCTGAAGTCCATGTCACTTACAATATCGGTTATATCATTTATCTCCATTCCAAATCTAAGATCTGGTTTGTCGCTTCCGTATTTTTCCATTGCAACTTTATAAGGCATTCTAGCTATAGGAAGTTTTACATCTATTCCTGATATTTCCTTAAATATTTTCTTAATAAGTCTTTCATTTAATTCTATTATGTCGTCTTCCTCTACGAATGAAAGCTCCATATCAACCTGGGTAAATTCAGGCTGCCTATTAGCTCTCAAGTCCTCATCTCTGAAGCATTTTGCAATTTGAAAATACCTATCATACCCTGATACCATCAAAAGTTGTTTGAAAAGCTGTGGAGATTGTGGCAATGCATAAAATTTTCCTGGGAAATTTCTACTTGGAACAAGATAATCTCTTGCACCTTCTGGAGTACTCTTTGTAAGAATTGGAGTCTCCATCTCAAGAAAACCTTCTTTATCCATAAAATCTCTTATAACTTTTGCTGTTTTATGCCTTATCTTAAATATCCTCTGCATATCAGGTCTTCTTAAATCCAAATATCTATATTTCAATCTTATATTTTCAGCAGCATCTAAATTTTCCTTTATATATATAGGAGGCGTTTCAGATTCAGAAAATACTTTTATATATTCACCCTTTAATTCAACCATCCCTGTAGGTATCTCGTTGTTTACAGATTGTCTTTTTACTAATGTACCCTTAACTGCAATACAATACTCGGGTTTAACATTATCTGCTTTTTCAAATGCTTCCTGGTTTATTTTTTCTCCAAATACCGCCTGAACTATTCCAGTCCTGTCTCTTAAATCTATAAATATAAGTCCTCCAAGATTTCTCTTTCTCTGGACCCATCCCATTACTGTAAATTCATTTCCGATGTTCTCTTCTTTTAAAACACCACACATAGAAGTTCTTTTAAGTCCTTTCAAAGATTCTCCCATTATTTTCAACTCCCATTATTTATATTGTAAAGCACAATTATCCTATGAAATTGCATATTCCAGTTAAATCATCTAATTTTAACTCGAATTGCTGCCCATCATCCATTCTTTTAAACTTTGCAGAATATGTATCCAACTCATTTTCTCCAAGTATAACTGTAAATTTTGCATTTATTTTATTGGCATACTTCATTTCAGCTTTAACACTTCTATTTGTATGATCACATTCACATCTCAAGCCTTCTTCTCTGAGTGTATTTGCTAACTTAAGAGATGCAAGCTTTGCATCATTTCCAATGGCACCTATGTACAAATCTATGTAAGGCTTTTCAGGTATTTCTATACCATTTTCTTTAAGAGTAAGTAATGTTCTCTCTATTCCCATACCAAAACCCATGGCTGGAAGTTCGGGTCCTCCTACTTCTTCTATAAGATAATCATACCTTCCACCTGCACATATTGTTATATCATTATTTATTATTTCAAATACAGTTTTTGTATAATAGTCAAGTCCCCTTACAATAAGAGGATTTATTTTAAACTCTATGCCAAGAGCATCTAAATATTTTTTGAGCCCTTCAAAATGTTCCCTGCAATCATCACATAGATAATCCAATATTTTAGGTGCATTTTTAACTATATCTTTCTTCCCATCTATCTTGCAATCCAGTATTCTCATAGGATTTCTATCAAACCTGGTTTTACATGTATCACACAATTCACCATATCTGTCAGATAGATATTCTTTAAGTGCATTATTATACTCTTTTCTACATTTAGCACATCCTATACTGTTTATATTCAATTCAACATCTTTAATTCCAAATTCTCTATATACTCTCATGGCAAGACTTATTATCTCTGCATCAATAGATGGGCCTGATGCACCAAAAGCCTCTACACCAAATTGATGATGTTCTCTAAGTCTCCCTTTTTGAACATTTTCATAGCGCAGTGCTGGAGTAAAATAAAATAATTTTGTAGGTTGAACTTCATTGTATAAATTACCTTGAACAAAAGCTCTTACAGCTGGCGAAGTTCCTTCTGGTTTCAAAGTAATACTTCTACCAGCCTTATCCTCAAAAGTGTACATTTCCTTTTGAACTACATCTGTAGTTTCTCCAACTCCTCTTTGAAATAATTCAGTATATTCAAACACAGGAGTTCTTATCTCTCTATGTCCATAAGACGCCGCTATTTTTCTGAATTTATTCTCTAAGTATTGCCATTTGTATGCCTCTCCAGGCAGCACATCTTTAGTACCTTTAGGCGCTTGAATAGCCATAAATATTTACTTCCTCTCTAATTAAATTTATGTAAAAAGCAACATAAACTATTATATATTGCATACAATAGTTTTTCAAATTTTATCTATTTATAAAAAAGGATTATTCTCCCTCTCATTGCCTATAGAACTTTTGCCTTGATGTCCAGGCAATACTATAATATCGTCTGATAATTTCATAAGTTTGCCCTTTATACTATCAATTAAAGTTTTGAAATTTCCTCCAAGCATATCTGTCCTTCCTATACTGCCTGCAAATAGTGTATCTCCTGTAAATAGTACATCACCTATCAAGAAACTAACTCCTCCTGGAGTGTGTCCAGGGGTATGTATAACCTTTATGTTCATATTTCCAAGAGTAAGCATATCTCCATCTTTAATAAATTTATCTATATCCTCATGTATATTTCCATACATAAAAGAACCGGACTCCATCATTTTATAATCCTCTTGATTTATATATATTGGCGCATTGTATATATTTTTTATGTCTACAGCAGCCTGTGTATGGTCAGCATGACCATGTGTCAATAATATAAATTTTATATTGTGAATATTCATATCATCTAAAGTCCTTTTAATAATATTACTATTTGCACCGGGATCAATCACAGCACATTCATTTGAGTCAGTATCTAAAACTATATAGCAGTTGGCAGCATAATCTCCTAATGACAATCTCTTTATTTCCATAATAAAACCTCCCTAATTAAAGTCCATCAAAAATTCTTTTTACTATCTAAAAGTATAGTAACCGGTCCGTCATTTTCTATTGTGACAAGCATGTCTGCTCCAAATTTTCCTGTTTCAACTTTTTTTACTGTAGATTTGCACTGCTTTACAAATTCATTATATAATTTCTCCGATTTATCTCCTGAAAGAGCTTCTACAAAACTGGGTCTTCTTCCTTTTCTACAGTCTCCATATAAAGTAAACTGAGATATTAAAAGAAGTTCGCCCCCTACATCCATAAGTGATTTATTTAATTTACCATGATCATCTTCAAATATTCTCAAATTTATTATTTTATCTTTTAAGTATTCTATATCAGAAACATTATCCTCTTTTGATATTCCCAAGAGTACATTCAAACCGGCATCAATCTGTCCTATAATATTACCATCAACCTGTACTTTTGAATTTTTAACTCTCTGAACAACTGCTCGCATATATACCACCCCTAACTATTTGTTCTGTAAACTTCTATTGTTCCACTCATTTTTCTGAGTTTCTTTATAACATCTTTAAGATCATTTATATCGGTTATTTTTAGTTTCATAGTTATAATAGCTATACCATTTTTAGAAGGCTTGGCATCTACAGCATACAGAGACGTTTTACTATTACTTACTACTTCCATAGAATCAGCTAGAAGACCAGGTCTATCCTCACTTTTAATCTGTATTTCAGTGATATATTCTTCACCCTTAGGTCTTCCCCAACTTACCTCTATCAGCTTATTTTCCTTGTTCTTTAAAAGGTGTTCTAAGTTTTTACAATCATATCTATGTATAGATACGCCTCTACCTTTAGTTATGTACCCTAAAATAGAATCTCCTGGTACGGGATTACAGCATTGGGCAAATCTAACAAGAACATTAGTCTCACCTTTCACTATTATTCCCGGAGATTTCTTCTTGTTTCTAACTTGCCTGTTACTGTTCTTGTTGAATTGATCCTGTATGACTCTCCAATCCGTTATGTTTTTCTTTACCATTGCTTCATGAATATCTGTTAATTTAGATACTATAGTGGGTAAATTAACAACACCTATACCAATTGCAGCATATAAATCCTCTATAGAATTCATATTGTATTTCTTTAATATTGCTGTAATACCATCTTCTTTAGTTATATCTCCCAAATTATAACCATGTTTTTTAGTTTCTTTTTCAAGCAATTCTTTTCCCTTTAATATATTTTCTTCCTTCCTGGCTTTTTTAAACCAGGATTTTATCTTGCTCTTGGCTTGATTGCTCTTTACTACATTAAGCCAATCAATACTAGGTCCTTTAGGAACACTTGAAACAGATATTTCTACTATTTCTCCAGTTTTCAACTTATAATCAAGAGGTACCATCTTTCCATTTACTTTGGCTCCAGCACAATTATTTCCTATGTCCGTATGTATCTTATATGCGAAATCTATTGGGGTAGCTTCATAAGGTAAATTTATAACATTACCCTGTGGGGTGAACACAAATACTTCATCTGAAAATAAATCTATCTTAAAGCCTTCCATAAATTCATCTGCGTCAGATGTCTGGGTCTGCCAATCAAGCATCTCTCTAATCCATGTTAACTTCTTATCAATCGTATCTTCGGTACTTACTCCCTCTTTGTACTTCCAATGGGCAGCTATACCATACTCAGCAGTTTTATGCATTTCAAAAGTTCTTATTTGAATTTCAAAAGGCTTTCCCTGTGGACCTATTACGGTAGAATGAAGTGATTGATACATGTTGGGTTTTGGCATTGCTATATAGTCCTTAAATCTGCCAGGGATTGGCTTATACATAGTATGAGCTATTCCAAGTGCTGCATAACAATCCTTAACTGTATCTACCAGAACCCTTACTGCAGTAAGATCAAATATCTGATCTATCGTCTTGTTCTTATTTACCATTTTTCTATATATACTATAAAAATGCTTTGGACGTCCAGCAATATCGGAATCTATTTCCGCGTCCTCAAGATTTTCCTTCAATTCATGTATTATCTGTTCTATATGTTTTTCCCTTTCGCCTCTTTTTTCTGCAATTTTTCTAACTATAAAATAGTACTCATTTGGGTTCAAGTATCTAAGAGATAGATCTTCCAATTCCCACTTAACTTTAGATATACCAAGCCTATGAGCCAAGGGAGCATATATATCAAGGGTTTCTTTGGATTTTTCTTTTTGCTTTTCCACCGGCATATACTTTAATGTTCTCATATTGTGCAGTCTATCAGCTAATTTTATAAGTATAACCCTTATATCTTTAGCCATGGCCAGAAGCATCTTTCTTACATTATCTGCCTGCTGCTCTTTTCTAGTTTTATATTCAAGCCTTCCAAGTTTAGTTACTCCTTCTACTAGATTTGCAACTTCAGCACTAAACTCTCTAGTTATGTCATCATGAGTAAAATCCGTATCTTCTACTACATCATGAAGAAGACCTGCTACTATTGTGCTGGTATCCATACCCATATCCGCCAATATACACGCAACTTCTACAGGATGCATTATATACGGATCGCCAGATTCCCTTTTTTGCTTTTTATGAGCCTTATCTGCAAACTGGTATGCCTTTTTAACCATCTCTTTGTTTATATTGGTACAATTTTTTTCAATTTTTTTCATAAGTTTTTCCAGCATATGTATACTCCCTAAAACCAATGGCTGGTTCTATAAACCAGCCATTATTTTTTACTATTATTATATTATATACTCTATTAACTTTCAATTTAAAGTTATATATTATATTGAATTAGTGAAAATACATCATAATTGTCCAATTTTTTTCTTCCCTTTAAATCAGTTAATTCTATGACAAAATTTGCTGTTACAACATTTCCTCCAAGCTGTTCTACCAATTTAATAACAGACTTTAAAGTCCCACCTGTTGCCAATAGGTCATCTACTATAGCCACTCTTGTACCAGGTGTTACAGCATCTTTATGTATTTCAAGTACATCTTTTCCATATTCTAAATCATAACTTGTCTTTAGAGTATCACATGGAAGTTTTCCAGCCTTTCTTACAGGAACAAAACCTGCATCTATTGCATATGCTACAGGTGCACCAAATAAAAATCCCCTTGCCTCAGGTCCTACTACTAGATCAATGTCCTTGTTTTTTAAATTTTCTGCAATTTTATCTACGGCATATCTGAAAGCTTGCTTGTCTTTAAGAATGGTTGTGACGTCCTTAAAGCTTATACCTTCTTTAGGGAAGCCTTCTATCACTCTTATTTTATCTTTTAAATCCACTAATACCCCTCCAACAACTCAAATAAATTACTACATCATAATATATTATCACAAACGCCTAAAAATTACTAATCCAAAATTTCATTTTTCAAGTATTTGGCTATTTGTTCTGCCCTGTCCATATTTTCAGTTATAAAAAGTTCAACTGCTATTCTGGCATTATCTATATATCTCTTATTTTTAGTAGATAATCTCATATTATTTGAAAGTTTAAATATACTATCTCTGTTTATATTTTTAATTCCATAAACTTTTAATAGCGCTCTAAATCCATGATTATTAGTATAATTCAAATGGTATAATCCCTGATTCACTATCTCCTTGTTTTCTCCAGTTACTCTGATCCCCTTTGAAAGTGTTCCAAGCAAAACCAAATCCAAATATTTGCTTACAGATTTCATTTGGTAATATACAGATATAGCCTGAGAAAGCTTAAATGCAACTCCCACTGCTGTTAAATCTTTAAAAGGATAGTTGCAGCTTCTCTGATTTGGATTTATAACAACGGCTCTAGGAAGCACTCCTTTATATTTATGATAATCCGTAACTATGACATCCATACCTAGTTTTTTACATAATTCTACCTGGGATATTGATTGACTTCCACATCCAGTAGTCAATATAAGTTTAGCTCCCAAAAATTTTATGTGATTTTTTATCAATCTAGAATTTATATTAAGCTTGTCATCCATATCATCTGAAATAAAATACTCTACATCTGCATTTAAATATTTCAATACGAGAAACAGAAGAGAAACAGCAGTCACTCCATCCAAATCACAATTTCCATATATAACAATTTTTTCTCTTTCATTTACTGCCTTAATTATTCTCTTTAGAGCTATTTCCATATTTTTTAAACGGAAAGGATCCTGCATTCCTAAAAAGTCGAAATTATAAGTAATATCTTGTCGTATCTCCATAATAAAATCCTCCAATTTATCAAAAGCACTTCTATTATAAATTAAATTGTTGTTTTTTACAAACGCAATTTAAGTAGGTTTTATACAATAAAAAATCTAGAGTTTCAATATACTCTAGATTTTTTATTCTAACATATTCAGAGGATAATTTTAATATCTAATTTTCTGTATCGGATGAAATTTTCAACTTTTTTCTTTTCTTCATACGATTTTTTATAAGCACCCAAGTTGGACTAGCTATACATATAGAAGAATAGCATCCTGATATAATACCTATCAATATAGGCTCTGAAAAATTCCTTACAGAAGGAACCAATATATAAACTGAAACCAAGGTTATAACAACTGTAAGCACTGTATTTATAGATCTGGCCATAGTTTGAGTCAAACTGGCATCAGCTATTACTCCTGATTCTTCCCGTCTCATATATTTTTGATTTTCTCTTATCCTATCAAAAACTACTATAGTATCATGGACGGAATATCCGATAACCGTAAGTGCAGCTGCTATAAAACTAGAATCAATTGAGACACGAAGTATTGCATATATCGAAAGCATTATAAGTATATTATGGATAAGCCCAATAATTGCAGCCATGCCAAAACTAAATTCAAACCTTATAGCTATATATATGAACATAGCTACAATTGCTATAACTATTGCCTTAATTGCATTAATTCTAGCTTCTTGCCCTATAGATGCACCTATACTTTCCTGATTTGTAATATTGCTCTTACTATATTTAGCTTTTATATCTTTTACAATTCCGCTTACATCGTCATTGCTTAAATTGGCACTCTTTATGGATATATGGGTTTTTTCCACTTTATTGGATTGAAAATCATTGGAATACTTTTTAATTACTTTATCCACATCCGGTTTATTAAAATTTTGGCCAAGATTTATTTCAATTACAGTTCCACCTTTAAAATCCAATCCAAACTCTAGTCCTTTAGTTGCCATTGTAAAAATACCTATTGCAATTACTATAATTGATATTGCATACCATATTTTTCTTTTTTCTACAATTCTATATATTTTATTCATGCTATTTTGATATCCCCTTTCTAAAGTCATGGACACCAAAAGTTCCAATTGTAGCTTTGTGACTGAACAATCCTATATCTGCCACCAGCTTCATCAGAGTCCTTGTGACTGTTATAGCAGTAAACATACTTAGAACTACTCCTATTATAAGAGTAAGTGCAAATCCTTTAACAGCACCTGTACCTACGCTATAAAGTACAATTCCTGAAATAATTGAAGTTATATTTGAATCAAAAATTGAACTCATTGCTCTCTTAAACCCTATATTTATAGCTGCTTTAATAGGCCGCCCGCTTTTCAGTTCCTCCTTGGTCCTTTCAAATATAAGTATATTTGCATCAACAGCCATACCTACTGTAAGCAAGAAGGCAGCTATTCCTGAAAGTGTCAAAGTTACATTTACATTTGCAAATGCTGCCAGTACTATGTATATATATAATGTCAGTGCTATATCTGCAATAAGTCCCGGCAATCTGTAATACAAAACCATAAATATCATTACAAGCCCTATGCCAATTTTACCGGCAAGTATGCTCAGAGGTAAAGCATTGGCACCAAGAGATGCTCCAATAGTTGTAACCTGTACTGGCTTTATTGAAACTGGCAGAGCTCCTGACTTTATTAAATTTGCTTGTTTCTGTGCTTCCTCAAGAGTCTGGCTTCCACTTATTATTGCCTTTCCATCGGTTATATGAGCATTTACTGTTGGATCCGTAAGCTTCTGATCATCTAAATATATTGCAATCTTCTGTCCCATAAATTTCTGTGTGGCATCTGCAAATTTTTTAGTTCCACTTGAGTTTAATTCCAGGCTTATGGTAGGTTGTTGGTCGTTGTTGGTATCTAGATATGCACTAGCATCTTTTACATCCCTACCTGTAAGTATAGTGCTATTATCTGGTCCTACAAATTTGAGCTGTCCTGTTTTTGCCACACCATCTACAACTTCTTTTGCGTCAAATTTTCCAGGTATTTCAATCCTTATTCTATTGTTTCCTTCTTTTGTTACTACAGTTTCACTTACTCCTAGTTTATTAACTCTCATAGCCAGGAGATCTACTGTTCTATTTACCGTCTTCTGATCCACATTTTTAGATTGGATTTCCTCTAATACGGAAATACCACCCTGCAGATCAAGTCCCCTGTTTATAACCTGAGTGAATGGTTTTACCTGATATCCGGCAAATCTAATTCCATACACTCCAGAATAAGCTAGAAAACCTATAATAGCAAGACATACTAATAAAATTATAGTACTTCTCACTCTCGTACTACTTTTTCTTCCAGATCTCATGTTTATGCTCCTTTTTTACTAATTTGTACTTTTTTATAGATAATACAATAAAATTATATCACTTTTATTCAATTCATAGTTTTAACTTTAAGTGCAATTGCACATTCAATTCTCTTTTTCTGCATTTTACATCCCAATGAATAAGGTTTATTCATATCTCCATTGAAATTATAGTTATTTGCCTGACAACCTCCGCTGCAGTAAAATCTAGCCCAGCAATTTGTACATTCAGGCTTATTGTATATATGTGCAGTTTTGAATTTTTGACTTATGTCCTGTCTCAAATTTTCAAAATTACTCAAATTACCCATTTTAAAATTCTCATTTCCTACAAATTGATGACACGGATATATGTCACCATCTGGAGTTATTGCCACATACTCATGCCCTGCACCGCATCCTGATATTCTCTTGTAGACACAGGGCCCCCCCTGTAAATCTATGTTAAAATGGTAGAATTTAAACGTTTTTCCATCTCTTTTTCTATGGATCATTTCCTCATATAATCTATCATATTGTTTAAATATAGTATCAAGGTCTTCTTCCCTTATAGAAAGAGGGTTATCCTCAGGAAGCACTACTGGTTCAACTGATATTTCATCAAACCCTTGATCTGCCAAAAATTTTATATCTTCGAAAAAATCTATATTTTCTCTTGTAAATGTTCCTCTAGCATAATATTGCTTGGATTTGTCACGCATTTCCACCATCTTTTTTATTTTTGGAAGTATAGAATCAAAGGATCCACTTCCATCTACTCTCACCCTGACATTATCATTTACTTTTTTTCTGCCGTCAATACTTAGTACTATATTTCCCATATTTTTATCCAGGTAATCCATGATTTTATCATTTAATAATGTAGCATTCGTAGTCATGGTAAACCTTATATTTTTGTTATGTATTTTTTCCTGAGTCTTTGCATATTCTACTATTTCTACTATAGTATCAAATGCCATAAGTGGTTCTCCACCAAATAGATCGATTTCTATATTTTTTCTAGGTCCAGACTTTTCTATAACAAAATCTATTGCTTTTTTTCCAATTTCAGCAGACATCAATTTTCTTTTACCTTTGTACTCACCTTCATCTGCAAAACAATATTTACATCGTAAATTACAATCATGTGCAATATTTAAGCAAAGTGCTTTTATAAATGATGGAGTACTGTCATTTCTTAATGCCGCATTCTTGTATATATCTTCAGAATATAGTGTTCCATTTTTAACTAATTGTTTAACTTCTGAATAGGCCTCTAAAATATCTTCTTTTCTGTATTTATCTCCAAGGCATTTACCAATTTGATCCAAAGTTTTTAATCTATCATCATCTAAAATATCATATACAAGTTCATCTATTACATGAACCGTTCCAGAGTTGACATCTATTACATAATAATCATCACCCTGAATAAATTTATGAATATTGTTCAAATCTTCTTCCTCCTACTATTTTTTGTATTTTCATGTGAGTATAAACTTAAGGCAGTAACTCTATGTTACTGCCTTAAGTTTATACTAATTTTCACAAGCTAAGTTAGCAACTGTACATGAAGTCTTACATGCTGACTGACAAGAATTAGCACATTCTTTACAACCTGGTTTTTTTAAACTATCTTTTATGTTAGAATTGTTTATAGTTCTTATATGCTTCATTTAATTTCCCCCATTCTTAAAGGTTTCTGTTTGATTATAACATAAATTATTCTTAAAATAAAGTTTGTAAACTTAGATACAACCTATATTTACAAAGAATTAACCAACTAAAGATTAACCCCAATTATGCCTGACATTCCACCTACAAGAAGTGCAAGTATCAATCTTTTAATACCTTCAGAACCAATTACAGAAGAATTTCCTGAAATTATAGAGACTATGTATAGTATGATTATATACAAAATCGCAACTATAATTCCTACAAGCCAACCTTTTCTCTTTATTTTTCTTGAAGCATATATTGCACCATACATTATGCTCAGGATAGTTGTTACAACATAAAAAATAGAATTCACAAATTCATTTACTTCAACAAATGTCATTACTACAGCAAACATCAAAAGCATCAACACTGTAATTATAAAACTTCTAAGTACACCTTCGGCAGCAGGAATATAATTATATTTTTCCAAATTAAAACACCCCCCATCTAATAGTATTTATGTAGATGAAAGATGCTTTATTACTTATAATTTATTTATCTTCGCTTTTAGACACTTCTGAAGTGCTTCTACTTGACAAAACATTCAATATACCACTTTTACTGAGCTTTATTTTTACTCTGTCCGGTCCTGTCTGAAGTGTAATTTCTTTATCCTGTATGTTGGTAACTTTTCCTATTATTCCTCCCTTTGTTATAATTTCATCGTTTACCTTAAGTTCACCAAGCATGCTGCTATATTTTTTTCTTCTCTTGCTTTCAGGAAGAAACATAAATAGATAACACACTATAATGACAATAAGGAATGGTGCAAATGTTCCTAAATTCTTCATATTTATACCTCCTTGTTATTTTTTACTTTCATTCCATTGTTGGATTTTTTGTTCTTTATATTTTGGAAAGTAATTTCCATCAATAGCATCTCTTATTTCACTCATCAAATTATTATAAAAATATAAATTATGCATGACACAAAGTCTCATAGCTAGCATTTCCTTTGCTTTAAATAAATGTCTTATATAAGCTCTGCTGTAATTTTTGCAAACCGGGCAACTGCAATTATAGTCAATTGGACTATCATCCAATTCATACTTTGCATTTAAGAGATTCAATTGTCCATGGTCTGTAAACACATGAGAATGCCTCCCATTTCTTGCAGGAAGTACACAATCAAAAAAATCTACCCCTCTTTCTACTGCTTCAAGTATATTTGTAGGAGTTCCAACTCCCATTAAATATATAGGCTTATCTTGAGGTAAATGTGGTACAACTTTTTCTATTATCCTATACATTTCTTCACTAGTTTCACCAACAGCCAACCCTCCAATGGCATAACCATCCAGGTTCAAGTCACTGATCGCCTTGGCATGTTCTATTCTTATATCATCATATGTACCGCCTTGATTTATTCCAAATAGCATCTGTTTTCTATTTATAGTATCAGGCATTGAATTCAATCTATTCATTTCTGCTTTACATCTTTCAAGCCATCTTGTAGTTCTCTCTACAGATTTTTGGACATATTCTCTAGGTGAAGGATTTTCAATGCATTCATCAAATGCCATAGCTATAGTTGATGCAAGATTGCTTTGAATTCTCATACTCTCTTCAGGTCCCATAAATATTTTTCTTCCATCAATATGAGAACTAAAATAGACTCCTTCTTCCTTTATTTTTCTTATCTTTGCCAGGGAAAACACCTGAAATCCACCTGAATCCGTTAAAATAGGTCTATCCCAATTCATAAATTTATGAAGACCTCCAAGTTTTCTAATAACCTCGTCTCCTGGTCTTAAACTTAAATGATATGTATTTGACAATTCCACCTGGCATCCAATATTTCTCAAGTCAACACTTGAAACAGCACCTTTTATAGCTGCCAATGTGCCTACATTCATAAATACAGGTGTTTGAACTACTCCGTGTACTGTTGTCAACTGTCCACGTCTTGCATTTCCTTGTTTTTTAAGAAGCTTATACATTGATTATTCCCCCTATTTTATGAACATGGCATCTCCAAAGCTAAAAAACCTGTATTCCTCATCTACTGCAATTTTGTAAGCATTCAGTATATTTTCTCTTCCACAAAGTGCACTTACAAGCATTATTAATGTTGATTCAGGCAGGTGAAAATTGGTTATAAGATTATCCACCACTTTGTATTTGTAACCAGGGTAAATAAATATATCTGTCCATCCCGATTGTTCTCTTACTCTTCCATCTTCGTCTCCTATAGTCTCTAGAGTCCTACAGGATGTTGTACCTACCGCTACTATTTTATGTCCTGTCTCTTTAGCTTTATTTATCTTATCTGAAGTATCTTTAGTCATACGGTAGTATTCAGAATGCATGTCATGATCTTCAATATTCTCAACTTTAACCGGCCTAAATGTACCAAGACCTACATGCAATGTCAAAAATGCAATCTCTACTCCCTTTTCAGCTATTTTGCTCAAAAGTTCTTTTGTAAAATGAAGTCCTGCTGTAGGAGCTGCCGCAGATCCTTCTTCCTTTGAATATACTGTCTGATACATTTCCTTATCTTCCAGTTTTTCCTTTATGTATGGTGGAAGAGGCATTTGTCCAAGTCTGTCCAGTACTTCCTCAAATATACCGGCATATTCAAATTTTACCATCCTGTTTCCATCTTCCTTTTCTTCGAGTATTTCAGCCTTCAATTCGCCATTTCCAAAGTTAAACCGACTTCCTACTCTAGCTCTTTTACCAGGTTTAACTAAAGTTTCCCATGTATCATCCTCTGTTCTCTTAAGTAACAGGATTTCCATCTTACCCCCTGTTCCCTCTTTGCTGCCTATTAACCTTGCAGGAAGTACTCTTGTATCATTTAAGACAAGACAATCTCCTTGATTCAAATAATCTATTATATCCCTAAATACCTTATGTTCAACATTGCCGCTATTTTTATCAAGTACCATAAGTCTTGCCTCATCCCTCTGTTTTAAAGGATGCTGTGCAATAAGTTCCTTTGGTAGATAAAAATCAAAATCTGTTATTCGCAATTTATTCACTCCATTTCGTACGATTCAAATTACACAATTACAACTCTATTTATCAAATAAAGTTGATTGTCTTGATTTTTTGTCTGATCTGGTTCTATTAAAATGTCTATATGCACTATCTGATGCCATTCTTCCTCTTGGAGTTCTTATTATAAAACCTTTTTGGATTAAATAGGGCTCATATACATCTTGTATTGTATCCAGTTCCTCTCCTATAAAATAAGCCAGGGTTTCCAATCCAACAGGACCTCCATTAAAATTATCAATTATAGCCTTAAGTATTTTATTGTCTATACTATCAAATCCTTCATTGTCAACTTCAAGGAGTTTAAGTGCAGCTTTGCTGCTTTCCATATCTATGATTCCATTACCCTTAACTTCCGAATAATCCCTTACTCTTTTTAATATTCTATTGGCAATTCTTGGAGTGCCGCGCGATCTTCTTCCTATCTCTTTTGCAGCCTGAGCA
This sequence comes from Clostridium tyrobutyricum DSM 2637 = ATCC 25755 = JCM 11008, assembly GCF_000359585.1. GTDB lineage: Bacteria > Bacillota > Clostridia > Clostridiales > Clostridiaceae > Clostridium_B > Clostridium_B tyrobutyricum. Next base: position 50,105 of record NZ_APMH01000017.1, on the reverse strand, counting down.
TCAATTTTTATATTGAGTATATCTGCAGATCTCAATATAATTTCACTGAGTTCGTCTTCACTGTAGAATTCCATAGGACATAACATTCCGAACCTATCCCTAAGCGGTGCTGTTAAAAGTCCAATTCTCGTAGTTGCACCTATGAGTGTAAAGTTCGGCAAATCCAGTCTTATGGATTTTGCTGAAGCACCTTTACCTATTACTATGTCAAGTGCATAATCCTCCATGGCTGGATACAATATTTCTTCTACACTTCTATTCAACCTGTGTATTTCATCTATAAAAAGTACATCCATATTATTTAAATTTGTAAGTATTGCAGCCAAATCACCTGCTTTTTCTATAGCAGGTCCTGATGTAACCTTCAAATTTCCACCCATTTCACGGGCTATTATATTTGCAAGAGTAGTTTTTCCAAGACCTGGCGGACCATAAAACAGCACATGATCCAATGCTTCATTTCTATTTTTCGCAGCTTGTATAAATATCTTAAGCTTGTTTTTTACATTTTCCTGTCCTATATATTCATTGAGTTTTTTAGGTCTTAAACTATACTCGTTTTCTCCTTCCCCGTCTAAAACAGAAGGAGTTACAATTCTATCTTCCATATTTACTCACCTAACCTAACCCATTAAAAATTTAAGTGCATCTTTAATAATAACTTCAACAGAATCACCAATTTTTATTGAATCCAATGCCTTTGATGCTTCTTTTTGAGAATACCCAAGAGAAATGAGCGCCTCTAGTGCTTCAGATAAGTTTTCATTATTTGCATTCAACTCATCTTCATTACCATTAAGTTGATCTATTTCCTTGCAGTCTATTTTATCCTTTAGCTCCAATATAACTCTTTGGGCAGTTTTTTTACCTATGCCGGGAGCTCTGATTATTGTATTTTCATCTTTAGTTATTATAGCATATTTTAAGTTGTTTACATTAGTTATAGACAACAGTGACAATGCAGCTTTCGCTCCTATACCATTTACTCCAAGCAACAAATTGAACATAAACAGTTCTTCTCTAGTTAAAAATCCATATAATCCAATAAAATCTTCTCTTACTATTTGAGTTACATAGACCAATATGTGATCTCCAATTTTAGGAATATTAGCAATGGTACTTCCAGATGTATTTATTCTATATCCAATATCGTTGTTTTCCACTATTATGTAGTCTTTATTCATACCTGCATAAATTCCTTTTATATACTCATACACTGAAACTTCCTCCAAAAATAATAATACTTTCCAAAAATTAAAGAAATAATTGTAACACATAATACTTTATCATTTTAAAAACGTTTATTCAAGTAATTAAATACAACTAACGTCAAAAAGCCTCAAAGGCTATTATTCATAGTCTTCAAGGCGTGCTTCAGCATCATTCAGGGTGTCACATTGAAAATATTTATCTCCTTTGGTCAGCATTTCTATATCCTTGGGTTTCAATCTATTTATTTTTATATCCGTTATATCCCTTGATGAATCTTCTATAAACATGCTGCCATCCGCATCTGTTTTATATATTGCTACTGCTCCATCTTTTATGCCAACTACATATTTATTTGGTTCATACTTATCCACTTCTTTAATCATAACTGCTTCAAGTGGATTAAAGCTATACATCTTATAGCCCCTGCCTTTATAAATATTTTCTATCTGACTTTTAGTTTTTCCCGCCAGATTACCTGCTGATTTTTCTTCTTGAATTTGAACTGCCCCACTTTTAGCATATTTTATTTTCAATATTATATTTCCATTTTTAGACATTATATTGTCTACATTTGAATTTGTCTTTACAAAATTATAATTTTTTGTACTATCATAATCCTGTATTTTATTTACACATATATAATAACTTATACCAAATACTAAAATGGTTAAAACAACTAATGATGCTGTACGAAATTTTCTTATATCCATAATATCCCTCCTTACTGATTATTATGGACATGATGTGCTAATATTATACATATATTATTTACTTTTACATTAAAATCAGCAATTTCTTATATTTTTAAATTATTACTAAATTTTAATAATGATATTTGCAGATATGTTATACTAATATAAGATTAAATATATAAATACAGAAGGAGTTGAAATTAGTTCTTAGCTTAATTAGTTACGCTATATATGAACTTTGTAATTATGAAATCAAAAAAATTTATATTCGTAGCTATTGTTTTTATTTTGGCCATATATGGAGTATTTTGTCTGAGGAATATTCCTTATATAAGCAGACATTTTAGAAACAATACAAATATAGTAAAAGTAACAATACCCGAAGGATACACAACTGAACAAATAGGCCAAGCGCTAGAAAAATCAGGATTGGTTACAAAATATGACTTTATGGATGCAGTTGAAAATTGGGAAAGTGATAAAGATACTAATTATTGGTTTTTAAAAAGTATTCCAAATAACAAACATAAATTGGATGGTTTCTTGTATCCTGCTACATATTCCTTTAATAAGAAGATGTCCAGCAGGGAAATTGTAGTTGAAATGCTCAATGCATTTGCAATCCACATACAGCCTTATAAAGAGTATATAACTAAAAACAATCTCAATACAAAAGATGTTGTAATAATAGCCTCTTTAATAGAGAAAGAAGCAAAAAAAGATGTAGACAGGCCCAAAATATCAAGTGTTATTTATAATAGATTAAACAAAAACATGCCTCTTCAGATAGATGCAACTATTTTATATATAATTGGACATAAGGATAAATTATATAACAAAGATTTAAAAGTAAAATCTCCATATAATACCTATTTGAACACTGGATTACCACCATCAGCGATATGTAATCCAGGCACTAAGTCAATATCTGCAGCTGTTCATCCTGCAAATACAAAATATCTTTATTATGTGTTGGATAATAGAACAAATGAACATATATTTTCTGAAACATATTCAAATCATCTTAAAAACATATCAACATATAATAATAAGTAAGTAAAGAGAATATAGATAATTTATGCAAAAACCAAATCTATCTATATTCCCACCCATTCCCCCCTAAGTAAAATAAAAACCAGTCCACACAATGCATTATGTGGACTGGTTTTTAATGTTTTAATCATCAAATTCATCAGGGAAATCCGCATTGTGATAGACATTTTGAACATCATCATCATCTTCAAGTTTATCTATAAGTTTTTGAACCTTCTCAGCAGTTTCCATATCAACAGCTGTCAGAGTATCTGGTATCATAATAATATCAGCTGATATAAATTTAAATCCCTGTGATTCAAGTGAATCTCTCACATCTCCAAAATCTTCTATGGTAGTAGTTATTTCAAATACTTCATCCTGAGCCTCAAAATCTTCTGCACCCACATCCAAAGCTTTCATCATCATGTCATCTTCGTCCATATCATCTGTTTTTTCTATTATTATCTGACCTTTAGTATGAAACATATAGCCTACACATCCGTTAGCTCCTAAGTTGCCACCACTTCTTGTAAATGCAGTTCTAACATTTCCTGCAGTTCTATTTTTATTATCAGTAAGAGCTTTAACTATTATGGCTACACCACTTGGTCCATAACCTTCATATGTAACTTCTTCATAATTTAGTCCTTCCATTTCGCCAGAACCTTTTTTTATTGCTCTATTTATTGTATCTTGAGGCATATTGTTGGATTTTGCCTTTGCAATAACATCCCTAAGTTTTGAATTTGTATCCGGATTTGAACCATCTTTTGCTGCAATTGCAATTTCTTTACCTATTTTGGTAAATATCTTTCCCCTTTGGGCATCTATTTTACCTTTTTTAGCTTGTATATTATGCCATTTTGAATGTCCTGACATATTTATTCCCTCCCAAATACCATTTATATAAAATCTTAAATATTATATCATATAAACGTTTATTCACACAAATCTTCTTCCCTATACAATCTATTTTCCATTTTAAAATAGTCTTCTTCATCTCCAACTATCACCTGACATTTTCCCCTAGTTATATCTATAGTCTTATTTATGACTTTATCATTACATTCCAATGGACAGTACATTAAAATTTTAACTTTATCTGAATAATCTATATTTTCTATATGCCACAATTCCTTTTCAAAACCATGCTTAATCTTGTCCAAGTCTTCATAGTTTACTATTATATCAAGCTCTACACCTTTAATTTTTTCTATTATACCGCTATCTTCTATAGCCTTGGACGCAGATTTGGAATAAGCTCTTAGAAGACCTCCTTTTCCTAATAGAATTCCTCCAAAATATCTTGTAACTACTACTATAACATCTGTTATTTTATTTTTTTTGATTATTCCAAGGATAGGTAATCCTGCTGTACCTTGCGGTTCACCATCATCACTATATCTTTGTATATTCATATTCTCTCCTATAGCATAGGCATATACATTATGCCTAGCTTCTTTTTCACCGCCTTTTATTTTATTTATAAATTTTTTGGCTTCATCTTCAGAATAAATTCTCTTTACACGACCTATAAATATGGATTTTTTTTCTTCAAATTCATATCGAGACTCATCCTTCACTGTAAAATAACCCAAACTTTTCACCTCTTTTAAATATTTTGTTTAATAATATTTAAATATTGTTCTGAGCATATCTTCAAATATTCCTTATCTGTATTATTTTTTATACATTCTATTTTTTTCACTGCTTTTTCACTTTTTATTTTAATCAAAGCCTTTATAGCATACATTATAACTTGGGGGTTTGTATCATCTAACGCTCTTATAAGTGCATTTTCTCCTAACTTATTTCCTAATTTGTCACCTAATTTTCCAATAGCAGAAACTGCCATTCTTCTAACATTTACGTGTTTATGGACTACTCCCTTTACTAGAACATCAAAGACCTCCATATCCCCTATTTCTCCTAGTATCCAAAGTGCAGTTTCTTTATCTTTGGTTCGCATGTTTATATAATTCAACTTTATAAATTCAACTAATTTTTTTTCATTAAACTTGTCTAAATTTTTAAGTACATTTATTTTATCAAATTTTCCAGATGTACATATTTCATAAAACAGTTGTTTTTCGCTGCCACTTTTAGCCAAAATCCCATATTTTATTTTACCACTTATTATATGCTTTTCAATTGTCTTTCTATCTAAATTTCTTATTTTACTTATAGAATCTATGCTTTTGCCTTCCAGAGACAAAAAATAACTTATCTCTTCAGTAGTATAAGAATCTATATCATTCCAATCTACTTTCAACATTCCATTTAATCCCATAACATTACCTCTTTTGGTTCATAATATCTGATATAATATTAATCCCTGTTTTTATATCTTCATCTTTTACCTGGGAAAAACTCAACCTGAAATATTTTTGTCCATCTAATGGGTTCTTATAAAATAAAGTTCCAGGAGTTATTAGTATTTTTCTACTTTTAGCTTCATTAAAAAGCTGAATTGTATTTATAGAGATTTCATCTAGTATTCTCAAATAAAAATGTAGTCCTCCTCCGGGGTCATTAAATACTGCTTTATCTTTCAAATATTTTATAAGACAGTACTTTGTATAATCATATCTATGTGAATAGACACTATTCAACTTATCTATATAGTTTCTCCAAAATCCCTTTCTAATATATAGATCAAGTGCCCTCTGCATAATACTTGAAGTAGATATGTCAGTGTTTATTTTACAGTTTTGTATGCCCTCTTTAAATCTCTTAGGAGGTACTAAATAACCAATCCTTATTCCAGGCAAAAATATTTTTGAAAAACTCTTTATATATATTACTCTATCATTAGTATCTAAACTTTTAAAACTATTATATTTTATTCTGTCATCATAAATAAGTTCTGATAAATAATCATCTTCTATAATATAAAAATCATATATTTGTGCTAAATTAAGTATCTGTATTTTCTTTTCATAGCTATAACTCATACCTGTTGGATTTTGGAAATAACTCATCGTATAAAAACACTTTATAGTATTTTTTCTTAATATTTTTTCAAACTTATTAATATTCAAACCATCTTTATCCACAGGTACTTCAAATATCGCAGCTCTCCTCCATTTAAATACGGATAATGCTCCACTATAAGTTGGTTTTTCCAAAATCACACCATCATTTGTATTAACTATAGCTTTGGATACTATATCTATTCCCTGTTGTGCTCCTGAAACTATTAATATATCCTCACTATTAATTTTATTATTCCAAAAAATATGACTTATACTGTCTCTAAGTCCTTCATATCCTAAAACTTCCTGACAAATAAGAGCCTTGGCACCATCTCTGTCAAGGACTTCATCTATTACATTTTTAAAAGACTTTACAGGAAAAAAATCTCCATTTGGAGTTTCTCCTGTAAAATCCATATACTCTGTATAACCGTTATTAGATATCTTTTTTAGTACTTTTGAGTACTCTCTTCGAAAATTTTTATTTATATCTTTTCTCTTGGCATATGTTCCGCTGCCCATCTTTTGAAAAGCATATCCTTCACTTTCAAGCTTTTTATATGTATTTACAATAGTTATACTATTTACATTTAAATATTCAGATAATTTTCTTATAGAAGGTAATTTCTCTCCATCTTTTACAATATTCGAGTCAATTAGCTTTTTTATATGCTTTGCTATAGCCTTATATTTAATTATTCCTTGACGATCAAATTTCAAAAAATATTTATTCGATTCAATCACATCCATTTGTTTTGTGTATTAATCTAAACAAAATACACATTTTCTTTAGATAGTATGCTGCCATCTTCCAATTTATAATCTCTCATTTGTTTTTTTATTATATTCTTCTTCCAAAGTTTGTCTAGTATTTCTTCCATACATATATCATATTCCTTGAATAATTCATCTTTTTTTATTTGTTCTGAACTCAAGAAATCATCTTTTTTCTTAATATAACTTATTAGTACATTTACAAATTTTGATATATTTGAATTTATGTTTTCATCAAAGTACTCAATTAAATTTCTTATAGATATCTCTATATCTTTTTCGTCCTTACTGCAGAATAATAGGTTTTTAACATATTGTTTCAATTTATCATTTAAATTCACAGCAACACTGACGGCATCCTTGCTGATCATATATCCTGCAGAGTTGACATACAACTTAGAAAATTCCTCTATTGACTTAATTGCCTCAATGTATGCAGTATAAATACCATCATTTTGTAAATATTTTTTACATATAGATATGTCTTTAATCAGATTTCCCACATAAACCATATTCCATCTTTCTCTATCTATATCTGGATAATATCTAATTATATCGTATCTAGAACTTATTTCCATATCCTTGGAAAACACCAGACGAGAAGATGATATTATTCTATGTATAAAACCTCCTCTTAAATTTTCATCATTAATTTGCATGAAATTACCCTTACTCATAAATTTAATATGAATTGGAATACCTATTTCTTCCGTATATATATTTATTAAACTTGAAGCATTATTGTCATATATTACAAATAGATCTACATCTGACTCATCCCATAAATCCCCTGTAATCATACTTCCAAAAACCATAACAGCCAATATGGATTTATTTTTCTTAAATCTAGCAATTGCACTATTAAATGCTTTTTGATATTGTAATATTGTCTTTTCCACTATATTACAACCTCCCTTATCATAGGTTATAAGCAATTCAATCGGTTATTTTGCTGAATTGAATATTAACAGAATTTTTATATATTATATAATTATTATAATATAAATACAATAGTGAATTTATATTATAAATTATTTCATTCAATTTTTAGCTGAATTATAATTTAAAAATTAAAAGAGGAAAAAGCAATTTAATTTGCTCATTCCTCTTTTTTACTTCTATATTTTAACTCTCTTTTTCAAATTCATCCTTCGAAACTCCGCAAAGTGGACATACCCAATCATCTGGTAAATTCTCAAATGCTGTTCCGGGATTCACTCCATTATCTGGATCCCCTTTTTCTGGATCATATACATATCCACAGGCACTACAAACATATTTATCCATTCTGAATTCCTCCAATCATAAAATGTAATAATAAATTTTTGTATTATCAGTATGTCACATTTAGTCATATAAGTCAATATATCTATGTATTAACCATGTATTTGATAATTATAAATTATATGGATCTGTTATATAATACAATAGATTTTGTCAGCATTTAATTTCAATATTACTGACTACCTATAGTATTATTAAAAACATTGAAAAATATTAGAAACATTGCTAATATTAATAATGTAATTTTATAATAAAATGGACAATTTTAATAAGGAGGATAATTATGGGAAAGAGCCAAAAAAAGTCTCGGAAAAAAACTCCAAAGAAAACTCAGAAGAAAACTTTAAAACTCTCATTTACCATTTTAATCTGCATATTTTTATCAGTAGTTGTAATATGTATTGGAGTCGGAGCAGCCATCATAAAAAGTGCACCTGCTCTAGATGTAAATCGTGTATTAAATTTAAATGAGCCTTCAGTTTTATATGATGATAAAGGAAATATGGCAGATACAGTGACGAGTACCGAGCAAAGAACTGTTCTTTCTTTTAATAATATACCTGACAATTTGAAACATGCTTTTATAAGTATTGAAGATGAACGATTTTATAAGCATAAAGGTATAGATATAAAAAGAATAGCAGGAGTAGTTCTAATAGATATTGGAAATAAAATAAAAAGACAATCTGGACTGCAGGGAGCATCTACTATAACTCAGCAGTTGGTAAGAGGTATATATCTGTCACCGCAAGTAACTATTACAAGAAAACTACAAGAAATATATCTTTCCATAAAGCTCGAAAAACTTTTAACTAAAGATCAAATTCTTGAAGGATATATGAATACAATTTTTTTAGGTGGAAGAGCTTTCGGTGTTGAATCCGCTTCACAACAATACTTTGGAAAGTCGGCCAGTTCATTAAATTTAATTGAATGTGCCTTCATTGCAGGTATACCTCAAAGTCCATCTGTATATTATCCTTATTCCAGTGCTTCTAAAAAAAATCCATCCATATATTTAAACAGAACAAAAAGTGTATTGAAGAAGATGTATGAAAATAACTACATAAGCGAACAACAATATGTGGAAGCTATAAATAATATAAATAAGGGAAATTTACATATAAAACCGTACTCTCCCCAGGACAACCGATTAGAACATGAATGGTTTTCCATGCCTGCAATGCAGCAGGTAAAAAATGATTTAAAGACAAAGTACAATTACAGTGATTCCCAGGTTAATCAAATGATAACTTATGGAGGATTGAAAATATATACTACTATGGACAAAAGCCTTCAAAAGCAAACTGAAAGTATATTGAATAATTCTACTATATTACAAAATAATTCTGCAAAAGATAAAAATGAAATAATACAACCTCAGGCTTCAGCTGTAGTTATAGACTACCATACCGGAGAGGTAAAGGCCCTAGTTGGAGGTAGAGGTACTCAGCCCGCTATGTCATATAATAGAGCTGCATCTCAAAGTTATTTAAGGCCACCTGGTTCGGGAATAAAACCTTTAACTGTATATAGTCCTGCTATAGAATCTAAAAAATATACTGCCGCAACTGTACTTGAAGACTCACCATGGTCAGATGATATAGCTAGAAAATATGGAACAAATGGCAGCGCTTATACTCCAACAAATGAGGGTACCTTTTCATATACAAATATGACATTGCGAACCGCAATTATGAAATCGTCAAATGCTATAGCTGCCAAAGTAGAAGATAAGATAGGCCTTGAAACAGGTGCTTCTTATGCCGAAAAATTCGGATTAAATTTGGATGCTACTGATAAATCAAGTATGGCTGCACTTTCCCTAGGAGAAATGTACCATGGTACAGATACACTGCAAATGGCTGCTGCCTATGGAGTATTTGGTAATAATGGCATATATACTTCACCTAGACTTTATACAAAAGTTACAGACAGATCTGGAAAAGTAATTTTGGAATCAAAAGTAAGTACTAGAAAGGTATTATCAGCAAATGCTGCATATGTAATGTATGATCTTTTAAAATCTCCTGTAAGTTCGGAAGGAACAGGTTCTACAGCCAACTTTAGTGATATGGCTAGGGGTAAGACAGGTACTTCAAGTGATGACAAGAATTTATGGTTTTCAGGGTTAACTCCCTACTACTCCGCTTCAGTTTGGATAGGAAATGATGATAATTCACGAATATCAGGTTTAAACAGTAACTCTTCAGCTGCAATTTGGGCATCTATAATGACAGCTTTTCATGAAGGATTACCTTATAAAGAAATAACTATGCCTTCTGGAGTTGTAACTGAACAGGTTTCTTCTGAAACAGGTAAATTACCATCTCCACTTTACTTTTTGAATCCATCAAAAAGTAAATACTATACTGAAGTATTTATAGATGGTACTGAACCAACAGAACAAGATACAATATCTGATTCATTATTTGACAACAATAACAAAAATAACGACAATAACAAAAATTCTTATAAAACAAATAATCAGCAAAATACTAAGTCAAAAAGAAAACATGTGAATACTCCAAATTCTAATGACAATACAGCTGATTTAAATAACCAAAACTCCAATAATAAAAATGCAAATAGCACTAATAATAACAATAACAATGTTGATAATACTGATAATACCAATAACACTAATACCAATAATACAGATACAACAAATGACACAAATTCTAAGAATCAACCTAATTTAAGTAATTAGTGTCAATACAATAAGTAGGTTCCGTAAATATTTTTATGTTACGAAACCTACTTATTTATTGATTCAAAATATCCTTCATAGTTTTCAATACTTTCTTTTCAATTCTTGATACTTGTACTTGATTTATACCAAGCATTTTGGCAACCTGTACTTGAGTTTTATCTTTAAAATATCTTAACATTATTATTTGTCTTGACCTTACATCCAAACTTTTAAGTGTTTCTTTTAAAGCTATCCTATTTACCATCTCAACATCTTCATTTGGATTCTGACTTAACTTATCTATCAAGAGAACTGGTGCTCCATCATCCTGATGTATAGTATCATATAAATATTGCATATTATTTGCAGATTCCGATGCAAATATCAAATCTTCTACCTTTATTCCAGAATACTCAGCCAATTCTTCAACAGTAGGCTCCCTATTTAGTTTTTTTGTAAGTGCCTCTTTATCATAATGGAGTTTTTTAGCAGTATTTTTTACACTTCTGCTCACTTTTATCATTCCATCATCTCTCAGGAATCTCTTTATTTCGCCCATTATCATAGGTACCGCATAGGTAGAAAATTTCACATTATATGTTTCATCAAAATTATTAATTGCTTTCATAAGACCCATACACCCTATCTGGAATATGTCCTCATATTCATAGCCTCTATTTAAAAATTTCTTGCTTATAGAAGTAACTAATGGAAAATTAACTTCTACTAACTTATTCAGCGCATTTTTGTCCCCTTTTTTAGCAGCTCTTATAAGTTTTAAATTGTCATTATAGTCATAATTAGATATTTTTACAGCTTCTTCACTCATATTATTCACCTAACTTAATGATTTAAAAACTTTTTTCATCAATACTCTTGTCCCCTTGTTCTTTTCAGATTGTATTTCAAGAGAATCCATAAAAGTATCCATAACTGTAAATCCCATGCCTGATCTTTCTAAATCGGGTCTGGAAGTATACAGGGGCTGCATAGCAAGATTTACATCTTCTATGCCGGCACCTTCATCTTCTATTATTAAAGTAAGTTCTCTTTCTTTTATATAAGCTTCAATTTTTACAATACCTTTTCCATTTTCATAACCATGAATAATAGAGTTTGTAACTGCTTCTGAAACTGCAGTCTTTACATCAGTTAATTCATCTATAGTTGGATCTAATTGTGATACAAAAGCTGCTACTGCTACTCTTGCAAAGCTTTCATTCTGCGATTTGCTAACAAACTCTATTTTCATACTGTTATCATACATGTCTCTATCCCCCCATTAAATATTATCAATAGCCTGCTCAACGCTGTCATACACCTTTATTATTTTAAACATACCTGATAACTGAAATACTCTATTTACCGAATCTATAACTTTTGCAATACAAACAGTTCCATTTTTTAAGCTGAGCTTTTTATACCTTCCAATTACAACACCTATGCCTGAACTATCCATAAAACTCACATGAGAAAAATCCATTATAAGTTTCTTTATGTTATCTCTTTCAAGTCTATCATCAATCTTATTTCTAACTTCTTCAGCACTATGATGGTCTAGTTCCCCGATCATATGAACTATAAGTTTATCATTTTTAACTTCAAATTCTAAATTCATATCATAAAAACTCTACTAAAACCATAGTTTAATATATAAAATGCCATATATGGTATTAGCGTTAAGCTACTGCTTAACTTTAATTTTACATATAGTAATAATGGCATATTTCCATATGTCTAAAATTTATATAAATAAATTTATATAAGTTCTAGTATGTGCAATTATCTACACAGTCCGAGTCAGACGTTCTTACCCCCTCTCCTTTGTAAAGTTTAAAAAACCATTAGGTTTTATTAAAGTATTTGAAATTTCAATTTCATACATAAAAATGTCCATAATATAAAATTAGATACTCTAAGATAATATTCGCTGTATGGAATAATTTTCCTCTATTTTTATAAATTTATTTTTTATTTATAATATATTTTTACCATATAATATATTTTTAAACACATTTAACTTGTATTACTTACATTTATTTTCCAATATGTTTATCTCCCTTTTATTAAACCCAAAAAATTCATATAAATATTCTGTATCTTTAATATGTGCATAATCAATATATGGAATTTTCAATTTCATAAGTTTATTAGGATAATATTCATATAAATTTTCTCCCAATTTTTTAGCAAAACTCTTAATATAAAATTCATAGATGGAGCTATTTAATATATACAATAGCATTTCATAATTAAAAATACCCTGTTTCTTTAATGTTAGGCAATACACATCCGCACTGAAATAACTTCCCCTATCAAGTGCAAATCTATTATGAGAAGCTTTATATGGAAAGACAATTTTTTCATTTTCAAATATTTCCGGTTTTCTTGCCCATTGAATTTCATACCACTCTCTCCTTCCAGCCCTACATTCCCTTCTATTCTCCAATTTATCCTTATATTTACTTACATAATTTATTGAACTTTTATATTTTTCTTCTTCTACTTTATTTAAATATATAATATACCTTTCCGTAGGATTTACTTTGTATTTATGTATATAACTGCTTTTTATCCATGGTTTAACTATATCTTCTTCTATATGTTTTACTTTAATAACTTCACGATCTAAAATAAAAGCCTTATCACATCCAGTTATTATTCCCTGATGACTATTGCATATATCTGATAGTAAAAATTTACATTTTCGTATTATCTTGTTTAACATTTTTCTTTCAGTTTCATTTATAATAACCCATCCTTCTGAATCCAATTCTCCTTTTTTTATAAAAAATCTTGTAAATTTTCCTTTATGATTTGGTTTTATAATTTTTATTTTATTTTCATCACTACAATTTTTTTCATTTTTAAGATAAATTATAATTGGATCTATTCCTATATCCTTAAAAGGCCTTATACCATAAAAATCTATAATTAATTTTATATTTGCATTATTCAATATAAATTTTCTCAATTTTTTTCCACTTGAAGCTTCACAAAAATATCTTGATATTATAAAACCTAATTTTCCTGTTTTATTTAAACATTTTAATGCCCTGCTGAAAAAGCAGTAAGATACATCTCCCTTATCTTCATATACCTCTTTATACTTTTTCTTTAATATCTTGGAATAATTTCTGTCCACATTTTTATGTCCTATATAAGGAGGATTTCCTATGATAAAATCGAATTTACCTTTTACATCATCCATTAAAAAATCCTTTACAATGAAATTTTTATTATTTATAATACCCGTTAATCTAAATAAATCTATTTTTAATATAATAATAGCTGTTTTATCTATATCAAATCCAAACAAATTATAGTAGAGTATATGATAATCTATATCATCTGAATTTAACTTTTTATTCAATCTTTTATTTATTTCATTAATATTATTTAAAAATATTTCTTTCAAATACTGAAAACATGAAAATATTAAATTTCCGCATCCACATGATGGGTCCAGTATTTTAATATATGGATTATGAATCACTTCACTTGAGTCTATTAAATTTTTAACCATATAATCTGCTATTTTTTTAGGAGTATATACTATTCCTGATCTTTTACTATCTTTTATATATTTGTAGTATCTAGTGGAAAACCTGTCTTTCACATTGATTTTCATACTTCTTTTAAAAATATCTATATAATCATTTTTTTCATATACAGATACTTCCTTATTTATAAATTCATATATTTTATATATATTTTTTAAAAAATCATCCATATATTATTATACTCTCCTCAATATATTTCCAACCTATTCATAGTATAAATTATTCCATATAGTATACCATAAATATATCATAGTTATGGTAGGTGATATAGAAATGAAAAAAAATATTGTCCATTTTTTATTAATGTTTATAATTTCTACAATATTTATTTCCCAAATAAATATCTGTACTGTAAATGCTTCAAACACTCTAGAAAAACCTGATTCCAATTCTATTAAGGGTTTAGATATTTCTAAATTGGATATGACTGAAAAAAACTGGTTTTTCAAACCTAAAAACGATGGATTACCATCAGAAGAACCTGCTGATGTCATATCTCTTCTAAAAAAATATTCTGGATATTACTTGGGAGATACCTCTAAAAAAGTATTATATCTAACTTTTGATGAAGGATATGAGAATGGATACACAGGTAAGATACTTGATATATTAAAACAAAATAATGTAAAAGCAGCTTTCTTTGCAACTACTCCATATATAAGGGATAATAAGGATCTAATAAAGAGAATGGTAAATGAAGGTCATTTGGTATGTAATCATTCAAACAAGCACCCTTCTATGGCTCAGAGGGCCAAAACTCCTGATGAATTCAAAGAAGAATTCACTATTACAGAAGATGCTTATAGAGAAGCTACCGGTAAAGAAATGCCTAAATTTTTCAGACCCCCTATGGGAAAATATAGTGAATTATCATTATTCTATACAAAGAATTTAGGATATAAAACTGTATTCTGGAGTTTTGCTTACAATGACTGGA
This sequence comes from Clostridium tyrobutyricum DSM 2637 = ATCC 25755 = JCM 11008, assembly GCF_000359585.1. Classification (GTDB taxonomy): domain Bacteria; phylum Bacillota; class Clostridia; order Clostridiales; family Clostridiaceae; genus Clostridium_B; species Clostridium_B tyrobutyricum. The sequence goes on along the minus strand of NZ_APMH01000017.1, from coordinate 34,941 downwards.
ATAGGGATAGCCAGCCTTTACCCGAATCTGCTAAAAAGAAAATAGCTGATAGAACTCATAATGGAGCTATAATACTATTACACGCAGTTTCAAGAACCAACTCTGAAATTTTGGATTCAGTTATTAAGGATTGGAAGCACTCTGGTTATATCTTAGAAAGTCTTGATAAATTACCTTAATATTAATAAGATATTCTATAAAAATAAAAATACTTTCACAATTTTACTTTATATTATCTCCATATTTAGTTATAATTAAACTGACATATAAAAATACTATTTAATCATAATAAAAGAACTAAATAGTATCTTAGTTGTGCTCTATTAATATAATTTATATTTGGAGAGATAATATGAGAATTACACAAGAAACAGACTACGGATTTAGAGTTATATTATATCTATCAAAACTTGGTTATGGAGAAAAAATTGAAGCTAAATCTATATCTAAAGATCAAGGTATACCACTTAGATTTCTTTTGAAATTACTTAGAAAGTTAACTAGACATGGAATCATAAAATCCTATAGAGGTGTCAATGGAGGTTACTCCCTCAATCGCATGCCCGATGAAATTACTTTAAAAGATGTTATTGAAGCCATAGACGGACCTATTTTTATAAATAGATGTCTTGATGACCCTGAAAACTGCAACATGGACAATAGTTCCTATTGTGCAGTACATCGTGCTTTATCTAAAATTCAGTCCAATCTAATTGAAGATCTACAAAAAATGAATTTTGGGAGCTTGTTAAAAAAAACTCCTTAGATAAATATTATACAGTACAATAGAAAATGCTATTTTCTATTGTACTGTATAATATTTATTAAAAATTTCGGTATTGATATCAATCTTTTTATTCTCCACGGTTCTTTTATTACTCTATAAAGCCATTCTATTCCGATATTAACCATCCACTTTGGAGCTCTCTTTACCTTCCCTGCAAAAACATCAAAGCTTCCTCCAACACCCATGAATATATTACATGGAAGTTTTTCCATATTCCTGCTTATAAATATATCCTGTCTTGGTGATCCCATTGCTACAAAAATAGCATAAGGTCTTTTTTCTTTTATATCTTCTATAATATTATTACAATTTTCCAAATCAAAAAATCCATTATGGGATCCAACTATATTCAAATTTTTATGGATGTTTCTTAAATTTTCTATACAATTTTCAAGTACATTCTGTTCAGCTCCTAGAAAATATACAGCCTTATTTTCAATCTCACATTTTTCAATAATCTGTTTCATTATATCTATTCCTGCTATCTTTTCAGCTACAGGATTTTTTAAAATCTTAGATGCTAGAACAGTACCTACACCATCAGGTATTATAATGGAATGTTTACTCGTAAAATATTTGAATAATACAGGATTTTCAAGACCATTATACAGTACTTCAGGATTACCCGATATTATATTTACCTTTTCAAATTTTTCTATATAATTTATAAATTGTTTTCTGGTTCCATTGAAGACTTTATAGTCCAATATATTCGTAAATATTTGTTCATTCATACTTTAAAAAGCTCCTTCACTTTTAAATACAGAAGAGAATGTTTTAAAAAGTACCTTTATATCCAACCATAGTGAAAAATTCTTTATATAAGTTAAATCATAGTATACAGTCTTGCCAAGTTCAATTTCTCCTCTTCCGCTTATCTGAGCCAAGCCTGTTATTCCTGGTGTTACCATAAGTCTCTGTTTATATTCTTCCGGATAAACTTTTACTACATCTGGTATTTCAGGTCTTGGACCTACCAGACTCATATTTCCAATAAGTACATTCATAAGCTGAGGAATCTCATCTAAGCTTGTTTTCCTCAAAAAAGCTCCTGATCTTGTAATTCTATTATCAGTTTTACTTTGGAATACAAAATTTTCTAAATTCTTTGCATCTATATTTAACTTTCTTTTTTTTTCTGCATCTACTATCATGGTCCTGAACTTATATATTGTAAAATATAAACCATCCTTCCCCACTCTTTCTTGCTTAAATATAACAGGTCCTTTAGAATCTTTTTTTATCCAAAATGTAATTATGAGAAACACCGGACTTAAAATTATCAAACCAATAAGAGCAAGTATAAAGTCAACTATCCTCTTTATTATAAATTGAACTTTCTTTCCACCTATGTCTTTATCAGAATCTATTTTTATGTCTTCAGCCTTCATGAGAGCCTCCTCCTTATTTAATTTCTATATATTTATAAGAATTTCTTTAATTCATTTATTATTAAAGCTCCAAAAAATGTAATTAAAAACGCTTTTAATTCAAAATGTAAACTATTCAATGAATATCCATTTGAAATATAATATTGTGTGTACAAATACAGTATTAGTGCATGACATAGATAAACACTATAAGATGCTTTGGATATGTATTTTATTATACCCATAAATAATTTATTTTTCCAATTAAAGCTGAATATAAATAATATAAACAAGGTACTGTATATTATAATCGATGGTCTTTGAAAAGTCACTAAATATTCTAAATTTTTTCCAATTCCCTTATAAAAAATAAGTGAATCTAAAACATATAACATGGAAATTATAAGACATCCAAAAATTATAAAACTATAATTTTTTAATTTAGGTAATATAGTATCCTTGTGTTTCCCTATATATCCACCAATACAAAAGTAAAAGATCCAATACAGTAAATTCTTCTTGTCAAAAAACCACATATCAGGAGTCACATTTATAAAATAATATGTATATATAATCATAACTGCAGTAACACCAAAACTCAATATTACAAACCATATATTTTCTATAAATCTGTAAATTATAGGAAATATCAAATATAATTCTATTATCAACGGTATAAAATATAGATGATAAAACACCTTTCCATGTATAATATAATCTATATTCTGATGTATATTATAATTTTTGGTTATGGCTATTATGTAAATTAAACACCATACAAGATATTGTGGTAAAACCTTTTTGCATCTCTTCCATAAAAAATAAAAGTAATTTTCTTTTCTATTATAAGATATGGTAATACCCATTCCCGAAATAAATATAAAGGCAGGAACAGAAAATCTACATATCTGATTTAATATAAATGTAATATTGTACGTAGTAGGATATGGATTATATCTGAGTGTAGTTGCAGAAATATGTATCCCTATTACCCCAAGTATAGCCATAGCCCTAATTACATCCATTTCCAAAATACGTTCCTTATTAATTAAAAGCACCTTCTTTATCTATTGAATATTCTACTTTTTATTAAAGCAACTAAATTTAAATATTCTCGAATTCTAACCATATATAAAGATACAGCATATACAATAGTTCCAATTACTAATGATGCAAGTATTGAAACCAGGCTTGCCTTCATAGGACTTGCAAATGTATAATTGCATAATCTATTTATAATAAATATGACAACACCCATTATACCGGAAGCAACAATGACTTTGATAAAATTTATAAATATCTTTGAGATATCAATTCCTTTAATTCTTTTGTTCAAATTCCACAACATGAGAATTGTAGTTGTCACCGCTGAAATAGTAGTAGCTAATGTAAGCCCTGATACCTTCATATATTTAACTATAAATATATTTATAATTATATTTACAATTATACCTAAAAAACTATTTATCATGGGTGTTTTTACATCTTTTAAAGAATAAAAGGCTTTATTAAGTATGTCACGTATACCATATGCAATCATTGCAGGACAATAAAATAGGAGTGCATTTGAAGTCAGCTTTGCAGCCTCTACAGTAAAGGCCCCTCTTCTAAAAATTAAGGTTACAAGAGACGTTCTAAGCATTCCTATAGAAACTGCTGCTGGAACCATTATAATTATTATAGTAGTTAACGCACTTGATAATGACTTTTTGTATTTATCTAAGTCCCCTTTAACTGCCAATTCTGACAAGGTTGGATATACAATCATGGCTATACCAATGGCAAATACTTCATAAGCCAAAGTATTTATTTTATTTGAGTAGTCCAGTACAGTAGCCGCCCCAAAATAAATATTTATTGCAAATGACCTATTTACAAAAACATTTAATTGAACTACTGATGTGCTTATAACTACTGGAATCATCAATTTAAACATTTTTACAGTATCACTATCTTTAAAATTCAATACTGGGAAATACTTATATCCAAGCTTTCTATACTTATGAACATTTATTAAGAACTGTACAAAGAATCCTATTACAGTGGCAACAGCGAACCCTATTATTCCATATTTTGCTGTAAGAAATACAAGATATATTATATACACTATATTTGACATCAGTGCCATGGCTGCAGGTTCATAAAATTGTTTATGTGACTGAAGTGCCCCTGCCAGTATACTCTGCAATGTTACAAATATAAGAGATAAGAACATTATTCTCGTTACATAAACAGATGTATTGAATATTACTGTTTGAGAGGTAAAATTATGACCAAATATATATATTATCTGTTTTGTAAAAACAACAAGTAATACAGTTATAATTACAGTTACAATAGAAGATATGCTTATAATGTTATTTACAAATCTATTTCTCTTTTTTATATTTCCACTTTCTATGTATTCTGTATTCAATGGTATAAATGTAGTTGTAAGACCATAACTTATAGTAGTTAAAAGATATACTATGCCTATTGCAAAATTATATATATCGGTAACATATGTAGCTCCAAATTGTGAAGCTATTAAAGAATCTCTTAAAAGAGCCAGTACCTTTCCCCCAATTATAAGAATCATAACCAATAGGGAACTTTTCATTAATGTCTTCTTTCCCATTTACTTCACTCCACCCAAAATATGTAAATATGTTTTGTAATAGTTTTCCCAGAATTTTTTCATTGAAAATCCATTTAACATATCCCTATAGAAATTATCTCCTACAACACCTAGTTTATCTCTATTTAAATAAGCTTTTTCCATTTTATTGTATATATCTTTTTTGTCTTTTGGATTTATTAAATATCCATTCTTGCTATTAACAATTAAATTCATATCGCCTACATCAGAGCATATAACAGTCTTTTTTAACAGAGCACTTTCAAGTACCACAAGTGGAGGAGCTCCTCCTTCATTAAATGAAGTAAGTATGCTTATGTCCGAGGCATTTATGAAGTCCAGTACATTATTTTTAAAACCTGTAAATATAACTTTATCCTTCATCTTTAAATCTTCTACCATATGTTTTAAACTTTCTTCCAATTCTCCGTCTCCAACCAGAAGCAATTTAGTATCTGAGAATTGATCTTGCAGCATATAGAAAGCTCTTATAAGTGTATCATGATTTTTAATAGGATGCATTCTAGCCACCATTACATATACAAAATCATCTTTATTTATATTAAATTCCATCCTCAAGTCATCCCTTGCCAATACTATCTTGGGAGAATTGAAATTTATTCCATTATTCACCACATATTTATTGCCTGTAAAATTGCTTTTATCCAATAAATTTTTAAGATAATTTGATACACATATATAATTATCAAATTTTTTAAGTCCTCTAATGCTTAAAGGTGTATATATGTACTTTTTTAACTTGTTGTTTAAGAAATCATATCTGTAATCACTATGTACTGTAACAGCACAGGGAATATTCAATTTTCTATTTATTACAGAATATAAAAAATTTGATTTAGCTCCATGAAAATTTAATATATCTATATCATTGCGCTTTAAGTAATTTAAAAATTTTTCACCTAAAATATCTTTATATGCAAAATTGACTACTTCTATGTTGTTTTTAATAGCAACGTCATATAAAAAACCTTTTCCTATAGTTACAATAGAACTTTTCATATCAAAAATATTATTACTGCAAATATTTAAAACATGTCTGGCGCCCCCACCATTATCATTTCCAGATATAATCTGTACTATATTCATGTTATAACCACCAATTTAAAATATATTTTTTATTTCAACAGGATTGTCATCACATTCTATTTCATATGCCTGCAGCACTGCTATAATAATCCAAAAAAATACTATTACTTTTGGTGCTGAAAAGAAATCATCAAGTAAATTCATTATCAAAAATACTATAAAAGATACAAAAAAACCTTTATAAAAAGCTGAATAAAATTTATCTCTAACATTTTTAACGAAATATACAAGCTTAATTATAATTGAAATTATAATTGCTATAAAAGCTGCAGATCCAAAAATTCCTATTTCACTCTGCATTTCCAAAAAAATATTATGGGGATGTTTAGGAACAAAATTGCTAGTTTTTAATCCAGGCCGCTGGTACATATACCTGGCAGCTGCTTCTTCAAAATTTCCATTTCCTACTCCTTTAATTGTATGATCCTTTATTATCATAATGGCTACATCCCATATCTTAATTCTAGAAGTATTCTGACCTATATCTGTTATTTCCTTTAATCTATCACGTATTTGTGGTATAAAAGAACTAATTCCCACAATAGGAATTAAAACGAACAAAAATTTCAAGCTGTATATAACTCCAAAAATTATGCACCCAATAATAAAAGCAATCCATGCATTTCTTGAAAAACTAAATACTATATTTGCTAGAAATATGCAAGTGCTTATTATATAAAATATTTTTTTCTTTTTATCTGTTTTCTTAATAGCAAGCATTATTGTTGGAAATATAATCAAAATAAAATAAGCTCCCAGATTATTAGAATTTTCTAAAGTAGAGGCAATTCTAATCCTTTGTACTCCCTCTCCAGCTTGAACAATGCCAATTCCATTTATATAGTCAAATATTCCTACCACACCTATTATAAGAGAAACACATATATAGCTTAATAAGATACCTTTCAAAAATTTTCTTTTACTTCCTTCGCATAGTATTATAAAATATATTACAATATAACTTATAAATCTACTAGTTGAACTTATGGATGATGTTATATCTTCAGCATATATAAAGGATATTAACATTATAATTATAAGTGCCAATATTGAAAGACTTAAATAGTTAGTAAAAAATTCTTTTATTCCCAGTGTAAACCTTCTTCTAGTATCTTTAAAAAACACAAGTCCAACTAGATATATAATAACTACTATTACAAGCCATATATCCCCATTAAAAGAAATATTCATAAACTTATACTTACTATATATAAGAGGCATAATAATTATATAGAGATAAATTGATAAATATAATATCAGATCATAAATTGCCATTTAATTTATTCCTCCAGACTACTTATTTTAAATTTAAAATATTCTTCCAATTTCATATATAATTCAATTATTAATATAACGTCTTAAATATATATTATATAAAATTGATGATATGATATATACTGAAACTGTAGCTAAAGATGCACCTAAAGATCCCAGTCTATTTATAAGAATTACATTTAATAATATATTAGCTATACCCGTTATCATCGAATTATAAAAATTCACTTTTACCAACTTCATACTTGCAAGTATATTTCCTGATGGTGTTCTAAAAGTTCCTGCTACAAGATACCCTATAGATAATATTCTAAAATTAGTAACTGCATCAGAATATTTTCTAGTAAATACAATATTTATAATATAAGGTGCAAATACTATAAGTATAATAGTTATTATTAAATTAAAAATAAATAAATATTTAATAAGCATTTTATATTTATCTTTAATCCATTTTTTATCATTCCAGTGCCTAGCAAAGTATGGATAGGCAAATATCATTATTGACATGGGAATAAATGTAAGATTAAATGGTATTTGAGCAGCAGCACTATAAGAAGCTACAACTGAACTATCCTTTATTATAATTCCTACAAAGAAAGTATCCATCATATATAGTATTTGCGACATTGCATTAGTAAAACAGCAAACCACTGAATACTTCAAAAAATCTTTTTTCTCTTTTAATTTTGGATAGTCTATTTTTACAAGCTTTTTTAATCCATTTCTTATCATATATATTCCAATTAAAATTGATATAATATACGATATATATCTTCCTATAATTATACCTTTTATACTAAAATATCTTCCAAGTACAATATTTCCCATAAAATATAATAAAGTATTTATAACTGTAAGAGAAGAAAATTCATTATTTCTAAATTCCGATCTAAGTAATACTTGAATTTCATTAAAAAATATAGTTAAAAGAGGCATTAAAGACATGTAAAATAATATCTGAGTACTGCCTTCAACAGGTAGTTTAAAAAAAGTAGTATATATTATAATACAAACAGCTATAATAAGATTGAACATTCCTCCTATTTTAATTGCATATTTAAAATAGGAAAGCCTTTTTTCTTCTATATTTTCCATACTGCAGTATTGAAGTGACCCTGATACCATTCCAAGTCCCTCCAGCAATAGAAACATATTTAATATACTTTGGGCATATACAAATTTACCATAAAGATTTACTGATAATATTCTAGTTAAAAGCATTACTATACCAAATTGTATTATTTTATTTATAAAATTTGCACTAAATATTTGAACAAGGCCTTTTTTTAAAGCTGCCTTAATGGTATGTGTATCCTGCATAATAGCCTCCTCAGATTTTAAGACACATAATTTTAACTTTTTATAAAATATCCTTAAGTATATTTTCTAGATTTCTAGTTATTTTATCTCTAGAATAATTTTCAGTAACATACTCTCTTCCATTGGTTCCAAATGAAGCCCTTAATTCTTTATCTTCAGACAATTTTAAAACTGCACCAGCCATCTCTTCAGAATTTTCTGGCTCAACTACTATTCCCGCTTTAGCCGCATTTATGAGATTTGCAGCTTCTCCTTCTACGGATAGAATAATTGGAAGCTCTGTAGCTAGTGCTTCAAACATCTTAGATGGGAGAGCCCCTTTAAATAAATCCAGTTTTTTTAATGGTATAATTGAAGCATCCATGGAAGCAATTATCTTAGGCATGTTTTTCTTGGGTTGCACCGGAATAAAAGTAACATTGCTAAGTTCTTTTTCTTTTACCATATTCTTAAGTTTTTCTTTTTCAGGTCCATCACCAACAAAAACAAATTGTATATTATCATGATTTTTTAAAATTTCAGCTGCATTTATAATAACTTCAAGGCCTTGTGCCAATCCGTGTATTCCACCATAACATGCTGCAAATTTATTTTCTATTCCTATTTTTTTTCTGAATTCTTCATCCCTGTTTTCTTTCTTGAAAAATTCAGTATCTACACCATTAGTTATAAGATGAACTTTATTGCTGTCAAATCCTCTCATGATTATATTGTTGACAATTCCTTTTGTCTGACCCGTAATTACATCTGCTTTTCTATAACAAAATTCTTCTAGCCAGGTAGATGCCTTTATTAAAAGTTTATTATGAAGCATACCTAATTTAACCGCTGATTCAGGCCACAAATCAGATATATTAAAAACAAATTTTGCCTTTATTTTTTTAGATATTACATACCCTGACCAACCTAAAAAAAGAGGAGGTGACTCAGTTATAATTACATCCTGATGTCCAACATGTTTCACTCCAGTAATTACAGAAGAAAATGTAAAGGAAAGATAATTCCTGAGTCTTTTTATAAAACCTTTTTCTTTTGTGGCATATATACTGGTTCTTATTATTCTTATATCGTCAATTTCTTCTATTACAAGCTTTTTTCCCTTATATTTATCAAATATTTCTCCCTTGGGATAGTTTGGCATAGCCGTAAGAATTGTAATCTCATGTCCAAATTTTTTTAGACGTTTTGCAAACTCAAAAATTCTATTCTGTGGTGCTCCAACTTCAGGAGGACAATACTGAGTTAAAAATAATATTTTCATTTTTTCACCTTACTTATTATATATTTCCTTCTTTAATATATCTAATATCTTTTTTCCAGCTTTTCCATCACCGAATATATCTTCCTGTTTTCTTTCTGGAGTAAATTCTACTATAGCATTTAAAATATTATTTTCATTGGTTCCCACAATAATATTCCATCCATTTTCTACAGTTTCAACCCATTCAGTTTCATCTCTCATAGTTATGCATGGCTTTTTCATAAAAAATGCTTCTTTCTGAACTCCTCCACTATCTGTAACAATTTTCTCAGAATACATTTCAAGACTTATCATGTCTAAATATCCTACAGGTTCAATTAATTTTATTTTATCACTGAATGTTAATCCATAATCATCTATATATTTTCTAGTTCTAGGGTGAAGTGGAAGCACTATTTCCTTGCCACTATCATTTAAAGCTGATACAATATTTTCTAATCTATGTATGTCATTGGTATTTTCAGCCCTATGTATAGTTGTCAAAATGTATTTACCATTATATAAATTTAGTCTGTCAATTATATTTGATTTCTCCATAGCTAACTTTTTAAAATCTATTACAGCATCAAACATTACGTCACCTACATTATATACATGCTCTTTTATACCTTCATTTTTTAAATTATATACACCAGTTTTCGTAGGTGGAAATAATACTGAGGATATATGATCTGTCAATATCCTATTCTGTTCTTCTGGCATCTTCATATTAAAACTTCTAAGACCTGCCTCTACATGAGCTACAGGTATTAATAATTTGCTTGCTGCAAGAGCTCCTGCCAATGTTGAATTCGTATCACCGTATACTAATACCAAATCAGGCTTTTCCTGCAAATATATTTTTTCAAGTTCTATTAACATGGTACCCGTTTGTTTACCATGATTTCCAGATCCTATTCCAAGATTATAATCTGGTTTAGGTATATTAAGTTCATCAAAAAATATTTTTGACATATTTTCGTCATAATGTTGTCCTGTATGAATTAACACTTCATTAAATTCATCTCTTATAACATTAGATACTGCTGCTGCTTTTATAAATTGAGGTCTTGCTCCAACTACAGTTAATATTTTCATAATTTCACCACCAACATAAATTATACATTTATTATTTCTTTATATATTCTATCCACTTTATTAAAATTATCTTTTATATTAAAATTATCTTCTACAAACCTTCTTGCACTCTTGCCCATTGATATTCTCAAATCTTTGTTTAAAATTAATTTTTCCAGTGCATTCTGTATATCATCACTATTCTCTTTTCTTACTAGAATACTTGATACATCCGGAGATGTTGCTTCAGGGAGACCTCCTACATTGGAAACTATAACAGGCGTACCGCAAGCTTGAGCTTCTACTGCTGCTACTCCAAAGCTTTCACTATCTAAGATAGACGGGAAAACAGCTATATCAAATCTATTAAAAACTTCTACAACCTGCTGCCTATTTAAGAATCCAAGGAATTCAACCTTATTATGTATTCCCAATTTTTCAGTTAGATTTTCAAGATACTCTCTCTGAGATCCTCTGCCACCTATTTCCAATTTTAAATTTATACCTGGATATTTAAAACTTACTTTGGCAAAACCCCTTATTAAATATTCTATACCATATTTCTCTTCAAGTGTCTTTATAGTACCTATAGTTATAGTATCTCTATGATCATATTTATTTTCATATGGTTTCAATATATTTAAATCCACTCCAAATGGGGTAATCTCTATTTTCTTATCTGTATATTTTCTAGTTTCTTCTGCCATAACTTTACTTGTGGAAAGCACTTTATCTGCTTTTTTCAAATTATATTTCAGCATCATTTTATTCAGTATTCCTGAATTTGGGAAATCAAATACATCACTTCCCCAAACAGATAGTATAAAAGGATGGAATTTAGACAGTGCTGCTAATAATCCGTAACTGGTTGCATAATGTGCATGAATTAAATCCGGTTTTATTTTATCTATAATTCCACTTATCTTTTTAAACGAAAGTATATATTTTAATTTTCTAGTAGAACTATCTTTTTTTACCTCATTCATATCATAATTCAAATTATATACGGGAATACCATCTATATAGCCATCATTTAAAGATATAACGGATACATCATATCCTTTATTTTTAAAAAAGTCACAAAATTTTTTAGTATGTATGCTATTGGCATCGGACAAATAACATATTTTCATATATATTCCTCCAAAATCATTTTTTTAAATCATTCATAACCTTCCTTGCCCTTGCTTCCCATGTATTATCCTGTATAATATTTTTTATGCTATTTACTTTTTCTATATATACCTTGGGGTTCTCAATTATATACATCAACTTTTTTCTAAGTTCCTCTTTTGAATAACCTACAGACCATCCCACATTATTTTTATCTATAAATTCACCTACTCCTGTTCCACTTGTAGCAATTATAGGTTTACCATAAGTTAGATAATCAAATAATTTAACTGGCATTGCAAATTCTCTATACTCTTGAGGTTCTACAAATATACTAAATAAATCTGCTTGTTTAAAATATGGAATTAATCCATCCCCTGATTCGTGTATTACCTTTATTCTGTCATTGAGATACTTTTCATATTTTCCTTTTTCTGCTGTCCACTCTTTCTCCCTACAGCAAACAGTCAGATTTAAATTTTTATTTTCACTTACTACATCAAACAAATACTCTAAATTGTAAAGATAATTTAATCCACCTACATAAAATATATTTAAATTTTTTCTTTTCTCAATTAAGACATTATGATTATCTAAACATATTTTATCTTTTTCTGCAGCAGGAGGCAGTTCTTCTACTTTTCCTTTAAAATCCATAGGCACATAATCATACATCTTTAGTGATGGAAGATATAAAGTATTTAAAAGTCGTTTATATCTAAATAAATCATACTTATAAAACATACATGCGATAATTCTTTTTATAAAAGATACTGTTAGTTTATATTCGTCAAACTTCCAATACACATCTCTATAAAATAATCCTATATTTATTCCATTATTTCTACAAAAATTAAAAAATCCAAAATCTAAAAATAGAAATTTAGGAATATGATTTTTTTCAGTTAATAATGTAGGTTCTGTAGAACTTTCTGAATACATAAAATCATATTTTACCCCACTTCTAATTTTATCTTTTATTTTCTGTATATTATTTTTCCGTTCCTTCCCATATCCCATAACTATGTCTACATTATATCCAATACTTTTAAAAGCATTTAACATTCTTATGGGTCTGATTTGAGATGCTGATGGCCAATCTTCATCTATTTTAAATGGTATATGAAATATACAATTTGGCAATACAATCCATCCTTTCAACAATTACTTGAGTATCAACTTGAAAGAATACTAATATATAGCTCTTTAAGTTTTTTTCCAATTGAATCATAATTAAAATTATCCTTAGCATAATTTCTTATATATTGAAAATCAAAATTATCATAGTTGTCAATCATATTTTTTATTCCAAGTTCTAATTGTTCCTTGTTACCAGGTTCAACCAGTATTCCAACTTTTTTGTTTACAAAATCTTGTGGTCCTCCACATTTAGTAGCAAGCACAGGCTTACCACCAGCCATGGATTCTATTAATACGCTTCCAAAAGTTTCCTTCACGCTCGGCAATATCAAAAAATCATTTTTTTCTATTAATTTAGGTATTTCTAATTTATCCACTTTACCATAAAAATTACACTTATCATATATGCCCAATTCTTTACACGTTTTTTCGTATTCTTTTCTTTTACACCCATCACCTACTATATTAAAAGTTATATCACAGCTGGGATTTTTAGATATAAAATCAGCAAGTGCTGGTATAAAGTATTGCAACCCCTTCACTTCACTATCAGGCATTAATCCAACAAATAATAAGTTCCAATGTTTTCCGTGTTTATTATTTATAAATTTTATATTATATGAAGATGTATCCACTACATTTCCTATTACTTTACTCTTAAATTTAAATTTCAAATCAGAAAGTTCCTTTGCCAGATATGTACTCACTGTAATTACATATTTGGCCTTTTTATAAGATAAATAAAATAAAATTTTATTATAAATCTTATTCGAGAATTCTTCAACTTTTGAAGAGTGTTCAGTTATTATATATGGTATATTGTTGAAAAATTTACTATATGCATATGCTATAAAACCTGCAGTATAACATACATGACAGTGTATTAAACTTATGCTGTTTTCATTCAATATTTTATTTAATATCTTAGCTGACTTTATTATGCTATACAATCTTGATATTTTAGCATTTTTTAAATAATCCGTATTAGCTCTATAAACAATAACTCCTTCTTCAATAGTTTTTCTATATCTACCATTATCTGAGCTTTTGTCATAAGGATAGAATACAATTGGAGTAACCCCTACTTTTTTCAAGGCTCTAACTTGCTCTTTTATAAATACTCCGCTTACATGATTTGAATCATCAGGATACCAACTAGCCAATACTAAAATTTTCAATATAATAACACCTCAACTACTAATTATTTTCCACAAATCTTTTACTTTTTCCTACTATAAGAGCTAAAGACATTCCCATAGAAATCCAAAATGGAGGATACCACATGATTGTACTAGGACCAAAGCACAAGAATATAATGCCAAATAAATTTGCAGAGAACATTATAAAGTATTTTTTATACTTCACTTGTTCATAATAATATGCTTTTAGACCATCTCTAATCATACTTATGTATATATATATAATGTACAAAAATATTGCTATACCAAAATCACCTAGCATTTCAACCCAAAAGCTATGTACATTAAGAACTCCAAATGTATTATTCATCTTTTCTACATATTTTTCTATATTCCCAGCTCCAAATCCCAAATAATGTTTTTCTGATATTACGCCATGTACTACATCGTACATAAGTGTATACCTTTCATTATCTGATCCCTTTTTACCTAATTCAAGTAATTTTTGATCTTCTAAATCGGGTTGATATTTATAATTGGCTATGTTCAATTTGCTTAAAAGTGTAGAACCGGTTATTTTACCATAAAAAGGCTGCATATTGGGAATAAAAGAAATTCCTACAAATATCCCGAGAGTTACAACAGCTGTAGATACTAGTTTTATTATGTTAAATTTGTCTTTATTTTTAGATAGACAATAGAATAATATCATGAATATTATTACTGCAAATATAGTAATCCATGATGTCCTAGACCTTGTAAATATTAAATTAATTTGACTTATAAAATATAAGACTATATATAATCTCTTTTTAAACTTATTTTTAGTAAATAACCAGGCAACTATAAGGATAGTCATGGCCATAACTAAAAATACTGCATAATTATTAGGATTATAAAAAAATACAACTGGTATTTTTTTGACATAGCTTATTTGAGTTGATATAGGGTCCCATTCCTCAAAATGATTTCTTACTCCATATCTTATGCCGAACATTTCCAATACTCCAAGGAACAATATTCCCATATATATGTACTGTAAAAGGCTTAAAGTCCTACACATGATATCTTTAGACCTATTCTCCCAAAATATCATTACCAAAAGAGAAAACATAATAAAAAAGTTAAATACATATTTAACTGCAAGCTTTTTATCTTGTGCGATTAGAACACTAAACAGCATATATACAATAAATATAATTATAAAAATCAAATATTTATTATATTTAATATTTTTAAAACCATCTTTAATACAATGTTTTATAAAATTGCGCAATAAAAATACTATATATATAAATAAGGTTATGTAGAAATAATATACATCATATCTACTTCCTATCGGTACTTTCAATGAAAAATTTATAATAGCAAATAGAAGTGTGGAAAAATATATAAAATTCCGTTTACTTCCTATAAATTTTTTATAAATTACGGTAACATAGAAAGCTGCAAATATTTGAACTACAATCAAGCTTGGAAACATAAAATAGTTAGCTATTAAACTTAAAATAATTATTAAATATATAATTTTATTTTGATTTTTGACGCTTATATCCATTACCAGTTCCACCTTTTCATTTATTGTTGATTTTTAAGAAGTTGATCTTCTGGCACTTTTCTTAAAGATTTAGCTGGATTACCTGCAACTATACTTTCACTTTCTATATTTTTTGTAACTACACTTCCCGCTGCTGCAAAGCCGTCAATATCTATTGTTTTCCCTGGCAATATAACAGCTCCTGCTCCTATTCTTCCCCCCCTTTTTACTGTTACGCCCTTAAAATGTTTAAATCTTTCTTTAGATCTGGCTGCATAATTATCATTTGACGTAACAACACATGGTGCTATAAAAACATAATCTTCAATTTTTGAATAAGCTGTTATGTATGCATTTGTCTGAATTTTACAATTTGATCCTATGCCGCAGTAATTTTCAACTGTGGCACCTTTACCAATTATGGTCTTTTCACCTATAGTTACATTTTCTCTAACTACAGCTATATCTGCAACTAACGTATTTTTTCCTATGCAGGAACCTGCATACACAATAGCAGCTGCACCTATCAAGCAGCCATCTTCTATTTTAGATGGCTGTAGTGGCTCTTCATCATCTTTAAATATACTATTTGCCGCTCTCATAGGTTGTTTACCTATAACTGCATTATCATCAATTCTGACATTGTCACCTATTATTGTTCCTTTATGTATAACTACATTGTTTGAAATAATACAATTATCTCCTATAATAACTCCATCTTCCACAACTACAAAACATCCAAAGCTTACATTTTTACCTACATTCGCAGTTTCAGATATAAAACATTTATCCATAATCTTCTGCTCCTTTTGACTAAAACAAATTATTTATGTATCTTATCTATATTTATCATATCCATAGTAGAAAAATTATCAAATGGGAATTTAACAGGCTGTCCTGTAAGTCTCGACTTATAGGCTGCCAGGATTATAGACATTCCCTTCTTTCCTTCTTCACCATTTACAAGAGGTTCTCTATTGTCATTTATTGCATCTATCATATCTTTAAACAGTGGAGTATGACCAAATCCATATACTGTATCAGGATCGCCTTCCTGAGCCTTCAATATATCTTCTTCATTGTCCTTATTATCATTGAATCTCCATGTCTCTATCTTGTTAACTGCAAGTCCTCCTATACATACTGCTCCATTTTGGCCAAATATGCTCAAAGTTTCTTCAAGATTTTTAGGATATACACATGCACTACCCTCAATCATTCCTATAGCACCATTTTTAAATCTTATTATTACAGCACCAAAATCTTCTGCTTCTATATCCCGCATAAAAGTATCACTTTGGGAATATACTGTATCTATTTCCCCACCAAGCATCCACTGAAGTAAATCTATATCATGTATACATTGATTCATCAACGTACCACCATCTAACTTCCAGGTTCCTCTCCATGGAGCTTGTTTATAGTAATTCATATTTCTGTTCCATAATATCCTTGCTGTACCGTTTATAAGTCTTCCAAATCTATTTTCATCAATGGCTTTTCTCAGCTTTTGAATTGGAACATTAAATCTGTTTTGATGACTTATGCATAATTTTACATTATTGTCTTTTGCACACTTTATCATATTATTTGCATCATCTATTGATAATGCCATAGGCTTTTCCACTATAACATTTTTCTTCTTGTTCATACAGTACATAGCTATCTCAGGATGATATCCACTTTCCGTAGCAATTGTAACTACGTCTATATCCTCATTTTCAAGCATTTTCTTGTAGTCACTGTATACTTTTACTTGTATATTTTCATTTAATTTATCTGAATATTCCTTGCCTTTTTCCTTGGCCTTATCCAGAACTATATCACATGTACATACAAGCTCCGCTCCCACCTTATTATTTATTAAAGCTTCCACATGTTTATAAGAAATTCTTCCACAACCAATAATAGCAAATTTTAATTTATTCATAAAGGCACCTCTCTTTTAAATTACTATATTCAGTAATATAAGCCCTATAAATTAGGACTTATATCAATATAATATTATTCATATAATTTTTATAGTTTATGAATTTTTTCTCTATTATTCTTTACATCTTTAGTAGCATTTCTAGTATCATAAATAAGTTTTGCTCTCCCAGCAATTTTTTCATAATCGTAGCAGCTGTGATTTGTAGTTATTATTACAATATCCACATCATCTATTACTTCTTTCCAATCGACACTTCTATATTCCTTGTCTTTATGTTTAAAACTAGGTATATATGGATCATTTATTATAATATCGGCTCCATTGGCCTCCAGATGTTCTATAACTTTAAGTGCTGGCGATTCTCTCATATCATCTATATCATTTTTATAAGCTACTCCAAGGAGCAATACTTTTGCACCATTCATGGCCTTTTTTTGATATTTATTTAATAATTTCATAGCATTGTCTACAACAAAAGAAGGCATAGAATCATTTATATCTCCTGAAGTTTCTATGAGTTTGGTATGAAAATCATATTCTTTAGCTTTCCATGAAAGGTAAAATGGATCCAGTGGTATACAATGTCCACCAAGTCCTGGTCCTGGATAAAATGGCATGAATCCATAAGGTTTGGTTTTTGCAGCTTCTATTACTTCCCATATGTCTATCTTCATTCTATTGCACAATATAGCCATTTCATTTATAAGTGCTATATTTATATTTCTAAATGTATTTTCAAGTATTTTTTCCATTTCAGCTACTGCCGGTGAGGATACTGTAAATACATCACTTTTTAATACGCTTCTATAAAGTGCTGCTGCTACTTCTGTACATTCAGGTGTGCAACCACCTACTACTTTGGGAGTATTTTTAGTTTTGTATTTTTTATTTCCTGGATCTACTCTCTCAGGTGAAAAAGCAAGGAAAAAGTCATCTCCACATTTTAAACCGCTCTCTTCAAGTATTGGCTTCAACACTTCTTCTGTTGTTCCAGGATATGTAGTACTTTCTAAAACTACCAACATTCCTTTATGTAAATATTTAGCTACGCTTTTAGTAGAATTTACTACATATGATAAATCAGGCTGCTTGTATAAATCAAGTGGTGTAGGAACAGATATTGTAACTGCATCTACATCTTTTACAAAGCTAAAGTCAGTAGTAGCTTTCAGTTTACCCTTTTTAACTAATGCAGAGAGATCTGAATCAACTATGTCCCCTATATAATTATGTCCTTCATTTACCATCTTTACTTTTTTATCCTGAACATCAAATCCTATAACATTATACCCTACTTTTGCCTTTTCAACTGCAAGTGGAAGTCCTACATATCCTAAACCTACTACACCTAACTTGGCAGTCTTATCATTTAATTTTGATATCAATTCATTTTTTAATTGTGACATTGTTTTTCCTCCTGAATTTTCAAGTATACAAATATATAAAATTTTATTAAATCATAAATCTTTTCCAATTAAAATTTTTCTTCTCCTATTATATCATACTGTATATTATGGAGTTTATTTTTCAGCCGGTTTATTACTTTATATCCTCTGTTATTTAAGCTGATTCTCTTTCATTATTTTTTCTCGTATAAGTTGGAACTTTTTCTTCCATAAGTTTAAATATATGTTCCCTGTCCTCATATACAACTTCTTTAAATTCAAGTATAGATTCTTCTATGAATTTCATATCTATTTTATTTGGCTTTTCAACAAATATCTTTTTATGTTCTGTTGATGTAAGTGCCAATTCATTCATAAGAAGTTCTTCATATAATTTTTCTCCAGGTCTTAATCCAGTGTATTCTATTTTTATATCTTCATCTGGTCTATATCCAGATAGGGTTATAAGATCTCTTGCCAGGTCTACTATCTTAACAGGTTTTCCCATATCAAGTACAAATATTTCCCCACCATGGGCTATTGCACCTGCCTGAATAACAAGTTGTGCGGCTTCCGGTATGGTCATGAAGAATCTATTTATTTTAGGATCTGTAACAGTAACTGGTCCTCCATGAGATATTTGTTTCTTAAAAAGTGGAATAACAGAGCCATTACTTCCAAGTACATTTCCAAATCTAACAGCTACATATTCAGTTTTACTTACAGCATCAAAAGCCTGAACCATCATTTCACAAAATCTTTTAGTAGCCCCCATAATATTGGTTGGATTTACAGCTTTATCAGTACTTATTTGAACAAATTTCTTCACATTGTAATCATTACAGCATTTAAGTACGTTATAAGTTCCTATTATATTATTTTTTACAGCTTCAGCAGGATTCATTTCCATTAGTGGAACATGCTTATGTGCAGCTGCATGAAATACTACATCCGGCTTATAATGTGAAAAAATTTCATTAAGTCTGTCATCATCCCTTATAGAAGCTATAATAACCTTTTTATTTACTTCAGGATGATTATAATTAAGTTCCATCTGAACGTCATATACATTGTTTTCATATATGTCAAGTATTAATAGTTGTTTAGGATAGAACCTCGCTATTTGTCTGCACAATTCAGATCCAATTGATCCTCCACCTCCAGTTACCAATATTATCTTATCTTTTATGTATTTATTTATATTGCTGTTATTTAACTTAACTTCTTCCCTGCCAAGTAAATCCTCTATATTTACATCCCTTAATTTACTTATATTTACTTTTCCATCTACAATTTCATATATTCCCGGCAATGTTTTTAATTTACATGCAGTACTTTTACAGATGTTTATAATTTCCCGCTTGGAATGCATATCAACTGATGGAATAGCAATTATTATATCTTCTATTCTATGCCTTTTGCATATTTCAGGTATATCTGCTCTTCCTCCTAAAACTTCTATGCCGCTTATAAATTTTTTCTTTTTGGAAGAATCATCATCAATAAGTCCTACTATATCATAGTTCAAATTTTTATGTCCCTTTATTTCCTTTATCAACATTGCAGAAGCATCTCCTGCTCCTATTATAAGCAGCCTTTTACATTTTTTCTTTACTCCTTTTTCTCCAGCACTCTGCTCAAACATTCTAAGTAAAAATCTTGTTCCACCTAAAGTTACTACAGACAATATCCAAAATATTATATGTACGGTATATGGAAATCTATAATATCTGTTTTCAAGGAACCTAAAACTTACTATATAACTATAGACTACAAATACAGCATTTGACAGTGAAACTGAATAAATAATAGACATTAATTCTTCTATAGATGCATACTTCCATATACTGCTATATAATTTAAAAAACCTATTAAATATAAGAGTTATTCCTATTACTGGGATTAACGACAACTTTAAAAATTCCATATATTCTGGTGGTATACTGAAATCAAATCTTAAGAGGAACGCAAAATACAATGAAACTATTATTAAAGCTATGTCATATATAATAAGCTTTTTGTCTTTCTGCATATCAACACTTCCTAAAGTTATTTTTACAAAAACAATCCTAAATTAAAACTCTCTTTTCTATTTTACATCATAGCTAAAATTATTCAATATATTTTTATTTATCAAATTGTAAACTTATTTTTATCAGTTTTGTCTAAAATTTCTTTATGTACATTTTTAAACAACTCTGTATCTTTTAAATTTAACAAATATTCCATAAAAGGTCTTTTCAATTCATCTCTCTTTAAAGCATACTCTACAGTAGCTTGTAAGAAGCCCAATTTATCACCTACATCATATCTTCTGCCTCTAAAATTATATGCATACATAGCTTCTTTGTTAGCTAGAGTTCTAAGAGCATCTGTAAGCTGTATTTCTCCTCCCTTTCCCGGCACAGTATCTTTAAGTATTTTAAATATGGATGGTGTTATTATATATCTGCCTAATATGGCTATATTAGAAGGAGCATCTTCTACTTTAGGTTTTTCTACCAATCCTTTTACTTTATATACCCTATCCTCTATATACATTCCCTTGACTATTCCATATTTGTATGCCTGATCTTTTGGTACTTCCTGAACACCTATTATTGAAGTCTTATATTCGTCATAACAATTTATGAGTTGTTTAAGGCATGGTTCTTTGCTATCTACTACATCATCACCTAGCATTACTGCGAATGGTTCATTTCCTACAAATGTTTCAGCACAACTTATTGCATGGCCAAGTCCCTTTGGTTCTTTTTGCCTTATATAATATATATCCGCCATATTAGATATCTTTTTGACCAAATCCAAAAGTTGAGTTTTATTATGCATTTCCAACTCTTTTTCTAATTCAACAGATTTGTCAAAATGATCTTCTATGGCTCTTTTATTTCTTCCTGTAATTATAAGTATCTGCTCTATTCCAGAAGATACAGCCTCTTCTATAATGTATTGTATTGTAGGTTTGTCAACTATTGGAAGCATTTCCTTGGGCTGGGCTTTAGTTGCCGGCAGGAATCTGGTTCCCAGTCCTGCAGCTGGTATTATAGCTTTTTTAACTTTCAAAATAAAATCTCCTTTCAAATAATTTGTTAATCTTTTTCCAAATAATCTTTAATCTGTAAAACTATTTCATCATTTGGATCAAGCTTTTTTGCAATATCATAGTTAAGTTTTGCATTATCCACGTCTCCAAGATTCAAATAACACATTATTATATTGGTACATATCTCCACAGATCTAGTAGCTTCAAAAGCTTTTCTCAAATATGCTAAAGCAGTTTGGTAATCTCCAATAGATGCATAATTTATTCCCATTTCATTTACTATCTCAACTATACTGCTGTCTATGCTGAGGGCTTCATTTAAATAATATATTGCCTTTTCATAGTTTTGAAGCAGTCTATAACCTACAGCTATGTAATAGTAAAGTGAAGCGTGATCTCCAAAAGTGTCCATTAATGGAATAAGCTTTTTCAATGCTTCTTTAGGGTTTTCATTCAAAATCTCCTTGGCTCTATCAAAATCTACTACTGATTTAACTGACTCTTTAAAATCTGTAACTTCTAGAGTTTGCTCTCCACCTTTTGATATATAGTTATTAATATAGAAAAGAGCCTTTTCATAATCTTCTCTCTCTTTTTCAATTATTGCATGATAGAAATATGGGAGAGCATAGTTATCAATGCCCTCAGCTCCCTCCAATATTTCCAATTCTTCATCTCTATAATCGTTGTTCATGATTCTAAGTCTATCTATTATAAATATAGTTTTATCATATACTTCCTCAGTTTTTTCCACACAGAGCAATCCTTTTAAAAGTATATACGCATCTTCATAATTTTTATTTTTTACTCTGTCTGCTATTTCAGCCTTTATTAATGGTACTGAATCCTTAGTATTTTTTAATATACTCTTATAGCAGTCATTGAATTTAAATTTACTATCTGCCCCGAGTACATAAAACATACCTTCTATAAAAAATGCTACAGGTATTTTATCCATATTTTTTTCAGCTTTAACAGTATCTACTATGTTTTTAGCTTTTAATGGTATATATATGTTTTCATTCAAATCGACTTTGAATACTTTTTGCAAAGTTTCCCTGTTTATCTCTAAAAACATTATACTTGATAGTTTATCTTTAAAATGTGCTTCTATATTCATAAATCTCACCTATATCTTTATATTTTAACTTTCACGTGCATCATCAAATATATTATCAATCTTCTTTTGAAAATTTTCAATTCTATTCTTGGAATCATCCAAAGTATTTCCTATTACAGAGAGATATATTTTTATCTTGGGTTCTGTTCCAGAAGGTCTTACTACAAAGCAGGATTTATCCTCCAGTATAAACTTGAGAACATTTGATTTAGGCAAATTAATAGGAATTTCTTTTATACTTACAAGATCTTTCTCCACACTTAGTTTATAATCCATCTTCTTGACTATTTTTACACTGCCAACAATATTCTTCATTGAATGTCTAAGATACTGCATTATTTTTTCGATTTTTTCATGACCTTCTTTTCCTTTAAGTTCTACTGATACAAGTTTTTCCCTGTAGTATCCATATTTGTCATACAATGCTATAAGTGCATCATATAAACTCATACCCTTGGATTTATAGTATAAGGACATTTCACATATAAGTGTAGATGCAATTACTGCATCCTTATCTCTTACAAAATCACCTGCGAGATACCCA
Organism: Clostridium tyrobutyricum DSM 2637 = ATCC 25755 = JCM 11008; assembly: GCF_000359585.1. Taxonomy (GTDB): domain Bacteria; phylum Bacillota; class Clostridia; order Clostridiales; family Clostridiaceae; genus Clostridium_B; species Clostridium_B tyrobutyricum. Next base: position 11,191 of record NZ_APMH01000017.1, on the reverse strand, counting down.
TAGCTCTCTTCAAATCCAAATATAAAATTCTTGTCTCCACTCTTTTTAAATTCCTTTATTTTTTCTCCTATATATTTAAAACCTGTAAGTACATCTATTATTTCGACCCCATAATCTTCTGCTATTTTTGAAGCAGCTTCTGTAGTTACAATTGTCTTAACTATAGCTCCATTTTCAGGTATTGAATTGAATTCTTTTAAAGATGATAAAATGTAATTTGTCAAGAGGATTCCAGTCTGATTTCCAGTTAAGATTTTATATTCTCCATTAGAGTTTTTTACTATAACTCCAATTCTGTCACAGTCTGGATCGGTTCCAAATATTATATCCGGCTTTATCTTTTTAGCCATATCAAGAGCTATTTCAAATACTTTTGGATCCTCTGGATTAGGATATGGTGCAGTTGGAAAATTCCCATCTGGCTTTTCCTGCTCTTTTACTACAAATACGTTCTCATAGCCTAATTCACTAAGTGCTCTTCTTACTGGAACATTTCCACTGCCATGAATTGGTGTATATATTATATTCAATTCTTTTGCTTTTGATTTAACTAATTCTTTTCTTATTCCAAGTCCTTTTACTTTTTCTAAATATGATCTGTCTACTTCTTCTCCAACTATATTCAACAGTTTTTTATTTTCTGCACCAGATCTGCTCATATTTTTAATTTTAGAAATATCATCTACATTTTCTATACTATATAATATTTCTTTGGCTAAAGTATCGGTCACCTGTCCACCATCTTCTCCATAAACCTTATATCCATTATACTGCTTTGGATTGTGAGATGCAGTTATTACTATTCCCGCTTTACTTTTAAAATATCTAACTGCATAAGACAACATAGGAGTAGGCCTTAAAGATTCAAATAAATTTACTTTAATTCCATTTGCACATAAATTAAGTGCCGCCCTTTCAGCAAATTCCTTTGACATAATTCTTGAATCATATCCTATAGATACGGATATATCTGCATTTTTATATTTGTTTAATAAGTAATCAGATAAACCCTGTGTAGTTTTTCCTATAGTATATATATTCATTCTATTTGTTCCTGCTGCCATTACTCCCCTAAGGCCACCAGTGCCAAACTCAAGATCTTTATAGAATCTATCTTCTATTTCCTGCTCATCTTTAATATTTCGTAATTCTTTTTTTGTATCTTCATCAATAAATTCTGAGTTCAACCACTGTTCATATTTTTCTCTATACATTAATTAATACCTCCCATTAGTTATAAAAATAATCTATATATCAATATTTAACATTTACAATTATACTATAAATACTTATTAAAATCACTTTTGCCCGCTTTAAAATTTATTTATATTGTTGAATTTATAAAATAATTAACATATAATAATATTAGTTTTTATTAAATATAAGAAAACCCTTTAAATTCAAGAGTTAAGGGATGTTTTTTTATGAAAGAAGGTGCATATCTAGATGTACAAATTAGATCAAAATGAAACTCCGCTATTTGATGCATTAATGGAATACGTAAAACGAGAAACTATACCATTTCATGTACCGGGTCACAAAAAAGGTGTTGGAGCAGATGCAGAATTCAAGGCCTTTATAGGTGAAAATCCTTTTAAAATAGATGTGACAGTTTTCAAATCAGTTGACAGTCTGCATCATCCTACAGGTCCTATAAAAAGGGCTCAGGAATTAGCAGCTGATGCATATGGATCAGACGCTGCTTTTTTTTCAATACATGGAACATCAGGAGCAATACAGGCAATGATTATGTCTGTAGTAAATTCAGGTGATAAAATTATAATTCCTAGAAATGTTCACAAATCGGTAACAGCAGGAATTATATTAAGTGGTGCTATTCCCGTATATATGCAGCCTAAACTTGATAAACGGGTGGGAATTGCCCATGGCGTAACTCCTGAAACCGTTGCTAAATCACTAGAAGAAAATAGTGATGCAAAAGCAGTTTTAATTATAAATCCAACATACTATGGTGTAGCTGCAGATATAAAAAAAATAGCAACTATTGTTCATAGTTATGATATTCCATTAATAGTAGATGAAGCCCATGGACCACACCTGAGTTTCAACAAAAAACTTCCCCTTTCCTCTATGGATGCAGGAAGTGATATGTGCTGCCAAAGTACTCATAAAATAATAGGTGCACTTACTCAAGCCTCATTGCTGCATGTTAATTCTGAAAGAGTTGACGTTCATAGAGTACAGCAGGTTTTATCATTACTACAAACTACTTCACCTTCTTACATACTAATGGCTTCCCTGGATTGTGCTAGAAGGCAGATTGCCATCAATGGTAAAGAACTATTGGATAAAGCTATAGATCTAGCGAATTATGTCAGATGTGAAATAAACAAAATTTCTGGTCTTTATTGTTTTGGAGAGGAACTTCTAGGTAACAGCGGTGTATATTCATTAGATCCCACAAAGATAACTATTACTTGTAGGGATTTGGGAATAACCGGATACGATTTAGATATGATTTTATCAAATAAATATCATATTCAAATGGAACTTTCAGATATATATAATGTTCTAGCTGTAGGATCCTTTGGAGATACAAGGGAAAATATGGATGCTCTGATAAATGCCCTTAAAGAAATCAGTAGGGAGTATTTTGGAAATAATACTAAAAAGTCAGATTTTCTTGATGTTCCTGATATTCCAAGACAAATTAAAATTCCAAGAGATGCTTTTAATGCAAAAAAAGAAGCTGTTTCTTTAAAAAATAGTGTTGGTATGATTAGTGGAGAATTTTTAATGGCTTATCCTCCTGGAATTCCAGTACTCTGTCCTGGAGAAGAAATAACAAAGGATATAGTTGACTATGTTAAACAACTTAAAGAAGCAGGCCTCTATGTTCAAGGAACGGAAGATCCTGAAGTCGAATACATTAAAGTGGTAAAGTAATAAAATATTCTTGATTCAACAAATTCAGAATAGCTCACAATAAAATTGGAGCTATTCTGAATTTTATACTTCAATAACCTCTATGTTATTTTCTATAAGCAGTTGTGCAAATACTCCATTTCCATTTATAGCATTTCCAGAAAAACTTCCATCATATATTTTTCCATATCCACAGGATGGGCTCTTGGATTTTAATATGGCGGTTTTTATAGAACATACTTTACATATATTTATTACTTCATTAGCTCCTTTTACAAACTGCTCGGTTAAGTTATTTCCCTCTTTATCAACTATTCTAGCTTTTCCAATTAATACATCTTTTCCAGTTCCCCCATTTATTTCACATGGAAGTCGTGGTGTAGTCAAACCACCAAGCTGCTCAGGACATACGGGTATTGCTTTTCCGGATTTTAGAAGTTCCAAAACTTTATAATCCAAACTGGACTTTCCATCATATCTTGTATTTATTCCACAAAGACATGCACTTACTATAATCATATATAAACCTCCTATTTAAGTGCAACTACAGTAACTCCCGTTCCACCTTCACCATATTCACCTAATCTGTAGGTTTTAACATGAGAATGATGCTTTAACATTTCATTTATAGAATTTCTAAGCACACCAGTCCCTTTTCCATGAATTATGACTACTTCTTTTAATCCACCCATATAGGCATCATCTAAATATTTATCAGTAGTATAAGATGCTTCTATAGAGTCCATACCCCTTAGATCTACAGAACTTGATACTGATTTGAAATTCAATTTAGCTTCTCTTTTTTTCTTTTTCTGCTGTTTTGAAATTCCCTTTGGAGCTCTTAAATCTTTTAATTTTGCACTTACCTTCATTATACCTGCCTGAACTTGAACCTCATCTCTATTATCAGGTGTTGTAAGAACTATTACATTTTGATTGAGTGAAGGTAGAAATACTTCTTCTCCTTCTTTTACATTTTCAAGTTTTTCGCCATCATCACTTTTATTTATATATAGCTTACTTTCGGTCTCATCTAATTTTTGGTTAATTTTTTTTCTGTGCATTTCCAGATTTTTTCTAGCTTCAGAAGTATATCCAAGTCTCTCCATCTCATGCATTTCACGTACTATTTTATCCGATTCATCTTTTGCTTCTTTTATTATATTTTTTGCCTCTCTCTGTGCCTCCATATATATCTTGTCTCTAGTATTCTGAAGTTTTTTCAATTTACTGTCATACTTATCTTTAATTTTTAAAGTATCAGCCTTTAGATTCTCAGCTTCTCTTTTATATGCCTCAGCTTTTAAATTTCTATCCTGAAGATTTTGAATTAAATCCTCAAATTTTAAAGTTTCACTAGTTATATTTTCCCTGGCATCTTCTATTATAAAATTTGGGAGTCCAAGTCGTTTTGATATTTCAAAGGCATTGGATTTTCCGGGTATTCCTATTATAAGTCTATATGTAGGTCTTAATGTCTCAACATCAAATTCTACAGATGCATTTTCAACTCCTTCAGTTTTAAGTGCATATACTTTTAATTCACTATAGTGGGTAGTTGCAACTATACTTGAACCTCTTTTCTTCAAATTTTCAAGTATTGCAACTGCAAGTGCAGCTCCTTCAGTTGGATCAGTTCCTGCACCAAGTTCATCAAATAGTACTAAAGACTTTTCATCCGCCTTATCTATAATATTAACTATATTTGTCATATGAGAAGAAAAAGTAGACAAATTTTGTTCAATACTTTGTTCATCACCAATATCAGCAAATACTTCATTAAAAAATCCTACTGTGGAATTTTCCCTTGCGGGTATCATAAGCCCACTTAAAGCCATAATATGCAAAAGCCCTATGGTTTTTAACGTTACTGTTTTTCCTCCTGTATTAGGACCTGTTATAACAAGAGACTTAAATTTCTTTCCCATGTATATATCCATTGGGACAACTACTTTTCTATCTATAAGAGGATGTTTTGCCTGTATTATATCTACAATTCCATCTTCATTTACTGAAGGAATTGTACAATTTAAATCATTTGCAAATTTAGCTTTTGCAAATATAAAATCCAGTTCCCACAATATGTTGGCATCTATCTCAATTGCAGATATATCATCATATATCTCTAGTGACAACTCTGCCAGTATTCTTTCTATTTCAGCTTTTTCACTTAATTTTAATTCCTTTATTTCATTATTGAGATTTACAAGCCCCATAGGTTCTATATACAGAGTAGATCCACTTGCACTTTGATCATGTACTAATCCAGGAACCATGGATTTATGCTCTGATTTTACTGGAAGTACATATCTATCCCCTCTCATGGTATATATACTGTCCTGCAAATACTGGGAATAATTTCTCATAAGAGAATTCACTTTATCTCTTACAGAAGAATTTTTATCTCTTAAACTTCTTCTAATTTTATACAAAGTAGAACTTGCCCTATCCGATACTTGTTCTTCACTTTCTATGGATAAAAATATTTTATCTTCCAACTTATTCAATTCCGTAATTCCTGAACATATGTCTTCTATTACAGGAAACGATTCTTCATCATCTTTATGACTTATATATTTTTTAAATCTTCTTGCAGACCTTAGCACTGCACCTATTCTCAGTATCTGAATGGGCATAAGTACCGAACCTTTTTTTGCCATAGTTATCCCAGTTCTCACATCATAAACTCCATCAAAAGGAACCTCGCCCTTGATCACCAGTAATTTAAACGCTTCTCTAGTTTCTTCCAAGTGCTGTCTTACTGCATAAATATTATCATAAGGTTTTAGATCCTCTATTATATCTTTAGCTGCAACAGTGTTGGTATATTCTTCTATTCTTTTCTTTATCTTGTTAAATTCCAATATTTCTAAAGACTTTTCGTTCATGTAAAATTATTCATCCTTTCATATTTCACTAAAAATATATTAAATTTACTCTACTCCTCTTTTATAACTGCCTCTCGTAAATTCAGAAAAATCTCCACTCCACTTTTCTGAAATAAAAGCTTTTAATATGTTTTTGGTTTGTTCATAACTTTCATCTAAAAAATCCAGTCTAAAACTTTTTATGCCCATATTCCTAACTTCTTTCATATCAGATATTAAATTTAAAGAAACACTATTATATATATGACTTCTGCAGAACTTATCTGTTTTAATCGGGAATTTTATATTTTTTCTATCTATAATACAATATTCACCATGTTCACAGGAACTATTGCAGTTTTTTGAAGCAGTCTTGCCTCCAAAAGTACTTCCTATAGCACAATATTCGCTTACCATAAGTTCAATTTTCCCATACATCAATATTTGAGCACTATATTTGGTATTATTTAATACATTTCTAATTTCACCTCTACTTAACTCTACACTCAAACAATTTCCATTTGTAAATCCATTGTAAAACTTCAAAGAAGCACTATTAAATATATTAAGTTTATAATCTCCAATTAAATTTATTTTATTTTTAAATCTGTTCAATATACCTAGATTTGAGGTAATTATACCTTTAATTCTATTAGAATTTTTTTCTATAAAATTGCATATATAATCGAATTCCTCCTTTATTATATTAGGAGCTTTAATATATATATCTATATTACCTTCAATATTATTCAATTCAATTGAGTTCTTTCGTTGAAAAGGGTCTACACATATGGAATTGAAGTTTAATTCTAAAGCTGCTCTAAGCTGATCATTTGTGGTTACAAATATTATATTTCCTGGTAAATCAACTTCAGTTTCAATATCAGTTATATCAAATTTATATTTATCATTAACTACAGGCATATTTTTCCCAAGCACGTACTTTTCAATTTTATTTATAAGCTCTCTTCTGGCAATATTTATTTCAGATATAGGTAAAAATCCTTCTTCATAATCTATAAATTCCATATTTGAAAATTTGAAAGGGGTATCCCCTGTTTTTAATAGATTTTCACTTATTCTATCTTTGGTAACAGGTCTTTTAACTGCACTTTCAACAATTTCACCAGCAAAAGTAAATACATGATTCTTATATTTGGTTTCAAGTAAAAATTCTGTTCCTACTTTGAATTTTACTTTTAGATTTAAGTGTATTTTCCTTTTGTAAGGTTTTCTATAAATATTTTCCAATCTCTTAAGTTGATTTAAATCCGATGTCTTATATATTATATCACCTGGTTTATATCTTATTGGCATAAGTTTTACTCTTTTAGCTTTCTCAGCATGATCCAATTCTCTGTTATTTTCAATTATTTTAGAAACAGTGAATCCATTTTTGTTATTCCTAACTCCATCACCTTTAGATATACACTCATTTAAAAGAATAGTCATATCTTTTTCAATCTTTCCAATTTCAACTCCTGTATTCTTTGGAAACGAATAAGACATCATATCTTTTCCTGTATTTTTAAATAAATATGCCTTAGAAAATCCTTCCCTATTAAATAGTTGTAATAATCTCTTTTTGCGTTCACTTATATTAATGTTATTATTTTTACTTTTGGAATCTATATATTCATCTATTACAGCTCTGTATTCACTTACAACTCCAGCTACATATTCTGGTCTTTTCATTCTTCCCTCAATTTTTAGAGAAGCTGCACCAGTATTTATTATATCTTCTATATTTTCAATAATACACATGTCTTTAGGACTTAAAATATATCCTTTTCTGTTGACTCCATTTTGTAAATTTACTACACTATATGGAAGTCTGCAAGGTTGTGCACATCTTCCCCTATTCCCACTTCTTCCACCAATCGTACTGCTCATAAGACATTGACCTGAATAACAAATACAAAGAGCTCCATGTATAAATATCTCAGTTTCAACTCCAAGATTTCTTGATATATATTGTATCTCTTTTAACGAAAGTTCTCTAGATAATACTATTCTTTTAAATCCAATTTCTTTTAAAAACAGTGCACCTTCAAGATTATGAACTGTCATCTGAGTTGAAGCATGTAATTCAAAATCAGGTAGAATTTTCTTTATATTAATTGCAAATCCTATATCCTGTATTATAAGACCATCTACACCTATACTATGTAAAAACTTTGTATATCTAACTGCCTCTTTCAATTCATTTTCCTTCATAAGCGTGTTTATAGTTATGTATATTTTAACATCATAAATATGACAGTATTTAACTGCAACTTCAAGATTCTCATTATTAAAATTATTTGCGTAAGCCCTAGCAGAAAATTTATTTCCACCTAGATAAATTGCATCAGCTCCAGATTGAACTGCTGCATATAAGCTGTGCATATCTCCAGCAGGAGCTAATAACTCAATTTTTTTCATATATTCATCTCCAAGTATCAATTTTATTTTTTAATTTTTGCATATGAATCATAGTATCACATATTTTAATTATTGCACAATAAAAATAACATTTAAAAGTTTAAGCACTTTAATTTAAATACTTTAATTTAAGCACTCTAATATGTAACCAAACCTACTGTCCTACAATATATTATAATTGAAGCAAATTAAAACTTGTTTTATTACAACAGAATAATACTCGAAAGTGAGGTATGTATTATATGACTATTCACAGAGCTTATCCTACTGATGATGTCTATATATCCGAGTTTTTCCCAAATAAGAACTTTGTTTCATCTTCAGTTTTATATACAGGCGAATACACAAGATATAAGAACTGCCCGGATTCCTATAGAAGTCTTTTAAAGTTTGATATTCCTGGTTCAATACCTTCTAAATGTAAAATAACCAAAGCACTATTATATATATATGTTAACAGAAAAGATAAAGATCATTGCAGCTATCCATCTCAAACTGTAACAGTTTATAATAACCTGGTTAATTTTAGTCAAAACACAGTTACATGGAATAATGCACCTAATATTTCAATTACTCCATATAAAATTAAAATATCTAATAAGGATATAGGTCATTATGTAAAATTTGATATTACAAATTTAGTTAGAGACTGGTACAATAATACCATTGCAAATAATGGTTTAACATTAGTCGGAATAGAGGATACTCCTTATACTATAATTGGATATGATAGCAGTAGAGGTGCTAATAGTCCTTATTTATCCATAGACTATAAATGTGAAAAACCATGCCCAGTATGCCCTACTGGCCCAACTGGTCCTCAGGGTCCTGCTGGTGCTGACGGCTTAAATGGTGTTACTGGTCCTGCCGGTCCTCAGGGTCCTGCTGGCTCTACTGGTTCTCAAGGTCCTGCTGGCCCTAACGGTCCTCAAGGTCCTCAAGGTGCTGACGGCTTAAACGGTGCTACTGGTCCTGCCGGTCCTCAGGGTCCTGTTGGCCCTACTGGTTCTCAAGGTCCTGCTGGTCCCCAAGGTCCTCAAGGTGCTGACGGCTTAAATGGTGTTACTGGTCCTGCCGGTCCTCAGGGTCCTGTTGGCCCTACTGGTTCTCAAGGTCCTGCTGGCCCTAACGGTCCTCAAGGATGTCCTGGCCCTGCTGGTCCCCAAGGTCCTCAAGGTGCTGACGGCTTAAATGGTGTTACTGGTCCTGCCGGTCCTCAGGGTCCTGTTGGCCCTACTGGTTCTCAAGGTCCTGCTGGCCCTAACGGTCCTCAAGGATGTCCTGGCCCTGCTGGTCCCCAAGGTCCTCAAGGTGCTGACGGCTTAAATGGTGTTACTGGTCCTGCCGGTCCTCAGGGTCCTGTTGGCCCTACTGGTTCTCAAGGTCCTGCTGGCCCTAACGGTCCTCAAGGCCCTGATGGTCCCCAAGGTCCTCAAGGTGCTGACGGCTTAAACGGTGCTACTGGTCCTCAAGGTCCTCAGGGTCCTGTTGGCCCTACTGGTTCTCAAGGTCCTGCTGGTCCACAAGGTCCTCAAGGTGCTGACGGCTTAAACGGTGCTACCGGTCCTCAAGGTCCTCAGGGTCCTGTTGGCCCTACTGGTTCTCAAGGTCCTGCTGGCCCTAACGGTCCTCAAGGCCCTGATGGTCCCCAAGGTCCTCAAGGTGCTGACGGCTTAAACGGTGCTACTGGTCCTCAAGGTCCTCAGGGTCCTGTTGGCCCTACTGGTTCTCAAGGTCCTGCTGGTCCACAAGGTCCTCAAGGTGCTGACGGCTTAAACGGTGCTACCGGTCCTCAAGGTCCTGCTGGTGCTAACGGCTTAAATGGTCTAAATGGTGCTAATGGTTTAAATGGTTTGAATGGTGCTACCGGTGCTACTGGTCCTCAAGGTCTTGCTGGAGCTGACGGTTTGAACGGTGCTACTGGTGCAAATGGTCCTCAGGGTCCTGCTGGTGCAAATGGTCCTCAAGGCCCCATTGGTCCTACTGGTTCTCAAGGAATTCAAGGTCCTATTGGTCCTGACGGTGCTCAAGGTCCTGCTGGTGCTGCTGGCCCTCAAGGTATTAATGGCCCTGCCGGCCCTCAAGGTGCCCAAGGTCCTATTGGTCCTCAAGGTGTTCAAGGTCCTGCTGGTACTAATGGTGTTGACGGTATTCAAGGTCCTGCCGGTCCTACTGGTCCTGCTGGTGCTCAAGGTCTTGCCGGTGCTCAAGGTCCTCAGGGTCCTCAAGGCGTTCAAGGTCCTGCCGGTGTTGATGGTCCTCAAGGTTCCGTTGGCCCTACCGGCCCTCAAGGGATTCAAGGTCCTACTGGTCTCCAGGGTCCTCAAGGTCCTCAAGGCCCTGCTGGTGCTGATGGTGCTACTGGACCTGCAAATGGTCTGAATGCTTATGGATATATTTATAATCTTCAAGATAGTATGGCTATTGTCAATGGTGATATCCTGTTTAGTAATAATGGTTATCTGAATGGTATTGCACACACAACAGGTACTGCCGAAATTAGTATTACCCAAACTGGAATATATGAAATAAACTATATTATATCTACAACAATTAATTCAAATACTGCTTCTTTAGCAATTGCTGTAAATGGATTTGTTCAGCCATCAACTCAAGTTATTGTTTTATTAGGTGCTGGCAAGACTTCTGGAAATGCTGTATTAACTCTTAATGCTGGAGATATAATAACTTTAAGAAATACTTCAACAAACACTATAGTTCTCGAAAATACTCCTAACGTAAATGCTCAACTAGTAATTACAAAACTAGATTAATATCCTTAGAGTCCTCTAAATCATAGAGGACTCTTTTAATCTTAATCTGCATATTATGTGCAGAATTTATATAATTATGGAACTAAAAATATGGAATTACATATATTAAATTGAGCAAACTATAAATTTATTACACTAGAATAATACTCTAAAAGTGAGGTGTAACTTAATGACTACTTATAATGCTTATCCAACTGATAATGTGTATATATCAGAATTTTTCCCAGGCAAAAATTTTAT
>NZ_APMH01000016.1 GCF_000359585.1 Clostridium tyrobutyricum DSM 2637 = ATCC 25755 = JCM 11008 | reverse complement strand
TTTCATCTTCAGTTTTATATACAGGCGAATACACAAGATATAAGAACTGCCCGGATTCCTATAGAAGTCTTTTAAAGTTTGATATTCCTGGTTCAATACCTTCTAAATGTAAAATAACCAAAGCACTATTATATATATATGTTAACAGAAAAGATAAAGATCATTGCAGCTATCCATCTCAAACTGTAACAGTTTATAATAACCTGGTTAATTTTAG
>NZ_APMH01000015.1 GCF_000359585.1 Clostridium tyrobutyricum DSM 2637 = ATCC 25755 = JCM 11008 | reverse complement strand
TTCTATTGACTTTTACTAGCTGGTCTAAAATAAATTATTTAAACTCTTCCAACCTGATTTATAAGTTTGTCCAAAGACTCATCTATAGATTGAACGGCCTTTTGGTTTGTTTCAAAAGTTCTCATTGTAGTAATCATATTTGCCATGGTATTAACTACATTTACATTTGAACTTTCAAGAAAGTTTTGTTTTACATTTGCATTAATTTCCCGGGCACCTGTTGTTCCTCTATACAAGTTGTCCCCCGTCTTTGTTAAATTATTATAGTCATTAAAGTCTACTGTATATAATTTATACCTTGGGATTCCATCTATACTTATATTTCCCTGCGAGTCACACTGTAATTTTCCATTTCCAACATTTATAGCTCCTAAAGCCCCTGTCTGTATATCCCTTGCAAGTACGGTATCGCCACTGTCATCTACAAGAGTCCCATTGATATTTATATGAAAATGACCATCTCTAGTATAATATGTATTATTTGCATTACCTTCTTGTCTTGATACTGTAAAAAAGCCTCTGCCTTCAATAGCAAAATCTGTAGCTATATCGGTCTGCTTTATGCTGCCCTGGCTAAATTCAGTATTTACTCCATTTACTCTACTTCCAAGGCTTATACTCCCTATTACATTTCTTGCATTTTTTCCATTAACTATCTTATCGTAATTTTGCAGGAGCATATCACCAAAATCACCTACTGCAAGATCATCCTGTTTAAATCCTACTGTGTTTGCATTTGCAAGATTGTTTGTTATAACATCCTGTTTGGCTTCCTGGGTTATCATGCCTGATACTGCTGAATAAAAACTTCTAATCATCTTTTTCCTCCATTCTGATTATCAATAACCTTTATTTCTTCTGGATATTGCATTCCCATAGACCTTGCTTTTTGCTCTATTTGATTTTTACTCATTGTATATCTGATTTTTGATTCAAGCATTACAGAAGTTGCAATTATGATTCCAATTCCAATTCCCAGAAGGACTTTTCTATCACTTAACAATTCAAGAATTGCTATAATTTTTTTTATTGTTTTATGTATAGTTCCTCTATTAATAGCAATTCCCCCTTGCCTATTCCAGTACTCTCCGATATTTCATCTATTGACATATTATCATCCAACATTTCCTTTATTTCATCTATTTTAACATTATTATAATTTTCGAATTTAGATATTTCCTCACTTGATTCACTTTTCTCCATATTATAATTATCTTTAACTTCATTATCATTTTTCTCTATCTGTTTCTGAAGTTCAAAAATTGTCTCTGCAAATTCATGTCTGAGATTGCCTATTTCCACATCAAAATCTTTAATAGAGCCACTGCTTTCATTAAGTTTGTTTTGAAAAGAATTTTTTTCTTTAAATATACTTTTGGCATTAAAAACTATAAGTAATATTCCTATTATAAATAGTATAATTGATTCCATTACAGGATTCCACCCCTAGATTTCATATTTTAACTTTAACATGGCTTTTCTAAGATGTATTATAGCCCTGCTGTGCAGTTGACATACTCTCGATTCAGATACATTTAAAATCTTTCCTATCTTCTTTAATGTAAGTCCTTCATAATAATAAAGTGTAAGAACCAAATTGTCTTTTTCATTTAATATTTCAAGTGCCCTGGTCAAATATTCCAACTGTTCTTTTTTTTCCAGACTTCTTTCAGGGCTTGGACTTTTATTGTCCTGTATCGTACCTATAATAGGAATATTATCATCTTCTGAAAATATTAAATTTTCAAGGGATACTACTGATATATAATTAATATAATTTTCTATTTCAACTATGTTTTTAATAGATATATCTAATTTTTTGCATATTTCATCATTGGTAGGCTCTCGTCCCAATTCTGTCTGAAGTAACTCTATCGCCCTATTATATCTGTTAAGCTTATCTATAGCTCCTTTTGGAATAGGACTATTCTTTCTAAGTTCATCTATCATGGATCCCTTTATTCGAATAGAAGCATAGGTAGAAAATTTCATACCACGGCTTTCATCAAATTTATTTATAGCATCCATAAGTCCTACTATACCGTAGCTAACCAAATCTTCATATTCAATATATTTGGTTTTTCCTATTATAACTCTAGAAGCAATATATTTTACAAGAGGAAGATATCTCTTTACCATCTCTTCTTTTACATCAGATTTAATTGGTACTGCCATTGCTACTCCCCCTTTACTCCTTTTCTTATCTGTTCTCTCATAATTTCAAAAACCAATTCTATTATTTTTTCTCTAGTATTTTTATCCACATCAACAAAAGATATTCCGCATATAAGTTTTTTATTTTCTTTATTATTACTTATTCTAACTATTTTCCCCTTTAAAGTTATATTCTTATCATCAACAGGTATAATAATTATAAGTTCACAACCATATGTTATTTTATGACCAAATTTGGCATCAATAGCTAATTTCATTCCTCCACCACTTATATTAAGCGAGGTAGCATTTAAGAAATTTATTTGATTATCATCAGTAATTACAGAGTATAAAATTTCTTTGGTAAATGGTACTCTTACAAAATTTCGTCTCTGATATTCCCTTACCTCGGTAGGTTTTTTGATTACTACTATAAATATTCTATCTATTTTTCTTGAAACAACTACTGTATTAAAAGTGTACATTTGATTATTATCAAAATATATACATTTTATCTTGTCACCTTTATGAAGTGGCAAATATGTTCCATTGTTAACTGGAATACTTATACCAATACAATCATTTCCCACATCTTGAATATTGCTTTTATAATATTCATCTTCCATTTCTATCTCAATTCTGCTGTTTACTTCAAACTCAATATTAGAGGGCATATAAATCTTCTCCTTATGAAAAAATATCAAAAATTCTTTTAAATAATTGCTGAATTCCACTATCTTTTTTTATACTTTTTACTCCAAGTAATTTTTGTACTATATTTCTTATATCTTCTGATGCTGCTGAACTAGGAAAATTTATTACTACTGGTACTTGATTTTTAACTGCTTGTACTAACTTTCTATCTTCTGATATACATCCAAGATAATTTAAATTTATACTTAAAAATCTATTTACTGCAGCATTAAATTTATTGAAAACTTTCTCTCCCTCTATATTGTCGAATACTTTATTTATAATAATACTGGCTGAATTTTTAATTTTAAAATAATCTACAACTTTTATTAAACTATAGGCATCTGTAATAGCTGTAGGTTCAGGTGTTGTAACTACAAATAGATAGTCACAGCAAGTTATGAATCCCAAGACACTCTTATTTATTCCAGCACCAGTATCCATTATTATATAATCAATATCCTCCAATTTAGATAACATTTTAATAAAATTATCTCTTTGCTCCTCTGTAATTTCATTTAATTTTGATATTCCCGTTCCACCTGGAAGTAATTTTATTCCAAATGGTCCTTCTATAACAACATCTTCAATATTTTTACCTTTAAATATTATATCATATACACTGTATTTAGGTAAAAATCCCATAAGTACATCATCATTTCCCATTCCTATATCTGCATCAAATATAAGAACCTTTTTATTCATCTTCTGGAGGCATATAGCTGTATTCACTACAAAATTACTTTTACCTACACCTCCTTTTCCAGAAGTAATTGTAAGTATGACAGGTCTTTTCTGATTATTTGTTTCATAATTTTTTTCACTTTTTTTTACAAGTTTTCTTAATTGCTCAGCCTGATCTAGCATATTATATCCTCTCCTAGTACAAGCTTTGTAAGTTCATCTGAATCCATACACTTAATATCTTCTGGCACGTTTTGTCCTGTAGTAACAAAACTAATAGGCTTGCTGGACGAATTTTCAATATTTAGTATGGAACCATATGTACAGGTTTCATCAAGTTTAGTTATTATTACATTATTATAATTTAATTGCTTGTATCCATTTACTATTACATCTATATCACTGTTCTTAGTAGTACAACTTATTACAAGATGGATATTATCTGTATTTAATTTATTAATAAATGTTCTCAATTCTGATATCTGCATTTTATTTTTACTACTTCTCCCTGTTGTATCTACTAAAATAACATCGCAATCTTCCATGCTCTCAATGGCCTTCTCCATATCTTTAACATTAAGTACTACTTTAAAAGGTATATTTATTATATCTGCATAAGTTCTCAATTGTTCAACAGCACCTATTCTATAAGTATCAATAGTTATAAGTCCAACTTTTTTATTTTCAACAAGTGCCATTTTCCCTGCAAGCTTTGCAATAGTAGTAGTCTTTCCAACACCTGTTGGTCCGACTAAAACTACTGTTTTATCAAGCTTTCTATGATCTACTCTAATCATATTTTGTACTACAAGTCTGAGCTTTTCCCTATCCTCCAAATCTCCTGTTATTGTACTCATTTCCCGCATTATATTGTTAATTACAGATGTATTTAAATCACTGTTTTCCAATTTTAGTTGAAGTTTGCTTTTTCCTATACCTATTGAGTTTTGCATTACATTATTTAACATATTTCTCATATCTTTTACTTCTTTTATTATATCCTCATTATTTATACGTTCCAGATCATGTGTTTTATGCTTTACTGCCTTTTTAAATGCTTCAATACTTTCGGTGGTATCATAATCATTTATATCTCTTGTATCTGAATTGTCTGCTGTTACTGTAACCTCAAATATCTTCTGTGAAAAAAGTCCTAAAAGTCCACCCTTTCTTATCTTCCTCTGGCTTATTATAACAGCATCCTTTCCAAGTTCACGTCTTATTTTTAAAATGGCTTCATGCATATTTCTAGCTTTATATTTTCTCACAATCATTTTATTGAAACAACCCCTTCGGTTTTTATCTCCACATCATTAGGTATTTCGTTTAATGAAAGTACATTTACAGAAGGAAATACCATTTCAATTAGCTTTCTAAATGCAGCTCTTATTTTAGGAGATACTAAAATTACAGGTTGATTATCATTAAAATAAACTGAATCCAAAGTTGATTTTAGTGAATTCAATATTTTGCTGGTAGTATCCGGATCTATGGCCGGAAATGAACCTTGCATGGACTTTTGTATATTATTTGCAACCAATTCTTCCAAATCAAGTGAAAGTGTAACTACAGTAATTGAGTTGTTTTCATCAATTAGAGAATTGCATATACTCCTTCCAAGAGCAAATCTAACATACTCCGTCAAAAGTTCTATATCTTTTGTATTTCTCGAATTATCTGCAAGTGATTCTAGAATTGTTACCATATCCTTTATGGAAACTCTTTCTCTTAAAAGGTTTTGCAGTACCTTTTGAACTTCTCCTATGGTAAGAAGATCAGGTATAAGTTCCTCTACAACGGTAGGATACTTTTCTTTAACAGAATCTAAAATCATTTTTACTTCCTGTCTACCTATCATTTCATAAGAATGATTTTTAATAGTTTCAGTTAAGTGTGTAACCATAACTGTAGTAGGATCTACAACTGTAAGCCCCTTTATCTCAGCCTCTTCCCTCTGATCCTTGTTTATCCATGTAGCTGGCAATCCAAAAGATGGCTCTACTGTACTTATCCCTGATATACTATTTTCTCCATTTGTAGGATCCATACACAATAACATATTTGGCATTAGTTCCCCCTTGGCAACCACAGTTCCTCTTATCTTTATAACATATTCATTGGTCTTAAGCTGAAGATTATCCCTTATTCTTATAGGTTGTACTACTATACCCATCTCTATAGCACATTGTCTTCTGACTGAAGTTATTCTTTGAAGCAAATCTCCTCCTGAGCTCTCATCTGCAAGTGGAATAAGCCCGTAACCTATTTCAATTTCCATTGGTTCTACAGATATCAAATTCATTACATTTTCAGGTTCTTTATTCTCTATTTCAGTCATTTCCTGCTGCTTTACCTGACTCTGTTGTATATTGTGCTGCATTTCATCTTTATATAGAAGATATGCAGCTGTCATGCAAAGTGCAGACAGTATTATAAATGCTATATGTGGAAGTCCGGGTATTATAGCCAAAAATAGTAAAACTGCAGCTGCAATAGCTATCACTTTCGGAAAACCGGTTAATTGTTTTATAGCTATAGTACCAAAATTTTCATTGTCTCCGGAACGTGTAACAAGTATACCTGAAGCTGTAGATATGAGAAGCGCCGGTATTTGAGATACAAGTCCATCACCTATAGTAAGTTTTGTATAAGTCTGGGCGGCATCTGAAGCACCCATACCCAAAACAACTATTCCCATTATAATTCCAGCAATTATATTTATAACTACAATTATAAGCGATGCTATTGCATCACCCTTTACAAATTTTGAGGCACCATCCATGGCTCCATAAAAATCTGCCTCTCTCTGCAGTTTCTCTCTCCTGTTTTTAGCTCCCCTTTCATCTATCAATCCTGAGTTCAAATCTGCATCTATACTCATCTGCTTGCCTGGCATTGCATCTAGAGTAAATCTTGCCGAAACCTCGGCAACTCTTCCTGCACCATTTGTTATTACAATAAACTGTATAATAACTATAATTAAAAATATAATTATACCTACCATATAATTTCCACCTACTACAAAGCTTCCAAATGCATTTATAACCTCTCCGGCGTATCCATCTCTAAGTATAAGTCTCGTAGATGAAATATTAAGTGCCAATCTAAATAATGTAGTTATTAAAAGCAATGTAGGAAATATGGAAAATTCAAGTATTTCAGTAGTAAACATAGTTAAAAGTATAATAACTATGGATAGTGTTATATTGGATGCTATAAGTACATCCAGTACTGCTGCTGGCAGTGGAATTATTATCATGAAAACTACCATTATTACTACTAATGGCATTAATACATCTTTATTTGCTTTTAATCTAAACTTTCCCTTAATTTTGCTATCTTCCAAAATATCACCCCATCTTGTAAACCAAAGCCAATATTTCTGCTACTGCTTGATACATCTCAACAGGTATTTCCATATCTATATCTACTTTTTTGTATATAAGCCTAGCAAGCGATCTGTTTTCAAATATTGGAACATCATTATCCTTAGCTACCTGTTTTATTCTAAGAGCTGTATTATCTAATCCTTTTGCTACAAGAACAGGTGCATCCTCACCTTCTTTGTATTTCAGCGCCACAGCTACATGTGTAGGATTTGTAACTACTACAGTTGCTTTTGGAACCTCCTGCATCATTCTCCTCATAGCCATTTCTCTCTGCTTCTGCCTTATTTTATTCTTTATCTGGGGATCCCCTTCATCCTGTTTGAATTCCTCTTTAACTTCCTGTTTTGACATTTTAAGATCATTGTTGTACTGTCGGAGTTGAAACATATAATCAATAACTGCAATTATAATCATGATCAGTGTTATCCTGAAAAATATTCCTACAGCCAGGCTTCCTACAGCCTTAGCTACTGCCTGCACATTCAATTCTCCCAGTGTCATTATATATGTATAATTTTTCTTTACAAAACTGTAGCCTACATACCCTACTATAACTACTATAACAGTGTCTTTTAAAAGCTCCATCAAAGATCTTACCGAAAACATACGCTTTAGCCCATTTATAGGATTCAATTTCTTAAAATCCATTTTCAATGGTTCCATGGTTATAATACCCCTGGTCTGAAAAAAATTAGCCATAACACCAATAACAAGTATGGGAATCACCACTGGAAGAATTACTACGGCAAGTCTCCATATAGTTACAAATAATATTTTATTTAAACTGTCATAGCTAAGTGCAGTATTCAAATAATTATTTAAAAAAGCTATCATAGTTGAACCAAGTTGTGTACCTACATATCCTCCTAAAATTGCAATAAGCAATGTAGATACCAAAAGTGTCATAGCCAATGATACTTCTTTACTCTTTGCCACCTGGCCCTTTTTCCTTGCCTCACTCTTTTTTCTCGGAGTAGCTTCTTCTGTTTTATCATCTTTTGCGAATACCAGGAGTACAGGCAAGGCATTATAGAATCCTCTAAAGGAATTCGGTATGGCAGTAAATGCACCTTCTATTAGTTTTAAAAATATAGGAAGAGCAAAACAAAATGATGCAAGCCCTATCAATATTTTAATCGGAAGCCCAAGTATCATTACGTTTAACTGAGGAACTGTTCTTGCAATAAGTGACATGGTCAAATCTGCAAATAATATTATTAAAATTATAGGCAGTGCTATTTGGATTGATATAGTAAAATACTCTATAAAAGCTTTAATTATTACATTAATAGAAGCCTGATTCAAAAATAGATTACCAAGCTTTATTATGCTAAAACTTTCAATTAAAGATTTTATAAGCATATGATGGCCATCTACTACAAGAAATATTACCAGGCTAAACCAATAAAGCAGTCGCTCAATTAATGTAGTATTGCTGTTCGAAGATGGATCAAACATACTCATCATCGACAATCCAACTTGAGTATCCATGAGATTTCCTGCAAGCCTTACCATAGAAAAACACAAGCTTGTGAGGAATCCAAGTGCAAGGCCTGCTGCTGCCTCATTTAAACAGTTAAACATAAAATACATGGTATTATCTATACTGCTTACAGAAGAATAATTTATTCCCGGCATCAATATATAGGCCATAACTATAGTAATTCCAACTTTAACTATATTAGGAGTCCCTTCCGGAAAAAATACTGGAACCAGTACAAAAAAGCAGAATATTCTTATTGATACAAGCACTAAAGCTGTCAAGTACAATGTATTTATCAAATTATCCAACTCCAATTATATGTGTTCATTGCGTTATCTGTGCTATGTATGTAAAAATTCTTTGAGTAAAATTTACTAGTTGATGAAGCATCCAGCTTCCTGTTATAAGTCCAACTACAGCTATAGCTATAAGCTTTGGTACAAAGGTAAGAGTCTGTTCCTGTATCTGGGTAGTAGCCTGAAATATACTTATTATAAGCCCTACAATTATTGAAACTGCCAGAATTGGAGCACCTACTATAAGCCCTGTCTGTACAGCATCTTTTATAATGCCAATTACCATGTTTTCACTCATTCAACTCACCTCACGAGAAACTTGAAATCAAGGATTTTACAACTAAATACCATCCATCAACCATTACAAATAGAAGTAATTTAAATGGCAGGGATATCATAACCGGAGGGAGCATGAACATTCCCATAGACATGAGAACACTTGCAACTACCAGATCTATTATCATAAATGGTATATAAATCAAAAATCCTATTTCAAATGCAGTTTTAAGTTCACTTATCATATAAGCAGGAATTACAACATAGAGTGGAGCATTTGATCCATTTTCTGTAACCTTGTAATTTAATTTTGCCTGATCTACAAATAACCTTAAATCCTTTTTCCTTGTCTGCTTTAACATAAACTGCCTCAATGGCTTTGCTCCAGCATCTATAGCCTGCTCCTGGGTTATTTTATTTTCCATATATGGAGTAATTGCATTTGAATTTATCCTTGAATACACTGGAAACATTATAAAAACTGTCAAGAACAGTGCAAGCCCTATCAATACCTGATTAGGAGGTGATTGCTGTGTACCCATGGCAGTTCTTAAAAATCCAAATACCACTATAAGCCTCACAAAACTTGTCATCATCATTATAAATGAAGGAAGCAGTGTAATAACTGTAAGCATTACAAGAAGCCTTATGTTTTGCACATACTGCTGAGGAGTAGACGAAGATGAACTTCCATTATTCATAGAAACATTTATATTGGGTATTGGCATAGTCTGTGATGCATCTGGTGCTGCATATACATGCTGTGAAACCATAATAGCTATAATAAAAATCAGAATAGATATAGACATAGCTATAATATTTTTCCTGTGTTTATTTTTCATGCTTATTATCTTCCTTTTTATATCTAAGTTTTTTTACCCATTCATTGTTTAATGTATTTTTCACTACCTTTTCAATACCAGATCTTTCATAGAAATCTTTTAGATTTTTATACTGTGGAAGTTCATTGACCTTTTGCAGTGTAGAAATTTCATCCTTGTCCAGTTCATATAATATCTCAATTCTACCTGTCGTTGAAGAAATTACATATGCTCTTTCCCCTATTTTCACTAAAAGTAAACTATTCTCCTTTGATATTTGTGATCTCTGTAGTATCTTTACAAATTTATTCTTTTGAACATTTTGGAATTTCCCACCACCATATTTGAGAGAAATATATATTAAAAAAATTACAAAGGCAAGGGCCATAATAGTTTTAAAAAACATCCATAAAAATTGTGAATCCATATATATTCTCCTACTGCACTATAAGATCTGTAAAATATACATTATTAATCTGGCCTTTTTTAAGCATAGGATTTACTTTCTGGATTATTTCCATCTTTATAGTATCCATATTCTTTGGAACTATATCAGCTGCTTTTTTAGTCCTCAAAATTCCAATAACAGCATCTGTCAACATAGGCTGTTTTTCAGTTAATTCAGCCGTTAATTTTTTTTCATCATATCCAAAATAAACTGATACTTTCAAATATCTGCTTGCATTTGTATCTGCAAGATTAACTGTAAGTCCATCAGTAGATGACACCTGGAATGTCTTGGATGATACCACCTGTGATAATGCTGATGAATTCACAGTTTGTGTCTGTCCAGTATTCTGAACTTGCGGCACCTGATTTTGCACTTGATTTTGAGTCTGTCCTGTCTTGTTGGAACTACTTAAAAATTTGCTGTATCCAATATAGGCTCCAGCCCCTATTACAGCAAGAATCAGTATAAATATAACAACCAACTTTCCCTTGGAAGAACCCGCCTTTTCTACTTTGTTTTCCATGATGCATACCTCCATTTGTTCATTTGCATTTATTTAAAATTGCCTTCGTATATTTTTCTCTTGTACATTATCACTTTCTCTACTATTTCATCATTGGATTCCTGGACTAAAAACTTTTTCCCGTTAATAAGCGTTATAACACTTTCAGGTATAGCATCCAATCTCTCTATATTATCTGCATTTAAAATAAATTCCTTATTGTCAAGTCCCATTAATCTTATCATAAAAAGCCTCCTAAAATAATCATAATTATATTATAAATCCAAACCATGTATATTTACCAGAGACTTATAAATTATATTACAGCCTATCAGTTAAATAGAGTTACTGATAGGCATAAAATATTAAAACATATTATCTTTTGAGATTTACCAAATCCTGTAGGACTTCATCATCTGTGGATATTATCTTTCCATTTGCCTGGAAAGCTCTTTGGGCTATTATCATGTCTGTGAACTGCTGTGCCAGATCAACATTTGACATTTCAAGCATTCCCTGATTTATATCTCCAAAGCTTCCACTGCCGGACGTTCCATAAGTTGCATCACCTGAATTTGGAGAAGTTTTATAGAGATTTCCTCCCATCTTTACAAGTCCGCCTTCATTCTGGAAAGAAGCCAGACCTATCTGTCCAACTTCATAAGAAGTTCCATCTCCAAGTTTTACAGTTATACTTCCATCTTTTCCGACAGAAAAGGAACTAACTTTTTGTGCATCAGTACCCGTATCAACTCCATTAGTAGCACTTGTATAATACTGTTTAATTGAAAGAGCAGTAGTTGGTTGACCTGTACCAGTAGCTCCTGAAGCATAACCCATAACATGATTTCCTTCCTGAGTCAAAAGATTTCCATCTTTATCAAGTACAAATGCCCCATCTCTTGTATAATAATCGTCAGTTCCTCCGTCAGGACTCACCACAAAATAGCCTGTTCCATCCAGTGCAAAGTCAAGGTTTCTATTTGTACTCTGCATACTTCCATTTGTAAAATCAGTACTTATACCACCGACCTTGACTCCAAGACCGCTCTGTTTTCCATTTACTCCACCAATACCATTGTTCACTGGTGCACTGGGATCTGAAAGATTCTGGCTTATCATGTCTTCAAAATTCATAGATTGAGTTTTAAAACCTGTAGTAGATGAATTTGCTATATTATTTGCAACTACATTTAATTTTTGCTGATTGGCTCTAAGTCCGCTAATTCCTGAATATAATGATGGTAACATATTTTTCCCTCCAAATTAATTTATTTTTGCAATTGATTTATGAATTTTTTACATTTAGTACATCATCAAAATTGAATTCTTTACTTGTCCCATCTTCAAGCTGTACTTTTACAGCTATGGTTCCATTACCTCTGGATACAGATTGAACAATTCCACTGTAGTTATTTCCACTTTCATCTTTCTGATCTATATCAACTTTTTTACCAATAAGTGAACTTGCTGTAAGAAGTATCATATTATTGCTTGTCTGATTATAAGCATCTCCCAAATCATCAATTCTCTGTACATCATTTATATCCAGTTTCTGATATTGATTTGACACATTGCCTTTATCATCAGTACTCTGACCTACCATAACATTTAAATATGTACTGTCACCATCTTTTATCACACCAGTTACTATACCACTGACAGCATTTCCATTGGAGTCAGTATCACTGAAAGTAACATATTTATTTATTAGTGAGTTGGCAGCATTTAATTTATTTGTAGTGTTTAAATTAAGCATCTGTTGTAATGATGAAAATTGTGCAAGCTGGCTTACATACTCAGTACCACTTTGATTGTCACTATTTGTAGGATCTTGATTGGCAAGCTCTGCTGACAATATTTTCAAGAACATGTTTTCATCTATATCCTGACCCTGTTTTACTATTCTGGTTCCCCTATCAGTAGTATTTGTACTTGTGGAGTCTACTGAATAACTTTTCTGGTCATTACTTGATGTACTATCTGCAGACGCTGGAACACTATAATTATTTGAATTTGAAACCTGTATAGGCATTTACATTCTCCTCTCTAAACTATGCAAGCATATCTACATTATTTTCACTGTATTCATCATGCTGCAATATTGTATCTTCATCAGCAGATATACTATCTATATTTAATGTCTTGTTTTGCTTGCTGCTTCCCTGATCCTGTCTATTTTTGCCTTCTCCTTTAAAAAATGTAGTATCTTCATGATAGAGATTCAATGAAAAATTTTGTATTTTTATTTCACTGTTCTGAAATTTATTTGACAAATCCTGAATATTTGAATTTAAAATATTATAAGCATCTTTGTTTGAAGCTGTAATTACCGCTTTCATTTTTCCCTCTTCCATAACCAAATTTATAGTTATATTACCCAATTCTTTAGGAGAAATTTTAACAGTCATATCTTTTACATTATTGGTCTCCATATATTTAATGGATTTTATTATATCTTCAGTAAAAGAATTTTTATTGATATTTAAATTTTCCAATGGATTTTCAGTTGATATAGTATTTTTATTATTAATATTATTGAATTGAGTCATAAAATTAACTGTTTTGTCAATTTTATTATTACTATCACCTGAATTCAATATTTTATTAAGGACATCTGCATCTTTATTGCTGTTATTATTTGAAGTACTGTTATTTTGATTTTCGGAATCATTCACCTGTGTATTTGAATCCATATTAACACTTTTCAATATACTGGTGTCTGAATTGGAAGCTTGAAGTAATTTATTATCTACTATATTGCTATTTTGCGTTTCACTATTATTAATAGAAGTATTTTGTAATTTTAAATTGAGTTTATTTATTAATTCCATATAAATCTGTGTTTTTAAATCAGTTTCACCGATAATATTTTTATTACCGGCTGCCTGAGATTGGGACAAATGTGCCATTATATTTGCAGACACCTTCTCAGATATCTTTTCTAAAACCTGTTTTCCCTGATTGGAAGTATCCAACACATCTTTTAAAAAATTCAATTTTGTATCTACAACTGTATTTATAATATCTTTAATACTTGATGTATCTCCACTAAATGAATTATTCAATATTTTACTGCTTAATTCTTGTGATATTATATTCAAAAAATCATTTGATTGAATATCGATGTCTGCATTATTCCCAAATAACAAACTAAGCATATCATATATGCTGCCCTCACTTATTTGATTATTGTCAATTTTTTCTTTTATATTTTTTATCTCTTCATCTGTAAATCCTGCTTTTTTTAGATAACTTTCAATTTTTGAATCTTCTTGCCTTGATTCTTCTTTTTTTGGAACTTCTTTATCAATATTATCTTGTTTTATTGTATCGACTTTAGTTTTACCAATATTACTATTACTATTGTCTTTAGTAGCATCAACTGATTTTTTTACCATTTTACTAAAACTGTCATCATGCACTGAATTGGTATTTCCAGTATCACTTTTAGAAGAATTTAAATATGAGTTTTGAATTTTAACATTTGCTGTATTAACATCCATATTATACTACTCACCTTCTTTCAATAATAAATTTTTTCTTATAAATCCATATAGAGCAAATTCATCATTTTGATTTTGTTCTATTCTATTTTCAAACCTCATAAAAGCAGTTTTATCTTTTTCCTTTAAAATATCTACAGTTTTTCTGTCAATCTGTCTCTTTTTCATTTCTTCTCTTTTAACTTCAACTATTTTTTGTTTGTTCTGAAATTCTCTTTCGGCAGCATCTATACTTTCTGTCAATGATTTTAAATATATATGCGTTATCTTTTGTTGTATCGGATTTTTAACACGTGACAGATCCTTATACTTGTCATAACTGTACTTCATAGAATCCAATTTTTCTTTTACCTTCATACTATCTTCTTTGGCTTTCTGAAATTCCATCTTACTTTTATCTTCTTGATCTTCTCTTATGTCTAAAAGTTTTTGAAGTTTAAACTCATATTTCTTCATATACTACGCCTCTGTTCAACTAAAAATTTTCTGAAGTTTGTCCACACTTTCATCGAAAGATGAACTCTCATCTACTCTCTGCCTAAGATAGGAGATTATCTTATCATAATATAACATTGCCATATCTATTTTCTTATTGCTTCCCTTGACATAGGCTCCTATATTTATAAGATCCTCAGAATTTTTATAAGTTGAAAGCATATCTCGTGCTAGAGAAGCTTTTTCTTTGTGTTCCTTTGATACTATTTCAGACATAAGTCTGCTTATACTTGCAAGTACATCTATAGAAGGATAATGATTTTTATTAGCTAGAGCACGGGAAAGTACTATATGTCCATCCAATATACTTCTTACAGAATCTGCAATGGGTTCATTTAGATCATCTCCATCTACCAGTACAGTATAAAAAGCCGTGATAGAGCCAACATCAGACATTCCAGCTCTTTCCATAAGTCTTGGAAGTTTTGCAAATACAGAAGGAGTATATCCCTTGGTTGCCGGAGGTTCTCCTATTGCCAGTCCTATTTCTCTCTGCGCCATGGCAAATCTTGTAACAGAATCCATCATCAAAATTACTTTTTTTCCTTTATCTCTAAAGTATTCTGCAATTGCTGTAGCTGTAAATGCCCCCTTCAATCTTACCAGGGCAGGTTTGTCAGATGTAGCACATACTATGATTGACTTTTTCATACCTTCTTCTCCAAGGTCTTTTTCTATAAAGTCCCTTACTTCCCTGCCCCTTTCGCCTATAAGGGCTATTACATTTACATCTGCTTCAGCATATTTTGCAATCATTCCAAGGGTAGTGCTTTTACCAACTCCACTTCCTGCAAATATTCCTACTCTCTGTCCTTCCCCACAAGTAAGAAATCCATCTATGGCTCTTATCCCAGTTGGAATAACTTCTTTAATCCTCTTTCTCTTTAACGGGTTTGGAGGTTCTGAATCCAGTGAATACTGAACTCCACCTGATATAGTAGTTCCATCTATGGTGTTTCCGAGGCCATCAACTACTTTGCCAAGCAACTCATCGCAGCACCTTACGCTTAGTGGAGTTCTTTCAGGTACTACTCTGCAGCCCGGTGCAATTCCACTAAGTTCTCCAAGCGGCATCAATATTACATTATTTTCATTAAATCCAACTACTTCACAGGTGATTTTACTGTTTTCCTCATTATATATAGTACATACTTCTCCTACTGAAGCTTTGATTCCCTCTACTTCTACAGTTAGCCCAATAACCTTTTTTACAATTCCCTCCTGGTAATCATAGCTGACTTCTGATATTTTTTTATTTATTTTATCAAAATTTATGGTTATCAAAAACTTCACCTCAATTTTAAACTTTATCCTTCATTTTCAAGTATTTCCTTTAATTTATCACATGCAATATCTATACCTAAAACTATTTTTCCATTATCTCTTTCTATAATGGCACTGCCTTCCTCCACGGATTCATCGGGTATTACAAATATATCTCCTTTAAAAGGCATCTGTTGTTTCCATATATCAACATGTTTCTTGAACTCTGAAGAATACTTTTTTCTGCTTTTCACTATAAAGGTATTTGTATTTCTCATCTGCTTTAATGCATCAAATACAGCATCATTTAAACTATCCTTGTCCATAATTTCATGCCTCAATATATTTTCCACTGCATTTACTATAGTCTGTTTTATTTGAATTTCTTTTTCTTTTAAATAGTTTTCCTTTTCCTGTACTGCACTATTTAATACATTTTCAGCATTTTTCCTTATCTCTTCACCCTGTTTTTTAGCTTTATCAAAATTTTTCTTATATCCATCTTCATAAGCAGACTTATATCCATCTTCCCTGCCCTTTTTCATTCCTACATTGTAACCTTCATTATATCCATTATCTTTAGCCTGTTTTTCTATCTGAGATGCTCTTTCATAAGCATCATTCAATATTCTTTCTTTTTTTCTGTTTGCATCTTCTAAAATAGTTTTTTCTAGATTTTCATAACTATTTACACCTTGATGCATTTCCATTTCTGCATTTTCTTCAGGTTTCTTTTTACTTGTATAGTCAGTAAGTATCTTTTTTGTATGTGTTCTCTCAATGCTTTCACCTTTTAATATGACTTTATACGACGATTGCATCTTCTCCACCTCTTGATAATACTATTTCTCCTGATTCATCCAGTCTTCTTATTATATTGACTATCTTCTGCTGTGACTTTTCTACATCCATAAGTCTAACAGGTCCCAAAAATTCTATATCTTCTTTCAGTGCAGCAGAAGCTCTCTTTGACTGGTTCCTGAATATACAATCTGCAACTTCTTCTGAACAACCTTTAAGTGCAAGTGCAAGTTCTTTTGTATCTACCTCTCTTAAAACTCTCTGTATTGATACATCATCCAACGTAATGATATCTTCAAATACAAACATGGAATCCTTGACTTTTTCGGCCAATTCTGCATCTTCTTTTTCAAGACCTTCTGTAATATTCTTTTCTGTATTTCTATCAACTTGATTGAGTATATCTACAATTGTTGAAACTCCACCAATTATCTTCATATCAGATTTAACTACAGATGACAATTTTCCATCCAGAACTTTTTCTATTTCTTTCACAACCATATGCGATGTATTTCTCATAGTTGCTATTCTATATGCTACCTCTGCCTGAATATTTTCAGGTAGGGCGGACAATATCTGCCCAGCCTTATCTGGTTGAAGATAACATAGTATGAGTGCTATAGTTTGTGGATGCTCATCTGATATTATATTTAAAAGCTGATGGGCATCTGCCTTTCTAGCTATAGCAAAAGGTCTGAATTTCTGGGTTGCTTCTGTTACCTTATCCAATATCTCCATAGCTCTCTGATTTCCAAGTGCTTTTGATAGAAGACTTTTGGCATATTCAATTCCGCCCTCTATGAGATAGTCCTTGGCTTTGTTTATCTGAATAAATTCCGTAAGTATTTCTTTTTTTTGATCTGACTTTACAGAAGATATATTTGCTATTTCATAAGTTATTTTTTGTATCTCTGGTTCAGGCAATTTTTTGATTATTCCTGAAGCCGCCTCAGGACCTAGCGTTATAAAGAGTATGGCCGCCTTTTGTACACCAGTTAATTGCTGAATATCTTTAGACATTTTACATCACCTCTCATCTTCTGCTAACCATGATTTGATTATATCAGCAACCTGATCCGGCTTTTCTTTTGCATATTTCTTTATTTCATTTTCAACGTGAGTATCCTCATTTTCTTCTTCAAACTCCACTGGTTTGAATTTAGGTTTAGGCTGTTCCTGTGTCATGTCATTATCTCCTATAACAGTATCTATCCCCTGAGGGCTTATATCTTCATCAAAAATTTCATCATCTTCAGCATGTTTTCTTCTCCACAATATAAAACCTACTATTGCTGCTATCAATATAGCCCCAGCTATTGCTCCTATCATTATTATCTTGTTTCGTTTGGCTGTACTCTCTGCCTGCTGCATTGCATTTAAATCCTTTTTAGCATTATCCTGTGCTGTAGTATCAAAAGGAATTGATTCTACACTTATAGTATCTCCTCTTGTTGCATTGTATCCTATTGATGAAACTGCAAGATTTCTTATGGCAGTCCTTGTTGCATCATCTACATTTCCATCCAATGCCACTGAAGTTGTAAGTCTTTTCACACTTCCTGGAGCCTTTATGGTCTTTTGTTCCACTTTAGGCACATCATAATTTCTTGTAACTTCATTGCTTGTTGAATTGCCATTATTTGTGTTTGAAGCAGTAGTATTGCTCATATTATTGTCCACAGGGCTTGTTCCAGTATTATTTGTGCCACCATCTGTATTCGTGGAATTTATAGTGTGCTCACTTACTACTACGTTATTTTTATCATAAGTTGTAGAATCCTGCTGAACTGCATCAAAATCCAAATCTGCATTTACTGTAACTTTAACTTTATCTTTTCCATATACAGATTCTAACATGGAGAGAAGCTTTTTTTGAAGATCATTTTCATAATCCTGCTGCAATTTCTGTTGTTTTTCAACTGAAGTATCCGAATCGGAAGAACTATCAGAATCACTACTATTTCCATTATTGCTTTGATATAAATTTCTTGATAAAAGGTTCATATTGCTGTCTACTATTTCTACATTTTGCTTGGGTACATTCTTTACACTTCCAGATACCAATTCAACCAATGCTTTAACCTGATCCTGACTTAACTGCTGCCCAGCTTTTAATTTTATTGTTACCGAGGCACTTCCCGGTGTAGTATCCTTTACAAATTCAGTATCATCAGGAAGTACAAGATGTACCCTTGCATCACTAACTTGAGACATTGATTTTATGGTTCTCTCAAGCTCTCCCTGAAGAGCTCTCTGATAATCAACTTTAAACTGCTGATCTGTTTCCCCAAATTTACTTTTATCCAATAATTCAAACCCTTGGCTTCCGTTAGTAAGTTGGACTTCAGAAAGAGTCTGCATTCTTATCTTATCCACTTGATCCTTAGGAACAAGTATTGAGTTTCCTTCTACTTTCACATCTACTTTGTCACTTTGCAATTGTTTATAAATAGATGCTGAATCCGTAGAATTCAAATTGGAAAACAATACAGCATATTTAGTCTTTCCTAAGGATATTCCCGCAAATACCAGTGCTCCTATAATTGCTATACATACAATAATAACAGCTGCCTTTTTATTGTTACTCGACTGTTTCCATTTATCTTTTAAATTTTTAAAGAATTGTGATAGCTTAGCCATTCATTAAGCGCTCCTTCATAACTGTGTTCTATTAAGCTCCTGATATGCCTCAACAAGCTTGTTTCTCATTTGAACTGCAAGTTCCAGTGACATTTTAGCCTGTTCTGAATCAAGCATAACATTATGTATATCCGTTTTATCTCCACTTATAAATGATTGTATACTGTTGTCTGCCTTTACCTGATCATTGTTCACTTCATCAAGTTTATTCTTTAACAGATTACCAAAATCAGATACTCCATTTACATTATTTGCTCCATTATTATCATCGTATAAATCCAAACTGGAAGTATTTCCAGTTACATTCTTAAATATATCTGTATTTGGCGTGTATCCATTTATTTTCATATGTACATATCCTCCTATTTTCCTATTTCAAGAGCTTTTGAAAACATAGACTTTTCAGAATTAATAGCACTTACATTAGCTTCATATGACCTGGTTGCAGTCATC
Source organism: Clostridium tyrobutyricum DSM 2637 = ATCC 25755 = JCM 11008 (assembly GCF_000359585.1). Lineage (GTDB taxonomy): Bacteria > Bacillota > Clostridia > Clostridiales > Clostridiaceae > Clostridium_B > Clostridium_B tyrobutyricum. Next base: position 30,319 of record NZ_APMH01000015.1, on the reverse strand, counting down.
ATGTCAGCCATTTCATTCAATATATTTACATTGGGCATTAAAACATATCCCTGAGCATCTGCATCAGGATTTGATGGTTCATAAACCCTTCTGAAAGATGAGTTGTCATTTTCTACACCAACAGCCTTTACCCCCATAGGTACATTCTCATATTTTCCGTCTTTACTTAACTCTCTGTTTAAATTTTCCTGAAAGACTGCCACCTTTCTCCTGTATGGTTGTCCATTTGCTCCATGAGTAGTCTCAGCATTTGCCATATTGGATGATATTGTATCCATTCTAAGACTCTCTGCCGAAAGTCCGCTTGCGCTTATTCTCATAGTATTAAAAGCTTGAATCATAAAATCACTCTCCTAATTTCCCATTATTACAGATTTTCTCATATTCAATCTGTTATTCTCCAAAGTAATAAGTGAATTATACATAAGCTCATTTGCAGCCTGATTTACCGTCTCCACATTAATATCCACATTGTTGCCATCATCTCTCATGCTTGTAGAATTATCAGTATGTGTAGTTATAGAACCCTGATCATTACCCAAACCGATATGCCTTGTATCGTCTTTTTTCAACTGGATATTATCCATACTTTGCTTAAGGTTTTCCTCAAAGGTTACATATTGCCTTTTATACCCTTTAGTATTGATATTGGCTATATTATTTGATATAGCGCTGCTTCTAGCTGATGCCGCATCTAATCCCCCACCGAGTAAATTGTCTGTTAATTGATCATTTGAAATATTTGATATGTTCAATTCATTACGCCTTCTTTCGAGTTAAAAAAAACCTTAAATCAAATTTAATTTTATATTAAAATTATGTCAAATCTGTTATAAATATATTTAATTTTATCATAATTACTAATTAAATTCTATGGCTAAAATTATTATGTTTTAAATTTATTGACATTTTTCAAATGTTTATTTCATGTTTTTTGTTAAAATATTGATAAAATACTATTATTTTTAAGATAAATGTTATTTTTCATAAATAAAAAGATACCTGACCATAAGACAAGTATCTTTAATTGTCATAAACATGACTATTTTATATTATTTAGTATACTCAGTATATCTTGCGGCAATTTATTCGCCTGTGCAATCATAGCATTGGATGCCTGAACAATTATGTCCTCCTTGGAATAGTTCATTATTTCTTCACCCATATCAGAATCTCTTATACTACTATCAGCACTTGTCATCTGTTCATTTAAATCCTGTATATTATTATAATTGCTTTCAAATCTATTTTCCAATGCACCATACTGGCTTCTAGTAGAAATTATTGTATTTATAGTTTCATCTATAGTATCTAAGGAATCTTGAATATCTCCGCTTAATATATCATTATCTCCCCCTGACTTTATAGTATATAAACTTGAAATTGAACTATCTCCACTATTACTCAAATCTATCTGAGGTATATCAACACTTTCCCCAGCATTGGCACCTACTGGCATAGTTAATGTATTTTTTTGGCTAAGTAATTTTAGTCCATTGAATTCTGTGCCTTTTGCAATGGAATCTATACCATCTATCATCTGATCTATCTCACCTTGTATTTTCTGTTTATCACTATCTGTAACTGAGCCACTGCCTGCCTGGACACTAAGCTGCCTTATTCTCTGAGCCATACTTGTTATTTCCTGAAGTCCACCTTCTGCAGTCTGAAGCATACTTACGCCATCTTGAACATTTCTTGATGCAACTTGAAGTCCTGAAATTTGCATTCTTATATTTTCACTTTGTACAAGAGCTGTAGGATTATCTTTAGCAGTTATTACTTTATATCCACTTGATATTCTAAGTGAATTTCCGCTCTGCCTATTTAGAGCTTGATTTTGGAGTAAATGCATTGTAAGCGCCGGCATGTTATAACTTATTCTCATAAAATTCACTTCCTCTTTATATAATTTAAAATATAAATAAATTGTTTATTCTATTGTTTTATCATAAGGTTCTATCTTTATATACATATTATATAATTCAAGTGCTTCTTCTTCAGTTATACGACCATTTACCAGATTGCGATACAATATATACAAATTTGCATTCATACTTGGATCCGAATTTTTAGTTTCCTTCATCTTACTAAATATCTTTTCTTTAAGAGATATATTATCATAATTTAATTCACTTTCAAGCATATCCAATAATTTAGATACATCTTTTTTAAAATTTCTATTATTGGTATTTACCTTTATAATTTTTAACTCCGTTCTTATCTTTTCTATACATTCTCTACTAATTAATACTTTTTCATTTTGGTCCAAACTTCTCCCCACCCTCGACTTACTTTGAAACTTTAATAACATATATTATTATATACTTAATATTATCAGCAATTATATATCACTGTCAATTACAGTATATAAAAAAGCCGAACATATAGAGTTCGACTTTTTATACTTAAAAATTGATTTAAGCCAGAGTTTCCTTTTTATATTCCAAAAATTGAATAGTATCAGCTTCTACATTGGTGTAGTACTTTTTTACACTGTCCTTTACATAACTTTTAGTGGTTATCTTTCCTGTAACACCTAAAAGTCTTCCCTTTGTCAGATACTGCTGAAGTTTTTCTGCTCCTCCACTAAAATAAGATACAGAAATAAAATCAGCCCTCCTTTGTCCTTCTTTATTCACAAATCCTTTATCCACTGCCAATACAAATCTCAGAATACTTCTCTTGCTATTTTCTATTTTTATGAGATCTGCATCTCCAGTCAATCTACCTATAAGAGTTACATTATTCAACTTATTTACCTCCCAACTGTTTTTTTATAATTATATCCAGCTTGGAGGATTTTAAACGTAACAAATAGAGTAATTTAAAGTATATTTACATCTTCTCCGCCCATAACCTTGTTCATATTTCTAACGGCACACATTTTTCCGCACATGGTACAAGTATCATCACATTCCGGAGTAGACTCTTTTCTATATCTCATAGCCTTTTCGGGATCAATAGACAGTTTAAAAGTTTCTTCCCAATCAAGCTTTTGTCTTGCATCTGCCATCTTATTATCCCATTCAACAGCACCTTTTACACCTTTTGCTATATCTGCCGCATGAGCAGCTATTCTAGCGGCTATAATCCCCTCTTTCATATCATCAAGTGTAGGAAGTCTCAAATGTTCAGCTGGAGTTACATAACATAGAAAATCTGCTCCATATGAGGCTGCAATAGCTCCGCCTATGGCACTTGTAATATGATCATATCCCGGTGCAATATCCGTAACCAATGGTCCAAGTACATAGAAAGGTGCATTATGGCATAACTTCTTTTCAAATACCATGTTTGCCTTTATTTCATTTAATGCCATATGGCCAGGTCCTTCTATCATAACTTGTACATTTTTTTCCCATGCTCTTTTAGTAAGTTCTCCGAGAGCTATAAGTTCTGTTATTTGAACTGCATCTGTGGCATCTGAAACACATCCTGGTCTGCAGGCATCTCCAAGACTTATAGTAACATCATATTTGGCGCATATATCAAGTACTTCATCAAAGTATTCATAAAAAGGATTTTCCTTGTTATTCAACTGCATCCATGCATATATAAGTGATCCTCCTCTTGAAACTATGTTCATACGCCTTTTATTTCTCTTGAATACTTCCGCCGTAGCCCTGTTTATACCAGCGTGGATAGTCATAAAGTCCACACCCTCTTTGGCCTGGTTTTCAATGACTTGAAGAATCTCTTTTTCTGTAAGATCCTTGAGTTCTTTATCATAAAGGCCAACTACATCGTACATTGGAACAGTGCCTATCATTGCACTGCTTATATTTATAACCTTTTGTCTAAATTCTGCTGTTTTTCCAAAAGAACTCAAATCCATTATAGCTTCCGCTTTCATATCAATGGCTTTTTTTACTTTTTCAAGCTCTAAATCAATGTCATAACAGTCTTTTGATATTCCCAAATTTACATTTATTTTAGTCTTAAGGCCACTTCCTACACCTTCAGGATCAAGTGATTTATGATTTTTATTTGCTGGAATTGCGACCTGTCCTTTGGCAACTAGTTCCATAAGTTTTTTTACTTCCATATTTTCTTTTTCAGCTACTCTCTTCATTTCTCTAGTAACTATTCCCTTTTTAGCAGCATCCATTTGAGTTGAATAATTCATATTATTTGCACCTCCATTTATTTAGTGCTACTGGATATGATGTATAGACCTATAAATAAAAATCAGCTTGCCAAAAGGAAAGCTGAATATATAACAATGAATTTAATTATATATTACCTTCCCTACGGTAGAATTAACTACATCAGGTTCTAAGGTTTGAGATATAAATCCCTCTCAGCCATATGGCACACCCAGTAACAAATCCTATTTAATTTTATCCATAAAACAATACAATATCAGTTTAACACAACTTGATGCAATTTACAATTATCTCGCAGGTAATATTTCAGTCCAATATCCATCAGGATCAGCTATAAAATAAAGTCCCATCTTTTTATTTTCATAACATATACATCCCATTTCCTTATGATGTTTATATGCAGCATCAAAATCATCTACTGTAACTGCCATATGTATCTCATTGTCTCCTAGGTTGTAAGGTTTCTTTCTATCTCTAAGCCATGTAAGCTCAATTTTATAGTTACTCTGCCCATCTCCCATAAACACAAGTATAAAACTATTGTCATCTGGAATTTTTCTTCCTATTTCCCTGAATCCTAAAGCCTCTTCATAAAATTTTACTGTTTTCTCTAAATTTAATACATTTATATTATTATGGTCAAATTTAAATTTCAACATGCATACCTCCATTACATACTTATATTAAGTATATTATAGCATTTATATTTACTTTTTATCTATAGTTATTATAAAATAAGGTTATATTTAGAAAATTTATCAACTATAAAAAAGTACGAGGTGATTTCATTGAATAATTATAAAATAAAAGTTCATTATTTATATCACAGCGGATTTGCCGTTGAAACAAAAGAACATTTTTTAATATTCGATTACTATAAGGACAATTTTCAAGGAAAGGAACGAACTCTGGAAAATGGAGTTATTTCAAAAGATCTTATAAAGAATAAAAAAAATGTATTCGTATTTTCGTCTCACAGCCATGCAGATCACTTTAATCCAATAATACTAAAATGGAGTACTTACAATAAAAATATAAAATATATACTGAGTAGTGATATAAAATTAAAACGTCCAGTACAAAATTATTATAAGCTCTCCAAATATGAAAATATAAATTTAGGTAGTGTATATATAAAAGCTTTTGGTTCCACTGATATAGGAATTTCATTTTTGGTAAAAGTAGATGATATCACATTATTTCATGCAGGGGATTTAAACTGGTGGCATTGGAAGGAAGATTCTTTGCAGGACCAAAAAGACGCAGAAGCAAATTTTAAATATGAAATATCTAAATTAAAGGGTGAAAAAATTGATATAGCCTTTTTTCCTGTAGATCCAAGACTTGAAGAATACTATCTTAAAGGCGGGAAATATTTTATAAAAGAGATAAATCCTTCAATATTCTTTCCCATGCATCTGTGGGATAAAATGTCTACTACGGATAACTTTAAAGATGCAATGAAAGATTACAGTACAAAAATCATGACCATTCACAAAAATGGAGAAACTTTTTTAATTGACAGTTCACAATTATAATTGTGAACCGTCAATTGTAATTGTCTAAACTCCCGTAGAGCCAAAACCCCCTTCGCCTCTTTCAGTATCACTCAATTCATAAACTTCTTTCACCAAAACCTGTTCTACAGGTTTTATAACCATTTGGGCGATTTTCATATTTTCTTCCACTAAAAAAGGTTCCTGGCCTAAATTTATTACGAGCACTTTTATTTCACCTCTATACCCTTCATCTATTGTTCCAGGTGAATTTAAAAGTGTTATTCCATATTTTAAGGCCAAACCACTTCGCGGCCTAATCTGTGCTTCTGTATTTTTAGGGAGTTCAATCTTTATACCTGTTGCTATGAGTTTTCTCTCCATTGGCTTTAATATGGACTTCTCAACTGAAAAAAGATCAAGTCCCGCATCCCCAACATGTGCATAAAAAGGTATAACTGCCTTTTCATTAACTTTTTTTACAAGCAATTTCATAATTTATATCCATCCTTTCCAAATGTATTATACTATAAAAATAAAAAATAGCCAGAGATTAAATCTCCAGCTATTTTAAGCTATATGCTTATTTAATTTAAGTTCAACAGATTCACTATTAGTAACTCTTGGTGGTTTTATAAATGCCAAAATTAAAGATGATATGATACACATAACACCTATTACTATGAAAGTGATTCTAAAACTTCCCATGGCACCTGCAACAATGGATCCTGACAGGGCTCCTATTCCGAACCCCTGATATATTACCCCATAATTTTTAGTCTGATTGCGAAGCCCAAAGAATTCTCCTACAACAGGTGGAAAAATTGTAATATTGCCTCCAAAACAAAATGCTATTACACTTACACATATGAAGAAAATTGCAAAATTCAGGTGAGCAAAACTCAGTACAAAAGTATCTGCCGTTGTTGTTATGAGCGAAAGTGAAAGTAATTTGGTCCTGCCAAATCTATCGGAAATAGTTCCAAGAACTATCCTTCCTGCCGTATTGAATATGGCAACCAAAGCAACTGCATTTGCAGCTATCCCAACATCAAGCCCTACCAATCTTACCCCTATATCTTTCACAATTCCTATAAGATATAGTCCACTCATACAAGCTGTAAATACAGCTATAAACAACAAATATGCCTCTTTTGTCTTAAGCATTTGTTTAACAGTAAAATTAATCCCATTCCCAGTACCATTCCGCATATAGAAATAAGCTTTTTGATTCCAAACTTTTCTTGCAACTTTCCCGAAGCAAGTGTAGAAAATGTTAATGCAACTTTATTCAAATCCCAGCCAAATTTATTTACAATGGGCTGATTGAATAAACTCCATGTATAGATTGTCCCTAATCCTAACTGTGCAATTACTGAACCGATTACTATTAACCAATGATTATTTTTTGATATGCTTTTCATGTAATTCACCCCTTGGCTTGTTTCTTTATCATTATTATATAATGTTAGAAAACAAACCTTTTAGTTTATGAATGAACTGCTGAAAAGGCTGCATGAAATACACTTATATATTCATAATACGCTTGAATTTTTTCACATTGCTTCTGCTTACGGGAACTTCAAATTCCATACCATCCAATTTCAGGTTATAGGTACTGTTAAACCATGGTATTATCTCCTGTATTTTGCTTATATTTACTATGTAGGATCTATGACATTTAAAAAATTTATCTTTGGGAAGTGTACTATAAAATTCTGATATACTTTTATTTACAATATATTTTTGAGCCTTGGTAAATACCTCTGTTATTCTTTCCTTTGCCTCACAATAACAAATATTGTCCATATTGACTACAATTATTTTATCATCTTTCCATAAATTTATTTTATTTATCATGGTATTTTCAGGTAATCCATGCATCTTTTCCATATATTCAATTTCAAGTTTCTTTAGCATGGATTTAATTCTTGATTTGTCATATGGTTTCAATATATAGTCAAATGCCTCCAATTCAAAAGCATCTACTGCATATTCCCTGTAAGCTGTAATAAATACTATGTATGGTTTTCTTGAGAATTTACTTATATTTTCAGCAAGCATTACACCATCAATGGATGGTATGTTTATATCCATGAATATTACGTCCACTTCATTATGCTGAATAAATTTTAGAACATCCAATCCATCCTCAAACTCTCCTATAATATCTATGCTGCTGTAATTTTTTATAAGATGTTTCAACTCTTCCCGGGCCAAAAATTCATCTTCTGCTATTATAGCTTTCATATTTTCACCTTCTGATTATAATTATCTTCGAGAAATACATTTCTAAATCCCTGTATTCTAGTTATAATGAATAGACATATTACAAGGAGAGATGCCCTTTCCATAAGCTTAATCAATATTACATAAGTATCTCCCATAATTCATCTTTCCTCTTTAAATTCCGTAATTCTTTTATGAAGATTATTATAACACATTAATTTTGCCATTCAAAAGTCCAGTGGAGGCACTCTCTACTGGACACCATCAAACTCCTGTTCAAATTTTGAATTTATTTATAAGGTTATTTAATTTTTCAGCCATTTGAAGTTGATTATCTGCAGATTCTGAAATTCTTTCCATCCTCTTTAAAGTTTTGGCTATATTTTCCTCAATAAGACCTGCACTTTCAGAAGACTTCTGCGAACTTTCACTCATACCCTGAACAGCTTGGCTTACTTGATCCACAGTAGCCGTTAATTCTTCTGACATAGCTGCTATATCCTCTGACATCTTATTTACAAAGTTGGAATCTCTTAAATAACTATCTCCAACCTTTTTAAAATTTTGGAATTCAGGATTTACTTCTTTTTGCATAAATACCAATATTTCATTACCAGTATCAGACATATTTTTAAATGCCTTCTGAACTTTTAAAATAGTACTCTGTATTCCATCTACAGCTTCTTTAGATTGTTCTGCAAGCTTTCTAACTTCTTCTGCAACAACTGCAAAGCCTTTTCCCTGTTCTCCTGCCCTTGCTGCCTCTATGGCTGCATTAAGTGCCAATAAATTAGTCTGTTCTGCAATAGAAGCTACAGTATCAGACATTGATTTTATATCTTCAACTACCTTGCCATCCTCAATTGCTTGTAAAATATTCTGTTCATTTTGTCTATACATGGACTCTATTTTATCTATAGCCTTTTTACCCCTTGCCTGCACTTTGAGTGCTCTTTCCTTTGACTCGCCAGAATTATTGCTTCCATCCAACGCCTTGCTTGAAAGCTCATTTATACTTGAATCAACTTCTTCAACAGATGCACTTATTTCCTCGGAAGATGCTCCAGTATCCTGAACTACATTCAATATATGATTTGTAGAATTGCTTATGCTGTTAAATTCATCCGTAATATCATTAACTGTATTTGAAAGATTTGAACTTGTACTATTCAAATCATGAGAACATAGTTCAATATTTTCAAAAAGATCAGATAGGTTCTTCTTCATAAGATTCAAGGATAAGAAAAGTTCTCCTATTTCATCAGTTCGGTTCAACAGTTTTTCTGGGATTTTACCTGTAAAATCCCCCTCAGAATATTTTTTTAAATTGGCACTGACTATTCCAATTGGCTTTGAAACATCCTTATTAAGAATTTGCGCACAGGCTATTGTGATTAATACAATACCTATAATAAGTATAACAAACATCGTTATTATGTATTTTATTATAGCCACGCCTTGAGATATAGCTGTACTACTCATACTACTTACACTTTGAACTAGCTCGTCCAAATTATTGAGAAGCTGCTTTTCACTGCTAATCAAATTATTCATATCCGAATTGGATATCTTGGACATATCATCTAAATTTTTAACTTTGCTTACATAAGAAAAGTAAACTTCTGAATTATTATCAATAGTTTTCATTAAATCTTTGACATTGTCAAGCTTGATTAATGAATTCATCTTTTTTCTAGCCGATTCATAGTCTTGTATGGAATTGTCTATCCACTGTTTTCTATCACTTATATTGGTTCCACCTTTCACCACTTCTAAATCCCTAACATTTATTCCACATGAATTAAGTGAATTTCTCATGTCCTGGACATTATTTAAAACTATACTCGTATCCCAGGCATATTTTAATGTTCTAACTTTAACTCCTATAATAGTTAGAAATACAAGTGTAAAGATTAAAACTATTATAAATGCAGAATATATTTTTCCTCTAAATTTCAACTTGTTTCGCACAATTAATCTCTCCTTCGACTTATTTTTCATTATATAGTATATCAAAAATATCTTCGTTATGGAAATATCTTCTGATAAATGATATTATATTTGTATAATATTCCAAAAGGATGTGATATACAAATGTATAATTATCTTACAAAAGAAGCTATAGAAAAGATTAGGACTGAAATAGAACACCGCAAGGTAGTCACAAGATGGAAGATAAATGCATCTCTTAAAGAGGCGCGTGCCCAAGGTGATTTAAGTGAAAATTACGAATACACTGCCGCCAAAAGAGACAGGGCTCACAATGAAAGTAGAATACGTTATCTTGAGAGAATGATACGTACTGCAAAAATAATAAAGGATTCTACATCAAAAAATCAAGTTGGAATTGGTAAGACAGTATATTTAAGTTTTTCTGAAAAAAATGAAATTGAAAAATTCAAAATAGTAACTACAATAGAGGCTGACCCCATGAATAATAAAATCAGTATAGAATCTCCTCTTGGTTCGGCTATATATAAGCATATTATAGGAGATAGGGTGCCTATAAAATCTCCTGAAGGTCAATACTCTGTAAAAATTGAAAATATAAAATAAAAATTTCCCACGTTTATCGGGAAATTTTTATTTTATCCTATACTTACTTATATGAGCTGTTTTTACAGCACTTGAATTTATCAAGCTTCTCTCTATTCTGCAGTTAAATTCCTTCAAATACTTTAATGCCCTGCAACCTACCCTGATTCGTCCTGGTATACTATGCACTACACGGCATTTGAAAAGTGGTATAGACCTTCTTTTAAACATCATTTGTATCACAACCTCCCGGGATTTATACTAGACGTATTTAACAGCCTCTCCAAGCTGTTGTTTCAATTTTTTTTCAACATAACTCAAATTTTTAGCTCCATAATTTTTTATAAGATCAAAATTATCTATCCCAGTTTCTATTATAGTATCCATCCATTTCAATATTTTAGCTTCATAAACTATATTTATATTATACTCTATAAGTATAGTACCTATTACATTATTGAAAGTAACTTTGTCAACACCATCCAGCATGGTTATTGCTTCTTCCAAATAGTGCATATATTTAGAACTCTGTTTAGGAAATTTAGCAGAGCTTGCCAGTTTTAATCTTATCCTTCCAGGTGCACTTCTTATAACCTTTATTTTAGTAAAATGTTTTAAAACATACTTTTTTAAATCTATCATTTGAACTCCCCCATTTATATAGTATTGGAATAGGCCTACCACAAATAGTTTATACCATTTGGAAGTGATTCAGGTCTCTTTATATATGTAGTAATTCCAACTGCAATTAATACCAAGGTTAATATAGATTTAAAGTCAAAAATTCCATTAGTTTTATCATATACAGCCAAATTTACACTGTCTTTTAGAGTATCAATCTCTTTTTTACTAAAGGTTCATTTTTTTGCCTATCTTCTCTTCCAGGCCAAGTAATTTTATAATTATTCCTATTACAAGAACCGGTTTCATATCTTTTTCCTTAAAATTCAAAAGTATTGTACCTGTAGTTGTATTTATATTTTTTATTTCAATACTATAACATTATAACTATTAAAGACAAAGTTTAGCTTTTGTTTAGAATTAGTTTAGATAAAATAGAGATAAATACTTTAAAATATAATTAGGAAGTACTTCCAATTTGAATGCAAGGAGAATTGAAAATGAAATTAAAGAAAAAAACTGCTGTTGCTATAAGTTTTACTGTTGGAATCATGATGTTCGCAACTACAGCTTTTGCTGAAGTAAATTCAAAAAGCGGCTATGACCAACTTAAGGATTCATTGAAATATACGGCAAAAAGCTGCACCAAGGATCTCTCAAGTTATACTATGGATATGTCATTTGTCATAAAAGATGGTACAAGTATAGTTTACTCTCAAAATGATATAAATAAATATGATATGGCAAATAAATCAAAAGAAAGTAAAGATATTCTCTATAATGGTATAAAAAAAGCTGAAGGTTATTACTATATCGACAAGAGCAGTATGATAACTAAATCTCAGGATTCCCCCTCTTATTATGTAACTAATTTTACAAATGGTACAGATAATATGTGGGGAATGAAAAATCCTTTTGATGAAGATAGAGCTTCTGATATTGAAAAAATATCAGATGCCATTGTAGGAAATCTAAAGGACTCTGTTGCAGTTAATGTAACTCAGGATGGATCAAAGGAAATTTCAGGTTCCCTCAATAATACACAAATTCCATCACTTGTAAATGCACTTGTATCCTTCCAGTTTAAAAATTCATTTAATGTACGTTCTGATAATGGAAGTACTACGACACAGCAAATTCCTGAACTTAAAAGCAACATATTCGTAAAAAATATTAAAGGAAACGTTGCTACAGACAAAAATGGATTAATTAAAAGTGCACTTGGATCAGGAATTCTTTCAGGTACAGATAAAAATGGACAAAATCACAATTTGACTTTTGAAGTACTAGTAAAGATAGGTGATATAAATTCAACTGTAGTAAAAAAACCTGACCTTTCAGATAAAAAAACAATAGTACAAACTTCTTCTAATACTGGTAAACTTTCAAACCCTGAAAAATATATCGGTAAATACTCAAACAATATAGTAATTGAAGATAAAGGTAAATTCATAAAAATTGGTGAAAGTATAGTAAGTATTAAAAAAATAGACAATACTTCCGTAGCTGGAACTTATGAATCAAAATATATAAATGGATATGAGGATAGAAATCAAAAATTCGATTTCAATGGTAATTTTAACAAGCAAAGCGGAGGAAATGACTTTAATGCAGACATTACTGGAATTGACAATTCAAAATCAAAAGTAAAAGGTGATTTATATATTAACTCAGATCAGGCAATTATATACTTTAACATAGATGGAATTAATTCTTCTAACTTTAATTCCCAATATAATAAAGTTTTTAACTAAAAATTTAATTTATCAAGATGACTGCTGTATTTTTCAGCAGTTATCCATAGATATTGGAGGTACACAGATGGAAAAAGTTATTGAAATAAGCAATCTATGTAAAACATACAAAAACGGGAGAGGAATAGACAATATAAATCTTGACATATATAAAGGAGATATTTTTGGCTTTCTTGGACCAAATGGAGCTGGAAAAACTACGGCAATGAAAATAATGACAGGACTTATAAAACCTGATCGCGGTAATGTAAAAATACTCGGATACAGCATTTTAACGGAATTTGAAAAGGCAATGTACGATGTTGGATGTATCATTGAAACTGCAGAAACCTATCCCTATTTAACAGCATTTGAAAACCTAAAACAATTTTCCAGGTACTATGAAGGCATAAATGCTGGCAGAATTGAAGAAGTTTTGGAAATTGTGGGATTGTTGAAATACAAGGATGAGAAACCAACCAGATTTTCCCTGGGGATGAAGCAAAGACTTGGAATTGCATCTGTACTATTATCCAAACCCAAAGTTGTAATTCTTGATGAACCATTAAATGGAATGGATGTAGAAGGAATGATAAATGTAAGAAATATCATAAAAAATCTAGCAGAAAATGAAGGAACTACATTTTTTATTTCAAGTCATCTTATTCATGATATTGAGTTGACATGTAATAAAGTAGGCATTCTATACAATGGTAAAGTTATTAATGTAGATAATACTAAAAATATATTAAATAACTATGCTTCCCTTGAAAATTATTTTGTAAGTGAGGTAGAAAGAAATGACAAATTTTAAAACATCTTTAATAAATGAACTGGAAAAATTGTACAAAAAGAAAAAGGCTATGGTCGCAGTAGCACTTTCTCTGATATTTATCGTATTTGGTCAAATATTTATATCTGTATTAAGAAATAATTTTGGTGTACAGGGAGTTTCAAGCAGTGAATTTCCACTCCTTATATTGTCTATAATTATAAATACCCTTCTTCCACTATTTATAGCCCTTATCACTATAGACAGTTTTTCCGGTGAATTTTCCCAGAACACAATGAAAATAACCCTTACAAGACCAGTATCCAGATTTAAACTTTATTTGTCCAAAATTTTGTCCATATTCATATTTGCATTTTCAATTTTAATTTTATGCATGATTTTGTCTATAATATCAGGTATAATATTTAACTTGAATTCTTTCAATTTTTTGGATGTATCCAAAATAATACTTTCCTATATAGTTACCATACTTCCAGTGATGATTCTATGCCTTATAATCGTAATTCTGACAAATATACTCAAGAGTGGAATAGCTGTATTTTTCTTGTCCATACTCATATTTATTGCTTTTAAAGCACTTGAAATTTTCTTTCCTTCTTATTCAGGTATTTTATTTACATCTATGTTTGGATGGTATAATCTGTGGATTATGGATGGCATTCCACTGTTTAAAATATTTCGCGATTTTATGATGATATTAAGTTATGATATAATATTATTCACTGCCGGTTATTATATATTTGACAAAAGAGATTTTTAAATTATACAGGAGGTATAAATGGATATAAAAAAGCGTTTGATTATATACAATAATTTAATTATAATAATCCCATTTATAATTACAATAATAGTTGCCTTGATATTTATATTCATTTCCTCAAAGTTTTTTAACGCAAGCATGACTTATAATGATTTTAAAAAAGCTTCCTTTGTGAAATCTGAATTGTTAAGCACATCCAAGGATATAGCTAAGACAAGCATTGACAGTATTAAAAATAATGTGGAATTTCAAAAATATCTTAATGAAAAACTGGTAACTATAGATGGGAAAATCATAATAACAAAAAACAGTAATATTGAATTTTCATCCCAGGATTTAGGCAAAATTGATATGGAAAAAACTTTGGAACAATCATATGAGAATATGTGGAATTCTATACAAATACAAAATATCTACTACTCAGTAGATGTTTTTCCTATAATATTTAAAGATGGTTCCCCTGGTAAAGCAATATTTTTAGTCCCAACAGCAGTAGAATCAAATTTTTTTAGGAATTTGATTATAACTGTATTAATTACATTTTTTATATGCTTTGCAATTATGAGTATAATTACTTCTTATATATTTTCCATGAAAATATTAAATCCAATAACTCTGTTGAAAAAAGCTATAAAAGAAATAAGTCATGGTGATTTAGATTTTGAAGTTGCGGAAGATGGTGATGAAGAAATTCGCGAACTGTGCTCTGACTTTGAAAAAATGAGACTGCAATTGAAGGATTCTATAAGACTAAGAATAAAATATGATCAGAACAGAACTATGCTGGTATCAAGTATATCCCATGATTTAAAAACTCCCATAACATCCATAGAAGGCTATATACAGGGTATACTGGATGGAGTAGCAAATACTCCTGAAAAATTAAATCACTATTTAAATACCATAAATTCAAAGACAAAACAAATGGATGCGATGATTGATGACTTGCTTCTATACTCAAAACTTGATTTAAGACAGCTGCCTTTTAATTATAAAAAAACAGACATTCAGGAATATTTCAGCTGCTGTGTAGAAGAAACCAGGCCTGAGCTTGCAAAATCAAACATAGAAATAACTTTGAAAAACAATTTAAACAACACCAAATATTTTATGATTGATAGAAATAGATTTATGAGAGTTATATTAAATATAATAGACAATGCAAGGAAATACATGAATAAAGAATTCGGCAAAATATATATAATTTTACGAGAAACATCTACAAGCATTATAATCGAAATCAAAGACAATGGAATTGGGATCAAAAAAGGTGATATAAATAAAATATTCAACAGATTCTATAGGGTAGATTCTGCAAGAAGCAACGCTAAAGGAAGTGGCCTTGGATTGGCTATAGCAAAACAGATTGTTGAAAGTCACAAAGGAAAGATATGGGCTGTATCCAACATAAATGAAGGTACAAGTATAATAATCTCACTTTCCAAGATATAGGGGGATGTACGATGAAAAAAATTTTAATAATTGAAGATGATTCAAGTATAGCTGAACTACAAAAAGATTATCTGGAAATTAATGGGTTTTCGGTTACTATATGTGAAAATGGTATAAAAGGATTAAATAAATTCAATGAAGAAAAATTTGACTTATTGATTCTTGATTTAATGCTTCCTGAAATAGATGGATACAGCATTTTAAAAAGCATACATGAAAAAAAGGATATTCCCGTACTTTTAGTTTCTGCAAAAAAAGAGGAAATTGATAAAATCAAAGGTTTTAATCTGGGTGCAGATGATTACATGACAAAACCATTCAGCCCTAGCGAACTAGTGGCAAGAGTAAAATCTCATATTACAAATTATGAAAAAATAAAGAATAAGTTTACTGCAAAATCAGATACAGATAAAATATTAATAAGGGGACTTGAAATATTAAAAGATGCAAGGCAGGTATTCATAAATAGAAACGAAGTTAATCTAGCTCAAAAAGAATTTGAGCTTCTTTTATATATGGCAGAAAATCCAAACAGGGTATTTAATAGAGAATTTCTCTTTGAAAAAATATGGGGATTGGATGCTATGGGTGACAATGCCACAGTTACGGTACATATAAGGAGAATAAGAGAAAAAATAGAAAGTTCCCCATCAGATCCTCAATATATAGAAACTGTTTGGGGAGCAGGTTACAGGCTCAGAACTTAGTCAAGTATCAGTTCACAATTCACAATTAGAATTGTGAACTGTGAATTTGTACATTGATTTAGTATTCAAAAGTTCCTGCTTTTTCACACAAAACTATTTTCAGGCTTTTATCCTTCATAACTTTTTTGTATGAACATAAAAAATCATTTAACTCTAGATCTTCCAGATCTATCTGGCCGCGGCTTCTTATCATTACCGTTTCTTCATTTATATATATTTTTATATTGTTCAAAGAATTACTTATACTATATGTAGTAAAAATCACATTTCCTATTCCACTTTTATATTTTTCATGAAAACTCATTGCTTTTCTAACGGTTTCATAGTCATTGTCCTTATTTATGGAAGGAAGGTTTAATCCCATACTTTTCATTTGATTTTCTATATCATCCATGTCAATACCATATTTCTTCATAAGTTCCTTTTGAATATTAAACATTTTTTCCTGTGATATATTATTCTTTTCCATATAATCCTGGATATTTTTTGAAAAATCAGCCATGCTAATTTTTCCCTGTGCCATATCATAGCACAATCCATAAACATAATCTTCTATTTTTTGGATATCTTTTTCTCTCGCTTTATTTTTAAGTTCACTAAAATTTACAATTTTTTCATCTTTTTTATCACTCATTCCAATCACCTCTATTTTCCTTTATTTTATTATACCAAATACACTATCAAATACACAATTAAATAGCCTTGAAATCCTATAAATAAAATTTCAAAGCTATCTGTATTCACACTTACTATTTTATTAAAATTTCTGCTGCAGTTTTGGCATGATCTACCTTGCCCTTTTTTATATCAATGTTATCAACTATATCCATGTTTGTAACAATAACTGGAGTTATCATATTCTTACCTTTGCTCTTGATAAATTTAGAATCCAAATTCAAAATCAAGTCACCTTTTTTAACTTTATCTCCCTGCTTTACATGTGCTGTAAATCCCTCACCGTTTAAAGCTACAGTATCTATTCCAATATGAATTAAAAGTTCCAATCCCTGAGCCGTAGTAATTGCAAAAGCATGTTTCGTTGGAAATAACACAGTTATTTCACCATCTGCCGGTGCATAAATATTGTCTCCAGAAGGAATAACCGCAAAACCATCTCCAAGCAGTTTCTCTGAAAAAGTTGGATCCGGAACTTCCTCAAGAGTTACTATTTCACCATCTGCAGGACTTAACAGCAAATGAACCCCGCTTACAGCCTTACTCTCACTGCCTCCTGAAGTATCCTCACCTTGTTGAGTTTCAGATTCCTCTACAACTCCACCATTGGCAATAATCGCCTTTATATCATCTTTTATTCTCTCTGCTTCAGTTCCAAACACTACCTGAACACTATTTCCAGCTTTCATTATCCCTGCTGCACCAAGTGCCCTTAAAGTCTTCTCATCTACAGCAGGATCATTCAAAGTCAATCTAAGTCTTGTTATACATGCATCAAGTACCTTTATATTGTCTTTTCCACCAATAGCCTCAAGTACTTTGGCTGCTTTTGCACTTCCCTTTACATTTATATGAACTATTTCCTCACCATCCTCATCTTCTCTCCCAGGTGTCTTTAAGTTCATTGCCCTAATCAAGAAATAGAATACTACAAAATAAAGTAGGAAAAAGGCAACTCCTACAGGCCATATTAGCCATGGATGTTCTGCATATCTAAATCCCAATATATAGTCAATAAAAGATGCAGAAAAAGTATACCCCAATCTAATGTGAAGAAAACTTGTAACAAGTCCTGAACAAAATGCAACCAACACATGAAAAACAAACAATATAGGAGCTACAAATATGAATGAAAATTCAATGGGCTCTGTAATACCTGTTACAAAAGCTACAAATGCTGATGAAATCATCATACCTGCCATCTGTTTTCTCTTGCTTTTCTTTGCTGCAGCAATCATTGCAAGTGCAGCTCCTGGAAGTCCAAACATAAGAATCGGGAATTCGGATGCCATAAATATACCCGCAGTAGGATCACCGTGAAAATATCTAGGTGAATCTCCTATATATGTAATGCCATTTGAAATAAAATGTCCAAATTGATAAAGAAATACAGGATAATAAATATGATGGAGTCCAACTGGTATAAGAAGTCTTTTACCTGCTGCATAAAATGCAGGACCAAGTGCAGAGTTGCTTGCAAGATTTGCCATAGTATCTATCCATCCCTGTACTGGAACCCATATACTTACTCCTATTGCTCCAATAATAAGAGCCGCTGCTGAAGTTACAATTGGAACAAATCTCTTCCCTCCGAAGAATCCAAGTACCTGAGGTAATTTTATACTATGAAATCTATTATACAATAATGCTGCTACAATACCTATTATAATACCGCCAAATACCCCCATATTAATGGTAGTTTTAGTTACAATACTTTGATAAGCCTGCGTTTCCATGAATGCCTTCAATGTCATATGATGAGATGCAGCTGTAGTTTGTGCCAGTGCAGTTGCCGCATTTGAACTGGCCAATTTTTCAATATTTTCGAGTATGAGTTCTCCAACCACTGCTGCAAGTGCAGCAACTGCTTCTCCACCTGAAAACCCAATTGCAACACCAACTGCAAATATCATAGGTAGATTAGTAAAAATAGCATTTCCAGCTGCTTCTATATAGGGCATATTGAGTAAATCCGGCTGCCCAAGTCTTAATAGAATTCCAGCTGCAGGTAGAACTGATACAGGAAGCATCAATGATTTACCTATCTTCTGAAGTACTGAAAAAATCTTCTTCTTCATAAAATAACCTCCTTAAATATAATAAATATATAATAATTTTAGTATTGCCAAATACAATTAAAAAAACATGAAATATAACAAAAAATAAGACACGAACTTCCAAATAGAATACGTCAAATAAATTCAACGCAACAACTATCTAAAAAGCTCGTGCCTAATATAATAGTAACACTGCCTATATTTCCTCAAGTCTTTTAAGATGAAGTGCAATATACCCAATCTCATCTTCAGGAACTTTAACAGAAAATAAATTTTCAATTTTTATAGTAATCTTAATTGCCAAATCATATTCATTATATAACTCTTTCTTTATGTTGTCAAGCAAGTAATTCTTTACAGTCTTTTTATTTATCACTCTATTTAAAACAAAATTTATGTGAGTTACAGTTCTTATATACTCTAATGAATTTTTGTCAAATTTCTTTTTTAACAGTTTGGAAATAGTGTCCATTATCTGGGTTATTTTTCTAGTATGATTCATTACATCCCCTACTTTTTCCTTATTGACAGCAGCGTTAATATGCATACATATAAATCCTATCTCATCTTCAGGAAGTTTAATATCAAAATTTTTGTTTATCATATCAAGAGATTTTTCAGCTAATTTGTATTCTTTAGGGTACAATACTACTAATTCTTGTAAAAATGGATTTTCGATTTTTATACCTTCTTTAACTCTACGAAGTGCAAAGTTTATATGATCTGGTAGAGAAATATGCATGACTTCATTAAGTTTTATATCAAGTTTCCTCTCACACAAAGAAATAATTTCCTCAGAAATTCCTATTATTCGTTGATCTACATTTCTCAATACAGTATCAAAATTATTACTAATTGAACTCTTTTTTGTGAAAATGCTTTCAATTCTATCTTTGGATACAGTCTGTCCTTTTCTTGAATTGAATCCAATACCTTTACCAACCAATATGAGATCTTCATGGTTTTTCTGTGCTAATACAACATTATTGTTTAACACTTTTTGTACAGTATATTTCTCCATATTATCCTCCACAGCATCATCAATTAAAAGTAATAATTACTTTTAATTATACCATACTAATATCTTCTCTTCATTCATATTTTTAATTTTGCTCTTTTATACTTACTAATAAATTAAGATCAATATTACATACAATTTGCAACTTAATCTTTAAATATTACTCCATTATTTGTTTGTATAAAGTCAGTTATGGAATTTGCAATTTTATCTATCTGGTTATAATCTAAAATGTCTGGGGTATCTGTAGGCTTGTGAACTAACTTTTCTATCCCCTCTTGTACAAAAAAGACATTAGATATACCTGCATTTTCAAAGCTAAGATGGTCACCTGCACCCATAACTCTATTATCTGCAAATTCAACATTATCATTTTTTAAAGTAGTTTTCACAGCATCATACAGTTTGTTGGATACCTTGCTCATATTCTTTAAAGCAAGCTTTCCTCCAGCTTTAGCTCCTATAGAGTCTATATTTATATTGTATATACTGTCATATAGCTTTTTTGATCTAAGCTGTTCAACAAATGCATGACTTCCTGCTAATCCTTCTTCTTCCCCGTTAAAGGCACAAAAAATTATATCTTCATCAAAAGGTTTTTCTTTGGATTTCGCTTGTAGTCCATTGGCTATTTTTATTAAGGCAGATACACCAGAAGCATTGTCCAAAGCACCTCTAATAAGTTTTCCATTTACATATCCTAAATGGTCAAAATGTGCAGATACCACGACAGCTTTTTTGCTATCCTTTCCTTTTATAACTCCAACAACATTATTAAGCATTTTATTTGTACCTGTATCATTTTTATATATTTCACCATAATGTTTATAAACTAATTGTGAATATTCAACATAATAATTTTTTCCCAGCAAAGGTTTTAATCCTATATCTGTAAAAACTTTTGAGATATACTGTCCAGCTTTTTCATTTCCTTTTGAACCAACATATCTTCCTTCAAACTCATTGGAAGCCAAAGTATTAACTATTTCTTTAGTTGTTAGAATCTTTACAGAATCCTTAACCTGTACTGACTGCCTGTTGCTTTGAGTAGCTTTAGTGTTACTTGTACTAGATGTATTCGTAGTTAAAGAACATGATGATAAGGTTAGAGTTATAGCAACAATAGTTCCTAATTTTAATATGGAATTAATAATAATCTCTCCTCACATTTTTAAAGATATATAAACATATACATTTCTTTTCTTTTACTTTTATTATTTTCTATTATATGTAATAATATACATTTAAATACCTTGCAACATGACTTCACTCTTTACCCTTTTGATCCTCTTTTTAACAATCTATTTTCACATAAAAAAATAAGAGCCTTTATATAGACTCTGTAACTTTTATCCCTCTTGTAATTTCTTTTTATAACTATTTCTCAAGCCTTGCACATCATAGCTATTTTGAGTGGTGACATCTTTTATTTCTTCAAATTTTTCTTCTAATGTATCAGTTTCTGTTTTATGTTTTTTACATCACTTGACACTGATTTTAAGGCCGATTTAATCAATGTACTATCCTCTTTTATGTCCTTATTTAATGATGTAAACTGGCGGTCAATTTGTTCAGTGTGTGCTGCTGTCCTTCTATTACTGTATTCATATTACTTTTTAATTCTTCAAGTATTATTGAATGTTTGTTTTGTCCTGTTTGTAATTCATTTAATTTTGCTGAATGTTCGTCTAGTTTGTCATTTATCGGCTGTATAGCACTTTTTAGCAATTCCTTTATAACTTCAACATCCTATTTATCTAACATTTTTCCGACCTCTTAGGGTAATTTAATTATAGTGGAATATTTAATTTATTTCAACCACTGTTTATATTTTCCACTGTAAATTTTTCTTCTCTTCTAAATTAATGTATATTCTATATTTAATATTAATTCAATTATAATATTTTTATTCCTATTGATTGAAAAAATCATCTTAGGATATACTATATTTATAAATATTTAAAAGGAGGTGGTCTTATGAGCCTAACTAATACACCCAATAGATTAATAAATGAAAAATCACCATATTTACTTCAACACGCCTACAATCCAGTCAACTGGTTTCCTTGGTGTGATGAAGCATTTGCAAAAGCAAAATTCGAAGATAAACCTGTCTTTTTATCTATTGGGTATTCTTAGTAGGTCACTAAATCTACTTGCCACTGGTGCCATGTAATGGAACATGAAAGCTTTGAAGATATAGAAGTAGCTAAAATATTAAATGATGACTTTATTTCCATAAAGGTAGATAGAGAGGAAAGACCTGATATTGACAGTATTTACATGAGTGTATGTCAATCCCTTACAGGAAGCGGTGGATGGCCTCTTACAATTTTTATAACTCCAGACCAAGAGCCATTTTTTGCAGGTACGTACTTTCCTAAAAATAAAAATCTTCATGGAATTGGATTAATTGAAATTCTAGAATATATAAACAATTCCTGGAAAAACAATAGAAATGAAATATTAAAAACAAGTCAAAGCATATTAAATACAATAGATTCTTCAAATAGAAATTCCAGTATTGAATTTTCTGATGATATATTAGATAGAACTTTTATAAAGCTAGAGGAAAACTTTGACCCACACTATGGAGGTTTTGGAATCTCACCAAAATTTCCAACGCCACAAAACCTTCTCTTTTTGTTGAGATACTGGAAAAACACTAAAGATGACTACGCTTTAAAGATTGTAGAAAAAACACTTGAATCCATGTATCGTGGAGGTATATACGATCATATAGGTTATGGTTTCAGCCGTTACTCCACAGATGAGAAATGGCTTGTACCTCACTTTGAAAAAATGTTATATGACAATGCATTGATTGCAATTGCATATTTGGAAACCTTTCAGGTCTCAGGTAAAAAAATATATTCTGAAATTGCGGAGCAAATACTAACTTATATTTTAAGAGACATGACTTCAAGCAATGGTGGCTTTTATTCTGCTGAAGATGCGGATTCTGAAGGCATTGAAGGTAAATTTTACATTTGGTCCAAAGATGAAATAAAAGATATACTTGGAGAAGAAGATGGAAATAAATTCTGTTTCTACTTCAATATAACTTCCCATGGTAATTTTGATGGTAAAAATATACCTAATTTAATTGGAACTGATATTTCTACTGAAGATAGAGATATTATAAAAAACTATATTAAAAAATTATTCAATTACAGAAATAAAAGAGTACCTCCTCATAAGGATGATAAAATTTTGACTTCATGGAACGGCCTGATGATAACCGCCATGGCAATGGCCGGTAGAATATTGAAAAACAGAAAATATACTGAAGCAGCTGAAAGGGCTCTGGACTTTATTTATAAAAATCTTATTGGAAAAGACGGCCGTCTGCTGGCAAGATATCGTGATGGTGAAGCTTCCTTTCCTGGATATATAGATGATTACGCATTTTTGACATGGGGATTAATAGAATTATATGAAACAACATATAGTTCAAAATATTTAAAGAGAGCAGTGGACTTAACTGAAGACTCATTCAAACTGTTTTGGGATGAAAAACATGGAGGATTCTTTTTATATGGCAATGACAGTGAAAAGCTTATCTCAAGACCTAAGGAAATATATGACGGAGCACTTCCATCAGGTAACTCAGTATGTGCACTAAATTTAATGAGACTATCCCATTTAACGGGAAACTACAAATTAGATGACAGAGCACAAAAATTGCTCAAAAACTTTTCAAAAGAAATAGAAAGTTATCCAACGGCATATTGCTTTTCAATGATAGCACTATTGTTTTCAAAAACTTCCACAAGGCAAATTGTAATTGTACCTGGAAATAACAGTGTCGAAACAGAAGAAGTACTGAATATAATAAATGAACAATTTAGTCCATTTAATGTTTCCATCCTATATTCAAATTCAGATAAGGATTTAAAAAATATATGTTCATTTATAGGAAATTATCAAAGTATTAATGGAAAACCTACTGTATATATATGTGAGAATTTTTCATGCAAAAGTCCAATTATAGATACTTTACAGTTAAAAAAACTTTTTAATTGAGAAGAGTCATTTTAAGACTCTTTTCATTATATTAATAGTAAGCCTCTACTTAAGAAACCTTACATTTTAACATTTTATAAATACCAATTTAAAATATTTTGTCCAACAAATACTGTAATAACAGATGCCATTACAACAAATGGCCCAAAAGGTATATAGTCCTTTCTCGATTTCACACCTGACAAAATAAGAATTATTCCTATAACGGCTCCTATAATAAAGGATAAAAATAGCATTACAAGTGTAAGTTTAAGTCCTAAAAACAACCCGCACACAAGACATATTTCCATATCTCCCCAACCCATACCACCTTTTGTTATAACAATTATAAATGATAAAATTCCTGCACCAAATATTCCACCATAAATATAATCTATTATAAATTCTCCACTATAATAATGTAGCAATAAAAATATTATTGAAGCAGCTATTCCTACAATTATAGTTTTAAAATAAACGTCAGTAGTATCAAAATCTATCATTCCTATAACAATCATAATACTTATAAATACTGCATATTTCATAAAAACTATACCTATACCAAACTTTACATATATAAAAAAATACAATAAACCTGTTATAAGCTCTAAAATGGGATATCTTATTGATATGTTATGTTTACAGTATCTACACTTTCCTTTGAGAATAATATAACTTAATATAGGAACCAAATCATACCACTTGAGTTTGCTGCTGCAGCTGGTACAATGTGAAGGCGGATATGCTATAGATTGTTGTTTGGGTATTCTATATATACATACATTTAGAAAACTTCCTATTACAATGCCAAAAACAAATACGATTATACCAAAATAAATATACATGTTAAATTCTCCATAATTTATGTTTTTATTTTATCATTAATTTTTTTTTAATACAATACTCCTATGCTCTAGAATTAAATTTTAATTTATACTATAATAGTACAATCAGGTTTATAGTGTCATTTTAAATTAAATTTTAATTTAGCATTGCATATATCTTAAGGAGGTGGAATATGCAAACAAACTATACATATAATGAACAAACATATATTAGAGCTTTAAGAGGGGCAAACATAGTACTTTGGGAGTGGTGTACAGAAAATTCTAAAATATTCTTTTCAAATAATTTAGTTGATATAACAGGTTATGACTCAGATTCATTCATAAATTTATTGGACTTTATAGAAAAAATTGTTGTAAGTGACGATAGAACAAGTGCCAAAAATGATTTGACTTTTTTCATGAATGGAAATACGACTACATATCGAAGTGATTTCAGAATCTTAACTAAAGATGGCAAAATCAAATACTTTCTTATTACAGGAAAAACTACAAAGACCTCTAAGGAAGGTAAAAAATTCCTATCCGGGTCTTTAATGGATATTACCGAGAAAAAATTATTGGAAGAACAAATTAAATATTTAGCATATTATGATTCTCTAACAGGAATTCCAAATAGATTTTTATTTACAAACAATCTTAGAATAATGCTGCAAAATTCTAAAAAAGGTGCTTTAATATTTTTAGATATTGATGGGCTTAAATTGGTTAATGATACATTTGGACATGACTATGGAGACTTACTTCTTATAATATTTTCTCAACTCATGATCTCAGCCATAAAAGATTCTGGGAAAATTTACCGTATGGCTGGAGATGAATTTATGATAATTGTAGATAAATTCAATTCCTATAAGGAAGTAACAAATTTATGCGATAATATACTCAATTACTTAAAAAAGCCATTTGAAGTTAAATATGAACAAATATACATAACTATAAGTATGGGAATCTCTATATTTCCTAAAGACAGTAACGATATAAATGAATTGTACAAATATTCTGATCTTGCTTTATATAAATCAAAAATAAGTGGTAAAAACAATTTTACCTTTTTTCAAAAAAACATATTTGATTTATACAATAGGAGGCTCACTATAGAACAAGAACTTAAATCTGCTATTAAAAATAATGAATTCCATATGTTGTATCAACCCCAGATTAACTCTAAAAATAATGAAATAATAGGATTTGAATCCTTACTAAGATGGGAAAGCCAAAAATTAGGTTGTATTTCTCCAGCTGAATTTATACCTATAGCTGAAAAAACTGGACTCATAGTAGAAATAGGTGACTGGACTTTAAATTGTGTCTGTAAAGTGATACATGCTATGAATATTAAAGGAATCGAGCTAAAAAAAATGTCAATCAATGTTTCACCTATCCAGCTTAGAAAACCAGATTTTATATACAAATTTACCAATACATATAAAAAATATGCTGTTTCACCTTCTATACTTGAAGTTGAAATAACAGAAGGTACATTGATAAACCTGTCTACATCCAAACTTGAAACAATAGATATACTTTTAAAAAATGGAATAAGAGTTTCAATAGATGACTTCGGAACTGGTTATTCTTCATTAAATTACCTGACTAATCTTCCTATAAACACAATAAAGATAGATAAATCATTCATAGATAATATTTACAGCAAAAAAAATAAAGCTGTAGTAAGTTGCATAATTAATTTATCAAAATTACTAAACTATGAAGTAATTGCCGAAGGCGTGGAAACAAAAAAACAGCTGGACTTACTTTCAGAAATTGGATGCACCATAATACAGGGATATTACTTCAGTAAACCACTGCCTATATGCGAAGTAGAAAAATTATTGATAAAAGGAAATACCCTTGGAGGTGCTTAAATTGGATATTTCAACAAATGATGACAACTTTAAAGTATACAAAAGTTCACTGGAGAATTCACAAGATATAATAATATTATTAAATTTAGATGGAAAAATCGTATATGTGAATAAAAAATCTTTAGAATACTATGGATATTCAAAAGATGAGTTTTTATCCATGAATATATGTAAATTAAGAGGCATACATAATAATTCCATGGATATAAATGAACATATTAAAAATACAGAGGATAAAAGAATAGAATTTCAAACATTTCACTATAAAAAAGATGGCTCAAGTTTCCCTGTTGAAATATGCTGTATTAGAGTAAATTATAATTCAGAAATACTAATTCTAAGTATAATAAAAGATATTACTGACAGAATTAAAAGAAAAGAAGAATTACTAAGGTTTGCTTCAATTGTTGAAGATTCAGATGATGCTATTTTAAGTAAAACTTTAGATGGAACAATTACAAGCTGGAATAGAGGTGCTGAACTTCTATATGGATATTCTGAAGAGGAAATTATAGGCAAAAGCATATCTACACTTATACCTGAAGAAAGCAAAGAAGACATTTTTTTAATACTCGATAAAATAAAAAATAATATAAAGATAAAACATTATGAAACTTTACGAATAAATAAAAGTGGTAAAAAACTATTCGTATCCATAAGTGTCTCACCAATTTATAATAGAAATAAAGAGGTTATAGCTGCATCAACAATAGCCAGGAATATCACAGACAAGGTAACTCGTGAACGAGAACTAAGAAATAAATACGAAGAACTTACCTCTATATATGAAGAACTCACAGCCACAGAAGAAGAATTGAGAACCAACTATATAGAACTTGGCAGAGCCAAAACTGAGGCCGAAAATGCAAATACCGCCAAAAGCCAGTTTTTAGCAAATATGAGCCATGAAATAAGAACTCCGTTAAACGGAATCATAGGTGCAGTAGAGCTTCTGGATTTAATGAATTTAAGTAAGGATGAACAGCCCTATATTAAGATATTAAAAAATTCATCAAAACATCTATTGAATATAATAAATAATATTTTAGATATATCAAAAATAGAATCAGGAAATATTGATGTTTCCATAAAGGTATTTGATTTTAAAAATATGATGGATATGCTTATAAAAGAGGTTTCTTTTGCCTGTAGCAACAAGCAATTGGAGTTTACTTATTTCATAGATCCTCTTATACCTCATAAAATAGCTGGAGATGAACTTAAACTAAAACAAGTACTTATAAATTTATTTAACAACGCTATTAAATTCACTGACAAAGGCAGTATACTGTTGAAAGTAAAATTACAGTCTCAACTAAATGAAAAAATAATTCTTGAATTTTGTATAAAAGATACAGGTATTGGAATTAAAGATAAATTCGAAAAGAATATTTTTAAAGAATTCACTCAGCAGGATATATCCTACAACAAATACTATGCCGGTACCGGCCTTGGGCTTTCAATCTCAAAAGAACTCGTAAAAATTATGAATGGTGATATATGGTTTGAAAGTACCGAAGATAAAGGAAGCACTTTTTACTTTACATCAGAATTTCTACTTGATTTCAGCGAATCGGGCTATAACTCTTCTAATAATTTAAATATTAATAGTACATTTTCACCAAGTAAATCAGATAAGACAATTTTAATAGTGGAAGACAATGATATAAATATGCGAATAACTTGTGATATGTTAAAAAAACTCGGATATAATTATATATGTGCATATAACGGCAAACAGGCCCTAAAACTCATGGAAACCAATAATATAGATTTAATACTAATGGATGTACAAATGCCTGAATTAAATGGTCTTGATACTACAAAGATAATACGTAAAAATGAAATCCATAACGGAAATCATATACCTATAGTAGCAATGACTGCATACAGTATGTCAGGTGACAGGGAAATATGCATTGAAAGTGGAATGGATGATTATATTGCAAAACCATTTTCAATTCGTACAATAAGGAATATAACAGACAAATTTCTGAAATAACTATCTCGCCAATATATTAAAAAGCCAATAAATTCATTTGAATTTATTGGCTTTTATATACATAATAATATTATGACTTTTCAAGAAAAAAACATTTTTTAAGAAAAGATATTTTATATAACTCGTCTATATTATTTAAGTATATGAACTGTTACGGTTCTTCTGCCCCAGTTTTCACATGCTGACTGTGAAGAGAAATACAGATCTATTATGTTTCCTTGAATAGCTCCTCCTGTATCTGCAGCAACGGCATATCCATAACCATCTACATATACCCTGGATCCCAATGGTATAACTGTAGGATCAACTGCTATAACACCTTCGGCTGCTTGTCTACCTGAAGCTGTATATCCGCCTCCAGTATAAGCAGTAGCTTGTACTGTAATTGTACTTGCCTCTACAGACGGTGTTGATGTTCCACGGGATACAGAAATACTATTTCCTGAGTTTCTAGAGCTGCTAGAATTGCTGGCTACCAATACCTTGCTTGCAACTGTTTTCTTGGCTGAAGTTTGTGCAATTGCATCTGCCTTAGCTTTGGCTGCCTCCTTGGCCCTCATATCTGCTGCAATCAATTCTTTCTCCTTGGCAGAAGCATTAGCAAGAAGCTGTTTTTGCTCTTTTACATCTGAGCTTAATTTTGCCAAAGTATTCTGACTGTTCAACCTTAAAGTTTGAAGTCTGTTATTTTCAGCTACTAATTTCTGTTTTTGATTTGATATGGCCTGTTGGTCATTCTTCAATTTATTAATAACACCATTATCAAATTTCATTATTTTAGATATTGTATCCACCCTAGACAGAAAATCACCTATATCACTAGAACCAAACAGTACCCCGATATATCCATCTGTACCTGACATATACATGGCCCTTGCCCTCTTGTTAAATAGCCGCCTGCTTTCCTCTGTTTCCTTTTGTATACGATTTAATTTATCTTGAGTATTTTTCATATTTTCAGCAATAGCATTCATCTGCTTTTTATTTTCATCAATTTTACTTATAACGCTGCTAATTTGCGTATTTAAATTTTGAACTTTTACCTGCAATTTTGCTTTATTATCTTGAGTTTGTTTCAAAGTGTCTGATGCAGCGAAAACATTGACGCTTATCATGACACTGATTATAACGGATGTTATAATCGAAGATAACATTTTTTTACTCAAATTGTTCTCCTCCCCAACCTTTTGTTAAATAAAACTTTGGTTAAAAACACTATGTTTTGTCAACATGTTTTTTATTATAACACTAGATTACGAAAAATTTCAAGCCGATATACCCCAAAATCCCGATAATTAATATTAATTAAAAGTTACTATTATGATTTTTCATGAAAATTTTAGCCTCAAAAAATAAATTTTCTATACAAAGCAAGTTTTTTAATATCAACGTGTTAAGGGGGAGAACATATTAA
>NZ_APMH01000014.1 GCF_000359585.1 Clostridium tyrobutyricum DSM 2637 = ATCC 25755 = JCM 11008 | reverse complement strand
TTTTTTAATATCAACGTGTTAAGGGGGAGAACATATTAAATAAATCAATAACCATATATTTTAAAAAATTTTTTAAAAATTTTTTTAATTTTTTTTATAAAATAGAGGTTTTTTATTTAAAATCTTCTATTCTTATAATATTATTAATTGCAATTACGGATTCCAAATTATTAATTTCCTTAACAGCACAATCTATTTTTTCCTTACAAGTATTATGTGTAATTAAAACTATGTTAACCCCTCCTTTTGAATTTTTTTCTCCCTTCTGTATAACCGAACGAATGCTTATACTATACTTTCCAAAAATTGTAGTTATTTTTCCAAGTGCCCCAGATTGATCTTCCACAGTAATTCTAATATAAAACTTTCCTTTACTCTTTCCTATATCATCTATCTTTCTATCCCATAGATTATTTTTCAATGCAGGTAAGCTACTTTGCGAATCTACATTTTTTCTCAATATGGCAATAATATCACTTACCACTGCACTTCCGGTAGGCAGACTTCCTGCACCTCTTCCATAAAACATAAGATCCCCCACTGCATTTCCTTTTATAAATATTGCATTAAAAGAATCATATACATTAGCAAGAGGATGATCATTAGGTATCATTGTAGGATGAACTCTAAGTTCAAGCCTTCCAAAATGATCTTTTGCAATAGCAAGCATCTTAACTACCATATTGAATTTCTTGGCATACTTTATATCTATGGATGAAATTTTGGTAATGCCTTCCCTATAGACATTATCTATATTTATCTTTGTGCCAAAAGCCAGTGATGAAAGTATTGCAAGCTTATACTGTGCATCAAATCCTTCAATGTCAGATGTTGGATCCGCCTCAGCATATCCTTTTTCCTGTGCTTGCTTAAGGGCAGTATCAAAATCCATTTTATCAAGCTGCATTTTAGTTAAAATATAATTCGTAGTACCATTTACTATGCCGTATAACTCTTTAATTTTATTGGCAGTCAAGCTTTCCTCTATTCCATTTATTATTGGAATTCCTCCTGCAACACTTGCTTCATATTGCAGCATTACTCCATTACTTTCTGCTTTTTGAAATAGTTCATCCCCATTAGTTGCCAGAAGCATTTTATTTGCAGTAACTATATGCTTTTTCTTGTCCATGCATTTTAGAATATAGTCTTTTGAAGGTTGTATTCCTCCCATGACTTCCACTACAACCTTAATCGAATCATCATTCAATATATCATTGAAATCAGTTGTAAGTACACCATCAGGTATATATACATCCCTATCTTTATTTTTATCTCTTACGAGAATCTTTGCTATTTCAACTTCATATCCCGATCTTTTCATTATCTCTTTTCTATTTGAGTACAAAATTATACAAACCCCAATTCCTACATTTCCAAGTCCCAACAATGCTATTCTAACTTTTTTCATAATATATTTCACTCCCTGTTTTTATACTCTATTCTATTTTAACCCTGCTTCCTCCAATTCCAGCTTCTGCCGGAGTAACAACAAGCTTTACCGGAACTCTGTCTTTAATTGATTCCAGATGACTTATTATTCCTATTGACAATCTTTTATTGTGAATTTTTTCCAGTGAATCCATAACTATCTCAAGTAAATTATCGTCAAGAGTCCCAAATCCTTCATCTAAAAAGAACAATTCAAGAGGTGCCGTACCTTTTAATTGTATTCGGGAGGATAATGCCAGTGCAAGTGCAAGTGATGTTACAAATACTTCGCCGCCTGACAGAGTTGAAGCATCCCTCTTTTCTCCTCCATTTTTATAATCTATAATGAGGAATTTTCCCTCGTCATCAACTTCCAATCCATACTTTCCACAAGTTATGTGTCTCAATCTTTTACTAGCCTCAATAGATATGTATTTCAACTGATTTGCAGCTACAAATTCTACAAATTTTTTGCCTTTGAATAATTTATCCAGATCATCTAAAATACTTAATTTATGATTGAGTTTTTGTTTTGATTTCGAAAGTATATTTAACTCATTTAATTTGTAACTTATATATTTTATCTCATCTTCTAATTTTATCCTAGTATTTTTAAGTTCCTCAAATATTTTATTTTTTTCATTTCGAGACTTTTTTATCTCATCCCACTGCTCCTGTGTAATCTTTCTACTGCCTATTTTTTTATTAATATCTTCCAGAGTGCCTGCCAATTTAGCTGATAATCTATTATATTCTTCTACTTCACTTTTTAGTTTTTTGATTTCCAGTACATCTACAATATTATTTTTAACTTCATCTATATTATTTATATTTTGTTCTTTCAATATATTTTCAAGACTTATTCTTTCCTGTGTATTTCTCTCTTTTAAATTCAGCAAGTTTTTTTGAGATGCTACCAAATTGGAATTGCATTCATTATATTTGGTATCTATGTCATTTTTTTGTTTTTCTGTTCTAATGTATGTATCTTTTATCTGCTCTATCCTGCGGAGTATACTCTCCTTAACACTTTCAAGTTGTTCCATATTCTCACTGTTTTCAAGCTTAGCTTTTATACTAGTTTTTTTCTCATGTATTATCTTTTCATTCTCAACAAATCTGACTTTATTTTCATTTAATCTTTCTCTCAAATCTGTAAATTTTCCTTTTAGAATCTCTCTCTGATTTTGATTTTTTTTCAAAGCCACCCTTAAATCTTTTAATCGATTTTCTATGGAAATTCTTTTCTTTTCTCTTTCATATATTTCCATGTTCTTCTGCTTGAAGTCGTGGACCTTGAGCTCAGTTTTCATATTGGACAATATATCATATAAACCCTTATATTCATTTTCCAATTTTTCAAGTTCTGTTTTCAAATTAACAAGTTGACTTTTATTCTGTTCCTGAACGGCAAACATTTTGCTATATCCTATTTCCAATTTGTTTTTATTCTCAGTTAAGATTTTAATTTGGCTTTCCAGACTAGTTTTCTCTGAATTGAATTTTTCAATATTATCCCTCAACAATCTAAATTGATGTTTTAACTCATCTACAGAAACTGATTTAAACTCTTCCCCCAATTGTTCCAATTGCTCATTGTTTTTTTCTATATTTTTGATTTCTCCGTCAATATTTGCCTTTATTTTTATAATTCTTGCAGTCAACAATTCATAATCTTTCTTCTTTTTATCCAAATCCAATTTTAGCTGCTTTAAATTATGAGTATCAGTCGTCTTTATATTTTGTCCAATATGATGAACTGAACCGCATACAGGACATGGCTCACCTTCTATCAATTTACTTCTCAATGTCTGGGCGAGATTTTCAACATGGATACTTTCAATCTCACCATTTCTATTACTGATATGTTTTTCCAATTCCTCAATTTTTTTATTATCTTGGTTCAATTTTTCTTTAAAATCTTCTATAATATTACTGCTATTTTTAATATTGTAAGTAATGCTGTTATATTGAGTCCATTTGTCGTCTGTAGAAGATATCTTTTTTTGAAGTTCAAGAAGCATATTTTGATCCCCTGGACAATTTTTTAACAGTTCATCCAACATATCTTCTTTTTCCTGCAGCAAATGCTTTTTTTCATTTAAATCATTGAATAATACCTTACTTTCCCTTTCATTACTTTCAATAATATATACTGTGCTTTTTATCTTACCACATAAAACATCTCTTTGCTTTATTAAATTTTCATAATTACTTAAAATCACTATTGCCTCATTGACTTTTCGCTTGTATTGTTCTGAAGTTTCAAGCTCATCACACTTTTTTTCCTTAAGACTTATACTATTATATATTGATTCAATATACTTGCCATTGTTTTCTATTTCATATTTAAAAGTATCAATATTGTCACTCAATTTTACAATGCTTTCTTTTATTGAATTATTTTCACATATAACTCTATTTAAAATATCTCTTTCCTGTATGGCATCTACAATTTTTTGATACTGCAATCTCAGCTCAGGTAATTTATTGTCATTATCAGCTTTGGCTTCAGTTAAAAATTTGTATACTAAAGCTCTATTTTCTTCAACTTTTTTCATCTCATCTTCCAAATGCATTATTTCATTTTTTACACTTTTAATCTTTTGGACTGTACTTTCATAGTTATCAACATATGGTTTTACTTTTAGTGCACTTTCACACAATAAAATCTTATTTTTGTAGCTTTCTATTTTGGCTTTATTTTTTTCAAGTGAATCCTGTTCAACAAGCTTATGTTTCAAATCATTTTGAAGATCCATCAATTCTTTTCCCTCATTGAATTTGACTTCAATTTCTGCAAGTTGTTTTTCATATTCACTGCACTGTTCTTTAATTATTGAGAACTGTTCAGTTTTATTTTTAAGAATATCTACATTAATATTATCATAGCCTTTTAGTTCACCCTGAAGCACATTAAACTTCTGTTTTTGGCTGCTTACTTCTCTGGACAATTTGGAAGAAAGTTCATTACCATATTTCTGAAGATTAAACAATCTCTCAAGCATATCCCTTCTTTCTTTTCCACTCAATGTTAAAAATTCACTGAATTTTCCCTGGGGCAAAACCACCGTCCTGGTAAAATCATCAAGCTGCAGGCCTATTATTTCTTCACACTTTTTGTTTACACTTTTTACTCCCTCTTCTAATATTTCTTCTCCACAAGTAATATCTAAAATCCTAGCAGATTTTGTTCTGATCCTTCCCTCTTTATCTCTCCTGTATTCTCTATCCACTCTATAGATATTTATTTCCTTCGCAGATATCTGAAATTCAAAACTAACATATAAATTGCTGCAATTTGTATTAATAAAATTAGAGCTTTTTCTTGCAACCTCGCCATATAATGCAAGGGTAATACCATCAAGTATTGTAGACTTGCCACTTCCTGTAGGACCAAATATGCCAAACAAACCTCTGTACATCAATTTATGAAAATCTATTTCCTGCGTTTCTATAAAGCTGTTCAATCCCTTTATTTTAAGTTTAATTGGTCTCATTTTCTTCTTCACCTCCATTCATAATGGATAATAATGTATCTACCACTTCCTGCTGAGGTTCAACTTTCCTCTCCTTAAAATAAAACTCCTTAAATATTTCTTCAAATGGCTTTTCAGAAAAACTACCTATATCTACGTTGTCCACATTTTCTCCCACTATTTTAGGTACAATCTCAATTATATCCTTCTTGTTTGTCTTCATTAATTTTATTGCTTCTTCCCCTATGTATGTATCAGTCATAATTTCTATATATACAAAACAATTTCTGTCTTTATTGATTTTACATTTTTTTATAGCATCCTCTACACTTTTGCATTTCCATATTTCTATAGGCTTGTATATTTTAAATTCTATCTCTTCCACGCTGCATTGTTCACATGGTTTTACATCTACTATAAAACATTTCTTTTTAAAGTTAATTTCCTTTTTATTGTACTGAAGTGGAGATCCTGAATATCTGACTATTCCATTTGTTCCAGGTACTATTTGAGGTTTGTGAATATGGCCAAGTGCAACATATTGGGCTTTTTCAGGGAAACAACTTCCATCTACTATAAAGCTTCCTCCAAGCTGAACATTCCTCTCAGAACCGCCTTCCTGACTACCTATCGTAAACAGATGTGAAACAACTAGGTTTATAGTATCATCTCTATAGTTTTTACTTAGGTTGTCAAAAATTGATTTTATTCTGTCATTATATGATTGGACCTTTTTGATCTCAGTATCCATTTCATCGTACAATACTTCATTTAATCTCTTTTCACTTGGGTATGGCAATGTGAGAATTACAGCTCTTTCTCCATTTATTTCTATTTCAACATATCCATTTCCAGAATCAACTACTGTATGATCTCCATATTTCCCAGGAGATACTATAGTTTTTGGAGTACCTATCATAATAATACCATGTTCTTTAGCGAGAGGGCCTGCCGCTACAAGTCTATCCGGATTGTCATGGTTGCCTGCTATGATCAGGGTCATTCTCTTCCCGCCAGATGACAGCTTTTTAAGTGTATCATAAAACATTTTTTCAGCTCTTGCAGGTGGATTATAGCTGTCGTAAATATCTCCTGCAACAATTATCAAATCTATGTGATTTTCTTCAACTATACCTATGAAATCTTTGAGAAAAGCCTCCTGTTCATCCATTCTGCTATATCCCTCCAGATTTTTCCCAAGATGCCAGTCAGAAGTATGTAAAATTCTCATATGTAGCCTCCTTATCCAAACAGCTGCTGCTTGTAAATTTTTTTACAAGCAGCAACTGCCTATTTTATCTAAATTATACACCAAAAAGTTGGCTTTTTTATAGTACATATAAATAGAATCATCACAGCAGCTAGTAATCCATAATTCATTTTCTTTTTCAAATAAATTTTCATAATGAAATCACCTTTAATATTGTTACTTTATCTTTTTTCCCAACTTTTCAATTTGACTTTGTTTTCCGATAGCTACAATTATATCTCCTTCAAGGAGCTTGAAATCTGGTGTAGGTGAGACATTTACATCATTTTTCCTTTTTATAGCTATAATATTTATCCCATAAATAGTTCTTATATCAATTTGACTTAGAGTTTTCCCTATCCATTGTTTCATACAAAGTATTTCAGCAGCTGTATACTCGGAAGACAGCTGTATAAAATCCAATATGCCATTTGATACAAGATTATGGGCAACTCTGATAGCAGTATCCTTCTCTGGAAAAACCACTTTGTCAGCACCTATCTTGTATAATATCTTTGCATGCAGTTCTGTATTTGCCTTAGCCAGTACATACTTTATTCCCATTTCTTTCAACAAAAGTGTAACTACAACACTGCTTTGAATATCGTCACCTATTCCTATTATGGCTGCATCGAAATTATCTAATCCAAGTGCATTTAAGTTCTCTTCTTCTGTAGCATCTGTTTGAACTGCCTGTGTCACATAATTGCTTATACTCTGTACATTTTCATCATTTGAATCAACTGCAAGAACATCATTTCCCAGCTCATATAAAGTCCTGGCCATTGACTTTCCGAATCTTCCGAGACCTATAACCAAATACTGTTTTTTCACCATAAAGTTTACCTCCAGTTAAAAATTTTATCCAATCAACATTCTATCATCAGGATATTTTATAGAATTAGGAATTTTCCTGTTTGTCATTGACAATATTATTGTAAGTCCACCCAATCTTCCAAAAAACATGTCTACAATTATTATTATCTTTCCGGCAGTACTCAAACCTGCTGTAAATCCTGAACTCAGTCCAACAGTTCCAAAAGCCGATACACATTCAAAAAATATGGTCTCTGAGGATTCTCTGGATTCAATTACACCTAATATCATAAAAGAGACTAATACCAATAATATGTCAATTATTAATATTACAATAGATTTATAGACAAGGTCTTTTTTTATAGTTTTTTTATAAATTTCAGTATTCTGCCTTCCCCTTATTACAGATATTACTGTCATTACAATTATAGCAGTAGTAGTTATTTTTATTCCACCTGCAGTAGAACCTGGTGCTCCACCTATAAACATGAGAATTACAATAAGGGACTTGCTGCTTCTTGTCATATCCTGGAGAGATATTGAACCAAATCCCGCCGTTCTGGATGAAGTCGACGCAAAAAATGAGTACAAGAGTTTATGCCCTAAATTCATTTTTCCCATAGTATCTGGATTTTTAAATTCAAACATGAAAAATAGTATGGTTCCAGATACCAAAAGTATTATAGTCATGGTTATACATACTTTTGAGTGAAGGGATACTTTCTTTATGTCCTTCACCCTTCTCAAACCATATATCTCATTCCATACATAGAATCCCAAACTTCCAGTAATAATCAAGGCACTTATGGTGAGTACAATATCCGCATTATTGTGATATGGAACCAATTCTATCCCGGCATTGCAGAAAGCCGAAACCGAATGAAAAATAGAATAAAAAAGACCTCTGTAAATACCAAATTCAGGTATGAAATGTATAGAGAGAATACCTGTCCCTACAGCTTCTACTAAAAATGTAAATATCAATATGTACTTTGACATCTTTATAAGTCCCTGTATATTAAAGGAATTCAGAGACTGCTGAATCAGCAGCCTCTCTCTAAGTGTTATCCTTCTTCCTGAAAGCAGTGCAAGAAGAGTTGAAAATGACATGAATCCCAATCCTCCAACTTGAATTAAAGTTAAAATTACAGACTTTCCAAAATAGGTCCAGTAATTTCCTGTATCCACAATTGAAAGCCCTGTTACACAAGTTGCAGAGGTAGCCATGAATACTGAATCCAAAAAATTTGTATGTATATGCTTTTGTGAAGATATCGGAAGAGAGAGCAAAACTGCACCTATAAATATTATAGATAAAAATCCCAGTATTAAAATCTGAAGTTCATTTATCTTAAATAATTTTTTATTGAGTGTCATGCAGAAAACATCCTTTTCATTTTTTATATGGATTGTTATACTATAATTATATTATTATCATATCTCTTTGGAGAAGTTTTATACCTTAATAAAATTTAATGGGAATGAGATGGATTTTTAGACACTATATTTATGGCAAGAACAATTTCTTTTACTATATTTGTATTAAACTGCCTTGAAAGTTCATTTAATTTAGTATATAACATTCCTCTTTCAGTGGATATATATTTTGGTGAAAGATTATTTAAAACTATTGCCTTTATATCATTCAAACATTTAGGGCATTTGCAAATATCATCATACTTTTCCAGAACACCCGGCATAAGTTCATCTACAATATCTTCCATATAATTTTTTACCAACATTTCACCTTCTCAAATATATTTGTAATTTACAATAACTACATGATTAACTTACCTACTGTATTTCTATCTAAGTTCTCACTCTGACAATACAATGCATTACCTGCACTTTTAACTATAATATCAGAATTTTCCATAATAGTTCTTGTTTGATACTGATCTAGCTCACCCAGAGAGTTCAACCCTTTAGCTGCCATATCCAAAATCATGTCCTGATACAATACATCATTGAATAATCCTGTCATTTGTTTATGTATTTCATTTAAATATTTATCCAATGGTTTTATCAAATTATTTTCTATTGCATTGGTATTTTTAAGTATATCATTTATACTTAAATTTCCTTCTATGTGTATATCATCTGTATGGGCTTTATTATTTTTAGATTTTTTGTCATTGGATTTATCTAGGCTTATATTAAGAGCCATATCTACAATGATATTAGATTCATCACTTGTTTCTACTGAAACTGTTTTTCCTGCAAAAGCACCTTTATCTCCAAAAGTATTATTCATTATACTGTTCATGTTCTCAATTATTTCTTTTGCCTGTTTTTCTATAGACTGCCTGTCTTGACTTGTACAATTATCTTTTCCATATTGTATGGACAATTGTTTAAGCTGATTTGACATTTTTTGAAGTGAAGTCACTGCTTTTCTCTTTTCCTGGAGAATAGACATACCTTCCTGTATATGCTGCTCTGATATTTGACTGTTTCTAAGTTGAGTCCTCAATTGATCCACTTTAAAGTCGTCTGCAGTAAATTTATTATTTCCAAATAGATCTTTATTTAATTTATCCAATAACCCAGCGTTTTTTCTCTGTGTATTCATTATATTATGTTTGGTAATTACACTTGAAACAATATTTATCAATTAATTCATCCCCTCTATTAATTTACTTGAGTTATCGTCTATATTAAGTAAAACTTTAATTATAAGTCAGCTGTTACCTGGAAATTCATTACAGATAACAGCTGACTTATAATTCTACTATGCCCTTATATCCAAATTATTTCCCAAATTCGTATCATAAGAAACACCTTCCAATATTTCCATGATTTGTCCAGCATTTTCACTTGTATTGTTCATAGCCATTTTCATTAGTGCTATGCCTGCACTCTGTTGAACCTTTGATTGGTTCATGGCAATTGACAATGATGCTATATCCATCTAAATCCCTCCTTTTATACTGATTATCCAATAACTTTTATACAAACTTTTCTATTTCTCGGGCCATCAAATTCGCAAAAATAGATACCCTGCCATATTCCAAGTACAAGCTCTCCATTTTCTATAATAACATTACAGGATGAACCCATCAATGAAGCTTTTATATGAGCATGGGAATTTCCCTCTGCATGTAGATATGCATCATTCACTGGAAATTTTTTATTTAACGCATAGAGTATATCCCTTACTACATCCGGATCAGCATTTTCATTTATTGTTACTCCTGCTGTAGTATGCGGAACAAAAACTATTGCAATTCTATCTTTAACGCCACTTTTCTTTACTTCCTCTTTTACAAGAGATATTATATTTATAAATTCCTGTTCCTTTTTAGTTTTTACTTCGTATTTCAAATTAGTACCTCCAAACTTTTAAACTTGAGTATAATTCCAAAATCTACATTTCTATCTATATTATCTTTATTTTATCAAACTATTCAAGTATAAACCATACTAAAAAACCTTGAAGAACATGTTAAAGAGTACAACGTAGATATAATAAGATCTCAATTGGCCACAGGATTAAAAAAAGAGGATTTAATAGAGGTTCAGCTGAAAAGCAAAGGTGTAACACTGTCCTCATTGTGACGGTCCTCTATTTAAAGGAAAAGATGTAGCAGTTATCGGCGGAGGTAATTCAGGAATCGAGACAGCCATTGATCTAGCAGGCATCGTGGAACATGTAACTGTTCTTGAATTTCTGCCAGGGCTTAAGGCTGATGAAGTACTTCAAAATCGCCTCAAAAGTTTGTCTAACATAACTGTGATAACCAATGCTGAGACAAAAGAAATTACCGGCAATGAAAAGGTAAATGGCATTACCTACATTGACCGCTCTACAGGAGAAAAACACAGTGTAAAAATTGATGGAGTATTTGTACAAATTGGTCTTGTACCAAATACCGGTTGGCTAAATGGAACTGTAGCACTCAATTCACGAGGTGAAATCATTACAGATAACAAGGGTGCAACAAATATACCTGGAGTATTTGCTGCAGGCGATTGTACGGACAGTCCCTATAGGCAAATAATTATCTCAATGGGATCAGGTGCAACTGCCGCCTTAAGTGCATTTGATCATATAATCCGAAACTAATTATAAAAAAGTTGGTGTAATACACATTCATCGTATTGCACCAACTTTTTTTCAGCTTTATAAATTATGAAAACCATATTCTAAGCTTGGGCATCTAAAACCTTAACCACTGTATCTACTATCTGATCAACAGATGGAAATATTGAAGGATATTCCTTGTTCCCATTGTCTACAAAAGTAAAACCGTCACCTATTAAAGTCTTTACGTTACGCTGTACACTTGGACTATTGTACATCTTGTTATTAATATGTGTAGCTATGACTTTGGGAGTACGTGTTGACATAATAATTGTTGACAATAAATCATCTGCAATTCCATTAGCTGCTTTTCCTAAAATATTTGCAGAAGCAGGTGCAATCAAAAGCAAATCCACGTCTTGTGAAAGGGATTTGTGACCTTTTTCCCATGATTTTGGCAAGTCAAAGGCTTCAATTTCAATGGGATGATCAACACTTCTCTGTACCATAAGCGGTGTTATAAAATTAGTTGAATTTTCGGTCATGGAAGCATATACATCTGCGTGAAGTTTTTTCAGTCTGGAAATCACATCCAAAGTTTTTATAGCCGCACTGCATCCAGTAATACCAACTACTATTTTTTTACCATCAAGCATATTTACACATCCTTTATCTTAAGTTTTATGATTTTTATACTATAATTAAATTATAGCATCAAATAGCATTTTTTATTATATTATTCTTAATTGTGTGAATAAAAATTCTGATATATTTTTATGTAGATAAGCGAGATAGAAAAGTAAAACAATCACACCTGCCACTATAGAATCAAACAAAATATATTTTTTAAATATATACATTATTATTAAAGTTATAAGTCCCAATATAAATACAGCCAGCCTTAAATTAGTTATGTTATGACCGAATTTCTGCTGCTTTTTTAGTAATGAATTATACTTGATCTTTCTTTTTTCATATTCTTTTAGTGGTAATATCACCCAATGTTCCTCCCTGAATATATAAAACTATATCATAAGTGAAACAAACACTTCTCAAGATACAACTATTGTTTCAAATTTTGTAACAAGCGATTCCAATAATTTTACATGATGAGTTTTTATATTATTAAATATTTCAAGCGCCAGTTCTTCATCATATACATGGGAAGTTCTATTTCTATCAAGCATCATGGTTATCCAATCATCTCCATCTGTAATAATTTCCTGCTTAAATGCAAGTCTTATAGTACTTCTTGGGCTTACAGCCCCTTCTATACCCTCATATTCCAGATATGATTTCATGAGTTTCCAGCTAAGTTCAAAAGTAAATTCGAATCTTTGAATAACTGCATCCACTAAAATATCACTATTATCTTTTATTTCACTTGCATTCTTCAATCTAAAAAAAGCTTTTTTAAAATCTATATATCTCTCTTTAACTCTCTCCAGCATCATAAATTACAATTCCTTCCCTCTCAATATTATCTTTCAAACCTGTTTTGGATATATTCTTCATATTTAATGTATCAAAAGTAAAAGCTGTATTCAGTTGATTTAATCCATCACAAATAGAATTGAAATCTCTAGATGTAATATCATCTCCTAAAATAGCAATATCTATATCAGAATTATATTTGTAATCTCCTCTTGCCCTAGAACCAAAAACAACTGCACGGTCTACGTTTTTAAATTTTGAAAATGTTTTTTGAATTTGTATCAATAATTCCTTTTTTATCCCTAATTTTTCTTCAAGTTTCAAAAAATCACCCCATTGACATTATTATAATAGCCTTGAGCATAACTCTAAGACACTCATTTCTCTAGCCCTATAAGGGCTATTTTTTTCTATCACTAAAATTTATATCATAGGATTTCCCCAACTTTTGTCGAATTTTTAAAA
Organism: Clostridium tyrobutyricum DSM 2637 = ATCC 25755 = JCM 11008; assembly: GCF_000359585.1. Taxonomy (GTDB): domain Bacteria; phylum Bacillota; class Clostridia; order Clostridiales; family Clostridiaceae; genus Clostridium_B; species Clostridium_B tyrobutyricum. Next base: position 28,426 of record NZ_APMH01000014.1, on the reverse strand, counting down.
TACAACATAATAAAAACACTAAAAGGAGGAAATCTCTATGTATCAACGTCAAGAAATCTTTAACATAATTGAGCTTTTTACTTCTAAAAATACTATAAATTTTTATACTAACATTTTTGAAAATCTTAATTTATCTCCTATACCCGATAGGGTTCCTTCTAAATATGGACCTGTCGGCTTCTCAAGACATGCTCTTTTCAGAGCCTTTATAGTCATGAAATGTGAGAAGTTTGCTCAAATTACTGATCTTAAAGATTTTTTAGAAAATAATTTAATCATTGCACAGCTTTGTGGCTTTGACATTCTTAAACCACTTCCTTCATACAGAACTTTTCAAAGGTTCATAAAAAATATTGAAAACTCTTGCTTGAAAGAAATTATGAAATATCAGGTAAATACTCTTAAAAAACTTGGCTTTATAGACAATAATTTTATATCTGTTGATGCAACTCCAATTAAAGCAAACACTAAACTTAATAACCTTAAATGCTTCGCATCAAATAAGTTTTCAAAGAAGAATCATCCAAAGTCTGATAAAGATTGTAAACTTGGAGTACATACTGCAAATAATTCCATGAAAATTAAAATCAATGATAACTCCAATAATAAATTAAGTAAAAAATATGAATTTTACTGGGGTTATAAAAACCACGTTATCTGTGATGCAATATCTGGACTCCCTATAGATGAATACACAAGTACTGCTGATATCAATGAAATTTCTACTTTAACCAAATTTCTTTCAAGTACAAACAGCTGGTCTTCACTTAATGGAAGTTACGTTATCGCAGATAAAGGCTATGATTCAAAATCAAATCATAATTTCATAAAAAACAACCTGAAAGGACTTGCTTTTATTGCCATCAACAAAAGAGGAAAGAAAACTCCTAAATTAACTTCCACTGGCAATATTATATGTCAAGGCGGTCTAGCCATGCATAAAGATGGACGACAGTATTTTGATTCATACATCAAACAAAAATTTTGCTGCCCATTTAAAAAATCTAAAGATGATTCCTTATGTCCCTGCAAGCATGAAAAATATTTCAATGGCAGGAAAAACAGAGGATGTGTCCGTTATATCAGCAAAGGCACTGACTACAGGGCTTCAATTAATCATGAGTCTAAATTTTTTAAAACCATCTACAGCTTGAGGACAGAATCTGAAAGATATAATTCCAGATGGAAAAAGCTTATGTCAAGAATATAAATTCTGTCTCAAACTTAAATACTGTAGGACATATATGTCTTCTGACGACTGCGATAGCAGCTATAAAATCTGGTAACTCTGATAAAACCAGATCCCTATCGGGATTAAAGAGAACAGCTTAATTTAAAACCTGTTATTTTTTAAAACCTATTTTTACCTTAGGACCAGTCTGACTATTTTTACGTTGCCATTAATTGTAAAACATGTTTTTCATAAAAAAGCTGTAATTTTTATTCTTCAATCAATAATATTTCCTTTTTCTTGTATTTAATTTTTTAATTATGCTCATGTCTATTATTATAATCCATACAATTGTCTCTTTCCACATGTTTTCATATATAATGTTCAATCAAATTTATTATTTGCTATAGATTCCTTTTTTTACCATAAAGTCAGACCCCATTAACCCGAGGGTCTGACACCTTAAACTTAGCAACATCCCAAAACATCTTTCATACTGGCCAGTGATTCGAAAACAAGTGTAGGTTGTACTTTAGATTCAACTAAATCTTCAAGTTTTGCTTCACCTGAAAGGACTAGAATAGTCACAGAATTATTATCTCTTCCTATAGCTATATCAGTATAAAGTCTATCCCCTAAAAAAGCAATCTCTTCTTCTTTAAATCCCGTATTTTCAATAACATATTTCAATGTATGATGTGACGGTTTTCCAAAGAACTCTGGAATAACTCCCGTTGATGCTGTAATCATGGAGCATATTGATCCACAATCAGGTATAAATCCATCTTCAGTGGGACAATTAAGATCAGGATTTACCGCTAGAAAACCAGCTCCATTTCTTATAAATCTGCAGGCTTTTGAAACGTTTTTGTAAGCCAGTGAAGTATCAAATCCTACAACAACTAGATCAGGATTGTTCATATCAATAGGAATTCCAGACTCTATGAAGTCATTTTTAAGATATTCATTGCCTAAAATAAATACCCTTCTTCCTTTCAGGTTTGCTTTGATATAATTTATAATAACATGATTTGAAATAAGCATTTTATCCAGACTCAAATCATATCCCATTTTTTTAATCTTGTTTATATAAAACCTTGCATTTCTAGATGAATTGTTCGTAAAAAATTTAAATTGGATATTATTATCTTCAAGTCGGTGTAAAAACTCTATGGAACCATCAAGTATTTTATTTCCCAGATAAAAAGTTCCATCAAGATCAAGTATAAAACATTTTATCCCCTTTAAAATGCTTTGTGCACTTTCACTGTTATCAATTGTCCTAGCCATCATATATCATATCCCCTTTTTACAATTGATTTTTATCTATAATAAATATCTGCTGCAAAATCAGCAGCCTTATCCAATTCTCCAATATCTTCAAGAAGCTGAAATACACCATATCTATTTCTCATGTCCTTTGCCGCAATAAAACTCTTCCTGAAAAGTTCCCTGTCCAATCCAATATCTTTTGGATTCCATACTGCATCCGCCTTTTTCAAAATATCAATTATTTTTTCCGGTTCCGGCACATTCATATGACAAATAGATTGTATCCTATCCCATTTTTCCACTATCTTTTCCATATTGGATCTTCTATCTTCTATTTTGAAATCAATGCTCTTTTCCTTGAATTCAATGATATTTTCCGCACTTTTTGTATATACATCTTTTATATTTTGCCTCCATTTACTTCTGTCAAGATGTAGATACTCCCCCTTTTTCAACACTTCATTTATATCTATATTTTCTAAATATTTATATCCATAAGCTGCAGCTCCCACACCTACACCTACAGTATTGCCATGAAGCCATTTTGTAGTACCTCCCCTGTTCATAAAAATCATTTCATAACAATGAGAAAGTTGATGTTCACTTCCTGATGCAGGTCTTGATAATCCCACCATTCCAATAGCAATTCCAGATAAAATCAAAGAATCAATTATATTTTTTACAGTATTTTCATTTCTTGTGGTTAAACCTGGTGCTGCTTCTTCACATTTTTTTAAGGAATGCAACACCAGACTTTCTATTTCAGTACAAAAATGCTCATTTTTCAAAGTATTGGCAAGGTGCCAGTCTGCAAGGGCTGTATATTTTCCCAAAATATCTCCAAGTCCTGCCTGAATCATCTGCATAGGTGCCCTTTTCATGATATCTATATCAGCAACAATAGACATTGGATATACTGCATCATAGGTAATCTTTACACCATCACATACAAGGGGTGACACTACAGAAGCATATCCATCCATGGAAGGTGCTGTTCCAACAATTACATATGGAATACCAATTTTACAACTTATAAATCTCGAGATATCATTGATTGTACCAGAACCTACAGCAATAATAAGTGCTGTATCCTGAGGTATTTTCATCATTAACCTTCCCAAAGTTATTTCATTTGGAACTAAATGTTCATCATCAAATATATATTTTGTTACTTTGAACTTATTGTTCAAAATTTTCTGAACCTTTTCTCCAGCTACCTGAAAGGTATGTTTATCTTCTACAATAAACACTTTCTTATTTTCATAGTCTCTGATTAAATCCGGAAGCTGATTTAAAATTTCTTTTCCAATACTTATATTTTTTATTCTGACTTTATGACTCTTTCCACATGAACACTTGTAATCAAGTCCTGGCATATGTTCTATTGTTATATCAGATGAATTTTTCATGGTTATTTCCCCCCATTTTTAAAATTTTTCCGTTTCAAAAGACTGCCATGGTATGTCCGCTGCAGAAGCACCAGAATTTATTATGTTATCAACATGAAGCAATAGTGGAAATTCTTCAAGTTTAACAATTCCTCTTTCTGCCATGTGTCGTACTCCTCTTGCAGTACGTGTAGCAATAACTATTGATTCCAGAGTCACACCTTTTAGTTGTTCCATGGCCTCTTCAAATGAAAATCCCCGGCCAAGCAAAGTTCCTATTTTTCTGGTACGTCCTCCAAATACAGTTACATACAAGTCACCGGCAGAAAGTACAATGTTATCCTCTCCTCCTCCTGCTATCTTAAGCAGATGCTTCATTTCTCTTACGCCTTGACCAAAAAGTCCTGCTTGTGAATTATAGTGTTCTATCCCTGAACCATCCCTTCCAATTGCCAGTCCAATTGCCAGTGATACACCAAGGGCATATGCATTTTTAAGTGCTACTGCACATTCAACACCTTTAACATCTGTAGACAGACTTATATGATAGTATGGAGCTTCGAAAATATTTTTAAGCATTCTAAGGGTTTCTATATTTTTCCCACAGAATGTAACAAGAGAATGATCTTTATCTGCAAGCTCATAACTAGTACATGGTCCACCTATTGCATTAATGGAAAGATTCTTATTTGAAACAAGCTTACTTTCAAAATACTCAGGATAGTTGATCATAGTACCATCTTCCATATCCAGCATTCCTTTGGTTACTGAAAGCAGAGGTATGTCCTCAGGTATAATAGGCAGTATATTATCTACAAACCAGTCAATGCCAAAGCTGCTGACTCCACATATAACTACATCCGCTCCTTTTAATGCTCTTTCTACATCTTCAATTTGATAGTATTCTATACCATTTTCAGGCAATTGTCGCTTTAGTGTAGGGTGAAATCCTTTAGATTTTCCTGTATTGATTATATCTCTATCCAATGGTGTACCAACCAATCGTACTGTATTTCCATTTTCAACTGCTGGGAAAGATAAGGCTGATGCCATTTGACCGGCTCCAATAGTTGTTATAATTTTCATAATATTACCTCCATATATTAATTTATAAACACTATTCTATATTATATAAACTGAAATATCTTTACTATTATCCAATTTAAAAAATTACCTCCAAGATCAAGACTTGAAATGTTCGAGGTACCTTTAGGCATTGTAAAATGTGCCTGATTAGCCATCATCGTATGGAAAGGTGCTATATTAGTAGCCATTAAAAGTACAAAAGCCATAACTATGGTACCTGATATAACTGAATGTATTATATTTCCTTTGGCTGCCCCTACTATGAATGCCACATAAAAGCATATTGTAGCAAGATCTCCAAATGGAAGCACCTGATTTCCTGGAAGTACTACAGCCAGAAATATTGTAATAGGAACAAGTACCAGTGCTGTTGCCATTACTGCCGGATGTCCTACTGAAACAGCAGCATCAAGTCCTATGGTTATTTTCCTGTTCTCTCCAAGATTCCTCTTTTGAAGAAAATTCTTAACAGATTCGGATAATGGTATGAGACCTTCCATAAGTATTTTTACCATACGGAGCATGAGCATCATTACTGCTCCCATTGTAATACCCATTTTAAATATTCCGCCAATGTCATATCCTGCAAGCGCCCCTATGATTAAACCCAATACTAATCCAAGCATCATTGGTTCCCCAAATATTCCAAACTTTTTCTGAATACTTTCAGGATCTGCCTTTAAATTTTTTATCCCAGGTATCTTTGAAACCAATTTCACAATTGGAATTCCTATAAGTCCGCAAGCCGCTGTAGATCCTGTTGGAAGAGAAACACCTTCAAGACCAAAGAAATTCTCAACCATAGATGCTGTTCTATCTGCAATTTTAAAAACTACAACTTCATATAACACTGCTGCAAGAATAGCCAGTATCCAGTTTCCATCTGTGAGAACATATACAGTAGCTCCTGCTGCTGTAAAATGCCAGTAGTTCCAAATATCAACGTCAAGTACATTAGTTAATTTTGTAAATAACATTCCCAGGTTTACCAGCATTGCTATAGGTATCATAATTGCTGCTATAGGTGAAGCCCAGGCTATTGCTGCAGCTGCAGGCCATCCTACATCTATAATATTCAAATGCAATCCGAAATTTGTTACCATCTTTTGTGCTGCCTCACCAAGTCCTCCAGGACCTGTAAGCAATCCAATGACAAGGTTGATTCCAACAAATCCAATACCTATTGTTATACCTGATTTAAAGGCTTTTTTAAAGCCTTGTCCAAATATTATGCCTATTATAGTGAGAGTTATAGGCAGCATTACCGTAGGTCCTAAATTTATAATATATTTTACAGCCGATAATAACATATTGCTCCCCCCTGCCTAATTTTTATTTCTTCAATTGTTCAATAATTTTTTGATCTGTTTTTTCTGCATTTATATTTGTAAGATAATTCATTGCCTTTATTACAGGCATTTTATACTCTCTTGGTGTTATGGTAGTTGTTACCAAAAGATCTGCCTGATCTTCATATCCACCTACTTCTGAAATCTTACATTGAATAATTTTTGCATTTAAACCGTTTTTCTTAATTAGATTTTCCACCCTCTCACAAACTACAGTTGAAGTAGCTATACCTGTGCCACAAGCAACAAGAACAAGTTTTTGTTTTGAATTTTCCATAATATTTTCCCCCTGATTTTTAATTATTTTTTATTGATATGCTCTCAAGTATTACATTATATATACTTTCTTGATTATCTTTTTTAAATATTTTCTCTATCAATTCTTTATTTTGAATAAGCTTCATCAATTGCTGAAGCATTAAAATCTGACTGTGAGGCTCCTTAAGTGCCATTACAAAAGCAAGTTTTACATCTACATGTCCATTTCCATCCATACACTGAAATCTAACTGGTTGTTTTAATTTAATTAGTGCAATAGCTGGTTTAAGTACATGAACTGCATCTGTATGAGGTATTGCCACTCCATAATCTTCAAGTTTAATTCCAGTTGGAAAAACTTTCTCTCTTTCAATCAATCCTTTTAAAAAGGAAGACTTTACATATTGTTTTTCATAAAGCATCTGATAAGCTTTTTTAAATACATCTTCTTCACTTTTAGCTTCCAAATTACATGTTATTAAATCTTGAATTAAGTATTTGCCAATACTTTCTTCCATAAACCCATCAACTCCTTTCCAGCATTAAATTTATTTATTGTTAATTTACACTAATTATTATAGCAAATTGCATGCCAATTTCAGTTGAATTTTAAAAACGGGATTATGATTACGATTACATGGTATATTTCACAATATATCTCACAATATATTTAAATATCTTTTACACAAATATACTATAATACTATATGTTGTGATATATATTGTTTTTAAAATTATTCTATATATTCAAATATTTTATTTATTACGGATTTGGAATCATTCATATCCTTCACACTCTCTATCAGATCTGTATTTTTTATGGTTTTAAATAATTTAAGAAATGACTTTTTGCTGTTACCGTTAAGAGCTAGAATAAATACTATATCAACTTTATTGCCTTCTTCCCATAAAATAGGATTTTTAAGCACTGCAACAGCTATAACTGGTTTTATTATGTTCCTTTCATAACTTGCATGAGGTATGGCTACACCATTTCCTATATATGAACTTCCAAGATCCTCCCTGTCAAGTATATCTTCATAGAATTCATGCCTTACATAGTTCTTTCTCTCCATTGACCTTGCCATTATATTTATGATTTCCTCCTTGGATCCAATAGAATAAAATAATTTTACTATGTTTACATCAAACAGATCTTTTAAATTTAAATCCTTATCTGGTTTTAATTCTTTCATGTTTATAGAATTAATCAATAGTTCCTCTCCTCTATTCTGCAAAAATTCTTCAATATACATAAAAGGTACATCATGAATTTCAGGATTTACAGTTCCTACAATTGCCACAATTTTATTTTTCAATCTTATATTTTCTATTTTTTCATTCATATCTCCATTTTGTTCTACCAAACCAACAGGTATTATTTCCATGTCAGTATAGTTTTTTTCCTTAAGTTTGGAAAGTATAATGTTTTTTATCTTTATAGCTGTTCCTGCTCCTGTAACACATGTGGTTACTATAACCTTTTTCTTTAAATTGATTTGTGTATCATCATTATTTCTAAAACTTCTTGGCAATACCCTCTCAAGCTCCATAAGTGAGTTGAAAATGGATTTCAGAGTTGCAGTACTTTGTGCTGACTTTCTAAGTGCCTCAAGCACCATAAGTGTATCTACCCTGGAAACTATTTTCGTTGGTATTCCAAGATCTCTAGTTATAAGTGTGCCAAAACTTATAAGGGATCCCATATCAACCAAAAGAAGTATACCTTTGCCTCTGTTTATCTTTTTTGCTGCATTCCTTACTTTTATGTAAACTTCCTCCGGCTTTTGATCTAATTTCATAGTTATAGCAATACCATGCTGTATTCCTATTATTGATTGTGAAATTTCAAGCATGGTTTTTGATACATCTCCATGAGTAATTATAATTATTCCTACTTTACTTTCACTTATATTTTTTTCCCTGTCTAAAAATTTGTTTAAATAAAGAGCTATAAATCCAGCTTCATCTTCGGGAAAATTCATATTTAATTTCATATTTATTATTTCAATTATCTTCAATGCTATTTTGAATTCCTTCTTATACTTGTCTTTAATGGTTTCAAGTTTTGGATTTTCAATTTTCTTTCCCATTCTAATCCTCTCTACTGCAGACCCTATATGCAAGCACAATACATTATATATGGAAAAATCAATCTGACCTATTTCCGACAAGAGCATTTTTTCAACATCATCTACTATATCCACAGTTTCTTTTCCTACTATATCCTTGAGAAGTCTCTTGGACATTCCATAATATCTATTTGTTATATTGGAGATATAGTCATTAAGTTCCTTTTCAAGTTCATCAGATACTATACTTTTTATATCATTTGTCAATTTGTTCTGGCACTTTAGTTCCTCTATTCTGTTTTCTATAAAGTCATATACATTATAAGTAAATACACTGCTTTGATCATCACAAACTTTTTTATAATCAATTTCAATATTTTTGTCTTCAATGTCAATCATATTAAGCTGCATGGCTTTTTCATGTATATAGGAAAATTGTTTTTTTATATGGGAAGGGAGATCTTCAATTTTAATCTGCATTTTATCTGAATTATCAGAAATAAGATTTAAAAATGACTTTGCACAAGTTACCTGTATATCGGATCTAAGTTGTCCTATATTTCCCGGGCAGTTGTAAAACAAAAAACTCTTTATTACTTCTCCTGATATATAAAATGCTTTATTTATACGCTGTGCCTCCAATTTGAAGAATTTATTTATAATTTGCATTCTTTCAATAGTAGGTCTTTCTTCAAGGCTTGGTATTTCTATTAATACTGGAATTCTTCTTCTAAAAGTATTGAGCAAATTTGATTCTACGTTCTCTGTAGTAGCACCTATTATCATAACGTTTACTTTTCTTGTTACATCAGTTTCTCCTAATCTTGTAAATTCCCCCTTGTCTATTATCCTGAACAAAATTTCCTGTCCCTTTGATGGTAATCTATGTATCTCATCAAGAAAAAGCATTCCATTGTTTGCCTTCTCTATAAGGCCATGCTTGTCTGAAAGGGCACCTGTAAAACTTCCCTTTTTGTATCCGAAAAGCTGGGATACCAGAAGCTGAGGATTGTCACCATAATCTGCACAGTTGAATACTACAAAAGGAACCTCCTTTTTTCTAACCTTTCTGGCAAATTCATTCATCTGCTCCACCAACTGACTTTTACCTACACCGGTACTTCCACATATTAAAGTATGAAGTCCATTTTTGGGATAGAGTACGGCCGCCTTTGCAAGTTTTATAATATGATTCAGACTGCCGTTGTTTCCAATTATATTTTGAAAATAGTTGTCCATATTTTTATTTTGAATCATATTTTTTCTATAATTTGTAGTTTTTACTTGAGAAGTCTTGTCTTTATCTTTTAACTTTTCAATATAATCCCTATACTTGTTCAATCCAAAAGTAGAGATTTTAAAACCTGATTTGTTTAAAATAGCACACAATTTTCTATAGGATATTCTGGTATCTTTCTCTATGAAATCATGTATGGCGTTCATCAAAAGCTTGTTTCTTCTGTGTAAATAACTGGGGATTCCAAGCTGCTGTCTCAATTCATTTACCTTTTCCCTAGATATTTTCAATATAGATGAAATTTGTTCATCTGTCATAGGATTCTTTTTATCTTCATTATCTATTATTTGAATAAGCTTATCTATCATTTAAATCCCTCCACTTTATATTTTATCATTTTTATGTATTATAATTTCAGTATATGTTATTTTATATTAAGTGTAAATTCAACCTTTATGTTTATTCAGTTACTGCTTTTGCTGAAAAATTCATAGATGGAAGTAATACGGATAGACTTAAGAGAAAAGAAGAAAATAGAAGGCAAGAACTTATGCTTAAGAAATCTTTAGAATTTGATTGTATCAAATTCTATTCCTCTTTTTACCACAATTACCATGGGGACTGACCCCATTATATTTATCAAAATAGTTTTCCATGATAACAAAATATGATAATATATAATCATAGATATGGTTATTAAATTGCAAAGGAGTTTATTCCCTATGGCGGAAAAGATCAAAAATATTGAAGATGCTATAATGAAAAGTATACTAGATGTTTTCAAAGAAGATGCTCTTCAATTCTTCGGTATAAAATCCAAAATAATTACTGCTGCTAGAACTGAACTAAAAAATCTGCAAATAGATACTTCCTTTATGGACTACACATTTTTATTAGACGATAACTCCTTTCTGCACCTTGAGTTTCAAACTACAAATAGGAAAAGTGACCTTGCAAGATTTCTTGCCTATGATGCAGTTTTATATTACAAAGAAAATATGCCTATAAATACAATTGTAGTTTATTCTTCTAATATCAAAAAAGCTAAAACAAATATAAATATAGGATCTATTAAATATTCAGTTAATGCTTTCTATATGAGTAATCTAGATGGTGATGCAAAATACGAATACTTAAAACAAAAAATACAATCTAATGATATTTTAAATAGCAATGATTTATTATCTCTCGTATTTTTACCTATAATGAGCAGTACTAAAGATAAAAATGAAAGAATACTGGAATCTATAAGGCTGGCTAAACAAATAAAAAATAACCGAAATCAAATGAATTCCCTAGCTCTCTTATATGCTTTTGCTGAAAAATTCGTAGATGGAAATAATATGGATAGAATCAAGGAGGTGTTTGGAATGACTGAACTTGGAAGACTATTGAGAGAAGAAGGTAAAAAAGAAGGTAAGGAAGAAGGCATAAAAGAGGGCAAGAAAGAAGGCAGAAGGCAAGAACTTATAAGAACATCTACCAGGTTGTTGACTAAAAAATTTGGTATTTTACCTGATAATATAAAAGGTAAAATAGAAAATTCTGACACTACCGTACTTGAAATAATAGTTGATGAAATACTGGACTTTAAAAAGCTTGAAGATACCTATAAGTATTTAAAATAGAGAGATTCATATCATCTCTCAGATTGATTAAAAACCCGTGACTTTAAAAAGTCCCGGGTTGATGAATTTATAAAATTATTAAATTGCCCTCTAATTATATAGATCTAAGTTCTTGCATATAGAACTTTATATTTTTTATTTTCTAATTTTATATTAACATTCACCTATCATTAGTAACAAAAATGTATAAATTCAGTTACTTATTGATATTCCTCCAACTTTTAAATTTTGAAATATCTTCACTTTGGGACTGCATATAACTTTCACAAATAAAGCCTGATACCCTCCTTCCATCATCAAGTTCAACTTTTCCTATACATAATGGTTCTGGAATTTTTTCTAAAAATTCACCTAATTGTTTTATAGGAACATCCCATATTTCTAATTGAATCTTTTGTCCATTATTACCTACCCTAATCAAGCCCGGCTTAGAGGGGTTAGTTGGTAATTTTATCAATCTATAATTAGAGGATGTTTTCCTTTCTGATTTAAATTTTGCACCTATATTAATTAGCTGAGTCTCTAAACTCAATCCTCGCATATGCAATCCACAAACAGCTAAAGGAATCATCCTGTCTTCTAAATAAACTGATTGCCATACTTTGGCAAATGCTAGATTAATTCCATCTTCTTCACTCAATGCAAAGCTGGTGACGCCGAAAGGAATCTTCTCTTCAATAAAACCTGCTTGAAATGCCAATGCTGAAAGTTCTAATAAATTGCAATGGTTTGTATAAAGCCCCATATTACTATTAGTTTCAATAGGATCTGCATCAACCTGCTTTCTTGTATATGTTCCCCCACAAGTTGGTAGTAGCAAAATACTGTCTTTTAATATTTTTCTTACCTCACATTTTATTTTTGCTAAACGATGCATTGCTTTAAATACAGAATCTGCTTTTAAAGTGTCTTTATTACCGCTTTTTAAAATACTTTCAGTAACAGGAACCATTTCATGACTTTCATTTTTTACAACAAAACCTCCAAGATCTGACCATCGCTCAGCAATCCAAGGTCCATCATATAGAATAGCTGCTGCTTCAGCAAATATTTTATAATCTACATATTCAATAGGAATATCCATTTTTTCTACAGTTTTAACAAACATTTTCCAATTGTACTTATATTGTTCTGCATAATCACCATAAAACTCCAATTCACTATCAGGTAAACATATTTTTTCAGGCATTTTTTCTTTTACCCAATTAAGTTTCTTTGACCAACAACATTGTTTATCATAATGCCATGCTATTTTATTTACCAATTTTGCATCTTCTAAATTATGTGTAAAAACTGTAATACAATCTAGTGAAGCACAAGCTGGAACAACTCCTTTTGTAGACCATCCACCTAAACTTGGTTTAAGACCTACTAAATTGTTCAATGCTGCCGGTACCCTCCCGGAACCTGCTGTGTCTGTTCCAAGTGAAAAAACTGCCTGTCCCATAGCTACACTAACTGCTGAGCCTGAGCTGGAACCACCACTAATTAATTCAGGTTTAAGAGAATTATGAGTTTCTCCAAATAAACTTCTTGTCCCTACAAGTCCAGTGGCAAATTGATCAAGATTAGTCTTTCCAACAGGAATAGCTCCTTCTTTTATTAAAAGTTTCACTACTGTTGCATGCTCTCTTGGCATATATGCAAAGTTTCTGCATCCTGCCGTAGTATATATTCCTTTTATATCAATATTATCTTTAATAGCAAATGGAATACCCCACAACAGTGCCTTTTCTTTATTCAAAGTTTTTAAATTGTCTAAATATTGTTGAATAAATTCCATGGAAGGAGGAACTATCCAAATATTCATATCAGCTGTTTCATTCGCTCTTTTTATAATTTCATAACATATATTTTCTGGGGTAAAAATACCTTTCTTATAGCCCCTCTTAAGATATGAAATTGTCAATTTACCATCTATCATGGAAATTTCCTCCCTAATTAATAGTAACTAATATTTGTCCACTTGATACATTTTCTGTTTCTTTAACATAAATTTCTTGTACAGTTCCATCACAAGGAGCATTTTGAGGAAATTCCATCTTCATACTTTCCTCTATAATTATAGAATCGCCTTTTTTTACCTTATTCCCAACTTGTACAAGTATTTTCCATACACTTCCCGGCATATTTGAATAAACTGGTATAGTTCCTTCTGGTATTTCCAGCTCTCCTACCCCACCTTCGTTATGTTGTGAAACGAACTTATCCAGTCCTTTATCTTTCCACATCTGTTTTTCTATATTAAAAAATTCCACTTGATGTTTTTTAAACTTCTCTTCTTCTTCTTTAATAGATTCTAAATATCTTAAATATTGTCCATAATCAAAAACCGTATTTTCGATCTCTACTTCATATCTGCCTCTTAAAAAATCTTCCCTAATTTGCAAAAGTTCTTCTGCAGATACTGGATAAAATTGAATTTGATCAAAGAAATTTAAAAGCCATGGCTTCCCTTTTTTAAAACTTTTTGTTGATCTTATAGGATTCCAGGTCTGTATCGTTCTCCCAACCAATTGATACCCACCAGGGCCTTCCATACCATAAACTCCCATATAAGCTCCACCAATTCCAACAGCATTCTCAGGTGTCCAAGTTCTTGCTGGATTATACTTTGTTGTAACCAATCTCTGTCTCGGATCTAATGGAAGGCACACGGGCGCACCCAAATAAACATCTCCAAGCCCCATAACCAAGTAAGTTGCACTATACAATATTTCCTTGACCTTTTCTATTGAATCTAAGCCATTTATTCTTCGAATAAATTCAATATTGCTTGGACACCAAGGTGCATTCGGTCTTACGTTTTGATAATATCTTTCTATTGCTAACTGTGCACCTGGGTCATTCCAAGATAATGGCATTTTAATTTTACGTGATTTAATCTTAAAACTACTTAAATCACCAATTTGTTTATCCAATTTTACAATTTCATCTGCTAAATTACAAATAGACATTTTAGTGGAATCAATATGAATTTGTAATGAACGAATACCCGGGGTTGCATCAATTAGCGGAATATATTTATTTTGTTTTATTAATTCCATTAAAGCATGTACTCTAATACGTAGTTTCATTTCAATTTTCATTTCACCATATTCAACTAATACATATTCATCTCCTGCCGATCGAATACATAATGAAATTTCTTTATCTTTGTCAATCTGTTTCAAAATTGGATACCTGCAATCTAATACTTCTGTTTTATTAAGTTCTGGAAGTTCTAGTTCCTTTTTCATTGTAATATTTTCCAAATACTGTTCTTGTTCTCTTCTAATTTTTTCTGCTGTTTCAATGGAAATTAAATAAAATTTAACTTTATTGCCGGGTACAAGCTGTCCTGTTTTCCACAACTCTCCTGATGGGATCGTAACAGGGCATACAAATCCTCCTAAGCTTGGTCCGTCCGGTCCTAAAATAATAGGCATATCACCGGTTAAATCAATAGTACCAACTGCATATGCTGTGTCATGAACATTTGATGGATGCAGCCCTGCCTCACCTCCATCTTCTCTTGACCATAAAGGTGCGGGCCCGATAAGCCTTACTCCTGTTCTATCACTATTAAAGTGTACTTCCCATTCAGTATTTGTAAGTTGTTCCAAATACTCTTTTTTTAAAAATTCCGTTGTACAATGCGGTCCAGGAACAACACCGATATTCCAGGTTTCAGTATATTTATATAATTTTTCTTTTTTTATTGAGCATGTGCCAGTTTCACCTTCTAAATTAACGTGTATCAAATCTCCCGTTTTTAGGGTTCTACCACCATGACCACCAAAACCTCCTAATGCAAATGTTGATGAGCTGCCTAATATTGTTGGAACATCCAAACCGCCTTTTATCAATATATAAGTTCTCATACCCTTTACTACTTTGCCAAGTTCTAATATTTCACCAGCTTTTACCGAAATAGCTTTATACATAGGGATGATATTATTGTCCAATTTGGCTTTCATATCTGCACCAGTAAGACAGATTGTCATATCATCACGAAATTTATAGCTTCCTCCTCTCAAAGTACACTCAATTCCCGGAGCATTTAAATCATTACCAAGTATTCTATTGCCAATCCTGAATGAAAAATTATCCATAGCTCCACTTGGTGGAACACCCACATCCCAATATCCAAGCCGTCCAGGATAATCTTGAATTGTAGTCTGAACTCCTCCATCCAGTACTTCAATTTTTCTTTCCTTATAAGTAAATCCATCTAACATATGAGTACTTAAATCACCATTTTTATAGTCTTGTGTATTAATAAAAGAATTTAGATAATCAATATTAGTAGTTACACCATATATGTTGGTTTCCTGTAGGGCTAAATTCATTTTTTCTATTGCATTTTCCCTGGTATCAGATCTTACAATAATTTTAGCAAGCATTGGATCATAGTTAGAAGTAACAACTGTATTATCTTGAATCCAGGTTTCTATACGGGCAGATTTTGAAAATTTAACCTTATCAAGTTTTCCTGCACTAGGTGCAAAATTTCTCATTGGATCTTCTGCATAAATTCTTGCCTGAATACTAAAACCTTCTGGCTCATCAACTAAAGCATATAAATCTTTTAACTCGCCAGCTGCTTCCTTTATCATCCATTCTACCAAATCAATATTTAATGTTTCTTCTGTAACTCCATGCTCCACCTGCAGCCGCGTATTTACCTCTAAAAAATAAAATTTTTCTTCAGAAGAATCATATAAAAATTCAACTGTTCCTGCACTTCTGTATCCAACCTGAAGTGCAATGTTTCTAGCTGCCTCATGCATTGATTTTTTAGTGACTTCTGAAATACCGAAGGCAGGGCTTTCCTCTAATACTTTTTGATTACGTCTTTGTACAGAACAATCCCTTTCGGATAAAGCAATTACTTCTCCATATTCATTTCCAAATATCTGCACTTCTACATGCCTTGCTTTTTCTAAATATTTTTCAAGAAATAGTCCTGCATTATTAAAATTAGCCCCAGCCAAATAACTACATGAAACATATGCTGACTTCAACTCTTCCTCATTAAAACATGTTCTCATACCAATTCCGCCGCCGCCAGCCGTACTTTTTAAAATAACCGGATATCCTAAGTTACCTGCTGTTTTTACTGCTTCCTCCACATTATCTAAAAGTCCTGTGCCTTCCAACATTGGAACCTTTGCTTTCTTTGCAATTTTACGGGCTGAATGTTTAAGTCCAAACAATTCCATTTGATCTGGCAGCGGTCCAATAAACTTGATATTGTTCTTTTCACATTTTCTTGCAAAGTCGCTATTTTCACTTAAAAAACCATACCCAGGATGAATAGCTCGGGCTCCGGAAGATTTCGCAATTTCAATAATTTTATCTGAATCCAAATATGTTTCTAATACTGTTCCATCTCCCAGATAATAAGCTTCATCAGCATAATCCACATGTAAACTGTCCTGGTCTGCTTTTGTATATACTGCCACAGACTTTATATTCATTTTTTTCAATGTTCTTTCAATTCTTACTGCAATTGCTCCACGATTAGCAATAAGTATTTTATTAAACATAAATCATCACTCCGATCCAAATTAGTATTATACTGTTTCTTCACTTTCACCACTGTGCAAAATTTTGGTAACCTTTCTTCTCAGTTCAATAAACTCCCTAGTATCTTTCAAATCTAGATCTCTATCATACGGAAGATATACAGGGACTTCCGATATAATCCTTCCTGGATTAGTACCCATAACATAAACTCTTGTTGATAGAAATACCGCTTCTTCTATATCGTGAGTAATAAATATAATTGTTGTCTTTTCTTTTTGCCATATTTGCCTCATCAAAAGCTGCATTTTAGATTTTGTTTGGGGATCCAATGCACCAAAAGGCTCATCCATCAATAGAATTTCAGGACTATTTGCCAAAGCTCTTGCAATGGCAACTCTTTGTTTCATACCACCAGATAATTCCTTAGGTAAACATTTTCTAAATTGTGTTAATCCAATTAATCCTAGATACTTATTTACAATTTCATCAATTTTAACATTTGGCATCTTTTTAAGTTTTAACCCAAATTTGATATTTTTCTCAACAGTCATCCATGGAAATAGAGAATATGATTGAAAAACAACCCCCCTGTCTGCTCCCGGACCAGATAATTGTTTTCCATCAAGAAAAATTGATCCTTCGGATACATCATCCAGCCCTGCTATCATTTTTAATAATGTTGATTTTCCGCATCCAGATGGTCCTACAATGCATACAAACTCATTATCCAGTATTTCAAAGTTGGTTTTTTGGATAGCCAAAGTACTCTTCTTTTTTCCCTTGTAAATTTTAGTAACATTTTTACCTAAAAGCTTGCTATTAGCCAATGTTGCTTCAAGCTTACCGCCATCTTCCACCTGATTTTTTACTTTAACACCTTTTTTAAACATTATTGATTACCCCCTTCTGACCATGCAAATACTCGCTTGCTGACAATGGCAAAGGTCCTATCAATAACAAGTCCTAATAATCCTATAATTAAAATATATGCAAACATTACATCTGTCTTCAAATATCTTTGAGCTTTTAATATACTGTATCCAAGTCCGGAACTGGCAGCAACCAATTCAGCAACTACTAAATATGTCCATGCCCATCCCATCATCATTCTTAAAGTATCCATTAATTTAGGAAGTACAGCTGGAATAATTACTTTCCATAGCACCTTACCTCTGGAAGCACCTAACGTATATGCTGCATTTATAAAATCTTCTGGTACTGCTTTAACATCATCTGCTACCATTGGAATTAACTGAAATAATGTTCCTAAAAATATAACTGCAATTTTAGCTTGTTCTCCTATTCCAAACCATATCATAATAAGTGGTACAAATGCTGGTACTGGTAGATAACGAATAAACTCAGTTAACGGACGTATAAATGCTTCAATTTCAGAAAAACACCCTACCAATATTCCAATTATTATACCTACAATTACTGCATATAAAAAGCCCATAAATATTCTATAGCAACTTATATATAAATCGCTCCATATAATTCCCGATGCAAAGCTTCTAACTATTGTTTGAACAACTTTTGTAGGTGCCGGCAAAAAGACAGGGTTTACAATACCGGAAACACTTGCAAAATTCCATACTACAATAAAAAGTACAAAAGATATAGTTGCCACTATCATATACAATCTTTTATCAATATTCTTTCGTATTCTAAGAAATTTCTTCATAGTATATCCCCTTCCACCTGTAATAAACTTAATATAAATTATTTTGTAGTATCTGGAACAGAAGTAGATTTTCCATCTTTTATCACTTCTTTTAAATAAGCACTGTTATACATTTTTGTAGTATCATCAGGCATTTCATCAATCATTTTTACATTTTGCAAAAACTGCGCAATTTTTTCTGTTGTATAAGGTAAATATGAATAGTTATCCTGTTTTTTATCCATTGCATCTATAGCAGATTCAGCAGTAAACAACTTAGAACCACTCATAGCAATCTTCATTTCACTTGCAGAAATTACAGCTCCTTTTGCCATATCCTGAATAGCTTTATCTTTGTTTTTCGCATAAAATTCCATTGAATCATAATATGCATTTACAACTTTTTTAATATCATCTTTTCCATTTTCAGTCATGTCCTTGTTGGCAACCAATACATCTGGAATTAATCCTGGAGTATCTTTAGAACTTATCAATAGTTTACTGTCCTTTTTAGCTAGTGCTTTACTAAGTGATGGTTCCCACAAACATGCTGCATCTACTTTTCCGGATAGGAATGCTGGTGCTGCATCTGATACGGATAAATTCACAAAATTAATATCTTTTTCTGTCATACCTTCCTTTTTTAATGCATTTAATAAGAAGAAATGTTCTATTGTTCCATATTCAGTAGCAACAGATTTTCCTTTCAAATCTTTAATACTATTTATTCCATTTCTAGCTACTAGTCCATCTGCACCATTAGAATTATCTAATAATAATACTGTTTCTAAACCAATTCCATTTACATAAGGAGCTATAATATCAGGCACAGCTGCAGACAACATATCAATTTTCCCTGTATTAAACGCCTGTACACTATCGCTATACACTGGAAAATAAACCAACTTTACATTTATTCCCCTTTTCTTAAAAAGTCCTTCAGCCTGGGTAATATACCATGTATAAAAGGCTGGATATGCCGAAATTCCCAACTTATAAACCTTGTTTTCGCTTGATTTATTACTTTTGCTTGCCTTACTTTGACAGCCAGAAAATATTGTCATGAACATTACTAACATAATTGATATTGATGCAATCCTCTTAATTAATTTTTTCATACTTGCTCCTCCTTATTTTTACTCAAATTTCTATATTACATCAAAGAATTTATCCCGCTTTCACCAGTTCTAATTCTTGTACCGTCTTCCACATTAATCACAAATATTTTACCATCACCAGAATTTCCTGTTTGATTCACTCTTTTAACTATATTAATTAACTTTTCAACATCTTCATCTCTACAAAATATTTCTATCAATTTTTTTGCAACAAAAGAATGTTTGCTATATTGCGGTAGTTCCGATCCATTTTTTGCAACATAATCTACACTACTTTTGCCTCTTCCAAGAACATCTTTGCTACTTAAGGAGAAAAAATTATTTTCTATCAACGCATCTTTTGTTTCATAATATCTATTTGGACGTAAAATAATATATACTTGTTTCATAAGAACCTCCAATTATTTATTTAAACACTGTTTATTTTTTATTCTTCCTTACCAGAACTAATTGTTACAGTCTTTTCGACAGGAAGTACAAAAATTTTACCATCACCAAAAGCTCCTTGTTTATCTGTTCTTGCACTTTGAATAATAATTTTTTTAATTTTTTCTACGCAATCATCTTCTACTACCATCATGATCATTTCTTTTGGAATTTCATCATAGTATACATCTCCTACTTTTAATCCCTGCTGCTTTCCTCTTCCCAATATGCTTATTCTAGTTGCTGAAGTATACCCTTCATCACAAAGAGCATTTAAAATTTTACTTGCTTTTTCAGGCCTTACTATTGCCTTTATCATTTTCATAATTTTAACTCCCTTCAATTTTTATATTGTATAATCTAAAATTTATTTATCCCAAATATAAATTGCATTAGGTGTTGGAGCATATCCGCTGCATGGATTATTAATTTGCGGACAATTACTTATTAAAATCATAGTGTCATTTAAAGCTTTAAATTCTACATAAGAACCAGGTTTGGAAATCCCATCTAAAAATTCAAAACTTCCATCTTCCAGTTTTAGTATCTGAGCAAATAGATTTACATTTGGAACTAAATCTACTTTACAATACTTGTCTGCATGTTCTGAAATTTTCATTAAAAACGTATCCCTACAAGTTTTCATATTAAGGGTATGATGTCCATATCTAACTGTATTACTCTCAGTTGCACATGCACCTCCCATTGTTTCATGACAGGTACAAGTATCTGCAACAATTTCAAGCAATTCTTTCCCAGTTTCTGTTACCAATACCGTTCCTGTATTAATATACAACTTTTTTTGGCGAACAATTGTTTGGGTTGCACTATAATGATCCTCTGGATTATGTAAATCATAACAGAGAAAATCCAAACCTTGATTACCTTTTAGATCCACAATTCTTAGAGTTTGACCTTCGTCAAGTGGATGCATCCATCCTTCTCCTGCAGGTATAATCTTTTCATATATTGCATTTTCTATCTTTTTATCACTAAATTTTTTTTCAAACTCAATCATATTTTTCTCCCTTCTTTATTAAATTCCCAACAAGGTATTATACTCCCAGGTATTTTCAAAAGCTCTCCTAGTATATTTTGAATAATTTACACAATAATCTAATCCATCTATTGGAGGAGCATTTAGTATTTCAATTTTAATTGGTACTGATGGATATTCCTTTTTTTCATCCAATGGATTTGGAGTATTTGAAAGGACTATATATACATCCATTTCCGTACGAATAGTCACAGAAGCTTCTTTGGGGCAATAATCTTTAATAAAAATTAAATTTCCTCTTTCATCAGCATCAATTTTAGAAAATAAATTAATTGAAGGCATTAAATCTCTTTTGCTCATACCATTTTTGGTTAATTCATTAATAAAATTTTCTTGTCCAGATTTCAAATAATCATTTCCGTCTTTCTGATAACTGGTAAAGCCATATTTTTTATCTGTCATAATCCTAGTAGTATAACCTGTTGCAGTATCATGTCCATCCAAATCATCCTCTACTATACTTGCCAATGCTCTTCCACAGTCACTTATAATTACATGTCCTTTTTTTAAAAAAAATGAATGTTGAGCCTTCATTGTATCCGGTGCATTGTAGTGCTCAGATAAATTTCTAAAATTATACATCAACATGGACAAATTAGCACCTTCTCCTAATGAAGTAAACTTAATTAGTCTTCCTTTACAAATATTACCTGACCAACGATCTCCTGGAGCCAAGGTTTTATTCCATATTATATTCATTTAAATTCCCTCCATCTAATTTTTCTTGTCCCATATAACTAATCTAACTGGTGTTGGATTATATGCATTACAAGGATTGTTTAATTGGGGACAATTACTAATTAATACCATAACGTCCTTCAAAGCCTGCATTTCTACATAATAACCTGGAGCAGATACTCCATCATCAAATTTCAAACCACCTTTTTTAGTAACTGGAACATTCATAAAGAAATTAATATTTGGAGCCAAATCTCTCTTCATATAAAACTCATCTTTTTTTGCAAACTGCAGCATAAAACTATCACGACAATTATGCATATAATCTTTTTCTCTAGCATATCTAACAGTATTGCTTTGAGAAGAGCATGCTCCACCTAATGTATCATGCCTTCCACAAGTATCTGCAGTAATTTCAAGAATTGGTTTACCGGATTCTGTTCTTAAAATACTGCCTGTTGTCAAATATATATTTTCCTGCATAGTTATTGTTGTTATTGCCCCATAATGATCCTGAGGATTGGATAAATCATAAAAAGTTGTATCTACTGCTTGATTACCACCAAGATCAATAATTCGGAATGTCTGTCCTTTTTTTAATTCATACATCCATCCATCTCCAGCTAGTAAAGTTTCATCATATATTGCATCTTCTATTTTTAAATCACTTTCTTTTCTAATAAAGCCATTCATATTTATTTATCTCCTTTCGCTATTAAAATAAAGTTAATTAATATCCCATTAAGTTGTAATAATCCCATGTATTTTCAAATGCACGATAATTCTCTGGTCTATGATTTACACATTCATCATTTAAATCTACTGGTGGTGCATCATACACCTCTACTGATACTGGAACAGATGGATATTCAGTACGTTTATCCAACGGGTTTGGTGTATTTGACAAGATTAATATAACATCCATTTCAGTACGAAGGGTTACTGTTGCCCCTTCTGTACA
Source organism: Clostridium tyrobutyricum DSM 2637 = ATCC 25755 = JCM 11008 (assembly GCF_000359585.1). GTDB lineage: Bacteria > Bacillota > Clostridia > Clostridiales > Clostridiaceae > Clostridium_B > Clostridium_B tyrobutyricum. The sequence continues at coordinate 5,552 of NZ_APMH01000014.1, read as the reverse complement.
ATGTTGTTCATCATAATGCAAACTTCCATCATCTTCACAATAAATTTTAGAAAAAAGATTTACACATGGTACCAAATCTCGCACACTCATATTATTCCTAACCAATTCTACTGCAAAATTTTCTTCTCCACTTCTTAACCAATCATTTCGTGTATCCTGATATTGAGTTTTTCCATATTTTTTATCTATCATCTTTCTTGTGCTATAACCGGATATACTGTCATGCCAACCAAGACTATCCTCTACTATGCTAGCCAAAACTCTGCCATTATCACTCATCAAAACATTGCCTTTGGTAAGATGTGATGTGAACTGTGCTTTTAATGTATCCGGCATATTATATCTTTCTGAAATGTCTCTCATGTTATACATTAGCACCGATACATTGGCTCCTCCTTTCAATGCCTTAAAATGTATATACTTTCCTCGTCCAATATTACCAGACCACTTCTCTCCAGGTTTTAAAACTTTAGACCATATTTTCTGCATATTATTTTCCACCTTCCCATATTTTTGATCCATAGCAAAATAAAATTATTTTTGTAGAAAAGACTTTATAGTTAATTAATAATTTATTTTATTTTATTGCGCTTTTTTATTATTTTAATAATAATTTTAATGAAATTTTATCATAAATAAAATTTAGTGACAATTATACTAAGTATTGATTTTTTAATAAAAAAATAGAACTTTTAATACTAAAGTTCTACTTTTTACCCGAATTTTTTACATATATTTTTGACTTTTATACTTATATATGTTAACATCATATAAAAATATTAATATTCAATTCTATTTCATTTCACTTTAATGGGGGGAAAAATAATGGCCAACGTCAGTGAACATGATTGGCATGTAATTAATAATATACTTTTAGAAATTTATTCATTAGATGATATAAAAGATATTGCAAATGAATTTTTAAGTTTAATTCGTGCTATCATTCCCTACTCCAAGGCATATTTTATTTTATTTAATGAGAATCAATCAATTAATCAACAAAATTCTTCTTTTTACAACGTAACTGAAGAAAATATAAATGGATATATTAATTACTTTTACAATATAGATTATGTAAGTTACATATTTAATTTTACAAATCCTATTACTTTTAAAGATACTGATATTATCGAAGATGATTTAAGAGAAAAAACAGAATTTTATCAAGGATTTCTACTTCCACAAAATATTCCCTATGGTGGTGGTATTTTATTTGTAAAGGAAAATAAAATATTAGGATTACTCAATCTTTTTCGTTCAAAAGAATTAGGTGATATAACACAAAGAGAACTAAGTATTTTAGAAATAATAAAGGATCATTTAAATAATATTTTATTTTCTACAAGTCTAAACAGTAAAGCTACCGATGGGAGAAAAAGTCTTAAATCAGATGATTTTAAAAGATATAATTTATCCAATCGTGAAAATGAAATATTAAAATTGCTTATTAAAGGTTCCAGTAACAATGAGATTAGTAAAATATTGTGCATTAGTGTCTCCACTGTAAAGAAACATGTGTACAATATATTTACTAAAATTGGCGTAAATAGCAGGATGCAATTAATTAAATTTATACAAAGGGATGATACAATTTAATTAAATTGGTATTAGATAAATAGTAATAGATAAACTATATAGTATATAATCATAAAAATAACGACCATTTTAAATGGTCGTTATCAATCACTTGCCTCTTTTACAGTAGAATTATACCTACAGATTCCAATTCACAATATCCTTTAAGACATAAAATATCTCTACTTATTAAAAAAGCATCTCTTTAACAGGCAATAATGCTGCACCCAATATAGCCGCATTCTCTTTTAAGCTGGAAAATGTAATAGTGCAGTCTTTTCTTTCATAAAAACTGTTGTTCTCAAATATTTTATTCATTAATTTTTTTTCTATTAAATCTCTATACGAAAATATTTCTCCCCCTATAACTATATTTTGTGGATCCAAAATCAAAATTATATTTTTAATGCCTTCTGCCAGAAAATCAATATAAGTATTCAGTATATTTTGTGCCTTTTTATCAACTTTACTCATTTCCAAGAAATCATCCAAATTTTTATTTTCATCATCAAAAGCTTTTTTATATTGATTTAGCAAGGCTTTTTTGGAAGCATACAACTCCCAACAGCCTTTCTTGCCGCAATTGCACTTTCTTCCATTTTTTACTATAGTCATATGTCCAAATTCACCGGCACGCTTGTTAAATCCCTTATAAATATCACCATCTACAATTATTCCTGTACCAATACCTTCTGTAATCGATATAAATACCAGACTGCTTTTTGTATCATTGAAATTAAGAAAAGCTTCTGCATAAGCTGAAGCATTTGCCTCGTTTTCTATGTAAAGTGGAAATTCAAAATAATCCTTAAATTCATTAAAGCATATGTTTTTCATTCCAAAATTCGGTACATTTTTTAAAATCATCTTATACTCATCTACAGTACCAGGAAGCGAAAATCCTATTCCAAGTATTTTATTAGGCGAGATGCTAAAATTATTTATAATATCTCTTATGTATTTTGATACTTTTACTATAATATCTCTAAAATCATATAATTGATCAATCATGTTAAAATTTATTTCATCTATTATTTTAAAATTTAAATCAGTTAATATAATTCTAATCTTTTCCCTAGTCACCCATACTCCAAAAGAATATCTTGAAGTCGGAATAAACTTTACAATTGTAGGCTTCCTTCCTCCTGTTGATTCGGCTACGCCTGCCTCTTCTAGAAATCCCTGTTTTATTAACTCGCTGCTGTTGCTTATAACTGTAGGAATACTTATATTAAGCATTTGAGCTATTTCCTGCTTTGTAAGCTGATTATTTCTGTAAAGCAACCTCAATATCTTTTTCTGATTTAATAATCTTATCATTTTAGTATCACCATCTATCCATTTCAGAATTAATCATTATAATAATCTAGTATAACATTAGTTGATAGACTTTTTAAACAAATCTACAAATAAAATTTAATGTTAAAAAGTGTTGATGAATAAAATCATCAACACTTAAAATTGTAGTCTAAACTTATTTTCCAGTTATAAATTCCTGTTCCGTGTCACTTACACGTTTCCTAAGGGTATTTTCAATTTCTTCAAGTGAACGATTACGTGTTTCAAATACTTTGTAATGGACAAACCAAATTGCCACAAAACAAATTACACCATAGCCAATGAACAAACTGCCAGTACCAAAGAAATTCAGTAATGGAGGAAATGTTAATGATACCACCATGTTAGCACCCCAGTTTATAACGCTGCTAAATGAATTTCCTAATCCACGGATATTCAATGGGAAAACTTCGCCGATCATTACCCACATTACAGGTCCCCAGGTAGCTGAGAAAAAGGCTATATAAACAGTTAATGCAATAACACATACAATTGAAGCAGTAAACGAACCACTGGAGAACTTCATTGAAAAACTCATAACCAGCAAGGAAATACCCATTCCAATACCGCCATAGATCAACATCTTTTTACGATCAACTTTATCCATGATAACGACAGCCACAGCAGTAACTATAACATTAAAAATTCCAATTCCTATGTGTGCAAGTAAGGCTGCCTGAACACCAAATCCAACATCGGTAAATATAGTTGGTGCATAATAAAGAACTGTATTACAGCCCATAACCTGTTGGAAAATTGCCAGACCAATTCCAATAATCAATGCTGGACGAACAAGTTTACCGAATAACTCTTTAATTCCACCACTTTTGATTTTAGCCTGTCTCTTAATCTGATCAAGTTCAGTGTTGACAATATCTGCATCATTTTTATTCATTTGATATAGTATATCTCGAGCTTCATCAGTTCGTCCATCTTTAACCAGAAATCTAGGACTCTCTGGTAATATAATACTTCCCAAGAAAAGAACTGCAGCTGGAATAGAAGCAAAACCAAGCATCCAGCGCCACCCAGTGTATAAACCTGAAAAGCTGTAATTAGTAATATAAGCTATCAGAATTCCAGTCATAACCATCAACTGGAACAAACTAGACATAGATCCACGCTTTTCAGCAGGTGATAATTCAGCCAGATAAGTTGGAATTAAGGCAGAAGATGCACCAACAGCCATACCAAGAACAATACGAGATATAATCAATGTCCAAAATTCTGGAGAAAACGCTGAGCCAAGTGCACCAATAAAGAAAATAATCGATGATAGCATAACCAACTTTTTACGTCCATACTTATCAGACATTGGTCCAATAATAGCAGCCCCAAGAACAGCTCCTAATAGTACGGCACTAACAACCCATCCCTGCTGCCATGAATCAAGGTGCATCTGTTTTTGAATAAAGAGGATAGCTCCTGAAATAACTCCAGTATCATAACCAAACAAAAGACCGCCAAGTGCACCAAAAATATATATTAAGGGATTACTAATCTTTACCTTCATTAAAACCATCTCCTGTTTTTTATTTTATCTTATGGAAAATTTGTATATTGTAGTTTGTTTATAACGTTTTCCTGATTTTAATATAGGGGAAGGAAAATTTTCATGATTTAATCCATCAGGAAAGTATTGAGTTTCAAGACAGAGTCCACTGTTCTTTCCATAAGAAGCATTGTTCTTGCAATTATGAAATTCATTTATATAATTTCCTGTATAAAATTGCATTCCAGGTTCTGTAGTATATAATTCCATAAATCTTCCACTATAAGAGTCAAAAACTTCAGCTGCCTTTTCAATTTTGTTTTTACTCTTATTCAGTATCCAGTTATGATCGTATCCATTTCCAAAAATTATCTGATCATAGCTGCTATCCATATTTTTATCTATACTCGTCAAGGCTGTAAAGTCCATTGGGGTTCCCTTTACGCTTCTTATTTCTCCTGTTGGTATACTGTTTTTATCATTTGCCGTAAACTTGTCTGAATTTATCATGACTTTATGTTTCAATATGCTGTCAGATGCATATCCTGATAAATTGAAGTAAGTATGATTAGTCATATTAACCAATGTATCCTTATCGGAAATTGCAGAATAATCAATCTTAAGTGTATTATTATCAAAAATAGTGTATACAACTTTGACATTGAGATTACCTGGGTACCCTTCCTCACCATCTCTACTTAAATAAGAGAACTCAATACATTGATTTTTCTCATTATCCATATATGTTTTTGGTAACCACAACATTTTGTCAAACCCTTTAACTCCACCATGAAGTTGATTTTCTCCCTCATTTTTATTTAAAATGTATACCTTGTTATTTATTTTTATTCTGGAATTTCTAATTCTATTGGCATTACGTCCTATAGTTGCACCAAAAAAGAATTTACCTTCTAAATATCCCTGTAAATTATCATATCCAAGTACTATATCCTCAAATTCACCATATTTGTCCGGTACTATGAGAGCTACAAGAGCAGCACCAAAACTCGATACTTTTACAGTCATTCCATTATGATTTTTCAAAGTAAAAATATATACTTTCCTACCTTCAGGCAATATTCCAAACAACTCTTTTGCAATCCCCATGATACATAATCCCCCTTGTATAATGTGGTTATAACATTCA
>NZ_APMH01000013.1 GCF_000359585.1 Clostridium tyrobutyricum DSM 2637 = ATCC 25755 = JCM 11008 | reverse complement strand
GTTATAACCACATTATACAAGGAGGAATATGAATGTCAATTAAAATTGCTCTTGCCGGTAACCCAAATTGTGGTAAGACGACTATGTTTAATGATTTAACTGGAAGTTCCCAGTATGTAGGAAACTGGCCAGGCGTTACTGTAGAGAAAAAAGAGGGTAAATTAAAGGGAAACAAAAATGTTATTATTCAGGATTTACCTGGAATATATTCTCTTTCACCGTATACCCTGGAAGAAGTTGTTTCAAGAAATTATCTGATTAATGAAAAGCCGGATTCTATTATAAATATTGTCGATGGTAGTAATATTGAAAGAAATTTGTATCTTACAACTCAACTTGCTGAAATTGGTGTTCCAGTTGTGATGGCTTTGAATATGATTGATATAGTTCGTAAAAATGGTGATACTATAGATACAAAAAAACTGGGAGAAATGCTTGGGTGTGAAGTTGTGGAAACTTCTGCATTAAAAGGTATAGGATCAAAAGACGTGGCTCAAAAAGCAATAGAACTTGCTCAATCAAAAGCTAATAAAATTTCAAATAATATTTTTTCTGATAGTGTAGAAAAAGCTATATCAAAGATTGAAAATATTATAAAGGAAAGTTCAAATGATTTAAATCTAAGGTGGTTTGCCATAAAATTGTTTGAACGTGATGAAAAAATCAATGAACAAATATCCCTTGATGGAAATATGAAAAGTGAAATTGAAGAGATAATCTCAGATTGTGAAAGCAAATTTGACGATGACGGTGAGAGCATTATAACCAATGAACGTTATGAGTATATAAGCAAGGTTATAAAACAAACTGTACATACGTCAAATAAAGTTAAAGTGTCAGTCTCTGATAAAGTTGATAGAATTGTAACTAATCGTATTTTAGCACTACCTATTTTTGTCGGTATTATGTTTTTAGTTTATTATTTTTCAATTTCTACAGTTGGAGGTTGGATGACTGATTGGGTAAATGATAATTTCTTTGGTGACTTTGTACCAAACAATGTTCAGTGGATATTAAATAGTATTGGAACTGCTGATTGGCTGAATTCTCTTATACTTGATGGTATTGTTGCTGGTGTAGGAGCTGTTCTAGGATTTGTTCCTCAAATGGCTATGTTATTTCTATGTTTGGCAATATTAGAAGATTGTGGTTATATGGCTCGTATTGCATTTATTATGGACAGACTATTTAGGAGATTTGGATTATCTGGTAAATCATTTATTCCTATACTTATTGGAACAGGTTGTGGTGTTCCTGGAATCATGGCAACTAGAACAATTGAAAATGAAAGAGATCGAAGAATGACCGTTATTGTAACTACTTTTATTCCATGTGGAGCAAAATTACCTATTATTGCTTTAATTGCTGGTGCATTGTTTAAAGGAGCGGCATGGGTAGCACCATCTGCATATTTTATTGGAATTGCTGCAATTATTATTTCAGGTATTATTTTAAAGAAAACCAAGCTATTTGTTGGAAAACCAGCTCCTTTTGTAATGGAACTTCCACCATATCACGTTCCAGGAGTTAAAGGTGTTTTAATTCACATGTGGGAACGTTCAAAGGCATTTATGAGAAAAGCAGGAACTGTTATATTACTTGCAACTGTAGTTATATGGTTCTTAAGTTCTTTCAGCTGGAGAATGCAAATGGTAGATATAGAGCAGTCAATGCTTGCTAGTATAGGAAGATTTATTGCACCTATATTTACTCCATTAGGTTGGGATAACTGGAGAGCTTCTGTTGCTTCAATAACTGGATTAGTTGCAAAGGAAAGTGTAGTTGGAACCTTTGGTGTACTTTATGGGTTCTCAAGTGTTGCAGACAATGGTGCAGAGGTATGGGGAAGACTTCAATCATCATTTACAATGCTTTCTGCATATTCATTCTTGATTTTCAATCTTCTGTGCGCTCCTTGCTTTGCTGCAATTGGTGCAGTACGAACTGAGATGAATTCAGGAAAATGGACATTGTTTTCTGTAGGTTATCAGACTGGATTTGCATATATAATTGCATTAATTGTATATGAGATAGGTTCATTGTTTACAGGAAAAACTTTCGGGGTTGGATCAGCGGTAGCTATTGCATTTATTTTATTACTGTTATATATGATATTCAGGAAACCTAGTAAAGTTGATGTTGAAGTTACTGATCCTGATATGAGGAGAAAAGAGGTGGTATAATGTCTACAGTTATAGTTGCAATAGTTGTATTTGGTATTGTGGGATTTTCAGGATATAGAACTTTTAAGTCACATAAAAATGGAGGTGGCTGCAGCTGCGGTTGCTCTGGCTGCAGCAAATCAGCTAATAGCTGCAAACATTAGTAGACTAACTTTATAATAATACTATACGATAAATGAGGAGATTATATTTTTAGATAGTCTCCTTATTTATTGATAAACATATTTATGTCAACAGACTTTTGATTTTTAAAATCCTACTATCTATTATGAAAAATTAACAAGTACAGCTTTTTAGATTTAAAAAATCTCCGTGGACTAGTTATATTTGTTTTTATTGAATTAAAAGAGTTTCTAAGCAATATCTGTTATATTAGTTCAAAATATGAATAGGATAGCGATTGATATTGCATATATTTTTAAATTTAATAAGTAGTTATCTTAAGTTATTTATTTACGATTAATGATTTTCAAATGTCAACCTATAAATTTAAATCAATAATTTACCCGTGACTTTTTAAAGTCTCGGGTTTTTTGAATAAGCTCAAATCTAATAATATAGATTGTAAATATATTAATTTTAATTTAAATTCTGAAAACTTGTTTAATAAAAACATTTGATGATATAATTTTAGTTAAATTTTATAATTTATTGGGAGATATATAAATATGCAAGATAAAAATAGAGTTAAAATATTAAAATGTTCAAAAGAAATAGTTGATACCTATGGATTAAAAAAATTAAGTATTGACAATATTGTAAAAAAGTGCAAAATAAGTAAGACAACATTTTACAATAGCTTTTCTTCAAAAAGAGAATTAATTCAAAATTTAGATAAAGAGATTGGTAATAAATTAGAGCATCAATCTATAAAAGATAAAATTATTTCAGTAGCGATTCAAGAATTATCAAAAAATACTTTTAATGAAATAAATATGGATTTTATAGCCCAGAAAATTGGAATAAATAGATCTTCTATATATAGATATTTTTCAAATAAAGAGGAATTACTTGAAGCAAGTATAATCAATGAAATGAAAAATAGAAAAACAAGATTAGGATCTATTAAATCCAAAAAGTATAATCCAATTTTATTTATAGAAAAATACATAGAATATTTTGATGTTTATGCAAATAATAAATATACTAATTTATTGTTTGCTACTATGATTTATTATTCTAAAAATAACTTAAATATAAAAAAATCATTTGACGAATTAAGAAAATATAGTGTTAAGTTATTAGCTGATAATTTTGAAGAAGGTAAAAAAATAGGGATATTTATAAAAAACTTTAATTCCTTTTCAACAGGTCAGATGCTATTTTCTGTAATGGCAGGTATGAATATTCACTGCCCAAAAAGATTTTCTATCATTGCACATGAATTTTTAAATATACTTTATGAAAAAATAAAAGTCAAATAAAAAATATAGTAATTGTATTGACAGCATTAGATTTTTGTATTAAAATGAGTACTAAATAAAACACACTGTTTTATTTAGTACAAAAATTAATATCTTAGCTGACTGACTAGAAAATCTAGAGGCCCGGTTTTATTTATTAAAGAATGGATATTTAATCTATTTCTTTTTATATAAATGAAGTTGGGCTTTTTATTGTTTTAAGAATTTGTTGACAAGTTATCTGATAGAACATTAACTTGGAATTTTCTATAGTTGCTTTGAGGTAAACAAAAGCACTAAAAAGCTTATTAACTTAGTAGAATATGGGGAGATGATACATATGCACAAAGAGAATTGTGACATGGAAATAAAGAAAGCATCAGAAAAAGACATATCATTAATACTTCAATTTAGAGATTCATTGTTTAGAGAAACTGGATTTTCAGATAATTTCTATATAGAAGATTTTAAAGAAGAAACTATGAAATTTTATAAAAAACAATATAACTTAGATAAGATGCAGCATTTTATTGTATATAATTCAGAAAGAGAACCAATTGGTGTTGCAGGCTCTTTATTAAAGGATGATTTCCCATATTTTCTATTCAAGCCTGGATTTTATGGATGGATAGTTGATGTTTACATTTTACCGAAATTTAGGAAAAGGGGTTTGGCATCCAAGCTTCTTGATCTGAATATAAAATGGATTAAATCGAAAGGGGCATCTGCAATACAATTACTAGCATTTAGTGAAGAAGCAATTAGAATATATAAACATGCTGGTTTTGAAAATGTAGATATAATGAAATTGGAAATATGATTTCTATTTTAAAATTTAAAAGAAGGGAAATACAAGTATGGAAGGAGATAAAAATACATTATACATGTGTTATGAACAGCACTATTTGAATCTGTAATGCAGCAATCGTGTTTATTTTTTGCTGCATCAATGCCAATATAAATCATAAGAACAGCTCCTTTATAGTATTCTTGATGTATATAAAACGTTATGCGTTATCTAACTAATTAACAGATAAGTATAAGATAAGTGGTTAGATCTTCAGTTTAAATAGTCAGGCTATAGGTGAAAACATTAATCCACGGCGTCTTATGATAATTATAGTAAAAATCTTTAAGAAAGGAAAAGTATAATGAATTTTTACTATACGTTCATTATACAAGGTAAATTTATGCATATAACATCAAATAAAAAAGCAAATTTTAATATTCTAAAATTTTTTACTATTGAAAAATTTATTACAATTATTACAATTGCTGCAATAATATTTATTTGGTATATAGTAACAAAATTACAATTACTACCTCAATCAATTCTTCCATCTCCCTATGATGTTATATTGGGTTTTAAGGAAGTTATTTTGCAGGGCTATAAAGGAAATACAATCTATAGACATTTTGGTGACAGCATGGTGAGGCTGTTATCAGCATTTGCACTGGCAGTTTTAAGTGCAATTCCGGTAGGATTGTTAAGTGGATATAGTAGTAAAATCAAAGCTGTTTTTGAACCTATAGTAAATTTTTTCAGACCACTTCCACCACTAGCCTATTATGCACTTTTGATAATGTGGTTGGGCATAGGAAATTCATCAAAAATTATGCTGCTTTATTTAGCTGCATTTCCACCTATATACATATCATGTGTATCAGGAGTTAAAGGGATTAGAGAAGATTATATTAATGGAGCCTATACTTTGGGAGCAAGCAGAATACAAACTTTTTTCCATGTAATACTCCCAACTTCTTTGCCATCTATATTTACGGGACTTAGAACATCGCTTGGATTTGCATATACAACATTGGTCGCTGCAGAAATGGTTGCTGCAGTATCAGGTATAGGTTGGATGGTTCTTGATGCTAGTAAATTCTTGAGAAGTGATATAATTTTTGTTGGTATCATAATAATGGGAGTTACAGGAATATTACTTGACAGGATACTAAAAATAATTGAAATAAACTTTATACCATGGGAAGGTAAGGAGTAAGTAAATATTTAAAGAAATAGGAGGGTGATTTTATGAAAAATATTAGAAAATTAATTTTATCAGGTATTTTAATAGGTAGCTTAATAGGCAGCTTATCAGGTTGTGGAAATAGTTCCAGTAAAACATCTAACAATATAAAAGACGGGGGAAAACCAGATATAGTGACTATTGGATATCAGCAGATTCCCAATGACGAATTACTGGCTAAATCGAAAAAATGGTATGAAAAAGAACTAGGTGCAAAGGTAAAATTTGTTCAGTTCGATTCTGGAAAAGATGTAAATACTGCTATGTCATCAAAGAGTTTGGATATTGCACTTTTAGGATCAACCCCGGCGTCTATAGGAATATCACAGAATCTCCCATATGAAGTGTTTTGGATTCATGATGTAATAGGAAAAAATGAAGCACTTGCAGCTAAAAATAAAGCCAATATTAATTCAATCAAAGATTTGAAAGGGAAAAAGGTTGCAGTACCTTTTGGTTCCACTGCTCACTATAGCTTGTTGAATGCATTAAAGGCAGAAAATGTTTCTGTAAATGATGTAACTGTTCTTGATATGCAGCCTCAGGATATTTATGCCGCATGGCAGCGTGGAGAGATAGATGCGGCATATGTCTGGGAACCAACACTAGCAAAATTAATAGGTTTGGATGGTAAAGAAATAGTCAATAGTGGAACATTGGCTCAAAGAGGTATTGTTACTGGAGATATTGGGATAGTCAATAAGGAATTTGCTAAGCAACATCCAGATATAGTAAAAAAATATGTAAAACTTCAAATTAAATCATATGATTATTTTAAAAACAATATTGATGATTCGGCTCAGTCTGTAGCAAAAGAAATTAATACAAGTAAAAAAGATAGCCAAAATCAAATGAGTGAGTTAATATGGTTGTCAGGTAAAGAAGAAATATCTGATAAATATTTGGGTACAAGTTCGAAGAAAGGTAATTTTGCAAAAACTCTTAAAGATACTGCTGATTTTTTGGTCGAACAAAAACAAATAAAGTCTGCTCCAGAATTATCGGAATTTGAAAAAGCTATTAATCCTGAATTTATAGAAAATGCATTGAAAAAATAATATGTATATGGTAATTCGGAGGCAAAATTTTATGAAAACTAGTAAAAAAAATAAGTATATTATTTCTTTGAAAAATGTAGACTTAACTTATAAATCTAATAATACAAAAGTTGATGCTATAAATGATATAAACATTGATATAAAAGAGGGGGAATTCATATGTATATTAGGACCATCAGGATGTGGAAAAAGTACTTTGATGAAAATTATGGCTGGATTTATGAATCCTTCAAGAGGGAAGGCTTTAGTGGATGGAAATAAAATAAATGGTGCTGATCATGATAGAGGAGTAGTTTTTCAACAGCCTGCACTATATCCATGGCTTAGTGTAGAGGATAATGTAAAATTTGGCTTAAGAATGAGGAGAATTCCTAAAAAAGAGGCTGAACAAAGGATAAACTTTTTTCTTGATAGAATTGGTTTAGATGAATTTAGAAAACTTAAACCATATGAATTGTCTGGAGGTATGAAACAACGTGTCGCTATAGCTCGTGTACTTGTTAACGATCCAAAGGTTTTGCTGATGGATGAACCTTTTGGTGCATTGGATGCACTTACGAGAGAGCAGATGCAAAATTTATTAAGGCATATATGGAATGAAAATAAAAAAACCGTTTTGTTTATTACTCATGATATTGATGAAGCATTGTATCTTGGCACAAAAGTTATAGTTATGTCTAAAAGACCTGGAAGAATAATTAAAGAATTTAATATCAAATTTACTAATTATGAAAATACCAAAAACCTAAGTGATATAAAGTATAGTGAGGAATTTAAAAATTTACATAATGATATACTCGATTTGATTACAGGCAGGTAAATTAAAATTAATACTAGAAAGAAGTGTAATAGAAATGTCAGCAAAAAGAAATGAATTAACACTAAAAGAGGTTATAGATAAATACAATGATGTGTCACCTTTTGTAATTATAAAAGCAGATGTTCAGAGAAGAAGTGTAATTTATACAGATAGAGCAATAAAAGCTGCTGATAAGAATGTACATCAGCTCCAGTCTAGAGGAATATTTTTTTCAATAGGTGAAAAAGAAGACTATTTTCCAGTATCTTTGTTACTCAGGGATGGTACTTCCATTATGACAGGCCCCCTTCCAACAGCTAAAAATCCATATGTTGTAGATTACATTGATGGCAAATTTTATATTACAGACAATGGAGAAATAGTAGAAGAAGTTGAATATTGGACAAAACCTGATTATTATGAAAAATTTACAAGTAGAGGAACTCCAATGTGGCATATTGCAACTTCAAGGCCTCAACGTATAGATATAGATCCGTATAGCTATTGTCATTTTTGGGATAATGGTAAAGGATGCAAGTATTGCAATATAGGATCAAATTTTAACAGGAACAAAATACAAAATAACAAACCAGCAAGATTAGATCCTCAAGATGTATATGAAACTGTAAAGGAGGCTTTGAAGGAACCGGGAAGACTGGAAAGTGTTTTTTTAACAGCAGGTTCAATACTGAGCGGAGATGAAATTTTTGATGATGAAGTTAACTTATATATAGATATACTTCAAGCTATAGGAGAAAATTTTAAGACTAAAAGATTTCCAAGTCAGATGATATCATCTGCATTTAATGAAAAACAGCTTCAAAAAATATATGAAAATACAGGTATTATGTCCTTTACTTCAGATATTGAAGTACTTGATGAAGAAAAATTTAAATGGATTTGCCCAGGTAAGGATAAATTGATAGGATATAAGGAATGGAAAAGAAGAATAATCGCAGCAGTGGATATATTCGGGAGAGGAAATGTGAATTCTGGAATTGTTGGAGGAGTTGAACTTGCTAAACCTTATGGATTTAAAGATGAAGATGAAGCCCTTAAATCAATATTAGAAGAAGCTGAAAAGTTTGCTGAAAAAGGAGTAAGTATAGTTCAATGTGTATGGACTCCATATCCTGGATCTGTATTTCAAAATCAGGAAAACCCTTCTCTTGAGTATTATGTGAAATTATCCAAATCTCTTGATGATATTAGAAGAAAATATGGTTTGAATATAGATATGGATAATTACAGAATATGTGGTAATCATCCAGATACTGATTTATCTAGAGTTATATAAGGGGGAATTAGAGTTGTCTATAAAATTAGAAAATAAAATTATAAAATTGATAAATGATGAAGATACAGTAAAGGTTTTATCTACTGTGGACAAAGATAATATACCACATTCTACATTTAAAAATTTTTTAAATGTAGATAATAATGGTAATATATTATATATGGAATTAATTGAATCATCTATGACAAATAGTAATATGGTAAATAGCATATGGTTTAAGAAAAAAGTATCAATAACTGTAAAATCAAAAGATAATGAGAGTTATCAAATAAAAGGTATTCCAGTAAAAGCTTATATAAGTGGACATATATTTAGAAAATATTACGAAATTATTAGAGAAAGAATTGAAGACGGGGATTTGTCTACTGTATGGATAATAGAACCTGAAGAAGTTAGAAATGAGACATATTCTTATAGAAAAAAATCAGAAGAAAAAAAACATCCACTTTTAATTCATCTGGATCGTTTAGCCAAGTAAGTTTATTGCATTTTGAAATATATTTTAATACTAGTTTTTATATAAATTTATTATAAAAAGTTTTATACAGGTATTGTATTATAATATGGATAATGTTTTACTAATATAAATAATTTAATAGTTGTTACTCTTATCAAGAGTGGTGGAGGGATTGGCCATTTGAAACCCGACAACCTGCATTTATTTTATATGTATCGGTGTCAATTCCTACAGAGTAAATATTATATTCTGGAAGATAAGAAATGTAGTTGTTTTATAAAGTATGTGTTAATAAAAGCTATTTTTCTTATATAGAGAAATAGCTTTTCTATTTATAATACTATATAGTAAGCTTTTTGATTAAAATAATAAAATGGAGGAATTTAATATGAATGATATACAAAGTAGATTTTTAGATATAATGAATTATAATTTTCCCAAACAACAAAATGACGAAGCTTTTGCAATTTGCCCAAAAACATTTTATTTATGACTAAGTGATTTTAAGATTAAATCTATGGCACAACTATATGCAATGGCCTATGAAAAAGCAAAATTTAAAGTTCAAAATAAGTTTTAGTAGTTTTTATAATAATAAAATGGTATAATAAGTTTAATTACTAAAATGTTATATATAATTGATTGACTAGAAAAACTAGAGGTCAAATTTTACTTATAAGAAATTTGCTAATTTCTATAAGGTAAAGTTTGACCTTTTTATTTTTCTATTCTGCTGATAGTATATGTTTAAGAAAAATATTAAAAAACTAAAGAGCATAGAAAGGTGATTGTATGAGTGTAGAAAGCGTAATAAAATATTTTTCTGATAGAAATATAGAAAGTCCTGTTTTTAAATTGAATAATAGTGGTGCTACAGTAGAGCAAGCAGCGGAAACTATACATACTCAGCCAAAGTATATAGCTAAAACACTAGCTTTTAAATTAAAAAACGAGGATATACTGATAGTTGTAAGAGGAGATTTTAAAGTTAGTAATAGAAAATTTAAAGATTTTTTTGGAGTTAAAGCCAGGATGGTTGATAGTGATAAAGTCTTAAATGAAATAGGACATCCAATAGGTGGGTTATGTCCTTTTGGCTTGCAAAATGAAGTAAAAGTATATATAGATGTTTCTATAAAAGATTTTGAATATGTGTATCCTGCTGCAGGCTCAAAAGACTATGCACTTAAAATTCCCCCTAAACAAATACAGGAATTAGTTAATGCAAAATGGATAGATGTCTGTAAAAATTCACAATAAAAGGTATGTTCACTATGATGGATAGTTATAAATTATTTAAAAGTTTAAATAATGATAGAAAGAAAATATTTAATTTAATACAGAAGAATGGTGCTATGACTAAAAATGAAATCCTTAATAGGACAGGCATGAAATTAACTACATTAAATCGTATTATGAATCCAATTGAAAAAGATGGGATTATAGTTCAGAAGTGTATAGGAGAGTCTACAGGTGGTAGAAGACCAATATTATATGACGTAAATGTTTGTGGGTTTTATATTATAGGAATAGATATTTCTAAAATGTATGTACAAGTTTCTATAGTTAATTTGAGAATGGAAATTTTTTATAAAAAAATCTCCAGTATTGATATTTCAAATTCTGTTGATTATCTAATAGATAGAATACAAAATATTATAAATAATGCTTATGTAGAATTAAGACTTGATATGCTTAAACTTATTGGAATAGGTGTTGCAATTGAAACAGGTTTGTGGAGTAATGTTTCTGTAAAAAAAATGCTTGAGAAGCGTTTAAATTGCAATATAATAATTGAAAATGGTGCAAATTCAGCAGCTATTGCAGAACATCTTTATGGTTCGGGAAGGCAATTTAATAATTTAGCCTATTTTGATTGTGGTCCAAGAATAAGAGAGGGTACAATTTTGCATGGACAAATTGTAAGAAGTGTAAATGACAGTGAATATGTTTTTGAAAATATGCTTTCCTTAAAAAAGGAAAGTATGAATTTAAAGAGAATATTTATTGATATCCAAAAAAATGAAACTTTATCTAAAAGTATCATACTGAACTTTGCAAATGTTTTTGCCAAAAGTATAAAGCTGTATGCTGATTTATTGGATTTGAAATGTGTTATATTAAATGGTCCTTTGGCTAATTTGGATTTGTTTTACAAAATTTGTGTGGATTATATTAATAGAGAAATTGTTCTGAAAAGAGGAGGATATTTTAAAGAAAATGCAATTTCCATAGGAACTGCAGCATTGGTAATTGAAAGTTGTATTAAAAATTAGATGTAATTTTCATAAGAATAGAAATAATTTTAAAATTATGTATTGACAAAATATTTTAAAAGTTATAATATAAATACAAGCTAAATATAAAGTAGTTAAATATAATTCTTATCGAGAGAGGCAGAGGGACTGGCCCTATGAAGCCCGGCAACCTAAATGTATATATACATTTAATGGTGCTAATTCCAGCAGGAATAACCTGAAAGATGAGAGACGAGAGGATATAACTTCCTATGGTTTCTCCATAGGAAGCTTTTTATTGTTAATTTAATATTTTATTTGATTGACTAGAAAACTAGAGGTCAAGTTTCATTTATATAAATTTTTAATGAATGAAATTTGATCTTTTTATTATTCCATAAAATATAAATTAAGAAAGGGGAGTATGTAAATGATAAAATTATCTATAATTATATAAAAATCAACTTAAAAATTATGCGCTTTTTACTAAAATAGAAAAAAGTACTATTTTTTAAACAGTAATGTCAGAATATATTTAAATAAACGAATATACTATATATTAAAAATATTAGAATAAATAATTTTATTGTGAAAGGAAAATTACTATGAGTAAGAAGACAAAACATATAGCTATTTATGGAAAAGGAGGTATAGGAAAGTCTACAACTACATCTAATATAAGTGCTGCTCTTGCTGAATCAGGATATAAAGTAATACAGATTGGATGTGATCCTAAGAGTGATTCTACCAATACATTAAGAGGAGGAAATTATCTACCAACAGTTTTGGACAGTTTAAGAGAAAGCAATAATGTTAAATTGAAAGATATTTCTGAAGAAGGGTTTGGAGGAGTTTTATGTATTGAAGCAGGTGGACCTGTTCCAGGGGTTGGTTGTGCAGGTA
Source organism: Clostridium tyrobutyricum DSM 2637 = ATCC 25755 = JCM 11008 (assembly GCF_000359585.1). Lineage (GTDB taxonomy): Bacteria > Bacillota > Clostridia > Clostridiales > Clostridiaceae > Clostridium_B > Clostridium_B tyrobutyricum. Next base: position 80,941 of record NZ_APMH01000013.1, on the reverse strand, counting down.
GAGGAATTAATGCAGCAGTTTCTGTTCTTCAAGAACTAGACTTGTTTGAAAAATATAAAGCAGATTATGTATTGTATGATGTTTTAGGAGATGTTGTATGTGGAGGTTTTGCAGTTCCTATAAGAGATGGTATTACAGATAGAGCATATGTTGTAACTTCATCAGATTTTATGGCAATCTATGCTGCTAATAATCTCTTTAAAGCTATAAACAAATATGCTCCAACTGGAGGTGCAAAACTTGGAGGAATAATCGGAAATGGTTTGAGTGCAAATTATTCTAAATCAATAGTTGATGATTTTGCTAAAAAGACAGGTACTAAAGTAGCAGGATATGTTCCAAGATCACTAATAGTATCTCAAAGTGAATTATATGGAAAAACTGTAATTGAAGCTAATCCAAAATCTGAACATGCCAATATATATAGAAATCTAGCAAAATTTATAGCAGAAGATGAAGATTTAAGTGTACCTAATCCATTGAGTGTGAATGAGCTTAGAGACTGGGCCAGAGAATGGGGTGATAAAATATATAAATTTGATTCTAGAATTGTAGAAGGTCCAGCATCTATTTAGAAAAGTTTTTATATTTAACAGAATCTATTTTAAACGTAAAGGAGGTGGATAAAAATGAGTAGGGAATAGTATTTGTATTTGCAACAAACGAAACACCATAATATATTCCTCTTCCATAAGCCATGATAAAATTGAAAGAGACATAACAGACAAAGTTATAAGAGTAACAGTACTTGACAAATTGATAGATTTTAATACGAAGTATCTTGTCAATTTAACGGAAAAATTTGTAAAAGGAGGACTTTAAGCTGATTCAGGACTTACAGGAAGAAAGATAATAGTTGATACCTATGGAGGATATGGAAGTGGAGCATTTTCAGGGAAAGATCCAACCAAGGTTGACAGATCAGGGGCTTATGCAGCAAGATGGGTGGCAAAGAATCTTGTGGCAGCAGGTATATGAAAAAAGTTTAATCAATAAATGAGGAGAATTAGAATGAGTTATTTAACTGAATTACAATGTGCTAAATGTGGAAAAATATATTCAGCAGATCTTCCAATTAATTTGTGTGAATGTGGAGGACCGTTGTTGGCTAGATATGATTTAAAAACTATAAGGAAGAAAATCAATAAACAAACATTTAAAAGCCGTAAAAAAGGTTTATGGAGATTTAAAGAACTGTTACCTATTTCAGAAGAATCTAATATTGTTACACTTGGTGAAGGTGACACCCCTATATTAAAAGCAAATAAAATAGGCAAAAAATTAGGAATTGAAAATCTATATATAAAAGATGAAGGGTTAAATCCAACAGGAACGTTTAAAGCAAGAGGTGCTTCAGTAGGGGTATCTAAAGCAAAGGAACTTGCAATTAAAACAATAGCTATGCCAACAGCAGGTAATGCTGGAGGAGCATGGTCGGCTTATTGTGCTAAAGCGGGTATTGAATTAGTAGTAGCAATGCCCAAAGATGCTCCAGAATTAGCCGAAAAAGAAAGTTTTATTTATGGATCCAAAACATATTTAGTTGATGGATTAATATCCGATGCTGGAAAAATAATTGCTAATGGTGTGAAAAAGTATAATTGGTTTGATGCAGCTACATTGAAAGAGCCATATAGAATTGAAGGTAAAAAAACTATGGGGATTGAGATTGCAGAATACTTTAACTGGGAGATTCCTGATGCTATACTTTATCCTACAGGTGGTGGTGTGGGGATAATTGGTATTTTTAAAGCGTTAAAAGAATTAAGAAAATTAGGTTGGATTGGAGAAAAATTACCTAAATTGATTTCTGTACAATCAGAAGGCTGCAATCCTATAGTGGAGGCATTTGAAAATGGAACTGAATATTCAAAATTTTATAAAAATGCAAGTACTATAGCTGGGGGGATACGAGTACCTAAAGCACTGGGAGACTTTTTAGTACTAAGAGCTATACGAGAAACCAATGGTACAGCTATACAGGTAAAAGATTCAGAAATACTGGAATCGTTAGATTTGATAGCTAAAACTGAAGGATTGTTTATTTGTCCTGAAGGAGCTACGCTTGTCGCTGCTTTGTCCAAATTAATTGATAATGGTTTTATAAAACAAAATGAAAAAGTAGTTTTGTTAAATACAGGTACAGGAATAAAATATCCTTCATTAATTGATTTTGATTTGCCAATATTAAAAATAAATGAAAGCATATAAGTAAAATTTTAGGAGGACAAGTATTATGAAAAAAATAAGTAGCATTATATCATTATTTGCATTAATTATTTTTCTCATAACTGGTTGTGGAAATACGAATAAAAGTGGAACATTAAATAATCAAAAACAAGCAAAGCCAAAGGAAATAAATATTGGATATCAACCTGGACTAAATCATGCTTTATTAATTGTAGCTAAACAAAAAGGATGGTTTAAGGATGAATTTCAAAAAGATGGAATTACCGTAAAGTTTCAGAGCTTTGTATCAGGACCTCCGATGATTGAGGCGTTTGCTGGTAATAGACTAGATATTGGACAAGTTGGCGACCAACCAGCTATTCAAGCAAGAGCCAATAATATTGATATTAAGGCAATAGCATTATATGGATCAGGCTATTTAAGTGGATTGCTTGTGCCAAATGGATCTAGTATAAAATCCGTAAAAGATTTAAAAGGTAAAAAAGTAGGTGTTACTATTGGTTCCACGGGACATATACTTTTGATAAAACTATTGGAATCAGCTGGATTAACTACTAAGAATATAAATGTCATTAATTTGCAACCACCAGATATTAAAACTTCATTGGCTTCTAAAAATGTAGATGCAGCAGTTACTTGGGAACCTTTTGTTTCAAATACTGAGATAGATGGGACTGCACATCAGATAGCAGACGGTAAAAATTTGAGACTTGATACCAATTTAATAATTGCGAGAAATTCTTTTGCTCAAAGATATCCTGATATAGTGAAACGTATATTAAAAGTTTATGAAAAATCACAAAAATGGGTTCAAAGTAATCCTGATGAGGCTAAAAATATAGTAGCACAAGATATTAAAATGCAAAAAAATGTATTGGACAAAGCATTTCCAAAAGAAAATTTTGATATAAAATTCACAGATACTGTTACTAAGTCTCTTATAGATACAGAGACTATTTTAAGGAAAAATAAGACCATAAGGAAAGATGTAGATATTAATGATCTTATAGATAAGAGCTATTTAAATGGTATAGGTATAAATTAAGAATTGACTTTATGTAAGTTAGGAGATGATTGTAATAAATGATTTGAAAATTATTTCTAAGATACCCACTGCAGAAGAATTCATTTATATAAGAAAAGAAACTGGTTGGGATACATATGATGTCAAAGCAGCTGAAATAAGTTTAAAGAATTCACTTTTTAGTATTTGTGCATATTATAATGAAAAATTGATTGGCTATGGAAGAATAGTTGGTGATGGAGGAATGTACTTTTATATTCAGAATTTGATTGTACTTCCTGAATTCCAAAGAAAAGGTATAGGTAAGCTTATAATGACTGAACTGATGAATTATATAGATAACAATTGCTCAAAAGGATCTTTTATAGGATTAATGGCCAGTAGAGGCAAGGAAAATTTTTATAAAAAATTTAATTTTATAATAAGACCTAAAGGAAAATATGGATCAGGTATGTTTATGCTAAAGCATTAAATTTAGAATATATTAAAAATGTGAATTAAAAAGGAGATTTTATAAATGAGTACTATAAATGATATAAAAAAAAGGCTTCATAATGAAGTAAAAATAAAAAATGAGGCTACAGTTGAGGGAATTGCTGTTGATCCTAAAATATTTGCTTATCTTGATTTAGAAAAAAAATATCAAAAGCAGGTTCATAATCTGTTTGAATATGATCATCATCCACATGTAGGAATTGAGTTCCCTACAGGATTTAATACGCCAGGTGGATTAAAGATACCTTTCAGGTGGGATAATGCATCAAAATATGAGATTAAATATGAAAATGATAAATATTATCTTACCAAAAATGATAATGAAATATTTCCTATAGAATTTTTGAATCATCCTAAATATTATGATTACAAGACTTCAGATGGCATGTATATGTCAAATGTAGCAACTTATAATAGAGAAGGTGCTCTTTTTGTAGCATATAGTAATGAGTGTGCTTTAAAGGATAAAGGATTGGATTGCTTGTTTTGTAATATAAATGCTACAAAAGACACTTATGCGGAAGCTGAAGGAATAGAATGGAAATATCCTAAGCAGATTGCTGAAACAGCAGTAGCAGCTTATAAAAATGGTGCAAAACATATTACTATAAGTGGAGGGTTTGTACCAGAAAGAAGAGAAGTAGATTATTATATTGATGTAGCAGAAACAATTAAAGAATATACTGGCCTTGAAGATTTTAATGGTACGGGTGTCATAGGAGCTCCAATTGATCTTGAAGTAATTGATAAATATAAAGAAGCTGGGTATAGAACTATTGGTATGAATATAGAAATCTGGGATAAAAATATTTATAAGGCTATTTGCCCAGGTAAAGTAGAGCAGTGTGGCGGATGGGAGCATTGGGTAAAAGCATTGGAATATGCAGCTAAAGTATTTGGATATGGTAGAGTAAGGTCAAATATAGTTGGTGGAATTGAACCTAAAAAATCTACTCTAGAAGGAGTTGAATACCTTGCATCTAAAGGAGTAATATGCGGTGTGGCAGCATGGTGTCCAAATCCAGGTTCACAGCTTGAAGGCCACCGTACTCCTGAGCCTGAATGGCACTTGGATATGGCATATAAAGTATATAATATATTCAGAAAAGCTGGATTTACTTATGACCAATTATATGATTGTACTGCAGCACCTACAACAATATGCCATGATTTGTATAAAATTGAAGATGAACTATTGCCGGTATTTAAAAAACACGAAGTGTAGAATAAATTAAAAGATATTTCTTATGATCAGATATATTTAAGTTTATAAAATATACTAGAAAGAAGGCTGTAATAATGAAAAAAAATTTATGGAACAAGATTTTGATTGGAATTTTAACAATTTCTTTAACTACAGTTATTGCGTGCTCAAATAAACAAAGCAATGATAATAAATCAACTAAAAGTGGTAAGCAAAATATAGTTATAAAATATGGATATCAACCAGGACATACTCAAATTATAGTAGCACAAGATAAAGGATGGCTTAAAGATGAATTTGAAAAAGATGGTATAACATTTCAACTTCAAAAATTTTCTTCAGGTCCACCAATGATTGAAGCAATGACTGGACAAAAGTTAGATTTTGGGCAAGTTGGTGATCAACCAGCCATTCAGGCAAGAGCAAATAATGTTGATATTAAAGCTATAGCAGCATATGGAACAAGTGAAAAAGCAGATGCATTAGTTGCAACAAAGAAATCTGGAATAAATAAAATTTCTGATATAAAAGGTAAAAAAGTGGGAGTCCCTATTGGTTCTGTAGCACAGCAGCTTCTATATATATATTTAAAATCAGTTGGTTTAAAACCTAGCGATATTCAACAGGTAAATCTTCAACCTGCAGATATAAGGTCAAGCTTATTATCTAACAATATTGATGCAGCAGTTATTTGGGAACCTGTTGTTACACAAACTGTAAGTACTGGTACAGTAAAACAGGTAGCCGATGGTACAGGATACAAAAAAGAAGTTGATGTAATTATTGCTCAAAATTCATTCTTGAAACAACATCCTGATATAGTAGTGAGGCTATTAAAAGTTTTAAACAAGACAGCGAAATGGATAGATGCTAATCCAGAGGAAACTATAAAAATAATTTCTAAAGATACTGGAGTAAAACAAGATGTTTTAAAGCCAGGATTTGATAAAACTTCACATAATCTTAATATTACTGATGAAGGGATACAATCAGTGAAAGCTACAGCTAGGTTTTTGCGAGAAAACAAAGTTATAAGAAAAGATGTAAATATTGATGATTTAATAGATTTAAATTATGCAAAAAAAGCCGGTATACAATAAAATCAATTTTAAAAATGAATTTTCAAAACAAGTCGATGTTAAAAATTTACTATATTAGCTCAATATACATACCGTAAGTATCTCTCTGATTCTCTAATGCCTTGGAAGAGGACACAGTTGTAATAGTCCTTCTTCCTTTATATAAAAAATTCTTCTATTGAATATTATTTATTCTTAAATTATCTTAATATAAAATACGGATAAATAAATTAGTGAAATAATTATAATATAAATTTAGTAATAAAAGGAGGGTTATTATGTTAATGACAAAAAAATTAAAATCTAAAAACATAAAAAAAAGTAGAAATAGAATAAATATAATTTCAAATTATATTTTAATGTTTTTAACTCCAGTATTTATTATAGTAATATGGCAAATTTATAGCAGCAAAGGATTGATTAATGTATCTGTATTGCCATCGCCTAGTATTATTTTTAGTACCATATTAGATTTGATTAAAAGTGGTGATTTATTTAGAGATTTAGGAATAAGTTTATTAAGGGTAATAAAAGGATATGCATTTGGTTGCATACTTGGTATAACATTGGGAACATTGTTAGGCTTAAGTAAAAAATTGGATAAGGCATTAGTTATTTTAATAGGGGTCTTAAGACCTATACCAGTAATTGCATGGGTACCTGTACTGATACTATGGTTGGGAATAGGAGAAACATCTAAAGTTATAGTTATATGCATAGGTACATTCTGGCCTGTACTACTTAATACAATTCATGGAATTAAAAGTGTTAATAAAAAGTACTTGGAAGTTGGAAACATACTTGAGAAAAGAAGATTAATAATTTTGACAAAAATTATATTTCCCTCGGCACTTCCGGAAATATTTACAGGATTGAGAATAGGAATAGGAAGTGCATGGATGAGTGTAGTTGGAGCTGAACTTATAGCGGCATCTTCTGGTATAGGTTACTTAATTTCTTATGCCAGAGAGTTGTCTCAGCCGGATGTAATGCTTGTTGGAGTATTTTCAATAGGTATTATAGGACTTTTAATTGATACTTTGATAAAAATAGTTGAAAGAAGAGTTTTAAAATGGAATGTTAATTCACAGGATTAATCAGAATCCTTATTTTAGTTTACAAATAAAAAATTGGAAGTAAATGTTTTATTAACCTTATTATACAAGGAGGTATCTCATGAGTTCAAAGAAAACTTATAGTAGCACTTTAAAAATTGAAAACTTATATAAAAAATTTATAATAGATTCAGGGAATGTAGCTGTTCTTAATGATATAAACCTAGAAGTCAATAAAAATGAGTTTATATGTATTATTGGAGCAAGTGGATGCGGTAAGAGTACTTTGTTGAGAATAATTGGGGGATTGGAAAAGGAATATGATGGCAAGGTATATTCTAAAGATAAACTAATAAATGGGCCAGGAGTTGATAGAGGAATAATTTTTCAAGAATCAAGACTTTTTCCATGGCTTAATATTGAGAAAAATGTTGAATTTGGACTTCAAGAAAAATTAAATACTAATATTAAAAAGGATATTGTTAAAAAACATTTAGAATTGGTTGGATTAGGGAAATTTGCAAAAGCATATCCTCATCAACTATCAGGTGGAATGCAACAGCGTGCGAGTATAGCGAGAGCTTTAGTTAATAATCCTAATATACTATTGTTAGATGAGCCTTTCAGTGCTCTTGATGCATTTACAAGGATGAGCATGCAGCAAGAAATATTGAAAATATGGGAAAAAGAAAAAACTACAGTTATATTAGTTACTCATGATATTGATGAAGCTGTGTTTTTAGCTGATCGTGTGGTTATTTTATCAAGCCGACCTGGTACAATAAAGAAAATTGTAAAAATAGATGTTCCAAGGCCAAGAAAACGTAGTGATTATGATTATATAAAAATTAGAAATGAAATATATAATGAATTTTTTGGAGAATTTAAAGAAAATATAGAATATTATATTTAAGAAAATGTATTAAAAAATAGTATTGTATAAAATATAAATTGATGACAGGAGGAATTTGCGTGGGATTATTGGATAAGAGAAAGCCTCAAATAAGAGAAAAAAGATTAAATACATTAAACACATATTTCGGAGATATTGATCAACTATTAAATAATATGGAAGCAGGAGAAATAAATCAGAAAATAAGGACATTTTCTCAAACTTCATTTGATGAAATTATATATGTACTTCAAGTTCTTAATGGCATTGAAGATTCAGGCATAGTAATTCACGGACCACTTGGATGCAGTGCAGTTCAATTGCATATGCTATCCAAAGCAAGATCTAGAAAATGGGTTGTAACAAACCTAAATGAGCAAGATTCAATTTTAGGAAGTGGTGAGAAATTAGAATTAGCAATAAGAAAATTATATAAAAGCTGTAAACCAAATGTAATCTTCATTGTAGCTACACCAGTAATAGCTATAAATAATGATGATATTTTATCTTCTGTAGTTGAACTTGAAGATGAATTAAACATAAAAATTGTTCCCATATTTTCCGATGGATTTAAGTCTAAAACTAGTATATTTGGAAGTGATGTTGCATTTCATGCTATTTCTAAATATCTAGTTACATGTAACAAAGAAGAAACTCAATCCAATCTTATAAATTTGATTTCCATATTTGAAAGCAAGAAAGACTTGAATGAAATTAAAAATCTATTGAATAGGATAGGTGTTGAAGCAAACATACTACCGAGATTTTCAACATTAGAAAATATTTATAGGGTATCTAAAGCGGCACTTTCTGTTAGTATAGACAAAGATAATGGAGACTATTTTGTTAAATCATTAAAAGAAAAGTATAGCATACCATTTTTATCAAATTTATATCCTATTGGTATAGAAGAAACAAAGGATTGGTTTATAAGTGTAGGAAGAGCTCTGGGACTAGAAAAAAATGCACAAGATGTAATCTATAAATATTCTGATGGCCTAAATGAATATATAGATAAAAATAATTTAAATGGATTAAGAATATATATAAATTTACCTACATCAAAAGCATTCTCAATTGTGAAGTTGATAAAAGAATTTGGAGCAGATCTGGCAGGAATAACTGTAGATCATATAGATGATATAAATAAAGAAGATTTAATTTACATTAAAAATTTAGATGAAAGCATAAAATTACACGTGGCAGATGGTCAGTCTTTTGAAGAGGAAAATATTTTAAATAGATTAAAACCTGACTTATATATAGGATTGAGCCAGCACAGTACTTTGGCTGCAAGACTTGGAATTCCTTCTGTTGCTATTGATAATTTGGATATATTAGGATTTAATGGTGTTAAGAATTTTATAAAAGCTGTTTATAAGACACTTAATAATAGAAAATTTTTAGAAATACTTTCTAAAAAAGATAGACTACCATATAAAAAAAATTGGTATAACAAAAGTACTAACTGGTATATAAAACAGGAGGTAAAATAGTATGAATATAAATAATACTAGTATAGTTGAAGTCTCTAGAAATAGCTGTGCATTTTCTGGAGCACTTCAGGTAGTTGAAAGCATAGAAAAAGTTGTACCCATTGTGCATTCAACTGCAGGTTGTACAATTCAACAGTATTTGGGAGTAAATAAAGTAAGCGGAAATAAGGGATCTGGTTATGCTGGAGGTGTTCAAGCATCTTCTAGTAATGTAATTGAAAAACAAATTATTTTTGGAGGAACATCTAGATTAAGAGAACAAATAAAAAATACAATTAAGGTTATGGATGCTGATTTATACGTAGTTTTAAGTGGATGTGCTACTGAATTGGTAGGTGATGATATACCGGCTATGACGAAGGAAGCCCAGGAACAAAGGTATCCTGTTATAAATATACAAACTCCAGGATTTAAAGGAGATATACACTACGGATATGAAGTTACATTAAGGACTTTAATTGAGCAGCTACATAAAATTTATGAAGTGGCTTCTGAAAGAGTAAAAGGGCTTGTAAATGTATTTGGGGTTATTCCAAACCAGGATGTATTTTGGCAGGGAAACTTATTTGAGTTGAAAAGAATTCTGGAGTCCATAGGATTAAAAGTAAATACTTTATTTGGTTTTGGACAAAATATTGAGAACTGGAGACAAGTCCCTAATGCCGAGTTGAACTTGGTGTTTTCACCTTGGGGAATAAAAGCAGCAAAATATTTAAAGGATAAATACAATATACCTTATTTAAATTTTGAAAGTTTACCTGTAGGTCTCAGCAGCACATCTTCATTTATAGAAAAAGTCGGCAACCAACTTAGTATAGATGAAAACAAAATAAATGAATTTATAAAAAATGAAGAAAGCAAGCTTAATTATTACTTGGAAAATATAGCAGATTTTTATTATGAATATAACTTACAGAAAGAATTTGCAATTGTTTCTGAAACAGGCTATACGCTGGGAATAATTGAATTCCTAGTGGAAATAGGGTTTATACCTAAAACTATTATTATTACGGATATTTCAGAAGATAATTATGAAGATAATTATAGGAAATACTTAGATAAAAAATTACATGCTCTATTACCTTTAAATCAAGTGAATTTATATTTTGAAGAAGATTTAGAAAAAATCAATGAAATCATTAAAAATAGTGAAGTTGAATTAATACTTGGAAGTTCCCTGGAAAATAAAATATCCGATGAAATTAATGTACCAGTCCAACATATTTCTTTCCCTATATGGGATAGTGTAATTTTAGATAAAACATATATTGGATATAAAGGAGCAACCACTTTACTTGAAGATATAGCTACATTGATTAGAAATTTTAACTGATATAAGAAATGGAATTCATCATGTCTGACAGAATTAATGTAGGTTACATTTGTAATACTTACACAAGTACATCTTTAATTTATTAAAAAATTGTTGACAAAATCATAAAACAATGTATAATATGAAGTATAATTTTAATACAGTACTTAATAATTAAAAACTTTGAAAAAGGAAAGTAGTTTAATATAGATTTTAAGAGAGGAAATCATTTGCTGGAAGATTTCTAAATTTACCTTAAATGAAGTGCCCTTTAGAGTTGTGTACCGAAATGATAGTAGGCTGCATCAGGTTCACCTGTTATAGTGATTGGATATTTTATGTATCTGAAGAGAGAGACATGTAGTCTAATTAGAGTGGAACCGCGAAGTTTAAGCTTCGTCTCTATAGCATCTTTATAGGTGTTATAGAGACGAAGCTTTTATTTATTAAATATACTTATTACCATATTAGAGATAAGTATTACAAAATTAAAAATAGATTGACTGACTAGAAAAACTAGAGGTCAAGTTACATTTAGTACAGGAAGTATATTTTTTATTTTATATAATTTCTGCATTAGGTGCTACTTGGCCTTTTTTAATAAAAAAATATTGGGGGAATTCATTATGAAAAAATTCAAGTTTAGTATTTTAATCTCATTAATCAGTATTCTGGTAATAACTTCTTTTACAGCATGCGGAAGCAAAAGTGCTGAAAAGTCAACAACAGATAAAAAATCCGTTGAACTTCTAAATGTATCTTATGATCCTACAAGGGAACTGTATGAAAGCTATAATAAAGCTTTTGCAAAGTATTGGAAAGGAAAAACAGGACAGGATGTTACTATAAAGCAGTCACATGGAGGTTCAGGCAAACAGGGAAGATCAATTATAGAAGGACAACAAGCAGATGTTGCAACTTTAGCTCTTGCCTATGATATAGATGCGATTCAAAAGGCCGGACTTATTAATCAAGGTTGGCAAAAAAAGTTCAAGGATAACAGTTCTCCTTACACATCAACTATAGTATTTCTTGTAAGAAAAGGTAATCCAAAGCACATAAAGGATTGGGACGACTTAACCAAAAAAGGTGTTTCAATTGTAACTCCAAATCCTAAAACATCAGGTGGTGCCAGATGGAATTATCTTGCAGCATGGGGATATGCTTTGAAGAAAAACAATAATGATCAAAATAAGGCAAAAGAATTTGTTAAACAACTGTATGGAAATGTGGCAGTACTGGATTCTGGAGCAAGAGGTGCAACTACTACATTTGTTGAAAGAGGTGTAGGTGATGTACTTATAGCTTGGGAAAATGAGGCCTTTTTATCTGTAAAAGAACTTGGAGCAGATAAATTTGACATAGTAGTTCCATCAGTCAGCATACTTGCTGAACCACCAGTTGCTGTTGTAGACAAAGTAGTAGATAAGAAAGGCACAAGAAAAGTTGCAGAAGCATATTTGAACTATCTTTATTCAAAAGAAGGACAAGAAATAGCAGCTCAAAACTACTATAGACCAAGAGATAAAGAAGTTGCTGAGAAATATAAAGATAAATTTCCTAAAATTAATTTGTTTACTATAGATGATATGTTTGGTGGATGGGCAAAAGCACAAAAAACTCATTTTGATGATGGAGGAACATTTGATCAAATATATCAACCTAAAAAGTAACAATAATTGGGCAGTGTGGAGAGGAGACAAAAAATGGTTAAAAAAACAAGAGTTATACCAGGGTTTAATATATCTATGGGACTGGCCATTTTATATTTGAGTTTAATAGTTTTAATTCCACTTAGTACGATATTTATTCAAACATCCAAGATGGGAATAGAGGTTTTTTTGAAAACTATAACAGATCCAAGAGTAGTAGCATCTTATAAAATAAGTTTTGGATGCGCATTTATAGCAGCTGCTATAAATGCTGCTTTTGGGCTTATCATAGCGTGGGTATTAGTAAGATATGATTTCCATTTTAAAAGATTTCTAGATGGATGCATAGATTTGCCCTTTGCTCTTCCTACGGCTGTAGCAGGTATCTCATTGACAACACTATACTCAAAAAATGGATGGATTGGTTCTATATTAGCTAAATTTGGCATACAAGGATCATTTTCGACTTTTGGAATTACTGTAGCATTGGTGTTTATAGGAATACCATTTGTAGTACGTACAATACAACCAGTTCTAGAAGATTTGGATGTTAGTATAGAAGAAGCAGCCTCTGTTTTAGGTGCATCTAGAATACAGATATTTATAAAAGTAATATTACCACAACTTATTGCTCCTCTTCTAACAGGATTCTCACTTGCTTTTGCAAGAGGAATTGGGGAATACGGATCTGTTGTATTTATAGCAGGTAACAAGCCTATGAAAACTGAAATAGCTCCCCTTTTGATAATGACAAAACTTGAACAGTTTGACTATTCATCAGCTACAGCTATAGCATTAGTTATGCTTGTTTTTTCGTTTTTGATGTTGTTTGTTATAAATTTAATTCAATGGAAAGCCAATAAGTATGCATAGGAGAGTGAAAAAATTGGAAAAATCATATCATACTAAATTTAATATAGTGAAATATATACTTATTGCAATAACGATAGCATTTTTGTTTATAATGCTTGGGATGCCATTGATTCTTATATTTTCGGAAGCGTTTAGAAAGGGCAAAGATGCGTATATGACGGCTATTACAGATTCAAATACTATTTCGGCTATAAAACTGACTTTGGTAGCATCAGGTCTGGCAGTTCTTTTTAATACTGTATTTGGTATTATGATGGCTTTTGCTGTAACAAAGTTTAAATTTAAAGGCAGAAATTTTTTGATTACACTAATAGATCTTCCTTTTGCAATTTCACCGGTTATAGCTGGATTAATATATGTACTGACCTTTGGTAGAGGTGGGTTATTTTATAATTTTCTATTTAAACATGATATAAATATAATTTTTGCACTTCCTGGTATAATATTAGCTACAATATTTGTAACTTTTCCTTTTGTATCAAGGGAGATAATACCGCTTATGATTGCTCAAGGAACTGATGAAGAAGAAGCAGCGGCTTCTATGGGTGCAAATTTATGGACAATATTTAGTAGAATAACTTTACCTAATATAAAATGGGGACTTTTATATGGAATAGTATTGTGTAGTGCACGAGCCATAGGAGAATTTGGAGCTGTCTCTGTAGTATCAGGACATATAAGAGGTGAAACCAATACTTTGCCATTGCATGTGGAAATATTATATAATGAATATCAATTTTCTGCATCATTTGCAGTATCATCAATTTTAGTATTTATAGCTATTGTTATTTTGATTATTAGAAACATTATAGAGTGGAAAGTGAAAAAAGAGGTGATATAAAATGTATGTTGAAGTTAAAAATCTCAATAAAAGTTTTGGAAGTTATCAAGCATCAAAAAATGTATCTTTTGGAATAGAAAAAGGCAAGTTGGTAGGATTGCTTGGGCCAAGCGGAAGTGGAAAAACTACAATACTTCGTATGATTGCCGGACTTGAAACTGCTGATAGTGGAGAAATTTATATTGACGGTAAATTGGTTAACAATATACCTCCAGGAAAAAGAGGAATAGGATTTGTATTTCAAAATTATGCACTTTTTAGAAATATGACAGTGTATCAAAATATAGAATTTGGACTTTCTATTAAAAAAGTAGATAAAAAATATACCAGGGAAAGAGTTATGCAGCTTGTAGAACTCATAGGGCTTAAAGGTCTTGAGAAAAGATATCCAAGTCAGTTGTCTGGAGGACAAAAGCAGAGAGTTGCTTTTGCTAGAGCTCTTGCTTCAAAGCCACAATTGCTTCTTTTAGATGAGCCTTTCGCAGCTATTGATGCAAAAGTTAGAAAAGAGCTTAGGACATGGCTTAAAAATATGATACACAAGTTGGAGATAACCAGTATTTTTGTTACACATGACCAAGAGGAAGCAGTAGATGTAGCTGATGAAATTATAATAACAAATTCAGGAGCTATTGAGCAAAAAGGAGGATCAGTAGAAATATATAATAATCCTAAAACGGTTTTTGTAGCTAAATTTATTGGTGAGTCCAATGCCATTAAAAAGTTTAGCCAATTTAAGGCTTTCAAGAATATTCCTGAAGGAACGAAAGCAATTACAAGACCGGAGTTCGTTGAAGTTTATAAAAATGATGAAGTAAAACCTGGAACTGTCTACGAAAGTGGTATAGTTACCGATATATCATTTGGTGGGTCCAATTGGATAGTAACTATTCAAATAGGGGACAATATAATAAAAGGTATCCGCTCGTTGGCAAAAAATAATCTTAATGTAGGTGATAAAGTAGCAGTTCTTATACACAGATTATATTTATTTGATAATAATAAAGTGAAAGTTGTGGAAAATAAATTTAAAAATAATATTAAATCCTACTCTATATAGAATATAGATTATGTGCTATTTTGCATTTTATCATATAATATGCTATTATAGCGTTATGTTAAATTTAAGTAAATATTAGTAAATATTTATTATAAGCAGGGTGGAATGGACCGCAGAAGTTAGCTTCTGCCTCTGATATAAAGAGGTGGGAGTTTTTTGTTATTTTATTGGAGGTGTGAGCACTGGATAATATCCTTGAACTTATAAATACTGTTAAAAAATTTAATAGCCAAACTGTAGTAAAAGACATTTCTATAAATATAAAAAGAGGAGAGTTTTTAACAATTTTAGGACCAAGTGGCTGTGGAAAAACTACTACATTGCGTATGATAGCAGGTTTTGAAAAACCTACAAGTGGAAGTATAATTTTAAATGGAAAACATATAGAAAATAAGGAGCCTTATGAACTAAATATAAATACTGTATTTCAAAATTATGCACTTTTTCCTCATATGAATGTATATAATAATATAGCATATGGTCTTAAAATTAAGAAGATTAATAAGCAGAAGATAAAAGCACGTGTAGAAAATATGTTAAAACTTGTACAACTTGAAGGTTATGAGAAAAGAATGCCTGGAAATCTAAGTGGTGGACAAAAACAGAGAGTAGCAATTGCAAGAGCACTTATTAATAGTCCAGATTTACTGTTGTTAGACGAGCCTCTTGGAGCTCTTGACTTTAAACTCAGAAAACAGATGCAGATTGAACTTAAAAGGCTTCAAAAAAAACTTGGAATAACTTTTGTATATGTAACTCATGATCAAGAAGAAGCTCTCAATATGTCAGATAGCATAGTTGTAATGAAAGATGGAAAAATAGAACAACTTGGAACACCAAGAGATATATATGAAAGACCTAGGACTAAATTTGTAGCGGGGTTTATAGGAGATTCAAATATATTTGATTGTAATGTACAATCTATAGAAAAGGATAAAATATATTTAAATAATATAAATGGTACTATAATTACAAAAGATAGTCTACTTAAAAAGGGAGATCATGTTTCCGTAATAGTGAGACCTGAGAATATAAAATATTCTTTTAGTCCTGTAGATTTTTTTGATTTGAAAGCTATAGTGGTGGAAAATATATACCTGGGATCAAATACTAAAACCATTTTAAAACTCAAAGATGGTACTAATGTATCTGTGATGAGTTATACTAAAAATCTTGAAATTCCAGAAGTAGGAACAGAAACATGGATATTTTGGGATATATCAGACGGGGTCTTAATTAAAGGGGGGGGCCTGTAATTGAAGAAAAGACTTAACTTTGAAAAATATACGTTTATAATTCCTGTTAGTATATGGATGATTATATTTATGGCAGTCCCTATTATATATATTGTATTTATAAGTTTTCTTCAAAGGGGAGTAAATGGTGGTATAGATTTTGTATTTTCATTTAGCAATTACAAGAGAATTATGTCACCACTGTATTTTAAAGTGTTTTCCAATTCTTTATCTATAGCATTTATAACCATGGTGTTTACATTGATTTTTGGATATCCTTTTGCATACTTTGTATCGAAAATTCCTAAAAAGTTTAGAACACTGGCTATTATACTTATAATTGTTCCATTTTGGACTAATTCTCTTATAAGAACTTATGCATGGATGAATTTAATGAGTACAGAAGGGGTTATAAACAGCATACTAGTAAAATTTAATATAATAAATGAACCTTTAAAGATGCTTTATACTTATGGAGCTGTACTTTTAGGAATGATATATACTTTATTCCCTTTTATGGTTCTGCCAATCTACAATTCAATTGAAAAACTTGAAAGTTGTTATATTGATGCAGCTAAGGACTTAGGTGCTGGAAAACTTAAAACATTTTTTACTATAATATTTCCTCTCACCATGCCGGGAGTTTTGGCTGGATGTATTTTAGTATTTATACCCTCATTAGGCCTATTTTATATTTCAGATCTTATGGGCGGCAGTAAAGTCATGCTCATAGGGAATCTTATAAGAAATCAATTTTTGGTATCTCGTGACTGGCCCTTTGGAGCAGCCATATCTATTTTTATGATAGTAGTCACATTAATTTTAACTACAATTAGTATAAAATTAGTTGGTAAAAAAACAGATATGGGGGTTTTTTAATGAGCAATAAAATTAATAAGCTAATACGATATTTATATATTGTACTGGTATTTATATTTTTATATTTGCCTATATTTGTAATAGTGTTTTATTCTTTTAACCATGCTAAAACAGGTGCATTATGGACTGGATTTACTTTAGATTGGTATCATAGTCTATTCAATGATAGTGATGTAATCACAGCCTTTAAAAATAGTTTGTCAATTGCAATTATGAGTACCATAATATCATCTATAGTAGGAACTATAGGTGCATTTGGACTTTATAAGTATAAATTTAAAGGAAAGAGTATAGTAGAAGCACTTTTAAATATAACCATAATTATACCTGAAATAATAATGGGAATTGCACTTCTTGTATATTTTACACAACTTAATATATCATTTGGTATAGGAACACTTGTGTTTTCCCATGCCACTTTCAGTATTCCTTTTGTATTAATAATAGTCAGGGCAAGAATCTCAGGATTTGACTCTTCCATAGAAGATGCAGCTATGGATTTGGGTGCCAACAGACTAAAAGTGTTTTTTACAATTGTACTTCCAAATATATTGCCGGGCATAGCTGCAGGAGCCATGATTGCCTTTATATTGTCTTTTGATGATGTAATAATAAATTTTTTCGTATCTGGACCTGCAAGTACTACTCTTCCAATAAAAATATTTTCAATGCTTAGATTTGGACTATCACCAGAGATAAATGCCCTTTGTACCATAATGTTAATTATTACTTTTATAATTTTAATTATGGGACAGAGTATAAAATTAATAGGAGAAAGAAGATTATAAATTTTTAGGGGGAAAATTATGAAGAATAAATTAATGAGATCTTTAAGTGTATGTGCAGCAATGGTATTTTTAATTTTATCATTTGCAGCATGTGGATCACAAAAATCAACTCAAAGTAGTGACAAAGTAGTTAATATATTTACATGGGCAAATTATGTTCCTGATTCTGTAGTAAAACAATTTGAGAAGCAAACTGGCATAAAAGTAAATTATAGTAATTTCTCGACTAACGAAGAAATGCTTGCAAAACTTCAAGCTACTAAAGGTTCTCAATATGATGTAGTCATATGCAGTGATTATATTATTGAAGTTATGTCAAAACAAAAAGAAATTTTGATGCAGCCAATAGATAAAAAGAACATACCAAATTATAAAAATGTAGATCCTCAATTTTTGGCTCAGGATTATGATAAACAAAATAAATATTCTATACCTTATACACTTGGTACCCAGATGATAGTTTACAATCCTGAAAAAGTCAAAATTGACATAAAGGGATACAAGGATCTTTGGAATCCACAATTGAAAGATTCAATTGTATTAGTAGATGACCCAAGAATAGTAATAGGTATGACACTTAAAAAATTAGGTTATTCTATGAATGAAACAGATTCTAAAAAATTGAATCAGGCAAGTGAAGAATTAAAAAAATTAAAGCCAAATGTAAAAGTTTTTGATGCAGATACTCCTCATAACAGTTTGATAAATGGAGATGTAAGTGTAGGATATATGTATGGTTCTCAGGCATCAGCAGCAGTTAAAGCCAATCCAAAATTCAAGATAGTTTACCCTGAAGAAGGAATGAATTCTGAGGAAGATAATTTTATAATACCTGTTAAAGCACCTCATAAGGAAAATGCAGAAAAATTTATAAACTTTATGCTGAATGGTAAAATAAGTAATGAGGCAACAACTTCAAATGAATATGTAAATACGAACAAAGCAGCTAAACAGTATATGTCTAAAGAATACTTGAATAATAAAGCAGTGTATATACCCGATGCAGAACTTAAAAGAGCAGAAAGATTTAAAGATGTAGGAAGTGCAACTAAAACTTATGATAGAATATGGTCAGAATTTAAACAACAGTAATTTTGTATTGACAATATATATGTTAGGGTAATATAATAAATAATAACTGAGCCTATGATTGAGAAACGAGTATCTTTAAAGTCTTATTTTAAGCGAGTAGAAAATGGTGAAAGTCTACAATATATTAAAGAGAAAGAGAGTCTCTTAGGAACTTATGAAGAATATTTGAGTATTCAAATAAAAAGTGAGTCGTTGACTGCGTTAAAGTTGAAAGTGGATAGCTTGCTATCAATTAGAGTGGTACCGCGAAAGATTCGTCTCTTTGAATAAAGAAGATGAATCTTTTTTGTTGTAAAATTTATGAAATCAGGAGTTGAGTTATAATAATATGGATTATAAAAAAATAATTGCAGAGAGATTAAAAGAAAACTTAAATTTAGAATTGAAGGATATAGAAAGAATTATTGAAATACCACCTAAGTCTGACATGGGAGATTATGCATTCCCTTGTTTTCAGCTAGCTAAAATATATAAAAAGGCACCTAACATAATAGCCAGCGAACTAAAGGAAAAAATTGATAATAAATATTTTGAAAAAATAGAAAACTTAGGACCTTATCTTAATTTCTTTGTAGATAAGAGTATTTTTGCAAAAGACACTTTAAACAAAATTTTATCCGAAGGTGATAGTTATGGAAAATCATCTGTTGGAAATGGGAAAAATGTAGTTATAGAATTTTCATCTCCCAATATTGCTAAACCATTTCATGTAGGGCATCTTTTTAGTACTGCCATAGGAAATTCCCTTTATAAAATGATGAGTTCTCAAGGTTATAATTGTACTAGAATAAATCATTTGGGAGATTGGGGAACTCAATTTGGAAAACTAATATGTGCATATAAGCTTTGGTGTGATGAAGAAGCTTTAAAAAAAGATCCTATAAAAGAATTGTTGAGAATATATGTAAAATTTCACGAAGAAGCAGAGAAAGATCCTTCTCTTGAAGACAAGGGAAGAATGTATTTCAAAAAATTAGAAGATGGAAATAAAGAGGAAGTTGAACTATGGAAAAAATTTAAAGACATGAGTTTGGAAAAGTTCAACAAAGTTTATGAAGAATTAGGAGTTGAATTTGATTCTTATGCAGGTGAAAGTTTTTATACTGATAAGATGGATTCCGTAATAGAAGAAATTGACAAATGTGGACTTTTAAAAGAAAGTAATGGTGCTAAAGTTGTAATGCTGGATGATTATAATATGCCGCCTTGTATAATAAGAAAGTCAGATGGAGCAACCATATATGCAACCAGAGATTTGGCAGCTGCAATATATAGAAAGAAAACTTATGATTTTGACAAGTGTATATATGTAGTTGGAATGGATCAGTCACTGCACTTTAAACAGGTATTTACTACATTAAAACTTATGGGAAAAAATTGGGCTGATTCTTGTAAACATGTTGGATTTGGATTGGTCAAATTTGCAAATAAGAAATTGTCTACTAGAAAGGGTGATGTTATCTTTTTAGAAGATTTGTTGGATAGGTCTGTTGAGACTACTCTTAAAATAATAAAAGAAAAAAATCCTAAACTTGAGAGCAAGACAGAAGTGGCAAAGAAGATAGGAATAGGTGCTATAATATTTACTTATTTAAAGAACAATAGGGAAAGAGATATAATTTTCGACTGGGATGAGATGTTGAGTTTTGATGGTGAAACAGGTCCTTATGTTCAGTACAGTTATGCGAGAGGAAAGAGCATAATAAGAAAAGCAGGGGATTTCGATAGAGAAATGAATTATATTGACATAAATTCATTTGAAGAATTCAACCTTGTAAAAATTCTTTCTGAATTTAATTTGCATGTACTAAATGCAATAAATAAATTAGAGCCATTTATGGTAACTAGATATGTAATAGAGGTTGCAAAAGCTTTTAATAAATTCTATAATTCTTGTAGTATACTTAATACGGAAGATGACAATACAAGAAATTTCAGACTTAATCTTGTGGAAGCTTCCTGTCAGGTAATAAAAAATGCACTTAACTTGCTTGGTATACAGGTAGTGGAAAAAATGTAACTGTAATTTATTCTACTTATATTAGTGAGTTTGGAGGTAATTATGTTTACTAAAAAATATGATACAGTATTAAATATTCCTGAAAAAGTATTTAATACGTATAACATGAAAAATGTAGCTTATTTTGATATAGAAACTACAGGATTTGATAAAAACAAGGATAATATAATTCTTATATCTTTTGGAAATTTTATAGATTATAATAAATTTTCTATAAAGCAATATTTTGCTGAAAATTTGGAAGATGAAGGGGAAGTCCTGTATAGTTTTGGAAGTGATGTTTTAAAGTATGAAAACTGGTGTTCTTATAATGGAATAGCCTTTGATGAGCCATTTATTTGTGAAAGAATGATAAAGGAAAATATATTTTTTGAACCGCCTAAGAAACATATAGATCTGTATAGACTTATAAGGCCTTATTATAAACAATTGGGTATGGAAAGATGTAATTTGAAAACAGTGGAAAAGTATATAGGTGTACAAAGAAAAGATCATATAGATGGAGGAATCAGCGTAGATTTATACAAGCAGTTTTTGAGTACTAATGATGAAAAGTTGGAAGATACTATAATGCTTCATAATTATGAAGATGTACTAAATCTTCCTAAAATACATGAATTTATATATAAAATTCAAAATAATGACTCTCTTGTAAGATCTGATATAATTACACATAAGCAGCTTAAATTTTTGACAAGCCTTTTGACTAGGAATAATATTCAGCTTGATTTTGAAATAAATAAAATGTCAAAAAAATCTGCATCAAGGACGATAGACTATATACTAAAGGGTGGAAAAGATCCAGAAAAAATAACGGATATTTCAAACAACAGCTATTAGACAAATATTTATAAAGGAGTTGATTGATTTGATTAGTGATATAATGCGTTCTGATATAGTTAGAATAAAAGATACTGATATATTAAGTAAAGCACTAAATATAATGCATGAACACAAAATAAATGGAGCACCTGTAATAAATGAAAATGGTAAGTTGGTAGGAATGATAGTAAAAGCTGATATATATAGATTTTTGATGGAAGAAGGTCACTTTGATACTTGCCCGGTAGAATGGGTAATGTCAAAACAGGTAATAACGGCACATAAAGATGAGGCTATAATTTCTGCAGCTAAAAGATTGAGAGAAAATAATATAATTGCAATTCCAGTAGTGGATGATGATTTAATAGTAGAGGGAATTATTTCTATTGAAGATATTATTGATTACATTATAAAAAAATCCAGCAAATAAGCTGGATTTTTTTAATGTGATTTGTCTATATGTTTTTTTGTACATCTATAAAGCTTTGATTTACAAGAATTACATCCACAGCTGCATCCACCACCTTTAGATTTTTTCTTTATACTGTTTATGAGTATACATATAGCAACTGCAACGATAACTATTGTTATTAATATTTCTATCATTTTATATCACTCCATTAAAATATAAGAGAACCAATTCTAAACACTATAAAAGAGACTATCCACGCGAGTATAAGCTGATATGTTATAGAAAATATAGCCATTTTGCCACCATACTCTTTTTTCATAGTAGATATTGCAGATATACATGGAGTATATAGAAGAACAAATACTAAAAATGCATAAGCTGAAATTGAAGTAAAATGTTGTGGCAAAATTGAGGTTAAATTATGTCCATATATAATCCCCATAGTTCCAATTACAATTTCTTTAGCCATCAACCCAGCAATAAGTGATACTGAGGTTTGCCATGAGCCATATCCCATTGGAGAAAATATAGGACTTATAAAATTACCTATATAAAATAAAATACTCTTATCCATAGAAACCATACCAGTAAAATTGAAGTTTGATAAAAACCATATTAAAACAGACATAGAAAATATTATAGTTCCAGCTTTTCTTAAAAATCCTTTTGCTTTTTCCCATGTATGAAATAGCAAATTTTTAAATTCTGGAATATTATATTTCGGAAGTTCTATAATAAAAGGTTCTTCATCTTTTCTAAAGATGGTGTTTTTAAATAAAAGTCCTATTATAAAAGCGAAAGCTATTCCAAATATATATAGGGAAAACACTACTTCAGTTTGATGCCCTATGAAAAAGGCTGATGCAAACAAAGCATATATTGGAAGCCTTGCATTACAGGACATAAGTGGTATTAAAAGGGCAGTTAATTTTCTATCCTTTTCACTTTCCAAAGTCCTGGAGGACATAATTCCCGGAACTGAACATCCAAATCCTACTATGAGAGGAATAAATGCTTTGCCTGAAAGACCCATTCTCCTCATAAGTTTGTCCATTATAAGGGCTCCTCTAGCCATATAACCGCTGTCTTCTAAAAAGGATATGCCTAAAAATAGACAGAATATTATAGGGAAAAATACTATAACTGATCCGACACCAGCTAATATACCATCTATCAAAAGAGAACTAAACCAAGGGCTTGTACTTGCAAGCAGCCCTTTTAAATAAGGTGTTAAAATATTCGATAAAAGACTGTCAAATGCATCTGACGCTGGTTGTCCAACCCAACTAAAGGTAAATTTGAAAATCAAAAAAAGTGTAATTAAAAATATTGGATAAGCTAGAAATTTATTCAGTACAATTTTATCTATAATTTTAGTATATGAATTAGATTCACTTTTTGTTTTAGTAGTACATTTGTTTAACACATTATTTATAAAAGAATAAGCCTGCTTTTCAGTTTCGAAATTAAAACTATTTTCAGTAGCTTGATCATATGTAAATTTATTGTTTATTAATATATCTTTAAGAGTATCAATACCTTTTTTCTTGGTAGCTATTATTGGTACTACAATTACTCCAAGTTCATGCTCCAATTTTTTTAGGTCAATATGTAATCCATTGGAATGTGCTACATCCATCATATTTAAAACCAATAATATTGGTTTATGGAATTGTTTAAGCTGGGTAGTAAGATATAAATTTCTATCCAAGTTAGAAGCATCTACTATATTTATTATTACATCTGGATTTTCATTCATTAAAAAGTTTTTAGACACTTTTTCTTCATTGGAGTAAGTATCCATTGCATATATTCCAGGCAAATCTACAATTCTTATATTTTTAAAATATCCTTCCTTTTTCTCCACTGTTACTCCAGGCCAATTACCTACATATTGATTTGAGCCAGTTAAATGATTAAACAAAGAAGTTTTCCCTACATTAGGATTGCCTAACAGAGCTGTCGTAATCATATTTTACCTCCTGATTTTTGTTGTTAATTAATTACAGTACAAAATACCATGGTAATAATAAAAAACTCACATTATTTACCATGGCATTTATTAACATGCTTAAAATGTTCATTTAATTTTTGGAATTAAGCTGTAATTGAAATATTTTCTGCATCCTTTTTGCGAATAGCTAAATTGAACCCTCTTAAGTTTATAACTAATGGATCTCCTAAAGGAGCAGATCTTTCCAAACTTAAACTAGTTCCTTCTATGCAACCAAGAGCCAAAAGCCTTTTAGTCAATTTTTCATCACAACATATGCTTTTTATTATTGCTTTTTGACCTGGTTTTAAATCACAAATATTCATTTAGATCACCTCAAGTATCAATTTACAATGAAATCCATTATCAATTTCCTAATTGTATGATAACATCTTTATAATAATGTGTCAATTATATATTCTACTTAAAAGCACATATTATTTATGATAGAATATTATATATTAATTATCTTGAATTAAATAGGAAAAGGGAGAGAAATATGATGGTAAAAGTAGCATTTTTTGATATAGATGGAACACTTTATAGGGAAGGACTTATGACAGAAGTATTTAAAAAACTTGTAAAATATGAAATTATACCACCAGATAGATGGTATAAAGAAGTAAAACCTGAATATGAAAAATGGGATAAAAGACAGGGAAATTATGATAATTACTTATTAAAAATGGCAGATATTTATATAGAAGCCATAAAAGGACTCCACAAGTCTCAAGTAGAATTTATTGCAAGAAATGTTATACAGCAAAAAGGGGATAGGGTATATACTTATACTAGGGATAGGATAAAATGGCATAAAAAAAATGGACATAAAATAATAACTATATCTGGAAGCCCAATAGAATTAGTTAGGGAAATGTCTAAAAAATATGGATTTGATGATTGTATAGGAGCAAAATATATTATTGATAGTAATAATATATACACTGGAGAAGTTATTCCAATGTGGGATAGCAAAAGTAAAATGAATTCTATAAATAAACTAGCAAAAAAGTATGACATAAATTTACAGGAGAGTTACAGTTATGGAGATACTGCTGGTGATTTTGACATGTTAAGATTAGTAGGTCATCCTGTTTGTGTGAATCCTACTAGAGAACTTGTAAGAGAAGCAGTCAATAATGAAGCTCTAAAAGATAAAATAACTATAGTCATAGAGAGAAAGGATATGATATATCGTTTGAATCCTTCACATATAAATTCAATCTAAATTTTGATGTTTTTTTAAAGTGAATTTATCAGCTTAATATTTAAAGATGATATAATGTAAGGTATGTATAGTAAAAGACTTAGAAAAGAGTGGTAAAGTGATAAAAAAATATGATAGTATATTTATCAAGCAGCCTTCAGCTCAAAAGGCCCTGGAAATTAAGGGATTAAGTGTTTTTAAAGACGCTTTATTTTTTGACTTAGAACATTATATATATAAGAAACCAATATGTATAGGAGTATTTGGATGCTGTTTCTATGATAAGGATATTGAAGAGTTAAAAGTTACTCAATATATGATAGAGAATAAAACTGATGCAAAATCAATATTGAAGATGGCTGAAGATTATTTTATAAATATGTGGAACAATGGTAAAAGGTATATTGTTACTTTTTCAGGCAATAATGATTTTACTGTTATAAATTATCTTTTTAAGAAGTACAAATTAGATTTTGATATAAATGAACACTTTTTTCATATTGATTTACAAAGGCAATATGAAAAAGAGATTCATTCTTCGATTGGTTTAAAAGCATTGGAAAAGGAATTTGGGATTGTAAGAGAAAGCGAAGTTATAAGTGGATCTAATTTAGCAAAGACTTTTAGTAAAATAGTAAAGGATAATGATTATATAAATAGAATGCCCGAGAAGAAAAAAGAAAAAATACTATTATATAATGAACAGGATGTAGTAAGTTTGTTTGATATTTATGTAAATTGGAAAAGTGTATTTAAAAATTAACAGAATAGGGGGAGCTTGATTATGGTTTTTCGTCCAATAAAAAGTACAAAAGTTTATGAACAAGTAATAGATCAAATAAAAAGTATGATTGTTGATGGTACCTTGAAAAAAGGTGATAGACTTCCGTCTGAAAGAGAATTGGTAGAACATTTGGAAGTAAGTAGAACTTCTGTAAGGGAAGCTATAAGATCTTTACAAATTATGGGGCTTATAGAATGCAGACAGGGAGAAGGAAATTTTATAAATCAGAACTTTGAGAATACACTCTTGGAACCTATATCCATAATGTATATGCTTCAGAAAAATAATCCTGAAGAAATACTTGATGTTAGAAAAATAATAGAAACAGGTACAGTAGTACTTGCTGCAAAAAAAATAAATGAATCTGAACTTAAAGGATTAAAAGATATTGCAGATGCTTTTAAAGTTTGCAGAAATGAAGAAGATAATGTTAGATTTGACAAGGAGTTTCACTATAAAATTGCAAAGGCTTCTGGAAATTTACTTATAGTGAATATATTAAATGCAATGTCGTCACTTATGGATTCTTTTTTAAAAGATGCTAGAAAGAAAATATTAGTTGATGAAGAAAATGTTATAGTTCTTGCAAATCAACATGAATTGATATATGAGGCAATAAGGGATGGCGATGAAGTTAGAGCTTCCGAAGAGATGAAGAAGCATTTAGATTTCACTAATGAATACATGAGGAGAACCGTCAATAAATAGTTAAAAATATATCATTTAATTTTAACATGTATACCATTAAGAGTATTTTAACATATATATTTTAAAATTAGATGTTTTATTTTTCATGCCGATTATCAAATGATAAATCATATCAATTATCGTTTGGAAAAATTTAAAATATAAATTAAGATGAATCACTGGACTATATAATGATACATAAAAAGTATAGTATTAATTGAAAATATTTTCATTTGACATTTAAAGACAAAATAACATTTTAAAAGTGTTATCTTTATAACTATTATAGAAATATTATAAAATGTATGATACTATATACATGAAGGAGCTGGTAATACCATCATACCAAATCCTTTGTAATAAAATTTGCAGACTTGATAATTAAATAAAGATACTTTATTTCCCGCAGCAAGTTTTTAAAGTTTAGCTTTGGAATATGAGATAATTTGTTAAAATACATTCGTTAATATTTTAACAAATATATAGCCTTATAATACTTTTTACAGAAAAAATAAAAAAATTTTATGAAGCAAAAATCTATGTAAACGTTATTAAACTCTATTCTATAGGAGAAACACAGGCTGTGAAAACGATGTTAATAAAAAAACAATTATAGAAATACCCCAAGAACTGTGCTAGACTTAAAGAAAAGGTGGTACTACCATAGTACCATATTAAAGATTTGGGGGGAATAAAGATGAATATGTACTTGTTATTTTTTATTGCATTAATACCTATAGTATGGTTGATGGTTTCTCTAGGTGTTTTAAAAATGCCAGGACATAAAGCCTGTCCTATTGGATTAATAGTTACTATATTATTGGCAATAATTTTATGGAAAATGCCAGCATTTGATGCTATTACTGCAGCAGTAGAAGGATTAGCACTTGCGTTATGGCCTATTATAATTGTAATTATAGCTGCAGTGTTCACTTATAATCTTTCAGTTTATACTAAAAGTATGGATGTAATCAAAAAAATGATGACAAACATTACTACTGATAGAAGAATATTGGTACTTATTTTAGCTTGGGCATTTGGTGGATTTATGGAGGCAATAGCAGGTTTCGGTACAGCAGTTGCCATACCGGCTAGTATACTTGCAGCTCTTGGATTTGATCCTATTTTTGCAGCAATTATATGTTTGATTGCCAATACAACTCCTACTGCTTTTGGAGCTATAGGAATTCCGGTAACAACTCTTGCAAAGGTTGCCAATATTGATGTTACACAACTTAGCTATGCTGTAGGTCTTCAATTGTCACTTTTGATTATTGTTGTTCCAATTATACTTGTAATGCTTACGGGTAAAAGCGTTAAGGCAATAAAAGGTGTTTTGGGAATATCACTGGCCTCAGGTATTTCGTTTGCTCTTCCACAGGTATTTGCAGCAAAATATTTAGGAGCTGAACTTCCAGCAATACTTGGTTCTGTAATTTGTATGGCAGTAACTATAGGAGTTGCCAAGGTATTCTATAAAAATACAGCTTCGAAGGATTCTGAGAAGATACCAGTCAAGAAAGCTGTTTTAGCATGGCTTCCATTTATATTAGTATTTGTATTTGTAATACTTAGTAGTGCACTTTTCCCACCGATAAACAAAGCATTATCTTCAATAAAGACATCGGTACAAATTTATTCAGGAAAAGGTGCAGCACCATATGTATTTAGTTGGGTATCTACACCAGGTACACTTATTATAATAGCCACATTCATTGGTGGACTTATTCAAGGTGCTAAGTTTGGTGAAATAGCTGGAGTATTGGGAAATACATTTAAGCAAATGTACAAGTCTGCTATTACTATAGTCGCAATAGTTGCACTGGCTAAAGTAATGGGTTACAGTGGAATGATAAAATCCATATCAGCAGTTTTAGTTGTTATAACTGGAGGTTATTATCCTCTTATTGCTCCTATAATAGGTGCACTTGGAACATTTGTAACTGGTAGTGATACATCAGCTAACGTGTTGTTTGGTGGATTGCAAGTAGAAGTAGCAAGATCACTTCATCTAAATGAATTCTGGCTTGCAGCAGCAAATACAGGTGGAGCAACAGCTGGAAAGATGATATCACCTCAAAGTATAGCTGTAGCAACAGCGGCTACAGGACTTGTTGGTTCAGAAGGTAAGATATTGAATTCTACTTTAAAGTTTTGCATAGTTTATGTAGTCGTTTTAGGTATTATGGCATACTTTGCCGGACCTATATTTGGATTTAGATAATTTATGAAAATTATATTAGAGTGAGAGGGGAAGTTTATAGTGGCTAATATAAGATTACCTTATAATAAAAAGTTAATTGATATAGAAATAGATGACAAGAATCTTTCTACAGTCCTTGAGTCTAAGGCAGAAGATTATAAAACTAATCTTACTGAATCTGAAATAGTTGAAAGAGCATTGGATAATCCAATTGGTTCTCCAAAATTGGAGGATTTAGTTAAAAACAAGAAAAATATGGTTATAATAAGCAGTGACCATACGAGACCGGTTCCAAGCAAAATTATAATGCCAATACTTTTAAAGAGAATAAGAAAAGTTAATCCTAATATTGATATAAAAATTTTGATTGCTACAGGATTTCATAGACTTACTACTAGGGAAGAACTTATAAATAAATTCGGAGAAGAAATAGTAAAAAATGAAAATATAATAATACATGATTCCCGTGATAATAAAAGTTTAGTTAAAATAGGAACTCTTCCATCTGGAGGTGAACTTATAATTAACAAGACTGCAGTAGAGACAGAATTATTAATTGCAGAAGGTTTTATAGAATCACATTTCTTTGCCGGATTTTCAGGAGGTAGAAAAAGCATACTTCCCGGAATAGCTTCTGCAAAAACTGTCATGGCAAATCACTGTGCTGAATTTATAGCAAGTCCATATTCTAGAACTGGAAAATTGGAAAACAATCCTATCCATAAGGATATGCTGTATGCAGCAGAAAAAGCAAAATTAGCTTTTATAATAAATGTAGTTATAGATGGAAATAAAAAAATAATAAATGCTTTTGCAGGACATAGCAAACTAGCTCATGAAGATGGTTGCAAATTTGTTTTGAATTTATCTAAAGTAAATAAGGTTGAATCAGATATTGCTATTTCTACTAATGGAGGATATCCATTAGATCAAAATATATATCAGTCAGTTAAAGGAATGACAGCAGCTGAGGCTACATGTAAAGATGGTGGAGTAATTATAATGGTGGCTGCATGTAATGATGGACATGGAGGAGAGGGATTTTATAAAAACCTAGCTAATGCTAAATCTCCTAGAGAATATTTGGATGAAGTTTCTAAAGTGCCAAGAAATGAAACAGTACCAGATCAATGGGAATCTCAAATATTGGCAAGAATATTAGACAAGCATACTGTCATTATGGTAACTGATATGTGTGATCCAAAACTCATAAAAAATATGCACATGCAGCAGGCAAACACTTTTGAAGAAGCATTAAATAAAGCTTATGACATTATGGGTAAAGATGCTAAAGTAGCAGTTATACCAGATGGAGTTGCTGTAATTGTAAGTTAATCATTCAACTGATTTTATAACATTCACATAAAAAATAAATTTTTGGAGGTAGTTTAAATGGATATATTAGTATGTATAAAACAAGTTCCAGGAACATCAAAAGTTGAAGTTGATCCAGTAACAGGTGTATTAAAGAGGGATGGAATAGATTCTAAGATGAATCCATATGATCTATTTGCACTTGAAACTGCTTTTAGAATCAGAGCTGAAAAAGGTGGAACAATAAAAGTAATCAGCATGGGACCACCACAAGCTGCAGATGTAATAAAAGAAGCTTATATGATGGGTGCAGATGAAGGGACACTTTTATCAGATAGAAAGTTCGCAGGAGCAGATGTATTGGCAACATCTTATACTATATCTCAAGGTATAAGAAAAATGGGACATGTAGACTTAATACTTTGTGGAAAGCAGACTACCGATGGAGATACTGCACAAGTAGGACCTGAGATGGCAGAATATCTTGGAATGCCTCATATAGCTAACGTATTGAGCATTGAAGAAGTTAAAGATAAATCTATAGTTGTTAAAATGGATATGCCTAATACAGTAGAGATAGCAGATGTAAAATTTCCTTGTCTTTTGACAGTAGAAAAAGATATATATCAACCAAGGCTTCCATCTTACAAGAAGAAATTAGAAACTAAGGATAGAAAAGTTGGAATGTTGGCTCTAAAAGATTTTGAAGATAAAGATGAAAATAAATATGGACTTAATGGTTCACCAACACAAGTTGAAAGAATATTTCCACCAGAAGTAAATACTGACCAGGAAAAATGGGAAGGTACTGGAGAGGAACTTGCTGATAGATTGGAGAGCAAACTTAAAGAACTTAAATTTGTTTAATAAAACTCAGTACAAATCATAAATTATAAATATTTATAAATTTAGGAGGAATTAATATGGGTAGATTGGTAGTTCATGAAGAAAAATTAAATCCAGAAATTATAAAAGAATTGGTTAATATATGTCCTTTTGGAGCTATGGAAGAGAAAAATGGAAAGATTGAAGTTACTGCAGCATGTAAAATGTGCAGGCTCTGTGTTAAAAAAGGTCCTAAAGGCGTAATGGAGTTTGTAGAAGATAAAGTTGAGCAGATAGATAAAAGTCTTTGGAAAGGTGTAGCAGTGTATGTAGATCACGTAGAGGGTGATATACATCCAGTTACTTATGAACTTATAGGAAAAGCAAGAGAACTTGCTGGTAAGATAAAACAACCTGTATATGCTGTATTTGTAGGATACAATATAAAGGACAAAGCACAGGAACTTCTTCATTATGGAGTTGATGAAGTATTTGTATATGATTATGAAGAACTTAAAGATTTCAGGATAGAACCTTATACTGCAGCTATGGAAGATTTCATAAATAAAGTAAAACCAGGAACATTGCTTGTTGGAGCAACAACAGTTGGAAGATCTCTTGCACCAAGAGTTGCAGCTAGATTTAGAACTGGACTTACAGCTGACTGTACAATACTTGATATGAAGGAAAATACAGATTTAGTACAAATAAGACCTGCTTTCGGTGGTAATATAATGGCACAAATAGTTAATCCTAACCACAGACCACAGCTTGCTACTGTAAGATATAAAGTTATGGATGCACCTTGTAGATCAGATGAAATTTCTGGAAAAATAAATGTAGAATATATGGACAAAAACAAGTTTAAGTCTGGAATTGACGTACTAAAAGTAACTAAGAAAGAAGTTGAAGTAGGAATTTCAGATGCAGATGTTATAGTTGCAGTTGGTAGAGGTGTTAAATCTGAAAAAGATATGGACATGATAAAAGAACTTGCAGATTTACTCGGAGCTCAAGTAGCAGTAACCAGACCGCTAGTAGAAGCTGGTTGGGCTGATGCAAAGCTTCAGATTGGACTTAGTGGAAGAACAGTTAAACCAAAACTTATAATAACTTGTGGTATATCAGGAGCAGTTCAATTTGCTGCTGGAATGAATAATTCAGACGTTATAGTTTCCATAAATAACGACCCTAAAGCTTCTATATTTAATGTAGCTCATTATGGTATAATAGGAGATTTATATGAAGTAATACCAAAACTTATAGAAGATATAAAAAATGATCAAGGTGTTCAATGTAAGGTGATGTAAAATCCGGCATGAAGATTTTAACTAAAAATTTAGTTTGGAGGTTATTAATATGGAATTAACATATACTAAACAATATAAAAAATTGGATGACAAAGATATAAAATTTTTAAAGGATTTACTAGGAGAAGATAGGGTTTTTACCGGTAAGGACATAAATGATGATTTTAGCCACGATGAATTAGGAGGAGTTAGCAAATATCCTGATGCAGTAGTTAATGTTTTAACTACAGAAGAAGTTTCAAAGATAATGGCTTATGCTTATGAGAATACCATTCCAGTTGTAGGAAGGGGATCAGGAACAGGACTTGTTGGGTCATCCGTTCCGGTTGAAGGAGGAATAATGATAAATTTAACTCAGATGAATAAAATAGTTGAGTTAGATGAAGAAAATCTTACTTTAACAGTAGAACCTGGCGTACTGCTTATGGAAATAGCTAAATTTGTAGAAGATCATGACTTGTTTTACCCACCAGATCCAGGTGAAAAATCAGCTACTATAGGTGGAAATATAAGTACTAATGCAGGTGGAATGAGAGCGGTTAAATATGGTGTAACAAGAGATTATGTAAGAGGACTTGAAGTAGTATTGCCAAATGGTAAAGTTATAGAGGCTGGAGGAAAAGTTGTAAAGAACAGTTCAGGATATAGTATAAAAGATATTATATGTGGATCTGAGGGAACTCTTGGAATTATTACAAAAGCTATATTAAAGCTTCTTCCTCTTCCAAAAAAGGCAATAAGTCTTTTAGTACCATTCCCTAATTTGGAAAAAGCTATAAATACAGTTCCTAAGATAATAAAGTCAAAATCAATACCAACGGCTATAGAATTCATGCAAAGAGAAGTTATACTTGCAGCAGAAGAATTCTTAGGTAAAAAATTCCCGGACAATTCATCGGATGCATATTTGTTACTTACTTTTGATGGAAACAGTAAAGAACAAATAGAGTCAGATTATGAAAAAGTTGCAGATATATGCTTAGAAGAAGGAGCTCTTGATGTATATATTTCAGATACTGATGAAAGAAAAGAAGCAGTATGGTCTGCAAGGGGAGCATTCCTTGAAGCAGTTAAGGCAACTACTACAGAAATGGACGAATGTGATGTTGTAGTTCCAAGAAATAAAGTGGCTGAGTTTGTTAAATTTACAAATGATGCTCAAAAGCAGTTCAATATAAGAATAAGAAGCTTTGGACATGCAGGAGATGGAAATCTTCACGTATATATTTTAAGAGACGATCTTTCAAAAGCAGAATGGGATAAAAAATTAAGTGATGTATTTGATGCAATGTATAAAAAATCACAAGAATTAGATGGACTTGTTTCTGGAGAACATGGTATAGGATATGCTAAGAGGAAATATTTATTCCGTCAATATGGTAATGATTATATGCAATTAATGAAAAATATAAAATTAGCTTTTGACCCTAAAAATATATTAAATCCAGGTAAAGTGTGCGAATAAAATTATATAGTTTCTTAAAAGAGTCTTTGTGAACTTTCACAAAGACTCTTTTATTCGTATATTTAAAAAAATATATGGTTAAACTATTTTTAGTATCAATTCAAACAAAAGAAGGGAGGAAGCTGTGAAAACAAGACAGCATATATCATGAGTTCAAATAAAAATAATAAATTAACTCCAGAGCAGAAAAAATTTCAGCAATTTGCGGAAACTAAAATACCGAAAAGAAGAGTATTAAAAAATTGTATGAGGGCTTTTCTTATAGGAGGGCTCATATGTATATTTGATCAGGCACTTCAATTCATGTTTATAAAATACTTTAGTTTTACTGATGAAACTGCAGGAAATCCTGCTTCAGCTATCCTTATAATTATAGCAGCACTATTAACGGGATTTGGCGTATTTGATCATATTGCCCAATGGGCGGGAGCAGGAACTAGTGTTCCTATTACTGGATTTGCAAATTCAATCGCTTCTGCGGCTATAGAGCATAGAACAGAAGGATATGTTCTTGGGGTTGGCAGTAATATGTTTAAAGTTGCGGGAGCCGTTATAACTTTTGGAGTGTTCTCTGCATTTGTAGTATCTATATTAAGTATAGTAATTAAATGGTTAGGTGGTATGTAAAATGCTTTCAGGGAGACAGTCTTTTATCTTTCAATCAAATCCTGTAATATTAGGACATTCCGCTGTAGGAGGGCCCTTTGAAGCAAGAGGAGCTTTAAGTTCTGAGTTCGATAGACTTTTTGATGATATATGGATGGGTCAGGACAGTTTTGAAAAAGCTGAAAAAAAACTATTGGAAGAAGCCTGTAATGTGGCTATAACTAAATCAAATGTAAAAAAGGAAGATATAAATTTTTTTATAAGTGGGGATCTCATGAATCAAATAATAACTAGCAGTTTTGCTGCAAGAACTCTTTCAATACCGTATTTAGGGGTATTTGGTGCTTGCTCTAGTTCCATGGAAAGTCTTGCTACTGCATCTATACTGGTAGATACTGAATCTGCAAAATACGTACTTGCAGGTACATCCAGCCATAATGCAGCAGTAGAAAAACAATTTAGATATCCAACCGAATATGGAAGTCAAAAGCCTCCAACTGCACAGTGGACTGTAACAGGAGCTGGAGCAGTAGTTTTAGGAAAGTCAGGAATAGGACCTAAAGTGACATCAGCAACAATAGGAAAAGTAGTGGATATGGGTGTATCTGATCCATTTAATATGGGAGAGGCAATGGCTCAAGCTGCAGTGGATACTATTGAAACTCATTTTAAGGAACTTAATAGGGATCCTTCATATTATGATATTGTGGTTACAGGAGATCTGGGAAAAATAGGCCATAAAATAGCAGAAGAAATTTTAGAACAAGATGGATTTCATTTTAAAGAGGGTTGTTTTAAGGATTGTGGAATGCTTATATACAATGACAATCAACCAGTTTTTGCAGGTGGCAGTGGATGCGCTTGTTCAGCAGTTGTAACTTATGGACACTTTTTAAAGGAAATTGAAAGAGGAAATATAAATAAAATTCTTGTAGTTGCAACGGGAGCGTTAATGTCACCTATGTCCTATCAACAAAAAGAAAGTATACCTAGTATTGCTCATGCTGTTTCAATAGAGAAATAATTATATTAGTTTTGAAAAGAAGGTGTATTATTTTGGAAAAATTTCTTTGGGCATTTTTAGTAGGAGGAGGCATATGTGTTATAGGACAAATAATGATGGACGTATTTAAATTGACTCCGGCACATACTATGACTACTTTTGTAGTTATAGGAGCCATACTTGGAGGCCTTGGATTATATGAACCACTTATAAAATTTGCAGGAGCAGGTGCCTCAGTTCCAATAAGCAGTTTTGGAAATGCATTGGTAAAGGGAGCTCTTATGGAGGCTCAAAGATATGGTATAATTGGTGTATTGACAGGAACTTTTGAGGTAACAAGTGCAGGTATTTCTGCTGCTATAATTTTTGGATTTATAGCTTCCTTATTATTTAAATCTAAAGGATAAATGCCTATTACATAAAAATTTTCATCGATAATGTTGACAAATCATAAAAAAGGTTTTAAAATAATATCTATCAAGTAAAGAAATAAAACCTATGAACAGAAGTAGTAAGTATTATGTTATAGCTTTCAGAAAGTCTAGGATGATGAGATCTAGATGCTAAAACTTATATTGAATGGATCTGCAAGGTGTCAGGTGAAATTATAGTAGCTGTAAACCGGGTTGCCTACCGTTAAAAATGGCAAAGTATCGAAAGTGATTTCTGTACTTTATGAGTTGAGTTTTATATTTGGGTGGCTTAATAGAAATTTTGCATTTCTTCCTAATGGAAGAAATGCTTTTTTAATCTTAATATAAAATTAACATGGGTGGTACCGCGATAAGACATTTCGTCCCATTTAGGGATGTGGTGTCTTTTTTTATTTTTTCTATTGGGAGGTAATAAATTTGATATGTATGCAAAAAAATGAATTTGAAGCATTAAGACAAAATAAAGAAGCATTTCCAGTTACTTATGAATTGAATGGAGACGAAATAACACCAATAAATGTATTTTATAATTTAGAGGGTAAAAATAAAATTATAATGGAAAGTGTGGAATTTGACAAAAAGAAGGGAAGATATTCTTTTATAGCCTCTAATCCATATATAAAGATGAAAAGTTTTAAAGATGAAATATGTATAGAAAAAAAAGAGGAAACTCAAAAAGTCAAAGGAAAAATTATTGAGCTTGTAAAAAAATTTATGGACATAAATTACAATAACAATATTCTTGATATACCATTTACTGGAGGAGCAATAGGATATGCAGGTTATGATGTAATAAAACAATATGAAAATATAAGTGATAATAATATAGATGATTTAAAAATACCTGAGGCATATTTTATGTTTTACAAGTCATTCATATGTTATGATCATTTAAAGCATAGGATTATTTTAGTATATAATGTATTTCCAGAAGATGATATTGAATATTCGCAGATTAATGACCACTTTAAGAGACTTTATGAACAAATTATTAATACCACATGTATTCACAATATTCAAAATATAGTTAAAAAAGCAGAAATCCATTCAAATTATACTAAAGATGAATTTTGCAAAAATGTAGAAAAGGCCAAGGAATATATAAAAAAGGGAGACATATTTCAGGTGGTAATATCTCAAAGACTCAAGTGCAAAACTGATTTGAAGGCTTTTGATATATATAGGAAATTAAGATATGAAAATCCATCACCCTATCTATTTTATATGGATTTTGAAGATTTTCAAATCGTAGGTTCTTCACCTGAAAGACTGGTAGCTGTACACGATGGTATAGTAAGTACCAATCCTATTGCAGGTACAAGAAGAAGAGGCACAAATAAAGAAGAAGATGAAAAATTAAAAGCTGAGCTTACAAATGACGAAAAAGAGAAAGCAGAGCATGTTATGCTTGTTGATCTTGGAAGAAATGATATAGGAAAAGTTAGTGAATTTGGAACCGTACAGGTTACAAAGTTTATGGAAGTAGAAGAATACTCTCATGTAATGCATATAGTTTCAGAAGTTGAAGGTAAATTGAAAAAAAATATATCTAGTTTTGATGCTTTTACATCATGTATTCCAGCTGGAACAGTTTCAGGAGCACCTAAAATAAGAGCCATGGAGATAATTGATGAAATTGAAAATAGAAAAAGACTTTTGTATGCTGGTGCAGTAGGATATTTCTCCTTCGATAAAAATATGGATACATGTATTGCAATCAGGACATTGGTTCTTAAAGATAAATACGCTTATATACAGGCTGGTGCAGGTATAGTATATGATTCAAATCCAGAAGAAGAATACCATGAATCACTTAATAAAGCGAAAGCACTTACGGAGGTGATATAGTTGATACTTATGATAGATAATTATGATTCTTTCACTTATAATCTATATCAATATATAGGAGAACTTTATAAAGATATAAAGGTAGTCAGAAATGATGAGATTGAGGTAGATGATATTGCAAAATACAAAGATCTTCAGGGAATAATAATATCTCCAGGTCCAGGAATACCCGATGATGCTGGAATATGCATTGATGTAATAAAAAAATATGGAAGTCATATACCGATTCTTGGAATATGCCTTGGACATCAGGCTATAGCTAAAGCATTTGGCGGTGAGGTAATTAGGGCAAAGGAAATAAAGCATGGCAAGACATCAATGGTAGAGCATATAGACGATAAGCTTTTTAAGAAAATTAAAAGTCCAATAAGATCTATGAGATATCACTCATTAATTGTTGAAGAAAGTTCAATAGAATCTGAATTTATCAAAACTGCTAAAAGTGAAGACGGTGTGCTTATGGGTATTAAGCATAAAACTTATCCTATATATGGACTGCAGTTTCATCCTGAATCAATATTAACTGAATATGGACATGATATAATAAAGAATTTTTTGCAGGAGGTATGTTATGTTAAATGAAGCTATAAAAAAGGTTGTATCAGGAAATGACCTATCTGAGAATGAAGCAGAAAATGTAATGAATAGTATAATGAGCGGAAGAGAGCCTATTTCTATTGTATCTGGATTGTTAATGGCTCTTAAGATGAAGGGAGAATCAATTTCCGAAATAACAGGTTGTGCAAGAGCAATGAGAAAAATGGCTGTTCCTGTGAAGCTTAAATCTGAATATGCAATTGATACTTGTGGAACTGGTGGAGATGGTGGAAAAACTTTCAATATATCAACTGCAGCTTCCATTATAGCAGCTGCAGCTGGAATAAAAGTTGCAAAGCATGGTAATAAAGCTGTATCTAGCAAGAGTGGAAGTGCAGATGTTTTAAAGGAGCTTGGCATTAATATAGAACTGGATAAATCAAAAGTTGAAAAAGCTATTGATAATATAGGTATGGGATTCTTGTTTGCACCAATGTATCACAGTGCCATGAAAAATGTAGCTGGTATAAGAAAAGAGCTTGGTGTAAGGACAATATTCAACATATTGGGGCCAATTACCAATCCTGCATTTGTAAAGGGTCAGATACTTGGAGTATATAAAAAGGAACTTACACATCATATAGCCAAAACTTTAATGAATTTGGGATGTGAAAGAGCCATGGTGGTTCATGGAGCAGATGGATTGGATGAAATTACAACTACTGCATTGACATATGTAAGTGAATTAAAAGATGGAAAAGTAAGAGATTACACAATAGATCCTGAAGAATATGGAATAGAAAAAGCAAGTTATGAAGATATATCAGGGGGAACTCCAAAAGAAAATGCAGATATAATTTTAGATATATTAAAGGGTAAGAAAGGCAGAAAAAGAGATATAGTAGTATTGAATAGTGCAGCAGCTCTTTATGTAGGTAAAAAAGTTGAAAATATAAAACAAGGTATTGATAATGTAAATGAAATTATAGATTCAAACAAAGCCTATGAAAAATTACAAGAGATGTTAAACTACAGCAGGGAGTGATTATCTTGATACTTGATAATATAGTTGAAGTAAAGCGTAAAGATCTTGAGATTAGAAAGAAAAATAAAACACTTAAAGATATTATAAGTGAAATTGATAAATCAAACAATTTAAATTCAAGGGACTTTAGAAAGTCACTATTAAAAAAGTATATATCAATTATAGGTGAAATAAAAAAGGCTTCCCCTTCAAAAGGTATTATAGTTCAAGATTTTCATCCTGAACATATAGCAAGAATATATGAACAATTGGATATAGATGCAATATCAGTACTTACAGAAGAGAACTATTTTAAGGGAAAAGATACGTATTTAGAGTCAGTTAAGAATATAGTTTCAAAGCCTGTACTTAGAAAAGATTTTATTATAGACAAATATCAGATTTATGAATCAAAACTTTTAGGTGCAGATGCAATACTTTTGATAGTAAGAGTTCTAGGGGAAAAACTCGGAGAATTTTATAAGTTGGCATCCAGTATTGGACTTCATTGTATTGTAGAAGTTCATAATAAAAGTGAACTGGATACGGCACTTGATATAGGTCCTAAAATTATTGGAATAAACAACAGAAATCTTGAAAATTTTACAGTGAATTTAAAAAATACTGAGAATTTGATTAAATATATAAAGGAAGATACTGTTATAATTTCTGAAAGCGGAATGAAGACTTTAGAAGATTT
Source organism: Clostridium tyrobutyricum DSM 2637 = ATCC 25755 = JCM 11008 (assembly GCF_000359585.1). Classification (GTDB taxonomy): domain Bacteria; phylum Bacillota; class Clostridia; order Clostridiales; family Clostridiaceae; genus Clostridium_B; species Clostridium_B tyrobutyricum. The sequence continues at coordinate 40,580 of NZ_APMH01000013.1, read as the reverse complement.
TAAATATATAAGAAGTCTTCCTATAAATGGGGTTTTAATAGGGGAAGGATTTATGAGAAAACTTGATAATGTTGATACCATGAAAAAATTCATATATGATATTAAAAATAATTGATGGATTGGAGGTTAGAAGTCAATATTGGTTAAAGTTAAAATATGTGGTTTAAGAAGAATAGAAGATATTGATTATGTAAATAAATACAGATCTGATTATGCTGGATTCATATTTTCTAAAAGCAGGCGTCAGATAAATTTAGAACAAGCCAAAAAGCTTATATTTAATTTGGACAAGAATATTAAAAGTGTTGGAATTTTTGTAGATGAACCAATAAATTATGTATACAATATTTCTAAAACACTTAAACTTGACATAATTCAATTTCATGGTTTAGAAGATAATAATTATATGAAATATTTTAAAAATTTTAGATTATGGAAAGCTTTAAAAATAATTGATAAAAGTGATGTTTTGAATTTGAATTATAAATATGCAGATGGGTTGGTTTTAGATGGTAAAGTAGCAGGAAGCGGTAAAAGCTTTGATTGGAATATTACAAGAGGTTTTAAGTTTGAACGTGATTTGATACTTGCCGGAGGACTTAACTCGGAAAATGTAGAGTCAGCTGTAAATATAGTAAAACCTGATATTGTGGATGTTTCAAGTGGAGTTGAAACATCAGGATATAAAGATTTAAATAAAATAAAAGAATTTATTGAGAGAGTGAGGAACGTAAAGTGATTGGAAGATTTGGAAAATTTGGGGGACAGTATGTGCCGGAAACTATAATGAATGCAATTACTGAACTGGAAGAGGAATATAATAAGGCTAAGAATGATGAAAATTTTATAAATGAATACAAGTATTATTTAAAGGATTATGTAGGAAGGGAATCGCCACTGTATTATGCTGAGAATCTGACAAAAAAATTAGGAGGAGCAAAGATCTATCTTAAACGAGAAGATCTCAATCACACAGGGGCTCATAAGATAAATAATGCTTTAGGTCAGGTACTTCTAGCAAAGAGAATGGGAAAGAAAAGAGTAATTGCAGAAACTGGTGCTGGACAGCACGGATTGGCTACAGCTACCATAGCTGCAATGTTTAATATGGAATGTGAAATATTTATGGGTGAAGAAGATATAAGAAGACAGGCACTTAATGTCTTTAAAATGAAAATACTTGGCGCCAAGGTTACATCAGTTACATCAGGTACCGGGACACTTAAAGATGCAGTGAATGAGGCTATGAGAAACTGGGTTACAAGAATCGAAGATACATTTTATGTAATAGGAACAGTAATGGGGCCACATCCATATCCAACTATGGTTAGAGACTTTCAAAGAGTTATAGGAGACGAAGCTAGAAAACAGATACTTGAAAAAGAAGGAAGATTACCTGATTGTATTGTTGCATGTATAGGTGGTGGAAGTAATGCCATGGGTATATTTTATCCATTTTCTGAAGATAAAAATGTAAGACTTATTGGAGTAGAGGCGGCTGGAAAAGGAATTGACACTGATGAACATGCAGCAAGTATAACAAAAGGTTCTGTCGGAGTTATCCATGGGATGATGACATATGTTCTTCAGGATGATGATGGACAGATACTTCCAGCGTATTCAATTTCTGCTGGCCTGGATTACCCAGGTGTGGGACCTGAACATGCATATTTTCATGATATAGGAAGAGCTGAATATGTAACAGCTAATGATAAAGAAGCAGTAAATGCTTTCGTGGAAGTATCAAGAGTAGAAGGAATAATACCTGCACTTGAGAGTTCTCATGCTCTTGCATATGCTATAAAATTAGCTCCAACACTATCAAATGATAAAATTATGATTGTAAACATATCAGGAAGAGGAGACAAGGATATGAATACTATAGCTAAAGTAATGGGGGTAAATTTAGATGAATAGAATAGATGCAAAGTTTAAGGAATTAAAAGCAAAAAATGAGAAAGCCATGATATCTTTTATAACTGCAGGGGATCCAGATTTTGAAACTACAGCAGAACTTGTATATTCTATGGAAAAAGCAGGAGCGGATATAATAGAATTAGGTGTACCTTATTCAGATCCAATAGCAGATGGACCTACAATACAAAAATCTTCTGCCAGGTCTCTTAAACATGGTACAACTATATTAAAAATAATGAACTGTGTAAAAAGTATACGATCTAATACAGAAGTACCATTGGTATATCTGGTCTATTATAATTCAGTATTTAAGTATGGAATAGAAAAATTTATAAGTCAATGCAGAGAAGTTGGAATTGATGGAATAATAATACCTGATTTACCCATAGAAGAAAGAAAAGATATTCTTAAAATTACTGATAAATATGAAGTTGCACTTATTCCATTGATAGCACCAACTTCAAAGGAAAGGATAAAAAAGATAGTTAGTAATGCAAGTGGATTTATATATTGTGTTTCAAGCAATGGAGTTACTGGTGCAAGGAGTGAGATAAGTACAAATATGGATGAGTATATGGGGATAGTATCAAACTGCACGGATATTCCCAAAGCTATTGGATTTGGTATATCCAATGCAAAAATGGCCGAAAATCTCAAAAAATATTGCGATGGTATTATTATAGGAAGTGCCATTGTAAAGAAAGTTGATGAAATTGAAGATAGGGAAGAAATGCTTGAAAATGTAAAAGCGTTTGTCAAATCTGTGAAGGCAGTATTATAGGTATTCGATGTTATCAGGGCTATGATTTTGTAATTAATTTATAAAATCATAGCTTTAATTTATATAATAAATATTATGTAAATTAAAATTAAAAGTAAACTAAAAAATAATAAAACATAAATTAATATATAGATAATGATATAATTTATCTAATACAAAACAAAAATTTTAAATAATTATTTAGAAAGGTGTATATGCTAATGAATGAAACAAATTATACTGAAATAATTAAAGATCAAACAAAACGTGTTTTATGGAGTATAAATAATGTTATAGATTGTATATCTGATGAATATTGGAATAAAAACTATTGTGAAATGCCTTTATGGAAGCATATATACCATACATTACATTCCTTAGATAAGTGGTATATAAATCCAAGAAATTATTTGGAACCATCATTTCATATTAAGGATCTGAATAATTTGGATATTAAAACAGATAAAGTATTATCAAGAAATGAATTAAAACACTATTTTAGATCGATTGAAAAGAGAATAAATCAGTACCTTAATAGTTTAACAGATGATATACTTCTTACAAAGCCTAAAAACTGTGAGTGGACAAGATTTACATTAATTTTTGCACAACATAGACATTTACACAGCCATATGGGAATAATTATTGGATTTATTATTGCTGAAACAGGATTATGGTCTAGGGTTTTAGGATTGGAAGATGAAATTCCAACTGGCGAGTACAATTTATATTTTTATTGATTAACTGTAAAATAATTTTAATTTATATAATAAATATTATGTTAATTAAAATAAAAAGTAAACAAAAACGAAAGAAGTGAAAAATTATAGAAAATAATAAAAAATCAGTATTAATAACAGGAGCATCTAGTGGAATAGGTTATGAACTATCTAAAATTTTTGCTAGAAACGGATTTAATTTAATATTAATTGCCAGGAACAAAACCAAATTAATACAACTATCTAATTATTTAATAAATACTTTTCATGTAGATATAAAAATTATTATAAAAGATTTAAATAAAGATACCGCTGCAGAAGATATATTTAATGAAATTAAAGAGAAAAAAATAAAAGTTCATACATTAATTAATAATGCAGGAATAGGTTACTGTGGAATATTTCATAATACAAATATAGAAAAAGATTTGTATATTATATATACAAATATACGAAGTCTTACTATTTTAACCAAACTTTTTTCTAAGGAAATGGTGAAAAATGGCGAAGGCAATATATTAAATGTTGCTTCTACTGGAGCATATCAGCCAGGGCCATATATATCTACATATTATGCTTCAAAAGCATATGTATTATCATTTTCTCAAGCTATCAGAAATGAATTAAAAAATTATAAAGTTAATGTATCAGTATTATGTCCTGGAGCTACACTTACATCGTTTTCAAAAAATGCAGGAAAAAAAGATATAAAAAATTCAATGTCTCCGAAAAAAGTAGCTGAAATAGCTTATAAAGGACTAAAAAAGAAAAAGGGAGTTATAATTCCAGGTACTTTTAACAAAACAGCTATAATTTTTTCTAAATTATTACCAGGGTATATAAGTGCAAAAATAGTTAGGAAGATTCAAGAGAGTGTAACTATTAATTGATTTGTTTATTTGTTCTAATTTAAGCTTGTAAGTATATAATTATAGTAATATAATGGTAACATAGTAATAATATTGAGGGGGATATTGAGTGGACACTATAAAAGTTATAATAGATCGTTTTGAAGGACCATATGCGGTCTGTGAAAAAGAAGACAAAAGTATGATGGATATAAAACGTATAAATATACCAAGAGATGCCAAAGAGGGCAGTGTATTAATAATAGAGCAAAATGGTATATTTATAGACAAAGAAGAAACTGAAAAGCGAAAAAATAAAACTAAGAATATTACTAAGGATTTGTGGAAATAAAATGGATTATATATATGCATGTAAATATACAAAATGAAGATGTTTAAATATCTTCATTTTGTATATAATATTAATTAATGTATAGTTTTCTTTTTGAGACTTTTTCCTGATACATCTACATTTGATACACTTACCAATGCGTGTTTGTCAAAACCAGTTACGATGGATTTAAGTTTAGATAATTCCAAACGAGAAACTATTACATAGATTACATTAGTAGGAACATTAGAATAAGCTCCTTTTCCTTCTAAAAGAGTAACACCTCTTCCCAATCTAGCTAAAAGAGCATCTGTTATTTGCTGATATTCATCAGAAACTATTATAACAGATTTTGATTCATCTAATCCTTCAACAGTAATATCAATTACCTTAAATGCAATATAGTATGTTAATAGAGAATACATAGCTCTATCCCATCCGAATATTAATCCTGCACTACCTAATATAAACAAATTTATAAACATGACTATTTCTCCTACAGAGAAAGATGTACGTTTATCAAAAATTATAGCAATAATTTCAGTACCATCTGTTGATCCACCATTTTTTATAACTAGTCCTATACCTATTCCTATAAGTATTCCTCCAAATATAGCTGCTAAAAGTGTATCATTTGTTACAGGGTTTAAGTGTTTTACAATAGATACCATAACAGACAATGATGTTACGGAAAACAGGGTACAAAGGGTAAATGTTTTTCCAATATGCTTATATCCGACTATTAAAAATGGTATATTTAATATAAATATAAACAATCCAAGTGGTAAACCTGTAATATAGCTAGACATAATGGATATACCAGTTACCCCTCCATCTATTACATTATTTGGAATTAAAAAAGTTTCTAAGCCTATTGCTGCTAATGTAGTACCAATAAACATAAATATTACTCTTCTCACTGCTGAAAAAAATCCCTGATATTTTATTGACATTAGATCACATCCTTTATATTAATATTTTTATATTTAGAATACTATATAATTTTTGTTTAAAATACTATGAATGTATTAAAATATTATATACTAAATATTATATATTATATATTTACAAACTGTCAATTAGTAAATAAAATAGAAAGCAGATATGCAAAGTCATTTAACTTTGCATATCTGCTTAATTAAAGTAAAAATTAGGCCGAAAGATTAGAATTTTTATCATTCCACTTTCCACATCTGTCACCAAAGAAACCTACTATTTCATTGCTTCCAAGTATTTTTACAACTTCACACCTATTAGAACACCCAGTACATTCGAAACTTTTTGAGGTAAAATTAGTATTTGCCAGATTAAAGCCTTTAAAATTAGTAATTTTTTTGGACTTTTCTATATATTCTTTTGCAAGTATCGCAGAGCCTACAGCACCCATAACTTTATAATTGGGTGGTACTATTACGTTGCATCCTAGAACTTCTTCAAATGAAGTTTTGATTCCAATGTTTGCAGCAACCCCACCTTGGAAGAATATATCTCCTTGTATATCCTTTCCCTTTGCAACATTGCTTAAATAATTCCTGACTAAAGCATCACAAAGACCTTTTATTATATCACTATTACTATAACCAAGCTGCTGTTTATGTATCATATCTGATTCAGCAAATACAGCACATCTACCAGCTATTCTAACATGTGATTTTGATTTTAATGCATAATTTCCAAAATGTTCAATTGGAATGTCTAGTCTTTCAGCCTGCCTATCCAAAAAAGATCCTGTTCCAGCTGCACAAACTGTATTCATGGCAAAGTCAGATACAATCCCGTTATTTAAGAGTATTATTTTAGAATCCTGACCTCCAATTTCAATTATTGTACGTACGTTTTTATTTACATTTAATGAAGCTACAGCATGTGTGGTTATCTCATTTTTTATAATATCTGCGCCAACTATGGAAGCAGCTATTTTTCTACCGCTTCCTGTAGTACCTACTGCGTTTATTTTTAAATTTTTATATTTATTATATAATAATTTAAAACCCTCCTGAATTGCATCTATAGGTCTTCCTTTTGTCCTTAAATATATTGATTCAATTAAATTTATATTTTCATCTACAATTACTATATCTGTACTAACTGATCCAACATCAATTCCCATATAATACATTGTTTTTTCTCCTTTCAAGTAAATCTAAAAAAGCTTCAATTCTTGTAATATAACCATCTTCTCCGGTTAATTCATCTACAACTAATGAAAGTATCGGTATATTTTCATTCTTCGATACGGTAGGTAATATTGATTTGGAAACAATTTCAGGCATACATCCCATAGGGAAAATTTGAATTGCACCATCAATATTCTTTTTACTTGCCATGACGGCCTCTCCAACACATTCCCTTGCATGACCGCCTATATTTAAAGGAAGATACTTTTTAGAATATTTTTTTATAGAAGGTGAATTTAAACCAATAATAGATAAAATAGTATTCTTTACCCACCAGCTCGGAGTTAAATTTCTATATACCGATACTCCATAATTCATAAGTCTGTCTTCAATAAATAAATTTGAGAATGGTTCGATTATAGTATATATTTCTCCTATTATATCTATTTTAAGTGGATTTTTATTTTTATCAACAATTACATTTTTAAGTTCGTTTTTATAATATTTTAAAACAGATAACATCTCATATGGAGAATTAGTACTAAAAGCTTTTTCTCTACATTGTTTTAAAATTGTTTTGCATTGGCCTTTATTAACCTCATACCCCGATAAGTATTTAGCATCTTTTTCCATAGAGTCCATTAAGTTTATTATTTTAAAACCTATTGATAATACCTTTAATTTTTCATAATTAGATACTTGAATTTCTTTATTTATCTGAGATATTCGTCTTATAAATTCTTTTATTCCTATATCACCTGGAGAATCAAGAACTATGAAATTTAAATCATAACCAAGATTTTTTAGAACTGACATTTGAAGTTCACAATATTCTCCAAATCTACAAGGTCCGCAACTTCCAACTAAAAGTATTGTATCTGCACCTTTTTTAATACTTTCTATATATGAACCTATCATTATTTTAAATGGTAGACAAATCTCTTCTGGAGAATATAAGCATCCTGTTTCCAACATACTATTATTACTTTCGGGTGGGAGAACATAATCAATTCCCAAACCATCAAATATAGCTTTTGCTGCTAAACAAGTATTACCTAAATTAGGAAAAGTTACTTTCATGATACAGCACACCTTCTTTTAAGCATATCGGAAAAAGCTTCTAATCTTGTATCAAGACCAGCTTCACCGGTTTGCTCATCTATTTTTAATATTAATATGGGAAAACTTTTTAATTTATCTTTTATAAGTTCGATTACTATAGAATCTATGCCGCATGCAAAAGAAGATATATATACCAAGCCATCTATCCTTTTATGCTCTGCCATATAGGTGGAAAATCCATAAGCATTTCTTGCAAAAGTCCAAAAAGGCCTTTTAAAAAGATTTTTGGATTCACTATTTATTTGCGTATCACTTAGATTTTCTTCAGTTAAGAGTCCGATTCCCAAATTATTTAGTTTTTTTATTACATTCATGTTTGCAAAATTATCATATATATTATAGGGATGACCAACTAATGCAACATTTATTGTAAAGCCTTTATCTCTCAATCCAATCTTATAATTAGATTGACTTTCCAAAGCTTTTTTATAAGCAGTATTTATTTTTATATAATTTTTAGTAAATATAAGTCCTGTATGTTTAACCCATGATTTAATACTAGACTTAGAAAAGGCGTATATTGGATCAGAAATTATTATAGGCAAATTCGGTATATCGTTTTTTATCATTTCAGGTAATCCACAAAATTTAGGACATATGAATTCTCTTTTATTTAATTGCATAATTCTAGGAATAAGCATAATATCACATTTGTCCTTTATATAAGCTACGTGTCCATGGAAAATTTTTATTGGAAGACACGCTTCATCTACACAATATTTAGTTCCAAGATTTAGGATATGTTTATTTGTATCTGGTGAAGTTATAATTTCAGCACCTAGTTCGCTAAAAAATTTATTTATAAACGGATAGTATTTACAGTGTAATAATCCATTGGGTATACCAAGTATCATAAAAAATATTAAACCTCCTTTTTATATTAAGTGTTTATACTAGTATATTTTGCCTTAATTATAGAAAAATATACATAAATATAATATATTACAACAGCATTTTGGAAGGTATAAAGAAAGGGAAGAGGATCCCATATTATTTATAAATAATATTTTTAAAATAAATCGCACCTCAGAATTCTACATTCAATAAGTTTTATTTTCTTGATTCATAAATAATCACGCCTTAATTCGATATAAAAATCTATTCTTTTTAAATCAAATTTTTGGAAGAAAATAAAAGGGGAGAATAGGGAAAAATGAAGTCACAGAATTATCACCATATTGTGGAACTTTTTTAATTTCATAAATGTCCACTATAATTACATTATATGTATGCCAATAATTTTGTCTTTTATATATGTTTAAACTCAATTGATAATATTGTCAATTGAGTTTAAACATATTATTGAGAAACTATAATTTTACAAGTTAATACAACAACTAATATAAAAATAGCAAATATCAATTTCACAAGTTTTTAGTCGATACATGATATATAATTATTTGTATATTCAATATAATTAGACAAGTATCATAACATTGTTAATAAAATATTTAAGTTATTAGGCAGGAAATTTACTTAAATATATAGAATTATATATAATATTATATTCGCTAAATAACCATTTAGCGAAGTTGTTGATTTTTTTAGAAGGGAATGAGCATTATCAGATACAATTTAGAACATGTTTACAATACACAGCTTCCAAAATCCTTGAATAATTTTTTTAATTACCTTGAAACAATAAAAGGAAAATCAAAAAATACTGTTGAAGGATATAAGATCGATTTAACAATGTTTTTTAAATTTATAAAATTATATAGAGGATTGGTTCCTAAAGAATGTGACTTCCATAATATAAAAATATCAGATGTAGACACAGAACTTATAAAAAGTATTGACTTGAATGATTTATTTGCCTTTATATCTTTTACTGAAAATTACAGAGATAATGGAAGCTATGCTAGAGCTAGAAAAGTAGCTTCGTTGAAGTCATTCTTTAGATATCTTTATGGAAAAGCTAAAATCATTTCGGAAAACCCTGCTTCCGAATTGGAATCACCACAAATAAACAAAAGAAATCCTATATATTTATCTCTGGATGAAAGCAAATCGCTCTTAAAGGCTATTGAATCTACGGACTGTAGATTTAAAGAACGGGATTACTGTATGATAACTTTGTTTTTGAACTGTGGTATGAGATTATCCGAACTATGTGGAATTGATATATCTAAGATAAAAGACGATACTTTAACCGTTGTAGGTAAAGGAAACAAGGAACGGACTATTTATTTAAACAAAGCTTGCTTGAAATCACTGAATAATTATTTAACAGTAAGGAAATATGAATATGACAAAATTAAAGATAAAGACGCCTTATTTATAAGTAAAAATTATACTAGAATAAACAAAAGATCTGTAGAGCTTATATTAAAAAAACATTTGAAAGCAGCAGGACTTGATACTAAAAAATATACTCCACATAAGTTGAGACACACTGCGGCCACACTTATGTATAAATATGGCAACGTAGATATAAGAAGTTTACAGAAGATATTAGGACATGAGAATGTTTCTACTACTCAAATATACACTCACGTAGATGATGAAAAATTAAGGGAGGCAGTTAAATCTAATCCATTAAGTGATGAAAGCTAAATATATGCTATTATATAAAGATGGAGTTCAGCTTAATTAGCCTGCTCTCCATCTTTACTCTTTCTGCTTTTTATTTTTATAAGTCCTGGATATTCTTCCTGTGTTAGCTTATTTAAATCTTCTTCATTTTCTAAAATTTCATTCAAACCATCTATATCATCTATATACTCGATATGACATTTGTCAAATACGTCTTCATATTCATTGTCCTTTGTATCTTCTGAAGCCTCATTTGTATTGTCATGTAAATGATAATGATATTCATTTGGATGTTTGATACTATTGCTCCTACTTTTCTTTAAAACTTCATTTTCATAATCATCTGTTTCATCTTTATTGTCTAGTATTCCTTCTATTTTTATGGCTCTCATGTCATAGCCCTCCATCTCAAGACATTTGCCACAATTATTGCACTTTTTATTTGAATCTAATTCACAGGCATCACATTCTCCACAGTTAGTACACATTTTTTCACTGCTAAATATACAATTACTTCTATTCATAAAATTATTTTCCTTTCCTATATTATTAGTTCAGAGACTAGTATAGAACATAAATTCAAAATTTGTCAATAACAGAACATAAGTTTGTTTTTACATAATATATGTGTTATAATTCAAATGAATAAAATTCAAGGGGTGTTTTCATGACAGAACAAAGAAGCAGTAAAAGATCTGAAGTATATAAATTTATAAAAAGTTATGTAGCAGATAAAGGATATCCTCCTTCTGTCAGAGAGATATGTGCAGCAGTTGGATTAAGATCTACATCAACCGTCCATAGACACTTGGAAAATTTAGAAAAATCAGGGCTTATAAAAAGGGATTCAACTAAACCAAGAACTATAGAAATCATTGAAAATTCTTCAGGAAGAAAAGAAATGATAAATATACCTATTATAGGTACTATAGCAGCTGGAACTCCGATATTGGCTGTAGAAAATATTGAAGATACATTTCCACTTCCCATAGATTATGTAAAAAATACGAATCAACTTTTTATGCTGAAAATTCATGGAGAAAGTATGGTGGACGTAGGAATTCTAGATGAAGACTTTGCTATATTGGAACAGAATAATTCTGCTAATAACGGAGACATAGTGGCAGCTTTGATTGGAAATGATGCTACTTTAAAGAGGTTCTTTAAAGAAGAAGACCATATTAGGCTCCAACCGGAAAATAAGACAATGGATCCAATAATAGTACCTGATTGCACTATTATTGGAAAATTAGTTGGTATATATAGAAGATATTGATTATTCCAATTAATTATATATATTGGAAAGTGCTATAAGTATTCCTATTTTGGCATGATCAAAAGTGAGTCCTCCCTGCAGATAGGCTATATACGGCTTCCTTATAGGAGCATCAGCTGATAATTCTATGGATGATCCTTGAATAAAAGCACCTGCTGCCATTATAACCTGATCGGAATATCCTGGCATATCCCAAGGCTCACATTCTACAAATGAATCTACAGGTGAGCCTTTTTGTATACCCTTGCAAAATTTTATTAATTTTTCTTTATCATTAAATTTAATTGCCTGAATTATATCACTTCTTTTATCCGTATATTTAGGAAGTACGGAAAATCCTGCAAGTTCCATAATTCTAGAACACAATAAAGCACCCTTTAAAGCTTCTATAGATACATGAGGCGCAAAAAATAATCCTTGATACAAAAGTCTCATAACGCCAAAAGTTGATCCACACTCTCCGCCTATTCCTGGTACAGTTAATCTATAAGATGCTTGAGTAACATATTCTTTCTTTCCTACTATATAACCACCAGTAGGAGCTATTCCACCCCCTATGTTTTTTATAAGGGAACCGGCTGCTAGATCTGCTCCAACATCTGTTGGTTCTTTAGTATCTATAAATTCACCATAGCAATTGTCAACAAGGCATATTACATTAGGATTTATCTTTTTTACAACATCGATAATATTTTTAATTTCAGATATTAGAAGTGCTTTTCTCCATCCATAACCTGTAGATCTTTGTATATGTACTAATTTTATAGATTTATTATTTTTCAAATGACTTTCTATAGAGTCAAAGTCTATAGTTCCGTCTTCATTTAAATCCACCTGTTCATAATTAACACCATATTCTCTTAGAGACCCTATATTGTCATCTCCATTTATACCTATTATTCCATGAAGAGTGTCATATGGTTTTCCACACACTGAAATAAGTGTATCTCCTGTTCTCAAATTGCCAAATAATGCACAACCAAGGGCGTGAGTACCATTTACAAAATGAGGCCTTACAATAGCACTCTCAGCATTAAATATATCAGCATATACTCTGTCAAGAGCATCTCTTCCTATATCATCATAACCATATCCCGATGAGTTAGTAAAATGAGATTCACTTATCTTCTCTTTCTGCATTGCATTTAATACTTTAATCTGATTGTATTCTCTTATATTGTCATAATATTCAAATTGATCCTTTACATCATCAAATGCCCTTTCATATAAATTAATTGCTTTATCATTTATTTTATATGTATCTTTAAGCTTTTGTTTAGTTATGTCCAACAAATTTATTACCTCCAAATTTATAAATCAAATATTATAGTAACATATAAAAAAGGAATAGGCAATTGCCCACCCCTTCTTATACTTCACCATCTTGTATGTTGTTGAATAAAATTGGTTTTAAAGGTGTAATAGTTGAAATGGCATGTTTATATATCATAAGTTGTTTGCCATCCGAATCCAATATAACCGTAAAATTATCAAAGCCCTTTACATTTCCTTTGATTTGAAAACCGTTGGTCAAGTATATTATTACTGAAGCTCTATTTTTTCTTGCTCCATTTAAAAATATATCCTGCAAATTATTTATTGGCTTGCTCATATTTTTTCTCCCTCCGTTGCTTATATATATATAATTCTATGAATATAACAAAATTCCTTCAAGAATTTTGAAACTCTTTACAAATAATATAATTATATTATACCAGTATTTAACTTTTATACAAGTTTGATATAGTAGCAAATTTATTGATTATATAATCTATTACAGCATCATCATTTTTAAATTCATCTTTATTTACCCAGTTTACTCTAGTATCTTTTCTAAACCATGTAAGTTGTCTTTTAGCATAATGTCTACTATTTTTTTTGATTAGGTCAACAGTAGAATCTAAAGACATTTTTCCATCTAGATAATTTAAGATTTCCTTATATCCAATTCCCTTCATGGATTGTATGGACATATCATATCCCATTGATTTTAACTTTTTTACCTCATCTATTAATCCATTTGACATCATTATATCTACACGCCTGTTTATTTTTTCATAGAGTTTATCTCTGTCCATATTCAATACAAAATAATATATTTTAAAAGGAATATCATATTGATTTGTATTTTTATTGAATTTTCCTATAGGTTTACCAGTAAGTTTATAAACCTCAAGAGCTCTTATTACTCTCTTCAAGTCATTTGGATATAATTTTTCATATGAATCTCCATCTACTTCTTTTAAAAGACTGTGAACATAATCCTTTCCCTTTTCATTAGCTAGACATTCCAGATGTTTTCTATAATTTTCATCAACTTTTGCTTCAGTAAAATTATAATTGAATATGAGAGAATTTATATAAAGTCCTGTTCCTCCTACAAGCATAGGAAGTTTTTTATTATTATATATTTTCTGTATACAATTCAAGGCAATATTTTTATATTTTGATACATTGAAGCTTTCGTCTGGTTCAACTATATCAATCATATGATGGTTAATTCCACACATTTCTGATTTTGTAATTTTAGCTGATCCTATGTCCATATATTTATAAATCTGCATAGAATCTGCAGATATTATCTCACCATTTAATTTTTTTGCCAGTTTTATCGATATATCAGTTTTTCCTACAGCTGTAGGCCCTGCCAGTATAAACAAATCTTTCATTTTACCTCCATAGGTTTAATTAATATTACTGTATTCTTTTAAATTTCTTTTCTAAATCTGTTGTTGTAAATTTTATTATAGTAGGTCTTCCATGTGGACAATTAAAAGGATCTTCAATATATCTTAATTTTTCGATTAAATCTTCCATTTCAATTTGAGATAATTTATCATGTGCTTTTATTGCAGCTTTACATGCCATAGTAGCAATATGATAATATTTTACTTCCCATGTTTCTCCTGAACCCATATTTTTTAAATTGTCTAGTATATCTATAAATAAATTTTTAATGTTTGGTTTCCCTAGTATTATTGGCACTTCCCTTATACTTATTGTATTATCACCAAATATATCTATATTAAATCCTGTATTTTTAAATACATCTTTATTTTCTATATAACAGGAATAGTCATAATTTTTTAATTCTATTACTATAGGGGATATTAATAATTGAGAAATAACATTACTATTTTTTATCTCATTTTTATATTTTTCAAATAATATTTTTTCATGTGCAGCATGTTGATCTATTAAAAACAGTGTATTTAATGCCTCTCCTATTATATATGTATTATTAAACTGTCCTATAATTCTAAGTTTGGGAAATTTAGGCTCTTTGACAGTTTCCGAATTTTCTCTACTTAGTTCTCTGTCTTCTTTTGAAACTTCTTCAGGAATTTCATCTATTTTATTATAGCTATAATCTAATCCTTTATTTGATTCTCTATATGCATGTATTGGTTGCTCTTTTACCTTTGTTACATTTTTATAATTCTCAATTTTATCTAAAGCATCTTCAGCTGGTTTTAGATCTATTGGCAATTGAACTAGTTCTTCTCTGATTTTAGCTTTTTCAGAATCATATTCAGTATCTATTGTAAATGAATCTTTAAGACTTTCTCTAAGAGATTCATGTACTGCATCAAATATAAACTTAAATATCATTCGGGAGTCAGTAAATTTTATTTCCAACTTGGATGGATGAACATTTACATCTATGAATTCAGGAAATATATCTAAAAATATTATAAAAAAGGGAAATTTATTTATAGTTAAAAATGATTTAAAGGCTCTTTCTACAGCTGCTGTTATGGATTTATCCTTTATATATCTTTTATTCACAAATATACTTTGATTATTTCTACTTCCCCTGCTAATTTCTGAATTACCTATATATCCAGATACTGAAGCTATATCACTGTGTTTTTCTATTGGTGTAATATTTTCATATATATTTTTACCATAAAGACACCTTATAGTATCAATAAGATGTCCCGTACCAAAAGTATTAATTGATTTTTTTCCATTGCTAAACAACCTAAAAGAAATATCAGTATTTGCAAGGGATAATCTTAGAATTATATCTGAAACGTAGGCAGTCTCTCTACTGCTGGATTTCAAAAATTTTTGCCTTGCAGGTACATTGAAAAATAAATCTTCCACTTCAACTGTAGTTCCTAAATTACATGCAGTATCTTCAATTTTATTTAATTTTCCACCATATATAGATATCTTCCTGCCATAGTCATATCCTGTTATTCTACTTTTAAGGGTTACTTTTGATACAGAAGCAATGCTTGCAAGTGCCTCTCCTCTAAATCCCATGGTATTTATTTTAGATATATCCTCTATGCTTTTTATTTTACTAGTAGAATGAGGAAGAAAGGCCTTTTTTATATCATCGGGATGTATTCCGGATCCATCATCTATTATTCGTATAAGTTTTTTTCCACCATCTGATATTTCAATAGTTATATTTTTAGCACCTGAATCTATAGCATTCTCAACTAATTCCTTAACAACTGAAGAAGGTTTTTCAACCACTTCTCCAGCAGCAATCTTATTTGAAGTTGTAATATCCAATAAATTTATTCTTTTCATGATATATCATTCCTTTGTTTTACATGGATTTTACTTTCTTTATTATATCATATAACTTATTAAATCCATCCATAGGAGTCATATTCAGTATATCTATATCAGCTATATCTCTTAGTATATTTTGTTTTTGTAAATCTTCTATATTTATTTGCATTGTAGGTTTATAGTTCTCTTTAATTTCCTTGTCAACACAAATTTCGCTTTTATCACTATGTTTTTCACTTTTCAAGTCATTTAAGATTTCTTTAGCCCTATTTATAACCTTAGCAGGTAATCCTGCAAGCTTTGCCACTTCAATACCATAGGATTGATCTGCACCACCAGGTATAATCTTTCTAAGAAATATTACCTCTCCATCCATTTCTTTTACTGCTACAGAATAATTTTTAATACCATGTATAGTTTTTTCTAATTTTGTTAATTCATGATAATGAGTTGCGAATAATGTTTTACATTTTAATTTAGTATTATTGCAAATATGCTCTATTACAGCCCAGGCGATGCTTAATCCATCATATGTACTAGTTCCCCTGCCAACTTCATCTAGAAGCACAAGACTCTTAGGAGTTGCATTTTTAAGTATGTTGGATACTTCCCACATTTCTACCATAAAAGTACTTTTTCCTGATGCTAAATCATCCGAAGCCCCTATTCTTGTGAATATCTTATCACAAATAGATATTTTTGCACTTTTAGCGGGTATGAAACTTCCTATTTGCGCCATTATCACAATAAGAGCTGTTTGTCTCATATATGTAGATTTACCTGCCATATTAGGACCTGTTATAAGTAACAGTTGATTATCATTTGTATCCATATTTATATCATTGGATACAAAATTTCCATTTTCAATCATCCTTTCAACTACAGGATGTCTTCCATCATTTATGGAGAGTTCATCTGACGAAGTTATCTGCGGCTTACAATAATCATTTTCTAATGCTACTGATGCAAGAGAACTTAAGCAATCAAGTTCTGCTATTATTCTTGCGGTATTTTGCATTCTATCTGTCTGTTCTTCTATCTTTTCTCTGACACTTACAAAAATAGTATATTCAAGACTTATAAGTTTATCTTCGGCAGTTAATATTTTATCTTCCATAGCTTTGAGTTCTGGAGTTATATATCTCTCTGAATTTGTAAGTGTCTGCTTTCTTATATATCTTTCAGTCGGTATTAAGTCTAAATTACTTTTAGTTACTTCAATATAATATCCAAAAACTTTGTTATAGCCTATCTTTAAAGATTTTATTCCAGTTTTCTGTTTTTCCTCGTTTTCAAGTGATGCCAGCCATTTTTTGCCATTGGATTTAATATCTTTAAGTTGATCTATTTGATCATTAAATCCCTTTTTTATTAGGTTACCTTCTTTTACTGATATCGGAGGTTCTTCTGAAATAGCTTTATCCAAAAGACTATAAATGTCAGTTAGTTCATCTAGATTTTTATACATATCTGAAAGAAGCGGACTTTTAAAATTGGATATTATAGATTTCACAGAAGGTATTTTTTCTATAGATTTTTTTAGTGAAATTAACTCTTTTGCATTTACACTTTTAGAAGATATCTTACCAACTAATCTTTCTATATCATATATATTCTTTAATGAATCCTTTAAATCTTCATGTATAGATATATTATTTAAAAGTTCTTCTACCGAATTAAGTCTTTTCTCTATTTCTTTTTTGTTTATGAGAGGTTGTTCTACCCATTTTCTAATTTGTCTTCCACCCATCGCCGTATTTGTTTTATCAAGTATCCATAAAAGTGATCCCTTTTTTCTTTTTTCTTTTAAACTTTCAGTAAGTTCTAAATTCATTCTTGAATTTGCATCTATGAACATATAGTCAATTATATTATAATAATTAAGTTTATTTATATGTGAAAGAGATGTTTTTTGAGTATCTATTATGTATTTTAAAAGTGATCCACAGCAGATTATTGTAGTTTTACTATAATCTTTAACTGACAAATCAATAAATTGGTTATTTAAAATTTCAAGTGAATCTTCGTAAGAAAAATAATCTTTTCCTAATTTAGTAATAGATAAACTAAATACTTCTTTTATTCTACTATATAGTTTAACGTCAATCTCTTTTTGTATTAATATTTCTTTAGGATTGTATTTTGATATTTCATCTAAAACAGTTGATATATTTAAGGTTGCTTCCGTACAGTTAAATTCTCCAGTAGATACATCTGAAAAACATATGGAAAATGTATTATTTTCTGAATTTATATAAAAACTTGCTATATAATTATTTTGATTTTCATTTAGAAATGAAGAGTTAGTATATGTACCTGGAGTTATAACCTTTATAATTCCCCTTTTTACTATTCCTTTTGCCTCAGATGGATCTTCTAACTGCTCACATATGGCTATTTTATATCCTTTATTTATAAGTCTGCCTATATAATTTTCTGCAGCATGATAAGGTATACCACACATAGGGGCTCTTTCTCTAAGTCCGCAATCTCTTCCTGTCAGTACTAATTCCAGTTCTTTTGAAGCTGTTTTGGCATCTTCAAAAAACATCTCATAAAAATCTCCCAACCTGAAAAATAATATACAGTCTTTATATTGATCTTTTACCTCTAAGTACTGCTGCATCATAGGAGTTAATGACATTATTATTCCCCCTTAAAATATAAAATTTTATTATACTTCTTCTCCAGAAAGTGAAAATGAATTTGTACTGTTTATATGTACATTAGTCAACTTGCCTATATTATCACTGTTTCCTAAAAAATTAACTAGTTTGCCTGTTCTAGTTCTTCCCATTAATTTAGTGTTGTCATTTTTACTCAAGCCTTCTACAAGAACTTCTTCTGATTTTCCCAAATAAAGTTTATTGTTTTTAGCAGAGGAGTTGTTTATTACATCAACCAATCGATTGAATCTTTCATGTTTTATATCATCTGATATCTGTTCTCCCATTTCATCAGCAGGTGTACCTTTTCTCTTTGAATATATAAAAGTAAATGCAGAATCATATTGTACTTTTTTTGCCAAATCCAAAGTTTCTTCAAAATCCAATTCAGTTTCTCCAGGAAATCCTACAATTATATCTGTAGTTATAGCCACATTGGGAATGGACCTTTTTATTTTGTCTACCACCTTTAAATATTGTTCTTTTGAGTAATTTCTATTCATTTTCTTCAAAATGCGAGTAGAACCTGATTGTACTGGAAGATGAATATGTTCACATATTTTATCACATTGTTTTATGGCTTCTATTACATCATCTGTAAAATCTTTAGGATGTGGAGTCATAAACCTTATTCTTTCAATGCCATCTATATTATTAATTCTTCTCAATAATTGTGCAAAACTTACCTTTGGATTAAGATTTTTGCCGTATGAGTTTACATTTTGACCAAGTAAAGTTATTTCTTTATAACCTTTTTCTACCATGGATTTTATTTCATTTTCTATATTTTCAGGTAATCTGCTTCTCTCTCTTCCTCTAACGTAAGGTACTATACAATAGGTACAAAAATTATTACAACCATACATTATAGTTACAAATCCCTTAATATTACTTTCTCTGTCTATAGGTATTCCTTCTACAATTCCATCTTCTTTGTTTTGTATTTCAATTATAGATTTTTCTCCATATCTTACTCTATTTAAGTATTCAGGAAACTTATAGGCATTGTGAGTACCAAATATTATATCTACAAAAGGAAATCTCTTTATTATATCTTTTGCCATATTTTTTTGCTGCATCATGCATCCGCACACAGCTATTATAAGTTCAGGATTATTCTTTTTTAATTTTCTAAGCATTCCCAAGTTGCCATATACTTTGAGTTCTGCATTTTCCCTGACACAACATGTATTAAATATTATAATATCGGCTGTATCTTTTTGTGTCGTTTTTGTATATCCTATACTTTTAAGCATACCGGATAGTTTTTCAGAATCCTCTTCATTCATCTGACATCCCCATGTTTCTATAAAAAAATTTTTTGTATTCATTTTAAATCTCCAATGCTTATATTTGTAGTATTTTTACTATACAATTATATCGTTAATAAGTATAAGTGTAAATATTATATAATTTATAACTTTGTTGTTTATTTTACTTTTATCTTTAATTTACATAATAAATATTACGTCTATTTTATAAGTATAATACATCTTGTATAAAAATTATTATTTCAGGGAAACCTTTTTCTAAGGAGGTTTTTAATATGTACGATATAAAAGACATAGGAAATTCAAAAGAAAGTATTAATAAACTAAGAGCTAATTGCATATGTGATAGATCCTATTTTAAACAAATAAAATCCTCAAGTATATTTGAATTAAAATCTATTCATATACCCACAGAAAATATTATAAAATATTAATTCGAAAATTAGAGTATATTAAATTCAAAAATTCATTTAGTATACTCTATAAGTTACTTATATAATCATTATTAAAGTTCCCAATTATATATTTCATTTTGTATTTTAAATCCCATTGATTTATATAAATTAACTGCTATATAATTAGAACTTTTAACTTTTATTTTTATATTTTGGAAACCTTTTAAATAGCTTATTTTAATTAAATATGTTAAAAGAAGTTTACTGTATCCATTTCCTCTATATTTTTTTATTATTCCAAAGTTAACTACTACAGGAGTCGTTTTATTTTCTATTATAATTTGACCATATCCTATATATTCTTTATCCTTTTTTATAAAAATGGCACCATTATCATAATAATAATTTTGAAGTTCATCATAATATATATCTTCTAAAGTTAGAGGTATTCTTCCTTCATCTTCAAAAACCTTATTTTGTATATCGCAGCGTATTTGTTCATCTACACCCCTTTTAAGGACATGAAAATTTATATTGTTTTTAATAATTGTAGAAATGTCATTATGAAGTTCCATATTGAAGATCAAAGTTCCCTCTTTTTTATTAAAACCTATTGATGTTAATATTTCAAAATTATTATTTTTTTTTTGGCACATATAAATCATATGTAAATTTTTTTTTACAAAGTTTATTAGATATTTATATGATGAATAATCCTTATCACTACTACTTATAATGTTCATAGAATTTATATAACATATTTTTTTATCTATAATATCAGTCCATATATATCCTATATAATTTAAATTACTTTTTATAAGTTTTATTTTTCTTCTCATTAGAATTTGTTTTGCAAAATTATAATTATAATAATTCTCAAAAAAATCTTTATTTAATGGATTAAATAAAGTTCTTTTATCATTTAATTTTTTAAAATAGCTTAAATTTTTTTTTACTAATCCTACACACTCATACATATGCTATTCCCCATAAATATAACTTTATATAAAAAATGCGTGCACCAATAATGTATTTATATCTACACGCATTTTACCTAAATTATCTTATAAATATAATTGTAAAATTAAAGCTCATCTACTTCTTTTATACTCAATGCTATTTTTTCATCATCTTTGTTTACTTCCAATATCTTTGATTTTACTTCTTGGCCGACTTCCAGAACATCTTCTGGTTTCTCTATTCTTTTATGACTTATCTGCGATATGTGAACCAGTGCATCAACACCAGGTTCCAATTCTACAAATGCACCAAAACTTGCAAACCTAACAACTTTTCCTAAAACTACACTACCAACTGGATATTTTATATCTGCATTTGTCCAAGGATTCTCCTGAAGTTTTTTAATTGAAAGTGATAATTTTTTCTTTTCTTTATCTACATCAAGTATATAAACTTTTACCTTGTCACCGGCCTTTAGAATATCACTAGGTTTAGAAACTCTTCCCCATGACAATTCAGAAACATGCAAAAGTCCATCTACTCCTTGTACATCTACAAATGCACCAAAATTAGTCAATCTCTTAACTTCTCCTTCTACAGTACTATCTTTTTCAAGGGTATTCCATGTAGATTCTTCCTGTTTTTCTTTTTCTTTTCTCAATATATCTCTTCTTGATCCTACAACTCTAGTACCTTTTCTTTCTGATTTAAATTCTATTATGTTTATATCTAATTCCTTGTCTGCATATATTGAAAGATCATTAACATGATACAATTCTACATGAGATGCAGGTATAAATACTCTTGCACCTTTATAGTTTGCAACAAGACCACCTTTTACAGCTTCTTTTATTTTTACTTTTAATATTTCATTGTTTTCACTTGCCTCTTTTAACTCTTTATATGCATTTTCTCTTTCAAGCTCTAACTTTGATAAAACTACATAACCATCTTCATTTTGTCTTCTTATTACCTTTACTTCCAATTCATCTCCAGGTTGAATCAATTGCTCTAAATCTTGATTTTCAGCTTTTGTAACTTCTGATTTAGGTAATATTCCATCTGACTTATATCCTATATTTAAAAATACCTCTTTTTCATTTACAGATATTACTTTTCCTGTTACCTTTTCACCTAATATTATCTGTTTATCATTTGCATCCATATAAGATAACTGTTCATTTGATTCTAGATTTTTGTCATCACTCATTTTTAAAATTGCCTCCTTTATTATCCAATCTGGTGTTGAAGCTCCTGCTGTAACACCTATAATTTTTACTTTCTTTGAATGAATTATATTATCAGGTATTTCTCCTGAATTTTCAACGTGTATTGTATTATTACAATTGATTTTACATATCTCATACAGCTTAGTAGTATTAGAACTATTTTTTCCACCTATAACTACCATCATATCAACTTTCTTTGACAATAATTCTACAGACTTCTGTCTTGCTTCTGTAGCACTGCATATAGTATTAAATGCTATAAATTCCTTACAATTCTTTATAACTACATTTAATACTTTCTCAAAGTTCATTTGTTTCTCTGTAGTTTGTGAAACTACACAAACTCTATTTGGAATATCTATTAAATCCATTCCATTTTTTGATATGATGGCAGTATTTTCACACCATCCATTTATTCCTATAACTTCAGGATGATTTCTGTCTCCAACTATAAGTATAGAATAACCCAATTTACTATATTTTTGAACCTTCTGCTGTATATTTAATACATATGGACAAGTAGCGTTAATTACTGTTATTCCCTTCTTACATAAAGAATCGAATATGTCCTTTGGTACTCCATGAGAACGTATTATAAGTACATCATTTTTGTCTAAATTGTTTATGTCCTCTAATTTTATGGGATATATATTTTTACCCTTTAACTTATTTACTACATCATTGTTATGAATTAAAGGACCTAAAGTATAAATATTATTATTTTCATATTTATTCTTTGCGTTTAATACTTCATCTACAGCTCTTTTTACTCCAAAGCAAAATCCAGCATTATCTGCTAATATGACTTTCATTTTATCACCTTAATTGCTACATAAACTTGCTATGTATTCTTTTATATGATTTGATATGATATTCACAACTTCCTCAATTGAGAGATCAGATGAATCTATTTCTATAGAATCATCAGCTCTTTTTAATGGTGATTCCTTTCTGTTTGAATCTATATAATCTCTTTTTAGTATATCATTTAATATGTCATTATATTCTACTAAAATGCCATTTTTGTTTAATTCATTATATCTTCTCCTGGCTCTAGCTTCTGCAGTTGCTGTTAAAAAAAATTTCAATGGAGAATTTTTCAAAACTACAGTACCTATATCTCTTCCATCCATAACCACATTATATTTATATGCCATATTTTTCTGGATAGATACAAGGATATCTCTTACTTCTCTAATAGCAGCATAATTTGATACATTATTAGTTACATCTAAGCTTCTTATTTCATCTTCTATATCTTTTCCATTAATTATCAATCTATTATTATTAAAATACATATCTAAATTTTTGATAATACTAACTACTTTCTCTACATTTTGATATGGAATATTATTTTTCATACATATTAATGTAATTGCTCTATACATAGACCCTGTATTTATGTACATAAGTTCAAATTTTTTAGCTATTAAACTAGCTATAGTACTTTTTCCCGCAGCTGCTGGTCCATCTATTGCTACAGATATATTCAATTTAGAATTCTCTCCTCTCATCAAAGGAAATGTTAAAGGTTTATTATCCTATATACTATTCTATAAAAAATGATAAAATCCTTTATTTTATGCCATTATTCATTTAACAAATCTATTCTTAATTTTTTTGCATTATTTAAATATACAAACTCTTTTTTATCTATATCTTCATCCACCAATAAAAGAAACCTTATACAAAGTGGAATAAACCCTTTTAAATTTTCCTCAACTTCCATTTCATTAAAGTGCATTATAGCAACTTTGTCTAATTTAAAATATTCTCTTATAAATTTTCCAGGATATGCTTTAGTAATATCCTTTGTACAAGAAATCTCTATAGATATTATTTTTTGTAATTTAATATTATTTTTTTTTAAAATCTGCGAAAACAATTCAATAGAAGCATCTTTAATATCAGTTATTGAATTGTTTTCAATAGTTGTAGCTCCTCTTAATGCTATCATATTCTTTTTACTCCATTTCCTGCACTAAATCCAGTGGATAATGCAATTTGTATATTAAATCCTCCAGTATATCCATCTACATCTATAATCTCACCAGCAAAATATAAATTATCAATCAATTTTGATTGCATTGTAGATGGATCAATTTCCTTTACACTTATCCCACCAGAGGTGACTATAGCTTCCTCTATGGGCCTTAATCCTTTTATGGACAATGTAAATTTTTTTATGCAATCAACTAGATTATGTCTCTCCAGTTTTGTTATTGAATTCACTTTTTTGTCAGGATTTATATGACATCTATATATGACAATTGGTATAATCTTTTTCGGTAAAAGGTCATCTAAAGAATTTTTAAAGTCCTTATTGCAATATTTGTTAAAATCTTTTTGTATCCTTTTATCCAATTCATCATTGGAAAGAGCAGGCTTTAAATCTATTAATACCCATAATTCCTCAAATTTTGATATTACTCTACTACTACTTAAAACTATAGGTCCTGATATCCCAAAATGAGTAAAGAGCATTTCTCCAAATTCACTATATAATATTTTTTTATTTGAATCTATTATGTCAAGTGTAACATTTTTTAAAGATAAGCCTTGAAGGTCTCTTATCCATTCTTCTTGAACTTCTATAGGAACAAGTGCTGGATTTATTTCAGTTACCGTATGACCTACACTCTCTGCCATATTGTATCCTTCACCACTGGAACCTGTTTGAGGATATGATTTTCCACCTGTTGCCAATATAAAATAATCACCCTTTATATTTTTTCCATTCCAAAGTTGTAGTGAATCTATATGATTATTTCTACATATTAATTTTTTTACATGTGAATTTAGAATTACATTTACTTTATTCTCATTAATTTTCTGTTCCATAGCTTTAATTATGTCAGAAGATTTATCAGATACTGGAAATACTCTGTCCCCTCGTTCTACTTTTAGTTTAACATTTAATTTATTAAAAAAATCTATTGTATTCTGATTAGTAAAGCTATAAAGAGCACTATATAAGAAATTAGGATTACCTGGGATATAATCGAAAAACTCACTTATATCTTTTGCATTAGTAACATTACAACGTCCTTTTCCTGATATGTACATTTTTTTACCTAGTTTTTCATTTTTCTCTAGCAATATAGTGTCGAACTTTTCTGAAGCTTCTATAGAAGCCATCATTCCAGCTGGTCCTCCTCCAATTACTACTACTTTTTTTGACATGATATATCAATCCTACTTCTTTTAATTTAATTACTACTGAATATAGCAACTTATATAAAATAAAAAAATTTATATATATTTTAATTAATTTCCTTCTCTAAATGAGTAAACCTGGTACTCCTGCCATATATTTTCTAAATCAGCAAATGTAGATGATATTTTTTCTTTTTCTTTAAGACCTACTGAAACTATAAGTGCATTTATTACACTTAAAGGTGCAACTAGAGAGTCTACAAAAGAGGCCATGTTACTTTGAGCTATCAATGTATAATCAGCTGCAGATGCCAATGGAGAAAGCAAACTATCTGTTATTGCAGCTACCTCTGCTCCCCTGCTCTTGGCAAAAGTTAAAGATTCTATAGTTCTAGCAGCATATCTTGGAAATCCTATTCCAATTACAAGATCATCTTCAGTCAAATTTATCATCTGCTCAAATATATCACTTATACCGTATCCTACAACTTTTACATTATCCAATATAAGATTTAAATAAAATCCTAAAAAGTCTGCAATTGCAGTAGAACTTCTAAGTCCAATTATATATATTTTTTTTGCCTTGAATATACTATTAATTAAATCATCAAAAGTTTTATGGTTTATCTTTTCCAAAGTTGCCCGTATGTTTTCCATATCCGATTTCAAAACACCTTTTAAAGGGCTTTCCTGACTTACTATATCATTGGAAAGTTCAATTCTCTGTACTGTAGTTAATTTATTTTTTATAAGTTCTTGGAGAGCTTTTTGCAATTTTGGATATCCAGAAAATCCAAGTTCATTTGCAAATCTAACTACTGTAGATTCACTTACACCTACACTTACACCTAATTTAGCAGCAGTCATAAATGCCGCTTTATCATAATGCTTTAATATGTATTCCGCTATTAACTTCTGGCCTTTACTCAGTCTTGGAAATTTAATTTGAATAGTTCTCATTAAATCTATATTATTTACATCTTCCATATATATTCAGCCCTTTCTCTTACCTCCATTTTTATGCAACTTTTATTTCATTTTAACATTTATTGAACATATTATCAACTTAACTTTCATTTTGTTTACTTTTATTTTTAATTTACATAATATCTAATATGTATATATTTTTTACATAGAAATATATTTTATTTCAGTATCTGTCAAATACCTCCATTCACCTTTTTTAAGATTGCCAAGCTCTATTTTGCCTATTTTTATCCTCTTAAGAGTTATAACTTGATGTCCTATAATTTTACACATCTTTCGTATTTGTCTGTTTTTTCCCTCATGTATTATTATATTTACAACAGAACTATTATTATTCAATCTCAGTATTTTTAAACTTGCCTTGCTTGTTATATAGTTACCTATATTCAATCCATTTTCAAATTTATTAATATCTTCATTAGATATCACCCCTGAAACTTCCGCTATATATACTTTGTTTTTTTCAGATTTAGGATGAATTATCTTATTGTATATATCTCCATCATTAGTAAGTAATATTAAACCTGATGTATCATAATCCAATCTTCCTATTGGATAAATTCTTTCATCTACCTTCACTAAATCAAGTATAGTCTTCCTATTCTTTTCATCTCTTACAGTTGATACATATCCTTCAGGTTTATTCAAAGCTATATATACTTTTTTCTGTTCCGGAACTATATTATTGTTGTCCAACATTACTAAATCATTCTCAGTATCAACTTTAAACCCTAATTTGTCTATAACTTGACCATTTACTCTAACCCTACCTTGCAATATAATGTACTCACATTTTCTTCTAGAAGCCACTCCACAGTGAGCCATATATTTTTGTAATCTTTCTATCATTTTATCACCTACACAATAAAGTTATTAATAAAAGAGTTGATCAACTTTCTCCTAATTATGAGAATATCAATCAACTCTTTTATGCTTATTCTACATCTTGAATTCCTATTTGTCTAATGTGTTTTGTATGACTCCATTCTTTATTATTCTTGTCCAAGATACCTTGTATCGTAATTGGTATCCAAGTTAAAGTGTATATTCCATACAAAAGATACCATACAAATAATTTAATTGATTTCTTTCTTCCAATTATACCTAATGCTATTATAAATATACCTATATAAACTGCATTTCCTATAATAACCTGATATAGAGTAGGAGATTCGTATATATGAGATAAAACTACTACATTAAGTGAGTACAGTGCGAATACCAAAAGCATCTTCTTTGATAGTTTGTTTTCTAAAACCATTATAAAAGGAGTCAACAAAAATTGTGAAATGCTAAATACTTGCCATAAAATTTTTGTAGTTGCATTCTGAGTAAATAATTGATTTATTACAAATATATTTAGACCATGTTCATTGTTATTTTGAATTAATGTTAAAAATGCAGCTAATCCCATAAGAAGTGTTGCTAGTGGTTGTATCGTATAAAGAGCACAATCTAATGCAGTAAAACTTCTATCTTTTATGGATTTTTTTATAAGCTTGAAGAAAAATCTTGATGCTACATCTGCGAAACCTTGCATCCACCTTTTTCTTTGATTCCATGATTGTTTTAACGTAAGCGGCTTTTCATCATATACAATTGCATTATGAGCCCAGCCAACTTTATGTCCATTTAAAACAAGCTTGCTTGTAAACTCCAGATCATCTGCAAGGCATGTAACTCCCCATCCTAGTTCTTTAAGAATAGTTGTTTCTATACAAAAACCAGTGCCGCCAATTTGATTTGAAAGACCAAGGTTTGCTCTTCCAAGTTGAAATAATCTATTTACCGTCCAAAACGATATAGAATAGGACTCAGTTATCCAAGAATCATCTGGGTTCTTGCTATCTATGTAACCTTGAACTACTTTGTATCCTTTTAAAAGTTTATAATTCATTTCATTTAAAAAATTTTTTGATACAAGATTATCTGCATCAAAAATACCTACAGCGTCGTAAGCTTTGTCCATTTTAAATATTTTGTTGAACATCCACTCTAAAGCGTATCCTTTTCCTCTTTTATCTGGAACTTTTCTTTCACAGACATTTACACCATATTTTCTTGCTATATCGGCAGTTTTATCAGTACAATTATCTGCAATAACAAAAATATCGTACATATCTTTAGGATACTCAATATTTTGTAGGCTTTCCACTATTTTGCCAACAACCATTTCTTCATTATGTGCTGCAACCAGAAGAGCGAAAGTCTTCTTAGGTGGACAGTTCTTAGCCCCCTCATCCTTTTTTTTGTAAATTCCAAATAAAGAAAGTATTAAATAATAAACCATTACTATAAATACGCCTATTTGAAAAATAGCTGTAGTATAATGAATAACTTCTTTCATCATAAAAATCCTTCCCTTTATATTCTCTATTTAAATTGTCATAATAATATTAACACAATTTTTTAGTTATTACTATATATTATAGCACTGTAAAATATATAAATTTTAAATTTTCTTTCACTTCAATATATAGTATTAATTTATCCAATTATTCATATTTTATTAGAATTTTAATATATTAGATTTACTTTGAAATTTATAGTATTGTGGTATTATAATATAGTATGTTTATATGGAAAGGAGATTTAAATTTTGAAATGAAACAGCATTTATTTTCAAGAACTGAACTATTAATTGGTAAAAATGCTTTAAAAAAATTACAGGAGAGCACAGTGGTTATATTTGGACTTGGAGGTGTTGGCAGTTTTTCACTAGAAGCTGTAGCTAGAGGTGGAATAGGCCATATAGTAATAGTAGATGATGATACTGTTTGCTTAACAAATATAAATAGACAAATACAAGCTAACTTTAAAACCATAGGCAAACCTAAAGTTCAAGTGTTAAAAGAAAGAATATTGGATATAAATCCAAATTGTAATATAGAAACTTATCAAACTTTTGTAAGAGAAGATAATATAGATAGTATTATACCTAAGAACACGAATTATGTAATAGATGCCATAGATACAATATCATCTAAAATATCTCTTATTATGTGGTGTAAAGCTCATAATATAGATATAATAAGTTGTATGGGAACAGGGAATAAATTAGATCCAACAATGTTTAAAATAGAGGATATATATAAAACTAAAATATGCCCATTAGCTAAAGTCATGAGGCGTGAACTCAAAAAACGTGGTATAAAGAATTTAAAAGTATTATATTCTGAGGAAATTCCTCAAAAGCCTAAAATAGATGAAGTTGTAACCTGTAGAGAAGGCTGTGTATGTGTAGGTGGTTCAAAAAAATGTCTAGCTAAACGTCAAATTCCTGCAAGTATTTCTTTTGTACCACCTGTAGCTGGTATGATAATAGGTGGAGAAGTAATCAAGTCCATAATAGATAAGAAATAGCAGTATACCTTGCTGCTATTTCTTATCTAAAAATATACATGATGTAAGCACTCCTGTTATAATAACTCCACACACAGTTTCTATCATAACTATTATACGTACTGAAGTTGAATTTGGAAGTATGTCACCATATCCAAGAGTAGTTATAGTAACTGCACTAAAATATATAAAATTCCATATTGGATATGTAAAGTTTCCACCAGATACTTGTCTCAATATAAATGGACTTTCATCTGGAAAACAAATAGAATTTTTTATAAGTTCCTGAAAATAAAAATTTATTGGGTAATAATAATATACATCTTCAAAATGTTCTTTATTTATTATGCTATAATTGTTTACCCATATATATATGGTATTTATCTTCTTAAGTTTTCTTGAATAATTTTTTTTATAACTTGAAAACTTATCTTCTTTATCATCTTTTAATTTATAAAAACATATTTTTATTTTATGGCTATCAAAAGCTCCATTTAGCTTATTTTCTCCCATGTCCATTATACTCATATGAGTAATTCCTTTACTTGCCATAATCAAATAATAGTAGTTTGCCCAATTGTCTCCAAGAACTCTGTCAAATACAAAAGTAGCCTTATCATATATAGAATTGTTTAATATATTTAGTTTTACAATAGGTCTCTTATATTCCTCTGAAATAATCAATTTTTTTATACTGTCATTTAAATCCTTACTATAAAATTTTATGTGCATTTTTTTCTTGAACATAGCTGTCTTTGTATCTAAATTTATATCATTTTGGAATATAAAAAATTCTCCCCGTGAATGATTAGCTATATTCCAATATATAATTCCAAAAAATATTAATACAAATATATATACATATAGTAATAAATACACACAATTATGTTTTTTATATATCCTCATATATACTCCAAGTTTATTATTTTATCTCTATACAATGATTTTATTATATTATTATCTATAGTATTCTAAAAATTAATATTATTTTATTAGATTAAAAAAACGGAATGTTTAACTACTATAACATCCCGTTTTTTTAACATTAATTTTTTATTCTCCATTTGGTTCCATCTTTTAAATCAATCAACTCTATATTCATGGAATTAAGTTTATCTCTTATTGTATCGGCTTCAACCCAATTTTTAGACTTTCTTGCCAGGTTCCTATCTTCAATTAATTTATTTATAATTATTTCATCTACCTCACTATTTTTACTGTTTTTATGGTTTACAAGTTCAAGAGAAAAAACATTATCAAAACTTTCTATTAATATTTTCTTCTCCATATTTGATAACTTATCTGTCTTTATGACTTCCTGAAGAATTGTAAATGCATTTGGAGTATTTAAGTCATCCCCAATCTGCTTAGAAAACTTCTCTTTATAATATTCAATTATATTTTCATCTATTTCATTATACTTATCTTGTTTAGACTTTAAAATTATATTTGAAACCTTATCCTTTAATTTTTTATAAGAAAGCGCTGCATCTTTTAACGCATCAAAATTAAATAAAAGCTGTTTTCTATATCTTGATTGAAGGCAAAAATACCTATAATCCAATCCTGAAAATCCTTTATCCTCAATACTGGATACAGTTAAAAAATCTCCTTTTGATTTAGACATCTTTCCATTACTTAATACGAGAAATTCACCATGCATCCAGTAATTAACCCATTTGTGACCTACCACACCTTCTGATTGAGCTATTTCATTAGTATGATGTACAGGTATATGATCTACTCCACCACAGTGTATGTCTATTCTATCTCCTAAATATTTCATAGACATTGCTGAACATTCAACGTGCCATCCTGGAAATCCTCTTCCCCATGGTGAGTCCCACTGCATTATCTGATTTTTAAATTTTGAATTAGTAAACCAAAGTACAAAATCCATTGGATTTTTCTTTCCCTTATCTATTTCAACCCTGCTTCCTGCTTCTAGCTCATTCATACTTAAATTGGCCAACTTATTATAATCTTTAAATTTATCAATTGAATAATATACATTGCCATTTGATATATAAGTATATCCCTTATTTTGCAAAATCTTAATCATTTTGATCATATCATGTATGTTGTCTGTAGCTTTGCATATTATATCAGGCTTCTTTATATGAAGCTTTTCACAATCTCTAAAAAAGGCATTTTCATAAAATTTAGCAATTTCCCATACACTTTTATTTTCACGTTTTGCTCCAAGTTCCATTTTATCTTCACCAGTATCTGCATCTGATTCAAGGTGTCCTACATCTGTTATATTCATAGCATGTTTTACCTTGTATCCAAAATATTCCAAAGACTTTTTTAATATATCTTCAAATATATAAGTTCTTAAATTACCTATATGAGCATAATTATAAACTGTAGGGCCGCAAGTATACATTTTTACTTTTCCTTTTTCCAATGGAACAAATTTAGCCTTTTTTCTAGTCATAGTATCATAAATATAAAAATCCATATTAATTTCCTCCTCGCTAGGCATACCATAAAAACCCTTATTATAGATAATATCATATTAATAGAATAATTCAACAAGTTTACATATAATATTTTCTTATATATTTATCAAAGTTCCAAAATTTCAAAAACTTTTTTGCACTTTTATATCCAGAATTAAATAGTTTTATTTTCATATCTTTAGATATATTGAAATCTGTAGTTTTTACTCCAAGTGTTGGAATAAACACAGTTCTTACTGCATCCTTATCTTTAACATATATTTCTTCATTTTTATCTATCATAGTACCTATGATATCAAATAAATATGATATAAAATCCATCCTTGGAGAAGAAGTATATTTTTTATTTACATCTACTAATTTAAATCCGATAGTTGGTCTCACAGGTTTTATATCCGTATCAAATATCCATATAGGAAAATTGCTTAATATTCCACCGTCTACTACATAACTACATCCACCATTATGATAAAATTTTACAGGTTTAAAATAAAAAGGTATACTTATACTCATTCTAATTGCCTTAGATATTTCAAAATCCATAGGATTTATTCCGTACTTAATTAAATCATCTGGAAGTATTAAAATATTTTTTTCAGTTACATCTGAAGCAATTATTTTAAGCGGTGACACACCTTCTATTTCTATATCTTTAAATGTACTTTTACCCTTTTTTAAAATAAGTTTATTTATATAATTTTCGAATTGATCTCCTGAATATATACCCTTATCTTTGAATAAATTAATAGATTTTTTTATTATATTCATATGATAAAGTGATTTCTTTTTAAAAAACATATTATAATCTAATTCTAACATTATTGACTTCAATTCTCTTCCTGTGTACCCAACTGCGAGAAGTGCTGCTATTATTGAACCTGCTGAAGTTCCTGCTAACATATTGAATTCATATCCATAATCTTCAAAACAGCATATGGCTCCAATTAATCCAATACCTTTTACTCCTCCTCCCTCAAAGACTACATCTATTTTCATAAAATCACCTCTTTTTATATCCATCAATATATAAATATGTAAATAAAAATATAAATCTACTCCTAAAATGTATATTATTTAAAAAGTTGAGAGATACTATATAAAGAAAAAATAAAGAGGTGTTTTTATGAGAATTGAAGTTTATTATAATGGAATTAAAAATGCAAACAGTGCTGTAGATCAATTTAAAAATGCCGGTTTCAATGATTCGGCGGTTGATTTAAACGATAAATATATAGATTTTGAAAATTATAACTATAATTTTTCAGATGCAATAGCAAGCTCACATTCCTTTTCTAATAGTTCATATATTTCCAATAATGTAGGTGATGGTATGGGGAGCCTCAATGATGTATTGAATTCCAATTATAAGGTAGTAATAAATACAGATTCAGAGGAAAAAATAGACATGTTAAAAAATCTTATATATGAAACAGGTGGAATAATATCACATTAAAAAGGTAATGAATTCACTAGAATTCATTACCTTTTTTAAATTATTTACTTTTATAGCTAGTTTCTAGGAAAATACATTATTATAATAACTCCCAAGATTGCAATTACTCCACCTAATATATCAAACTTGTCTGGAATCACTTTATCCACCTTCCAACCCCACAATATCGAAAGTGCTATAAAGATTCCACCATATGCAGCATATACCTTACCGAAATTAACATTTTTAGGTTGAAAGGTTGGTATTATACCATAAATTATTAGTACCACTGCTCCAAAAATACCATGCCAAAAACTCCTGCCATCTCTAAGCCATAACCATATAAGATATCCTCCACCTATTTCACAAACTCCAGCCATTATAAAATAAATCATTGATTTTATAATATACATTTAATATAATCACCAACTATAATATATATTATTTTATAAATATTTTTCCTTCAGTAATAGCAAGTGCTACTGCACCTATAATTCCTGCATCTCCACCAAGTTTTGCAGGAACAATTTTTGTATTTTCATATATAGTAGTAAAGCTTCTTTTAGAGGCAATTTCTCTAATTTTGTCAAATACCATACTTCCAGCTTTAGAAACTCCTCCACCTATTATTATAACTTCAGGATCAAATACATTCATTATATTAGCTATGAATATTCCAAGATAATTTAAAGCTTTATTTATTACATCTAGTGCCAATTTATCTCCATTCTTTGCTTCATCAAAAACTTCTTTTGAAGTTATGTTATCATATTTATATAATGAAGTTTTATCCCCTCTTGATTTTGCCTCTTCAACAGCTTTAGTTGCCGATCTTGCTATTGCTGTACCAGATGCTAAAGATTCTACACATCCACAATTTCCACAATTACATTTTACTCCATCTTTTTCTAAGGTTACATGTCCAATTTCAAGTGCATTACTAGTATTTCCTCTATATATTTGACCATTTAATACAGCCCCTCCACCTATACCTGTAGAAACTGTTATAAATACCATATTTCTCGTGCCTTTTCCTGCACCAAACTCATGCTCTCCTATGGCAGCTACATTACCATCATTATCTAAAACCGTATGTATATTGAACCTGTCCTTTATTGGTTTAACTAAATCAAAATTTTTAAATGGAAGATTGGGAGTAGTTATAATTGTTCCTTTTTTAGTATCCAAAGGTCCAGGTGAACCTATACCTATACATAGTATATCTTCATTGGTCAAATTAGATTTTTTCAGGGTATCATCTACAAGAGATATAATTCTATCTAATATTTTATTCTCACCTTCACTTGCATTTGTTGGAACTGTTTTTTTATAAATTATATTTCCTGCCAGGTCTGAGGAAGCAACGCTTATTTTAGTTCCTCCTAGATCAATTCCTATAACATATTTTTTCATATATTTCCTCCAAATCATAATTTAATATCTATAACTAACCTAAACAAAATTCATTAATATTATATCATAATTAGTATTTTATATAAAAAATATTACCTATAAAAATATATTTTTATAGGTAATATTTAAATCTATTATTCTTGACCAACTACATACTCAGTTTTTTGTTCAGATAAAGATTTTAAGTATTTGCGTCCTTTTTCATCATCATAAATTCCTTCCCATTTAGAAACAACTACAACAGCCAAAGAATTTCCAACTACGTTTACTGCAGTTCTAGCCATATCTAAAATACGATCGATGCCAGCTATAAATGCCAATCCTTCTACTGGAATACCAATACTTCCTAATGTGGCTAAAAGTACTACAAAAGATACTCCAGGAACTCCTGCTATCCCCTTCGAGGTTATCATAAGTACTATTACAAGATTTATCTGTGCAAACAAAGATAGATGAATTCCATACATTTGTGCTATAAACAAAGCAGCAATTGCTTCATATAGTGTAGATCCATCTAAATTAAACGAATATCCTGTGGGAACTACAAAAGATGCTATAGAGGATGGGCATCCATATTTCTCCATCTTAGTCATAATTCTAGGCAAAACAGTTTCTGAACTGGATGTAGTATATGCCAATATGAGTTCATCTTTTAACACTTTAATTATATGAATTATATTATTTCCAAATAACTTTGCAACTATTCCCATAATTATAATAACAAATAAGATCATACTTCCATAGACTGTTATGACTAATTTTCCAAGTGGAATTAAGGATTGTAATCCAAATTTAGATACAGTTACTCCAATAAGTGCAAAAACACCAATAGGTGCAGTTTTCATTATTTGATTCGTTACCCAGAACATAGCTTCTGAAATTCCTTCTGCTAATTTGAGTATAGGTTTACCTTTCTCTCCTATTGCAGCAACTCCAAGTCCGAATATTACTGCAAAAAATATTATTGGAAGCATGTCTCCATTACTAAGTGAAGTAAATAAATTATCTGGAACTATTCCAACAATAGTATCTTTAAATCCATTATGTGATACTGTCTTTGCAGTATTTACAAAACCACTTATATTTGATTTAGAAAGTCCATTCATATTTATACCTGTACCTGGATGAAATATGTTTGCTATTAACAAACCAACTATTATTGCAATTGTACTCATTATCTCAAAATATACTATTGATTTCACACCTAATTTTCCAAGCTGTTTCATATCCCCTACTCCGGCTACACCTACTACAAGACATGAAAAAACTATTGGAATTACTATCATCTTTATAAGTCTTAGAAATATATCTCCTATAGGTTGAAGATAGGTGGATACATTAGGATTCCCATAAAATACTGCTCCAACTATAATACCAAGTACTAATCCAATTATAATTTTAGTTGCTAATCCAAATTTAATTTTTTTCATATTACATTTCCTTCCATTATATATAAAAATTTAAAATTACATATTGAAATACTTTCATTTTATCATTGCATTGTGGTTCAAATTTCCAATTTGATCTTCTATGTATATTTTGAAAGTTATTTGTATTATTTATTCAATCAATCATATGTTAGAAGTTATATAATCTAATATTACTATTTAAACTATTGAAAACTACAGAATACTACTAAAAATTATAAATATTATTTTTTAACACTCATATATTTAATCAAATTATTGTTAATACATAATTTTCTGATAAATCATTAAATAGAATTAAACTCGTTTATTCATTTTTAATATATTGGCTTAAGATATTCTTCTTTATCTAAAAAGTGTCTATATATACAGAATAAAAAAGCTTTAAGATTTAAATCAAAATTAATGTCCCAATATAAATATATAGTATAAGATTTACAGAAATCTTATATTTGACATAAATTTTAAAATTACATATAATAAAGTCATGAGAAATTAAACTATAATTATTTTGTATGGAGGTGTACGTATATGTTATCAGTTAAAATATATATGAGCAAAAAAAATGATTGTAGTTGTTGTATGTGTTGTTGTAAATTTATCATCTAACTGTAGTAGTATTTATATTTTATGAATATAAATGTTGCTGCAGTTTTTTATGTTTGAATTAAAACGGCTGACTAGAAAATCTAGAGGCTTAACGATATAAAAAGTATGATATTATCGACTAGAGAAACTAGAGATAGCCTACTGGATATACCAGAGGTAATTATATTTTTAGTCTATGAAATAAATAATAGAAAAGTATAATATTACATTAACTAAATATACTAGAGATGACCTGCTAGACATACTAGAGGTAAATTGTACTTAAGAAGAAAATAAATAATCGAAGTATAACGTATACTGACTGGATACACTAGAGGTAAGAAAAGTACTATACTTCAAATCAATTAAATTTTTAGAAGAAATTAAAATTGGAAATGACAAAAATGAATATGATGATGGGAAAAGGAGTGATGATGAATAACAATATAGGTATGGATATGTCAATGCCCATGTCACAGATGAACATGATGATGATTCCACGTGCAACTATGAAAATGGAATGAAAATTATGTGTACGACTAAAGATGAAACTGCTGTTGCAATGATGCAAAATCTTTGCTCAATGTTGAGTGGTGAAATGACAAGTATCTCAATGATGATGAACGGTATAAAAATGATTGAATGCAATATGATGATGACATGGACTAGTGGAGATAATATGATGTGCAAAATAATACAAAAATGCTGTAATGTGTATGAACAATGCTCCCGTTTGCTGTTGTTGCTAATAATAACATAGATAATTTTTTAATGATTCAATAAAGAAATCCCTCAATTTCTTTATTCAGTAATGGCAAGGCACTTACTTCTAGGTGCTTTGCTTTTTAATTTAACAAAATACTACAACAGCAAACTTCATTAATAATAATCATAAAATAAAAAGCTACTTCCGTACAATGAAATAGCTTTATAATCCTCAGCAAACATCCTTAGTACAGCTTTTTTACGAAATCTAATTTCAATTCAAATTTATTATCTTTTTAAATTGAATCTATTATACTTATATCCTTTTTATAGAATATCTCTTTATCATAAAACAACAATTTACTTTCTATACTTATACTTTTATTTTCAAAATACTTCAAATATTGTTCTAGCTGCTTTCTAATTAAGTTATCTTTTTCTAAAAAACCTGGCATATTCTTTATCCTTTATTATAATTTATGTGTAAATTTTATAAAGTCCAATCAAATAAGCAAATCACTGTAAATTTTAATATTGACATTCTGATTAATTTAAACTATTATATAAGTATATAATAGTTGACTAGAAAAACTAGAGGCTAAATTTTATTAGTATATAAAATTTAGCCTCTTTATGTATATAAATTATACACTACATTATTTAAGGGAGGGATGTTAAAATGAAAAAAATAAATATAGTACTTTATTCAAAAAATAACATAATCATCCCTGAATTACAAAGTTACTGTTGTTGTATGTATATATCAAATACTATGTTAAATATTTAAAAACATATTACTGCAGTATAGTTTGTAATTATATATTATGGACAATACTGCAGTTTGTTGTTATATAATCTATTTAAATTGCTGACTAGATATACTAGAGGCAGTGTAATACCAACTAAATATACTAAAACTAGAAGTAACTGACTGGATATACCAGAGGTTGAGTTTTTTATTTGAAATAGAAACAAGATTATTTTAGGTTAAGCTTGTTTCTATTTCTTTTTCTTAAATTTTAATCAAGAATATACAACATCATTGCTCAATTCTTTTTTTATTTCATCAACTTTGTCAAGCTTCTCCCATGGAAGATCTATGTCAGTTCTTCCAAAGTGTCCATATGCGGCAGTACTCTTATATATAGGTCTTCTCAAATCAAGATCCCTTATAATTGCAGCCGGTCTCAAATCAAATATCTTGTTTATAGTTTCTACTATTTTTTCATCACTTATCTTGCTTGTACCAAAAGTATCTATACTTATGGATACTGGTCTTGCTACTCCTATTGCATATGCTATTTCAACTTCAATTTTATCTGCTATTCCTGCTGCTACTAGATTCTTTGCCACCCATCTTGCTGCATAGGCTCCTGATCTGTCAACCTTAGTTGGATCTTTCCCTGAAAATGCTCCTCCTCCATGTCTGCCATATCCTCCATAAGTGTCCACTATTATTTTTCTTCCTGTAAGTCCCGAATCAGCTTCAGGTCCTCCTTTTACAAATCTTCCCGTTGGATTGACAATATACTTTGTAGCAGAATTTATAAATTTTTCTGGTAATGTTGCTTTAATAACTTTGTCTATTATGTCTCTTTCAATTTTGTCATGGCTTATTCCGTCTTCATGCTGTGAAGATATAAGCACAGTATCTACTCTTACAGGTTTATTTTCTTCATATTCTACTGTTACCTGAGTCTTTCCGTCCGGCCCAAGATATGGTATGGATCCATTTTTTCTTACTTCTGCAAGTTTTCTTGAAAGTTTGTGTGCCAGAGCTATCGGTAGAGGTAGATATTCTTCTGTTTCATTCGTTGCAAATCCAAATACCATGCCTTGATCTCCTGCTCCTATTGCTTCAATATTGTCCTTTTCGCCTGTTTTGGATTCAAGTGATTCATCAACTCCTAGTGCAATATCTGAAGACTGTTCATCTATTGATGTTATTACTGCACAGTTGGATGCATCAAAACCAAATCTTGAATGATTATATCCTATATCACTTATTGTTTTTCTCACTATTTTTGGTATATCTACATAAGCTTTAGTTGATATCTCCCCTACCAAAAGTACAAGTCCCGTATTTACAACTGTCTCACACGCCACTCTTCCATTTTTATCCTGCTCAAGAATAGCATCCAGTACTGCATCTGATATCTGGTCACAAATCTTGTCAGGATGTCCCTCTGTAACTGATTCTGATGTGAATAACTTACTCATTTTTATCCATCTCCTTTTCATTCTTATTAAACAGATTTTGTTAATAAACTTCCTGTATAAAATCAAATCACAGGAAGTTTATTTTAATACCCCTATCCCCTATCTAACATATTTTATCTAGTTAAATTAGCATATTTAATATTATCAAATTTTTGCAAGTGCTTGA
>NZ_APMH01000012.1 GCF_000359585.1 Clostridium tyrobutyricum DSM 2637 = ATCC 25755 = JCM 11008 | reverse complement strand
TGAATGTTATAACCACATTATACAAGGAGGTATATTTATAGTAGCACATGCATGGATGCCATTGGTTATATTATTTGTACTTCATATCGTTGGGATAATTATAGCAGGAAGAGAATACAAAAACAGGACAGGCCATATACTTGGTGTTATAGGTAATGCATTGGGATGGATACCTGTATTGGGATGGATATTTCATTTAGCTATAGGGATAATACTATTAGTTGAGGGATTGAGTAACAGATAATTAGGTTGTTGTGATGAATATAAACCAAAATATGTTGTGAAAATCATACAATAAATTCTATTTCAAAATGCAGTATATTATGACAATCTTTCTTTATAATAAGAAAGTATGAATTGTGTACTGCATTGAATTGTTATAGAGATTTTAAAGCAGATAAAATCGTAGAAAGGGCAAAATATAAATAAAAGGATTATTATGAAAATATGGAGAATATTCTGGATACATTTCGGACTAGTATACCTATAATAGCAATTTTAGCAAGTGCGTGGATGTTTACTCAAACTAACTTCCATAATATCATGTTTGGACTTGGGGGAATAATACTTTTTAACATCTCAACTTATTTTTGCATAGTTTAATATTAGTGAAAGTTAGTTCAGTGAAACTTATTAAACTTTATAAATATTATTAAATTAAGTTGAGAGGGGATAATTTATGAAAAAGCTTAGTGATGTGGAAACAGGTAAATTTGTAAGAGTGGATAGTATAAGATCTAAAGGACTGCTGAGAGAAAGAATGCTTGCAATAGGACTTACAAATGGTTCTGAAGTAGAAGTGGTACGCAGAGGTCCATCTGGGGACCCTACTGTATATAACATTAGAGGAGCAATGATTGCACTAAGGGAAGATGAGGCCTGTCTAATAAATGTATCAATGTTTTCAGGGGGAAGATAATGGGGCTTACTTATCGATCAACTGGATTTGATGCTTTAACTGAAATGTATTCAGTAGATAAAAAGGACAAGCAACATGTTTTTGCACTGGCTGGGAATCCCAATACTGGCAAGAGTACTGTTTTTAATGCTTTAACTGGATTAAAACAACATACTGGAAATTGGCCAGGAAAGACAGTAACTAATGCAAGGGGAGAGTTTAGTATAGATGGTACACATCATATACTGGTAGATTTGCCTGGTACCTATTCTCTCTTTTCTTCATCTGTAGAAGAAGAAATAGCTCGGGATTTTATTTGTTTTGGAAACTCCGATGCAGTTATTGTTGTTACTGATGCTACATGTCTTGAGAGAAATTTGAATTTAGTATATCAAGTTATGGAACTGACTGACAAGGTTATTTTATGTGTAAATCTTATAGATGAAGCAAATAGAAAGAAAATTACAATATATAGAGATAAACTTGAAAAGGAACTTGGCATTCCTGTAGTGTTTACAGCAGCTAGAAATGGAATAG
Source organism: Clostridium tyrobutyricum DSM 2637 = ATCC 25755 = JCM 11008 (assembly GCF_000359585.1). Taxonomy (GTDB): domain Bacteria; phylum Bacillota; class Clostridia; order Clostridiales; family Clostridiaceae; genus Clostridium_B; species Clostridium_B tyrobutyricum. Next base: position 99,010 of record NZ_APMH01000012.1, on the reverse strand, counting down.
GAATAGATAAATTAAAAAATACGATAAGTAGAGTAATATCTGGAGAAATTAAGCCATGTCCACAAAAAGTTGTTTACCAGGATTATATAGAAAAAATGGTCAATGAACTTCAGCCTATAGTAAGTGAAAAAATAGAAAAGCTGGATCCAAGGTGGATTTCACTTAGATTACTGGATGGGGACAGTGGCATTACAGATACAATACTTAATAAGATTGAGAAACAAGGTCTACAAATACTTATAAATTCAGCAGACATGATTAAATCCAATTATACAAAAAAACAGATAAGAGAGGATATTACCTTCAAAATATATGAAAAAGCGGAACAAGTTAAGGATAAATGTATATATATTGGTAAAAGTAAAGTTAATAGAGATAGAGTAATTGACGACTATATAACATCACGGGTTTTTGGAATTCCAATTATGATAGGTATACTTGCAGTTGTATTATGGATAACTATTTCAGGTGCAAATGTGCCTTCTGACATGTTGTCAAATGTACTATTTAAATTTCAGGATGTGCTCACGGCTTGGTGCACGCAATTAGGTGTCCCAAAATGGTTCTACGGACTTTTTGTACTTGGACTTTACAGAACCATGGCATGGGTGATTTCTGTAATGCTGCCTCCTATGGCTATATTTTTTCCATTATTTACATTACTTGAAGATCTGGGGTATTTACCAAGAGTTGCATTAAACCTTGACCATTTGTTCAAAAAAGCTTGTGCTCATGGAAAGCAGTGCCTCAGTATGTGCATGGGTCTTGGATGTAATTCCGCAGGTGTTATTGGATGTAGAATTATTGAATCACCGAGGGAAAGACTAATAGCTATATTGACAAACAATTTTATGCCATGTAATGGAAGATTTCCTACACTGATTGCCATTTCTTCAGTATTTTTAATTGCAGGATCAAAATCAGGTGCTGCAAATCTTCTGCCTGCACTTTCTGTAACGGGAATAGTAGTTCTTGGGGTTGTCATAACGTTATTAGTTTCCCATTTATTATCCAAGACAATTCTAAAAGGGTATCCATCAAGTTTTACTCTTGAGCTTCCACCATATAGAAGACCTCAGATAGCTAGAGTAATATATACATCCATTATTGACAGGACAATATTTGTACTTGCAAGGGCAGTTGTTGTTGCAGCCCCTGCAGGTGTAATTACATGGATACTTGCCAATACTTATATTGGTAACTTAAGTATTATAGGACACGCTGCAGCTTTTCTTCAACCTTTTGCAAATCTACTTGGACTTGATGGATATATACTTATGGCATTTATACTTGGAATACCGGCAAATGAAATAGTGCTGCCGATTCTCATTATGTCGTATCTTTCCATAGGTTCTATGACTGATTTTCAAAGTATAGATTCTCTTAGACGGATACTTGTTTCCCATGGCTGGACATATCTCACTGCATTGAATGTACTATTGTTTTGTCTACTGCACTGGCCTTGTGCTACAACACTTTTGACAATAAAAAAGGAAACTGGAAGTATCAAATGGATGGCACTATCTGCTGCACTTCCTACGTGTATAGCAATTATAGTATGCTTTATAACTACGTCATTTGCCAAGCTTACGGGACTGTATTAAAATTAAAAATAACTTCAGGTAATAATTAATTTATCTGAGGTTATTTTTTATTTACTATTTAAAAAATATAGATTAGCTTGTAAATAAAAATCAATGTATTGATATATTGTCAGTTTGCATTTATAATAATATTGTAAACTAAAATTCAACAAATAGTTGACAAATATATTTAATGTAGGGAGATAAAGTTATGAATGAATTATGGAATGATATATTAAAAATAGGACAGAGTATTCTTCAGGGTGGAAATATTACATATGAGGATGCCTTGATGCTTGGGGATGCAAATGACAGCGATACAATTTTACTGTGCAGCTTTGCAAACAAGATAAGAGAAAAATACAATGGAAACAATGTGGATTTATGTTCAGTTATAAATGCAAAGTCAGGAAATTGTTCTGAAGACTGTGCATTTTGTGCACAATCATCACGTCATCATACGACGGCAAAATGTTATCCTATGATAGATGAAGATGAAATTGTAGAAACTGCAATCAGACGTGAAAAGGCAGGGGCAAAGCACTGTGATATATGTACAAGTGGTCTGGGATATACGGGGCAGGAAAAGAATTTTAAAATCATAATAAATGCATTCAAGAGAATGAAAAAAGAAACAAACCTTAAATTATGTGCATGCCTTGGTACTCTTACCATGGATGCAGCTGAGCAGCTTAAATATGCAGGAGTTGAAAGATATAATCACAACCTTGAAACTGCAAGAAGTTTTTTCACAAATATTGTATCCACCCATGGTTATGACGAAAGAATTCAAACTATAAGATATGCAAAAAAAGTAGGTATGGAAGTATGCTCGGGTATGATAATAGGCATGGGAGAAAGTATGGACCAGCGTATTGAACATGGATTCTTATTAAAAGAGTTTGATGTAGATGCAGTTCCAATAAATATACTGAACCCTGTAAAGGGAACAAGGCTTGAAGGTTTAAAGCCCCTTAGCCCTATGGAGATAATTAAGACATTTGCAATAATGAGATTTATTATGCCGGATAAAAATTTGAGGTTTGCGGGAGGAAGAGAGAAAAATCTAAAGAGTTTACAGTCCCTTGGCTTTATATCAGGTATAAATGGAATGTTGATAGGTGATTATCTCACTACAGATGGGCAGGGAGTAAATAAAGATTTTGACATGCTTAAAGATCTTAATCTGCAGTATTGATATAAATGAATTAATCAAACTATTTGAAAATTTGTATTGACATAATTAAAAGAATATGATAATTTATATTTACAATAGATTTGATAATAAATGAGTCGTATAACCGGCGGAAGTGGATATAACCACAGGGAGTACGATTTTTAAAAGCCGACCGCCTGGGCAAACAAAAAGTCCAGACAGTCGGTCTTTTTGTTTAAAATATTATAAATTGTAGTTGAATTGTGTTACTTGTACAAATAAAACTACACAATTTTAGTATAACTTTCATAATGCTATGCAAAATAGTAAAAATATTTTTAAAAGGAGAAATATTATGAAAAACCAATGGAATAATTTTAGTGATGGTGCATGGACAGAAAATATTGATGTGAGAAATTTTATACAGAAAAACTACAAGCCTTATGGTGGTGATGAAAGCTTTTTAACATCTCCTACTCTTAAAACTAAAAACATATGGGAAAAATCGGAAAAACTGATTTTACAAGAAATTAAAAAAGGCGGAGTTTTAGATGTAGATACTAAAACAGTATCTGGTGTTGACAACTTTAAACCTGGATATATAGATAAAGAAAATGAGGTAGTATTCGGGCTTCAAACTGATGCTCCACTTAAGAGAATGGTCAATCCTTTCGGGGGAATAAGAATGGCTCAAGAGGCACTTGAAGACTATGGATATAAAGTAGATGATGAAATGCATGATATATTTACAAAATATAGAAAGACACATAATGAAGCTGTATTTGATGCATACACGGAAGAAATGAAAGCGGCAAGACATGTTGGATTATTAACTGGACTTCCTGATGCCTATGGCAGGGGAAGAATAATAGGTGATTTTAGAAGAATAGCTCTATACGGTATAGATTATTTAATAGAAATGAAGAAAAGTGATTTAAAGGCCTTAAAAGGTGATATGGATGAAACTTTAATAAGAAGGAGAGAAGAAGTAGCAGAGCAGGTCAAGGCACTTAAAAAGATAAAGAACATGGCATCACGTTATGGAATAGATATATCAGATCCTGCGGCGAATGCAAAAGAAGCTGTACAGTTTACTTATTTTGGATATCTTGCAGGAATAAAGGAGAATAATGGTGCAGCAATGTCACTTGGAAGAGTTTCAACGTTTTTGGATATCTATATAGACAGGGATTTAAAAGCGGGAATAATAAGTGAGCAGGGTGCACAGGAGCTAATAGACCAGTTTGTAATTAAACTAAGGCTTGAAAGACATCTTAGAACACCTGAATACAATGAACTATTTGCAGGAGATCCTAATTGGGTTACTGAATCCATAGGTGGTATGGGAATCGACGGCAGGACATTGGTTACTAAAAATTCTTATAGATTTTTAAATACACTTATAAATCTGGGGCCTGCTCCAGAACCAAATATGACTGTATTATGGTCTGAAAATCTTCCAGAACCATTTAAAAAGTACTGCAGCAGAATATCTATAGAAACAGATGCAGTTCAGTATGAAAATGATGATGTGATGAGACCTATATATGGAGATGACTATGCTATAGCATGCTGTGTATCAGCTATGGCAGTAGGAAAACAGATGCAGTTTTTCGGAGCCAGGTGCAATCTTGCTAAGTCTCTTCTCTATGCTATAAATGGAGGAGTTGACGAGAAAAAATTCCAAAAAATAGTACCGCATATAGATAAAATGGATGATGAAATACTTGACTATGACAAAGTTAAAAAGAGTTATTTTAAAGTTATGGAATATGTAGCAAAACTTTATGTTAATACCCTTAACTTGATTCACTATATGCATGACAAATATGCTTATGAAGCTGCACTTATGGCACTCCATGACACAGAAGTTCATAGATTTCTTGCTTGCGGTATAGCAGGACTTTCTGTTGCAGCAGATTCATTAAGTGCAATAAAATATGCCAGTGTAAAACCAATAAGAAATGAACAGGGTATTGCTGTAGACTTTGAAGTTGAAGGAGATTTTCCTAAATACGGTAATGATGATGACAGGGTAGATGACATAGCAGTTGAAATTGTAAATAAATTTATAAGTGAACTTAGAAAGACAGAAGCATACAGAAATGCGGAACATACTTTGTCGGCTCTTACTATAACTTCCAATGTAATGTATGGTAAAAAGACTGGAACTACACCGGATGGAAGAAAATCTGGAGAACCACTTGCTCCAGGAGCCAACCCAATGCATGGAAGAGATAAAGAAGGGGCACTTGCATCTTTGAATTCTGTAGCCAAAATACCATATAGATCCGTATGTCAGGATGGTGTTTCAAATACATTCTCAATTGTTCCTGATGCTCTTGGAAAAGATGAGAACAACAGGGTTGACAATCTTGTTTCAATCCTAGATGGATATTTTTCAAAAGGTGCACATCATCTGAATGTAAATGTAATGAACAGGAAAACACTTTTAGATGCAGTAGACAATCCAGAGAAGTACCCTACACTGACTATAAGAGTTTCAGGATATGCGGTTCACTTTGTAAAGCTGAATAGGGAACAACAGATGGAAGTAATACACAGAACTTTCCATGAGAGGGTTTAGTTTATGGGCAGGATTCATTCTATAGAAACCATGGGACTGGTTGATGGACCTGGAATAAGGGTAGTTGTATTTTTCCAGGGCTGCAGACTTAGGTGTGCTTTTTGTCATAATCCTGATACATGGAAACTGGATGCCGGAGAGGACATTAGTGCAGAGCAGCTTCTTGAAAAAGTTGAAAGATACAGAGTCTATTTTGAAAAGTCAGGAGGGGGAGTTACCTGTTCTGGAGGTGACCCTCTAATGCAGCCTGAATTCTTAATTGAATTTTTAAAACTATGCAGGGAAAATGGAATAAATACCATAGTTGATACATCTGGGTTTGGAAAAGGAAATTATAAGGAAATTTTAAAATATACGGATCTTGTAATGCTTGATATAAAACATATTGATGATGCTGGATATAAAGAACTTACAGGTGGAAATATTCAGGAGTTTTATGATTTCCTAAAGGAAGTTAATAATTCAAATGCAAAATTGTGGATAAGGCACGTAATGGTTCCAGGTGTAACTGACAATTATGAATGCATGGATAAAATAGTCCATATAATAGAAAACTCTGTTAAATCAAATAAACTGGAGAAATTTGAAATTTTACCATATCATACTATGGGAGTAAACAAATATGAAAAATTAGGTGTGGAATACAGGTTTAAAGGTGTCAAGCCAATGGATAAGAAAAGAGCCCTGGAATTTCAAAAATATGTTGTAGAAAAAATCAATAAAAATAAAAGTATCACAATTTAAACAACTTTAATAGTATGTTAGAGGACAGATATTTTTAATCTGTCGATTAATCCTTTGTTTTTATATTACATAAAAACAAAGGAGGTGATAATTTGAAAGTATCAATTCCAGTTGACTTGAAACAATGTGTATATTTAGGACATGGTCATAGTGGAAAAGTTTATTTAATGCCGGATGGCAAAATTATAAAAATATTTAAAAGCTCACACAGCTGTAAAGCTGAATTTGATATATTAAAATCAGTAGAAGGAAGCCCATATTTCCCAAGAGTATACAAGCTTGGAACACATTATATAATCAGGGAATATGTAGGTGGAACCAATGTTTATGATTATATAAAAAAACATGGGATAAAAAGATCTTTTGTTATAAATATAGCAGATTTATTTGACCATATGAAAATGCTTGGATTTAAAAAATTGGAAATTAGATTTCCACATCTATTTGTACAAAAAGATGGTACATTGATGTTGATAGATCCAAGGAAAAGTTATGAAGAAGATATTCCATACCCAAAAGCATTTCTAAGAAAGCTGAAAAGTATGGGTCTTCTTGAAAAATTCATGAAAATACTAAAAAAAGAAAGACCAGATTTACACTGGGATTATAAATAAAAATAAACCTGCATAATCCAATAATTATGCAGGTTTTGCTTAATTGGAACCATATCTTTTAACAGTATCAATTCCTATGGAAGCCTGATAGGAACTTCTAACATAAGGACCGGATGCTGCAAATTTGAATCCTTTTTTTAATGCTATAGTCTTATATTTCTTAAAAATTTCCGGAGTTATATATTCTTTGACAGGCAGATGCCGTTTGGACGGCCTTAGGTATTGACCTATAGTGAGAATATCACAATTCACTTTTATAAGATCATCCATAACTTCAACAACCTGTTCTTCACTTTCCCCCAGTCCCACCATTATACCGCATTTAGTGTATATGCTGTTATCCATGGATTTTACTTGATGTAGAAGTTCAATTGATCTCTTGTATACTGCCATTGGCCTTACTTTGCTGTAAAGACACGAAACAGTTTCAATATTGTGGTTTATTATATCAGGTTTGCATTCAACTATTTTTTTTAGTGCACTCCAGTTTCCCTTTAAATCCGGTATTAAGAGTTCTACAGTTGAATTTGGATTGTATTTTCGAAGCTGTTTTACAGTTTTAACAAAATGCTCTGCACCTCCATCTTCCAAATCATCTCTTGTAACTGAGGTTACAACTATGTGCCTAAGACCTAATTTTTTACTTGCCAGTGCTACATTTTCAGGTTCATTTTCATCCAGGGCAGAGGGTATTCCTTTGGTAACAGCACAAAATCTGCAATTTCTTGTACATGTTCCTCCCATAATCATGAAAGTTGCAGTTCCACTCTTGAAGCATTTACCTATATTAGGGCATATGGCACTTTCGCAGACAGTATGAAGAGAAAGATTTTGAAATATTTTTTCCATTTTATCAAGTACATCAGAGTCAGGAGCTTTCATTTTCAACCACTCAGGCCTTGTATTCAATGTACTCACTTCCCTTCCAATCTTTTATTGTGCTTTTATCAATCAGCTCTGTACTGAAAACATCTTTAAAACTTTCTTTAATATTTGATACAATTCCATTATAGTCTGGATTACGTATGAAATCCTCCAGAGAACATATACCGAATTCACTTATACCGCAGGGAGTTATCAATTTGAAATGATCTTTATTTACACATATATTGAGGGCAAAGCCGTGCTTTGTTATCCACTTTCTTATTCCTACACCTATTGCTGCAATTTTTTGATTCCCTACCCATACTCCAGTATATTTTGGCTTTATTCCAGCTTTTACTCCATAATATCTTACTGTATTCATAACTACTGTTTCCAGCTGCCTCAAATACCAGTGAGCATCTTTCTGAAACTTGCCAAGATTCAATATGGGGTAGGCAACAAGTTGCCCTGGACCGTGATAGGTAATATTCCCACCTCTTGAAGATTTATATAGTTCAATTCCAAATCTATTTAAAGCTTTCCTAGAAACAAGTAAATTATCAATTCCACCACTTTTACCAATTGTAATTACTGGTTTGTGCTGAAGCAGTAATAAAATTCCATCCATATTATTTTGTACTACGAATTTAAAGGCTCTATTCTGTAATTCCAAACCATCTTTGTAGCCTATTAAATTTTTAAATTCTGTTACATAACATGTCCTCATATAAACACCTTCTTTACTTATTTAAAACAAGCATAAATCACGCCAATATCAAAACATTTACATAAAGAGGATTATACATATGCAAGATTAAATCAAAGTGCAATTATGGGAAAAAATAATACCAAAATGGGAAATTTTATTATTAATTCCCATTTTGATATTATTTCTAAAATCTATTTAAGACAATTTTGAGGCATGATATTTTCCATGTATTTAATAAGTTTATTTCTTAATTTATCTTTTTTTAATGCATAGTGTATATTTGCCTGTAAAAATCCGAATTTATCTCCTGCATCAAATCTCTGACCTTCAAAGGAATATGCATGTATTTCCTCATGCTTTGACAATTCCCTCAGTGCATCTGTCAATTGTATTTCACCACTTTTGTCAGGTTTGGTGTTTTCTATTATATTAAATATCTCCGGTGTAATTATATATCGTCCAAGAATAGCTATATTAGAAGGAGCTTTTTCAATACTTGGTTTTTCTATAAGGTCTTCAATTTTGTATACCCTGTCTTCAATTTTACTGCCGCTTATGATCCCATACTTGGATACAGCATCTTTTTCTACGTGCTGTACTCCAAGTATAGAAGAATTGTACTTGTCATGGCATTTCATAAGTTGTTTTAAGCAGGGAGTTGTGGAGTCTACTATGTCATCTCCAAGCATAACAGCAAAGGGACTCTTATCTATAAAACTTTTGGCAAGACCTATGGCATGTCCTAGACCTTTAGGCTCTTTTTGTCTTATATAGTATATATCAGCCATGTTTGAAATATCTCTGACAATTTTTAAAAGATCATTTTTGCCCTTGTTTTTTAATTCATTTTCCAATTCCATGGATTTGTCGAAATGATCCTCAATAGATCTTTTATTTCTACCGGTTATTATCAATATTTCTTCAATTCCAGAAGCAACAGCTTCCTCAACTATATACTGAATGGTTGGTTTATCCACAATCGGAAGCATTTCCTTAGGTTGCGATTTTGTAGCAGGTAAAAATCTCGTTCCCAGTCCTGCAGCCGGAATTATAGCTTTTTTTATACTCATAATTATTCAATCCTTTCTAGGTTTAATAATTTATTTTTTTTGGTTATATCAATCAATATTTTTATCAGATATATAAACAATATTATATTCAAAAGTGAAATACCATCAGACAGCATACTATGGGAATTTGAGTTCATAATACCTGATTTTCCAAACAGAATATAATAGATATTCCCATAGATTGTAATACTGTATCCTAGAAACAATACAAAGAATCGTTTATCTTTTAAATATACATAGCTTAAAATTGCCAGTACCAAAGCAGGAAATAAATATCTTTCATGCATGCCTGTTGAAAATGTGAAGACTCCTGAAATTTGAACTAGAGCTGCAGCAAATGCAAATTCTCTATTTTTATTTTTAATGTATATATACAGTGATAACAAAGTTATAGCTGTGATTGCAATAATTCCCCATGTGCCATAACTGAAAATGAAGAATGTATTTGAACTTTGTTCATAATTTGCCCCTATAAGACTATAGAAATTAAAACCATTCACAGATGCATATGGATACTCAGATATGGTTTTTGAATACAGTTTGAAGATCCATAGTATGCTTTGTCCGCTGGAAAATGGTAATATGACAACTACAGCAGCTGCAATAGCGGAAATTAAGCACTTTATAAATAATCCTATGTTCCGTCTTCTTATGATCTCGAAAAGTAAAACAGGTAAAAATATTATCCCTTGAGGTTTCATAAGTACTGATAGGGTGAATATCACAGACGAAAAAACAGCTTTTCCTTCACATATTAAAAATACTGAAATTACTATTAGTAGTGCAAAGAAAGAATCTACCTGTCCCCATAGAGTTGAATCTATAAAAACTGCCGGATTGAATATATAAAATACACTTAATAATAAGCCTGATTCCACGGAAATGTATTTTTTGGCCAATCTATATATTAAATAAGCTGTTCCTATATCGGCTATTATGGATGGAAGTTTTAAAAGTATGGAGTAATATAAACTCAATCCACTTATACTTGTAAGTTTGCCTATTAAAAACAATATATATATGTATAGAGGAGGATAGTCACTTGAATTGGCACTTGAATAAAAATTTGCAAAATTCTTAGCTGCACTTGATGCCCAGTTATTGAACAGCATCATGTCTCCACTGTAACCTTCCATTACTGTTGAAAGAGATATTCTTATCAATGCTCCTATGCATAGCAGTAGAGCAATTGATAATTTCTTATTTGTAAGACTGAAGTTCAATTTCTTATTGATAAATAATCGATACATTATTATAAAGAGTATTAAAAATAATACAAAATACAGAGTAAGGACCGGTGCATATTTATTATTTGTATTTCCAAAACCTCTATTCATGTTTCTTTGTGTACCATTATGCAGCTGTGTATTATTATGTTGTTGAGGACTCTTAGTTGGAAAGCTGGTATTTTTATTTGAAAAATTTGATCTATGCCCCTTTGCTCTCATATTATTTTTATCCTGGTTGGCAGGCATATTTTGATTAACTGCCATTTTGTTTGTATTTGTACTGGATTTGTAATTGGATATACTGTATATGCAAGTGAATAAAGATATCAGTAGTATTAAAATTAATCCTATTTGAACAATATGTTCTTTGAAAAATGCCTTTCGCATATTTTGTGCTCCTTCCATTAATTGAGTATAGATATATTTTCACTAAAGAAACTTAAAATATCCTTAAAAAGTTCTGTAAATTTTGTTAATATAATTTTAACTACACTGATGATGCATTATGGTATATTAAATATAAATACAGCATTATATTTAAATAGATTTATTATCTATGGTATATAATATATATTGGAGAGAAGTGATAATATAAATGAATATAGATGGCAAAAACATAATATTAACTGGTGCATCTTCTGGAATAGGGAGGGAACTGCTTGAAAAACTTCAACGATATGATGTCAGGATAATAGCAGTAGCTAGAAATGTGGATACAATAGATAGCTATGGAGAAAAGGTAATCCCATTTTCCTGTGATATATCAAAAAGTGAAAAAGTAGATGAGTTATTTGAATTTGCACTTCACAAACTTGGAAAAGTTGATATTTTTATAGCCAATGCAGGCTTTGCATATTGTGAAGAAATAATAGAGCCGGACTGGGAGCATAACAAGAGAATATACGACACGGATGTATTGTCCCCAATATATTCTGCACAGAAGATGAAAGCAATTAATGGCAAGAAAGAATATTTTATGGTAATAACCTGTTCAGCCGTACATAATGTGGCGTTGCCTGGTTATACACTGTATTGTTCAGCTAAATCAGCTATTCATCAATTTGCAAGGACCTACAGGTATGAGATGAAAAATAGAGGAAAACTTGCACTGGCTTATCCTGTAGCTACCAACACTAAATTTTTTAGAAAGGCTGGAGGGAAAAACGCACCAATGCCATGGCCTGTACAGTCTCCTTCAAAAGTTGCAGATAAGATAATAAAAGGCATAGAAAAGGATAAGGATTCCATATATCCATCTGTTTTTTATAGTATTTCTGAAGTGCTAAATAGAATATTTCCTCTTGTTTATTGCATATACGAAAATATACAGGCAGATAAATTTGAAAAGTGGCTGAAAAACAGTAGATGAGATTAACATAATTTTGCATAAAAACTATAACAACTGACATAATATCAGTTGTTATAGGGAAATCAGCAGCTACTTTATAAATTCAATTAGACCTTTTCCAAGCTTGGAAATACGAGCAAGTGAGTATACATCATAGCCTTTGTCATCTAATAATTTACGTCCTGGCTGGAATGATTTTTCTATAACTATACCTATTCCAGCTACTTTTGCTCCAATTTCTTCTACAAGTCTGCAAGCTCCAGATGCAGCTTCGCCATTTGCAAGGAAATCATCTACAATTAATATGTTGTCTTTAGATGTTATGTATTTTTTTGATAAAGTCAGAGTATAATCTATCTCTTTTGTAAATGAATGTATAGTTGTTTGATAAAAGTCATCATTTAAAATCTTTGATGTATTTTTCTTCAATGTAACCATAGGTATGTTCATCTGAAGTGCAGTCATAACTGCAGGAGCTATTCCAGAACTTTCAATAGTAAATACCTTTGTAATATTTTTATCTTTAAAATAATTTTTAAAATTAGTTCCTATATCATACATCAAATTTGGATCTACCTGATGATTTAAAAATGAGTCCACTTTTAAAATATTTTCATCTATTGCATGTCCATATTTTAAAATTTTATTACGTAATGTTTCCAAGACTAAAAGCACCTACCTCAATTTTTATAATAATTTAATAGTTAATCGACAAAATACGAGTTATTATATATCAAAAGTATAACATTTTTTATTATAAAGGTATAGAATAAATTTTGCACAAAAACAAAACCGGATGAATACACCCGGTTTTGTTTTTAAAACTGTTAATAACATAAAAAGCTATCTATCTGTTTTAGATCCATTCCAAAATATGCCCATCTGCCTCTATACCACCTGTAACCTGATATGGAGTTTCTCCCTATATTAATCAACCATGCCCAGAATCCAGGGCCTCTTTTTGGCCAAATATACACATATTTGAATCTACATGGTTTTAGAGAAGAACCATCTATTGATTTAGCTTGTTGACCAGGCCCCCCCTGCTTGGGTGGACGCTTTGCGGGTGCTTTGGATGGAGGAGGCCCAGGAGGCATGCCGGAACCTGATATTCCACCTTGAGGTGGCCGCCCTGTGGGCCTGCCATAAATTCCACCGGGCTGTCTTGGCATAAATACGGGCACTGGAATAAACTGAATATAAGGTACAGTATATTCCGGTTCATATTTGTCATATCTAAAATCGTACATTTCATAACTCCTATTCCTTGCTTCTATTTATTAATATGTAAGTTTTATATGTATAGTTACAATAAAATTTAAGTTTCCCATAAAACAATATTTAAAATATTTAAGTATTAGTATACAATATTAGTATATAAATTAGTTTGTTTTTGAATACAATTTGGAGGTGTAGAATTATGAGTAAAAGTTTTCATGAAGCATTGGAAAGCAGACGTAGTATATATGCTATAGGAAAGGAAAAAGTAGTTTCTCATGATAAAATACTGAAATTGGTCAACAGGGCGGTAAAAAATTCTCCTTCAGCATTTAATTCTCAAAGCTCCAGGGTGGTTGTACTTTTGGATGAATATCACGATAAATTATGGGATATTACAAAAGCTGAGCTTAAAAAGATAGTTCCTGCAGAAAGTTTTTCTGGAACAGAAGAAAAGATAAATTCTTTTAAAAATGGATATGGAACTATCTTATATTTTGAAGATCAGGATGTTGTAAAAAATCTTCAGAAGCAATTTGCAACATACAAGAACAATTTCCCTATCTGGTCCCAGCAGGCTTCAGGAATTCTTCAATATATAATATGGACTTCCCTTGAAGTTGAAGGGCTTGGAGCTTCAGTACAGCATTATAATCCTCTAATAGACAATGAAGTAAGAAAAACATATGACATACCTGAAGATTGGCAACTTATTGCACAGATGCCTTTTGGAAATATAATTTCTCCAGCGGACAAAAAGGATTTTTTACCACTGGAAGATAGGATAAAAGTGTTCAAATAAAATATGAGTGTATTACAAGGTGCTTTCTAGCATTAGAGAGTGCCTTTTTTAATTTAGTGTGTTAAAATATATTTAAATATATTTATAATACTTTAGGAGGCATTTTATGCATAACGTAAACTTTCGGACCAGTTTTGAAGTAGAAAATGCAAAATTGGCACTAAATTCAATTTCTATTTATAGAAATTTGCTTAAGGACAAGGTAATAGGCAGTTTGTATGTACTTCTTGACTATGTAACTGGAGAAAAGGTGGATTTGGATAATACAGCTGATTTGTACAATGATTTCTTTTTTAAGCTGGCACAGAGCGGATCAAATTCCCTGGAAAATTATATAGTAAATAAAATTGTATTTGATGAAAATCCTTTTTCAATCAAACAACAGTTCAACAAACCATATGAAGGACAAAAGGACATAGAAAATGCTGTAAAAAATGATCTTAAGAACCTTCAAATAGTAGCTAGATTTAAAGGCAGGATTATAAAAGATGGACTTTCAAAATCTCTTGAAGACAGCAATTATAAATTTGTCGTCAATGCATTTCCAGAATGGGATACAGAGAAAACTCTAAAGTCTGATGAGGTTGTTGAATACATAAAGGCAATAAAGGAAAAATTTTACAACAGCGATAACTGGGACAAATGTGTTGATGACCTTAAGAATTTCCACGGAAACTATGGATGTGGAGAATTTGCCAAATATAGAGCTTTTGCTTGGGATCATATTGATGGAAAGGGACAGTTTAAGGGCATAAGCAATCCGGATCCAATCCAACTTTCACAATTGATAGGTTACAAAGATGAAAGATCCGTAGTTATAGAAAATACCCTTCAGTTTTTAAAGGGATTTAGTTCCAACAATGTACTGCTTCATGGGGACAGGGGTACAGGTAAATCATCAACAGTAAAAGCCATACTTAACAAGTACTATGCAGAGGGACTTAGAATGATAGAACTTCCTAAAGCTTATATTGTAGATTTCCCAGAGATAATAAGGAATCTTAAAAATAGATCTCAAAAATTTATAGTATTTATAGACGATCTTGTATTTGGAGATAATGAAGAGAGTTATACTACGCTTAAGTCAGTACTTGAAGGTGGTCTTGAAAGCAGATCAAGTAATATCCTGATATATGCTACCTCAAATAGAAGACATCTTGTAAAAGAATACTTTAGTGACAGGGAACAAGATAGTGATGAATTGCATGTATCAGATAGTAAACAGGAGAAACTTTCTCTTGCAGACAGATTTGGTATAAATGTACTATTTTCATCTCCTGACAAAAAGGAGTATCTTGAAATTGTAGATGGACTTGCAAATAGAAGAAAAATAGATATAGATAAAGAGATACTACATAGAGAGGCCAATAAATGGGAAATGTGGTATAATGGAAGATCTGCAAGGACTGCAGTACAGTTTATTGACTGGCTTGAGGGACACAAGCTTGTTGGCGATGAACTCACATTAGATAAAGAATAGAAAAGGGGAGTATTTTATGATATCTGATATTATGAAAGATTATGTATCCAAAAGTTCTATAATAAGAGCCATGTTTGAAGAGGGAAAGAAAATGGCTTCCATATATGGAGAAGAAAACGTATTTGATTATAGTCTTGGAAATCCAAATGTAGAACCGCCTGAAAATATAAAAAATTCAATAGTGGAAATATTAAACAGTGAATCTCCTAATTTAGTTCATGGATATATGAGTAATTCCGGTTATGATGACGTAAGGACTAAAATTGCACAGAATATAAATCAAAAGTACAGTCTTAAATTGACAGAACATAATCTTATAATGGCCTGTGGAGCTGCAGGAGGACTAAATATTATTTTAAAGACACTTTTGAATCCAGGTGATGAGGTTGTTACATTTGCACCATTTTTTGGGGAATATGAAAACTATGCACACAATTTCAATGGGAAACTTGTAGTTGTACCTTCAAATACAGATACTTTTGAACCTGATTTAAATCAGTTGGAAGCCAAGATAAACAGCAAGACAAAGGCAGTAATAATAAATTCTCCTAATAATCCTACAGGAATTGTATATTCAGAAAAACTTATTAAAAATTTATCTGAGCTTCTTGATAAAAAACAGCATGAATTTAATACCAGCATATATTTGATTTCAGATGAACCTTACAGAGAGATAGTATATGATGGAGTAAAAGTTCCATATATTCTAAATTACTATAGAAATTCAATTGTTGGATATTCCTATAGTAAATCACTTTCACTTCCAGGCGAGAGAATAGGATATGTAGTATGCAGCAGTGAAGCAGATGATTTTGACAATATAATGCAGGCTCTTAATGTGGCAAATAGAATATTGGGATTTGTAAATGCACCTTCATTGTTTCAAAGGGTAATTGCAAAATGTCTTGATGCAGAAGTAGATGTGAATATATATAAGAAAAACAGGGATCTTTTATATGGACATCTTACTAAAATAGGTTTTTCATGTGTTAAGCCACAGGGAGCTTTTTACTTGTTTCCAAAATCTTTAATTCAAGACGATGTGGAATTTGCAAAAGAAGCCAAGAAATTTAATCTCCTCATAGTTCCAGGATCTGCATTTAAATGCCCAGGTCATTTTAGATTGTCCTATTGTATTTCCTATGATAAAATAGAGAAATCATTGGAAAGCTTTGACAAATTGGCAAGGAAGTTTATTTAACAAAATAACTGCAATTAGAAATAGTACTCATTTTAAGGGTACTATTTTTTTATATTTAAATGAAGTATTTTTAATACCTCAATCGTTATATTATATGTAGAGACAAAAAGGTGGTGGTGGTTATTCAACAACAGCAGTTTACAAATTACATAAAACAATATGAACGATTAATCATTACTATTTGTATGTCATTTACCAAAAATTATTTTGAATCTGAAGATTTGGCACAACAGACATTCTTAGCTGCATATAAAAATTATAAAAAATTTGATGGGAAAAATTTCAAAGCATGGATTACCACAATTGCAGTTAACAAATGCAAAGACTATATAAAAAGTCATGCAAGAAAAACAGAAAGATTGTCACATGAAGAATGTCAATTGTTGGAGAGCAGGGATAGTTCTACAGAGGACATAGTTTTACAAAAGCATGACAAAGAGAGAATATATAATTTATTTCAAAAATTAAAAGAGCCCTATAAAACTGTAGCTATAAACTATTTTTATAAAGATATTAAACTGTCCGATATGGCTAAAAGTACAGGACGAAAATTAAAGACACTGCAAACACAGTTGTATAGATCCAAAAAATTGCTCAAAGCTTTATGGGAGGAGGAATTTAAGTGAGAATTGTATTGTTTGATGAAAATGGTCACTTGACTAAAAATGCACTGGAAGAATTTAAAAAAGGAAATTTGCAGGATACTGAACTGATAAAAATATCAGAACATGTTTCCCAATGTGAAAAATGTGCAGATGCAATGGCCGATAGTTTTACCGATACCGAACTTGCGGAAGCTCCTCTTGGTTTTGAAGAGGAAGTAAAAAACAGGATATCAGACAAGAAAAAAGTCAACATTCAGTTTGTCTTATACTCAATCAGAGTTTCAATTGCTGCATGTATAGCTCTTGTCTTTGTGTTCTCCAATACACTGAATGTTATTGCAAATACAAAAGTAAAAACAGTTGATATAGTTTCACCTAATTTAAGTATTGTAAACTCAATAAATAAAAGTCTAGATGATTTTTCACAAAAAATAATTAGTATGGAGGTTTTTAATAGTGAAAACAAAGAAAAGTAAATTTGCAACGATCATATTTTCATTTTTACCTGGAGCAGGTCATATGTTTATGGGATTTATGAAGATGGGAATATCATTTATGTCAGCATTCTTTTTTATAATATTTCTATCAACATGGCTTAAAATAGGTCCGCTTCTATTTGTTTTGCCCCTTATATGGTTTTATTCTTTCTTTGATTGTATAAACAAGAGATATATGCCAGATGAGGAATTTCAAAAATTGGAGGACAAATACCTTTTCTCAATTGACAACTTTACAAAATTTGATAAAGACATGTTTAAAAAGAGAAGATTGGTTATAGGAATATTGGTTATACTTCTTGGAATATATTTAATATGGAATAATGTTAGCAATATGCTATATGGATATATTGACAGTAAAATATATAATATTATAAATAATTTGGCACAAATTGCTCCTCAGATAATTATAGGTGTCATAATAATAATTGTAGGTATTAAGCTTATTGCAGGTAAGAAAAGGGAGGATAAGATGAATGATTAAAGGACGTACAGTTGGTACTCTTACTGCAGGAATAGTACTTGTCATTTATGGAATATTGTTTTTGTCCCATTTGGTATTTCCAGGCATTAAATATTCTATAATAATGTCACTTTGGCCAATTATATTTATACTTCTTGGAATAGAGATTATCGTCTCATATGTGGTAAATAGTAAAGAAAAAATGAAATATGATATAGCAGCAATAATTCTTATAATTATTCTTTTATTTTTTGCAATGGGAATGGGTGCTGCAGAAGTTATAATCAATAATTATCATCAGTTTGTAAATACATTTTAATAAAAAACTATATTCCATAATGAATTATTCACTATGGAACACAGCTTTCTTCATTGTATTAGTATGTAAATACCATTTTCCCAGATTTCAAAGCTATTTTTCTTGACCACAGCCATTTGTTTGTAGTACTGTCATCAAAATAATATATGGCACCTTTTGTTGGATCCGAACCATGAAGTGCTTCATAGGCAGCTTTTTTGGAATCTTCTGAAGCTGCTTTATTTATCCATCCATTTTCTACAGGAGTGAATTGATAGTATTTATCAGATTTTTGATATATTATATCCTTTATTGTGGATGGAAAATTCGAATTATGTATTCTGTTTATAACAACTGCTGCCACACCTACTTTGGCTGTGTATGGTTCACTCTGAGCCTCTGCATTAACCAGTCTTGCCAGTAGGTCAAGATCACTTGAACTATATGGAACTACAGGTTGGGATGAATTTAAATAGCTTGTACTATTAAAGATATGTCCTGACGGTATATTTAACACCTGACCGGGATAAATATAATTGCCTACACTGCTATTTGCTGCTTTTAATGTATCTACAGATACGTTGTATTTTTTAGATATTAGATAGAGACTGTCAGAAGCTTGTACAGTATAAATTTTGGAATCCACCTTTAATACTTGATTTGGATATATTTCAGTAGATTTAAGATTATTGCTTTTAACTAGGGAGTCTACACTATTTTTAAATAGTGTACCTATTTTAAATAGAGAATCACCTGATTTTACTTTATAACTAGCGGCATGTACTTGGGTAACACACATTGTAGAAAGGGTTGCTGCAAATAATATAGTTCTAACTTTTTTGAAATTCATTATAATATCCCCCGTATTCTATCTTTGGTAATTTAGGCTTGTCTATAGTTCACATTTTAACAATACGAGGAATTCATATCCATATTAAATGGCTGGGGGTAGTACTATAATAATCCAATAAAGTAATATTATATTTATATGAAATAAAATAATACCCGGCAGATAGTATATCCACCGAGTATCATTCCAATTGTGAATTGTGCATTGTCAATTGTGCATTGATTTAAGTACTGCATTCATGCTTCCTGTTTTATAACCTAGAATATCCAAAGTTACATAAGTAAAACCTAATTCCCTAAATTTGTTTCCTACCTTGTCCATAAGACTTAAATCAAAGAATTTAGATCTTTCCTCTGGAGCCACTTCAATTCTTGCAATTGTATCATGACATCTTACCCTAACCTGCCTAAAACCTAAATCCAGTAGAAATTGTTCTGCATCTTCTACCATTTTAAGTTTTTTGCTTGTTATTTTGTTTCCGTAGGGAAATCTTGAAGATAAGCAGGCAAATGATGGCTTGTTCCATGTTGGAAGATTCATTTCCCTGGAAAATGTTCTAATATCATCTTTGGTAAGCTTTGCTTCTTTTAAAGGACTTACAATGCCAAGTTCTTTTGCAGCTTCCATTCCAGGTCTGTAATCTCCTGTATCGTCAAGATTTGAACCATCAAGTACATAATTAATATCGTTTTCTTTTGCTATATTCCTAAGTTTAGAAAATAATTCCTTTTTACAATAATAGCATCTGTTAACTGGATTTTTAGCATATCCCTCAATATCCAGTTCTTCTGATTCTATGATTATATGTTTCACTCCCATGGACTTGGCGTATTTCCTTGCTTCATCAAGTTCTCGTTTTGGATAGGTGGAAGAAGTTGCAGTTATTGCAATTACATTGTCACCTAAAACATCATGTGCAACTTTCAAAAGAAAAGTACTGTCAACACCACCTGAAAATGCAATGGCAACACTCTGTAATTTCTTGATATTTTCCTTTAGTGTATCTAATTTTTTGTGCATGTTTTCACCTCAAAATATTATCTTTAATTATATATTGTTTATTAATTATATCATATTTTGACTATTTATTTTTTGATATTTGATTTTTAAATTTTAAATATATATCGGGATTGTCATCTACAAAATTTATAAAATTGTTGAAACATTGTATAGTCTGTTCATCTATAGTATGTTCCATCTTTTCAGTTTCTTCCAGTATATTATTTTCATTCACACCTAGTATTTTTAAAATTTTTGCTATAGTATTATGTCTATCTATTAATTTCCTTGCTATTTTTATTCCTCTGTCTTCAAGTATTATAACTCCATATTTTTCATATTTTAAAAGTTTTAATTTGGATAGCTTCTGTATCATTTTAGTAACTGAAGGAGGCTGAACATTTAGAGCCTCTGATAATTCATTTACCCTTGTAAAGTGGGATTCCATTGATAATCTGTATATCATCTCCATATAGTCCTCCATAGAGGCGGTTAAAACATTATCATCTTTTTTCATATACTCACTAAAAGTGAAGAATTTATTTTCATTCATAAAAACACCTACTCTAACTATAAATGGTAGTAAAGTATATGTTTCCATTTATTTTTATATGTTAAATACATTGACAACAACTATAGTCTAGTGTACTATATTAATAGTTCACTAGACTATTATAAAAATATGGAGGTAAAGAGATGATAGAAGTAAAAGGCGTTTCAAAAATCTATACAATGGGTAAAGAACAAGTTACGGCACTTGACAATGTAAATCTTACAATAAAAGATGGTGAATTTGTGGCAATAGTAGGACCCTCTGGATCAGGAAAATCTACTCTCATGCACCTTGTTGGTGGATTGGATACACCGACTTCAGGAAGTATTGTGGTTAACGGAAAAGATATAAGTAAATTAAAGGACAAGGATATGTCTAAATATAGAAATCAGACTATAGGATTTGTTTTTCAATCTTTTAATCTGGAAAACACCCAAACTGCTCTTGAAAATGTAATGATGCCTTTGATATTTGCAGGAACAGGAAACAGGGAAAGAAAATTAAAAGCAAACAGAGCTCTGGAAATAGTAGGGCTTCAGGATAAAATAAAGCATAAACCAAATGAAATGTCAGGTGGGCAGAGGCAGAGAGTGAGCATTGCCAGGGCACTTGTAAATGAGCCCAGTATAATTTTTGCAGATGAGCCTACGGGAAATCTGGATTCTAAAAATGGCGAACTCATAATGAATCTTTTAAGTGATCTTAACGAAAAAGGATATACCATAATTATGGTAACGCATAATATGGAAGAAGCTAAAAAGGCCAAGAGAATGATAAAAATAAGAGATGGCCAGGTACAGGAGGTATCCAGGGATGAAATTTAAAGACGGATTGAAAATTGCCTCAAGGGATCTTGGAAAGAGAAAGGGAAGAACATTTTTAACAGCTCTTGCAGTGGCAGTAGGTACTATGCTGATAGTTACTCTGGTAAGCCTGGGTACTTCCGGTGAAAAACTGATTCTGGGGGAAGTTGAAAAAAGTTCTTCATTGAAACAGGTACAGGTAGCAAATATGAAGTATTTTGATATTTACAGCGACACTGGAGGTGATACTGATGAAAGTGAGATGTTCAAAAAGATAGATGACAGGGCAATAGATAAATTTGGGAGTATATCTGGAGCGGAAATTGTCCAGGGCTTTGTAGGAGTTAATGTAGATAATGTGGAAATAGAAAATAAACATAATAAAGGTGAAACTTATATAACAGCATTGAATAATAATACAAGCTATTTTAGCAATGTAGATATTGAGTCGGTGAGAAAAAACAATAATAATGAAAATCTTGTTCCAATTATTGCAGGAAGGAACTTAAAGAGTTCAGATAAAAATGCAGTACTTGTAGGGAAAAAGTATCTTGTAAATATGGGGATAAAAGATTATAAAAGTGCCCTTGGAAAAGATATAAATATTACTGAAAGCAAGACTGAAAATCAGAATATAGTATTAAAACCACTTCGGGTTAAAGGAAAGATAGTTGGGATAATAGGCGATAAATTTGAAAAGGAAAATAAAATAGTAGCATCTTTGGACATGACATCACAAATTTTAAGTTATTATTCAATGCAGAAAGATTATTTAAAAAATGAGGGATATGATTTTGTTGTCATAAATAGTAGTAATACGGACAACATTTCACATATAGGAAATGAAGTAAGGAAAACCGGATATCTTTATGTAAGCTATCAGGATATAATTCAAAAAATAGAAAGCTCATTTAGGATAATAAAGATAATACTTGCCGTTCTCGGGTTGATAGTTCTTTTTGTAGCAGCTGTTGGTATTGTAAATACCATGATTATGGTTATATACGAGAGAACCAGATCTATAGGAATCATGAAATCCATAGGTGCAACCAGAAAAGACATACACAGTATATATATTATTCAGTCGTCCATAATTGGTTTCTTTGGAGGAATACTTGGGCTTGTATTTAGTATTGTTAATTTAAATATAATCCAGTTTGGACTTAAGATATTTCTCGAAAGCAAGAAAATAACTGAGACTATAAACTTTACAATGCCACTTTGGCTTGCGTTTGGTACACTGGTATTTTCTATTGTTATTTCTATAATTGCAGGGATATATCCATCAAGAAAAGCATCCAAGATGGATCCTATACAAGCTTTAAATTCATAAGAAGGGAATGATTTATATGAAGTTGGCAGATTGTTTAAAAATGGCATTTAGTGATCTTAATAAAAGAAAACTTCGTACGGCTCTTACGTCATTCGGCATAGCAGTAGGAGCAATGCTTGTAATATTAATGGCTGGGCTTGGACAGGGAATTCAACAAATAGGGTCTGATCAGATAAAACAGATGGATACTATGAGAATAATTAAAGTAATCCCAAAGACTACAAAAGGGAAAGATAAAATAATAGCTGAAGATATACTTGATAAGTTTAAAAAGGTAAGTGGAGTAGCAGGTGTTAGTGCTTCTATTGATACTGAAGTGGGAGAAGTAAAATTGGGAAGCAGAACAGGCAAAAAGGTAAATGTCCAGGGAAATAATCTGAAATTCAATGTTTTTATGGACGCAAAGCAAAATGAGATTAAATCTGATAAAAAAAAGGTTAAGAAATATGGATATAGACCAATAATAGCCGGAGATACAATGACACGGAAGAATATGGACTCTGTACTTGTTGGGCAGACTTATCTAAACAGGATAGGAATAAAAGATTACAAAAGTGTTGTTGGAAAAGAAATAGATGTAGTTGTTTCATTTCCTGAGATTCCAGGTGCCCCAAAGAAACAACCACTTTTAATAAAGGCTAAAATAGCTGGAGTAGTTAATAAATTATATGATAATGGAAGTAATGTAATTACTACATCAGATTCAATAGCTGCAAGAATTCAAGAATACTATATGTCCGAAACAGATTATATAAACAAAAAGGGATATACTACTGTAAATGTTGAGGCCAAAAACATGTCAGATGTAACTAAAGTGGAAAGTGCAATTAAAAAAATGGGATATGAAACACAGTCTCAGGCAGGTTATGCGGATAGAATGAATACGATGTTCACTATAATAAAGGCAATTTTAATTGCCGCAGGAGCAATAGTGCTTATTGTAGCATCCATAGGAGTTGTAAATACAATGACCATGTCAGTATATGAGAAGACAAAATCAATAGGTATAATGAAGGCACAGGGAGCTTCTAAAAAGAGTATACGTACAATGTTCACCGTGCAGTCGGGAAGCCTTGGATTTATTGGAAGCATTGCAGGTATTGCAATAGCTTTAATATTGGGTGGTATTGTAAACAAGGTAGTTGCAGCATATAAAATAGGTGGTATGGAAGCAGGAATGAAAATAGTTGACATAAGAGCTTCAGTTCTTGCATTTACAATTATATTTACAATATTGATATGTGTAATAGCAGGAATAGTTCCAGCAAGAAGGGCGGCAAAATTAAACCCGGTAGATGCATTGAGATGCGACTAGGTAGTTAACGATTTACAGTTAACAATTCATGATTCACAATTAGTTCATAAATAAATTGTGAATTGGATTTTGTGAATTGATTAAAAATTGGGTATAATAATAACTAGAGTATAATTTATATTTCGAGTTTAATGGAATCTCTCTAAATTGTAAACTGTGAATTGTACATTGTAAATGATAAAAGGGGAGTGAATTTATAATGAGTTTTTTGGAACTTGCAAAGAAACGTTGTTCGGTACGTAAATATCAAAATAAAAAGGTAGAAGATGAAAAACTTCTGAAAATTCTGGAAGCAGCTAGAATTTCACCTACAGCTGCTAATAAACAGCCTGAAAAGCTTATTGTTGTACAGGAACAAAAAAATCTTGACAAAATAAAAAAATCAGGAAATGTTTACAGTGCTCCATTGGTTATAATAGTAACTTCTGATTGTACACAATCATGGAAAAGACCATATGATAATAAAGATATGTCGAATATAGATGGAAGTATAGTGTCAACGCATATAATACTTCAGGCTGTAGAACTAGGACTTGGAACTATATGGGTTGAGCATTTTGACCCTGAAATATTGAGAAAAGAGTTCAATATACCAGAGAATATAGTTCCGGTAAGCATTATAGGTATAGGTTATGCCGATTGCAAACTTGCTTCCCCAAACAGACATGATACTGAACGCAAGTCTCTGGACGAGATTGTAGTAAAAGAAACTTTTTAATATCATATTTTTTAAAAACCCGAAACTTTGGAAGCTTCGGGTTTTTAACTCAAATTTCTCATATATTAATCAATGAGTACTATTTGAGTTGAATACTACTTTAAAATTCCCTTTTCATTATGTATAATTAAATAAAGAGCAGGGTTAAAAGAGCAAATATCAACTAAATTTGAGCCTTAATATTTGAACTTTGATATTTGAACTTTGAACTTTAATAAAGGTGGGATTACATGTCAAATAAAAATGCAATTATAGGATTTATTGGAACAGGTGTAATGGGTAATAGCATGGCATCAAATCTATTAGCTGGTGGATATAATCTGCTTGTATATAATAGAACCAGGTCAAAGGCTGATAACCTTGTGAAAAATGGTGCCAGGTGGAAGAATAGTGTTGAGGAACTTGCCAGGGAATCAGATATAGTAATTTCCATAGTTGGATATCCTAAAGATGTGGAAGAAACTTATCTTGGTGAAAATGGAGTAGTCAATAATGCAAAACGTGGAAGTACAATAATAGATATGACAACATCCAAGCCATCATTGGCAAAGAAAATATATGAGGAAGCTAAGAAGAAAGGTTTATATTCACTTGATGCTCCAGTATCAGGTGGTGATGTAGGGGCTAAAAATGGCACTCTGTCAATTATGGTAGGCGGTGACAGGAATGTATTTGAAAAAGTTAAGCCGATTTTTGAACTAATGGGAAAAAATATAGTGCTTCAGGGGCCGGCAGGTTCAGGACAGCATACCAAGATGTGTAATCAGATAGCTATAGCAGCTAATATGATGGGAGTATGTGAAGCCATGGCATATGCTAAAAAATCAGGTCTTGATCCTGAAACAGTACTCAAAAGCATAGAAGTTGGTGGAGCAAGCAGCTGGTCTTTAAGTAACCTGGCACCAAGGATGATAAAAGGGGATTTTAAACCCGGATTTTATGTCAAGCACTTTATAAAAGATATGAATATAGCTTTAGATGAGGCTAAAAATATGAATTTGGAGACTCCGGCACTTAAACTTTCCAAATCACTGTATGATGAACTTCTATCTGAAAATAAAGGTGACTGTGGAACCCAGGTGCTCTATAAATTACTGGATAAATAGTATCTGAAATTTATTGTCTGCAAGAAGGTAGTAAAGGAGGTACTAAGGTGTTAAAAAAAATTCGCAATATAAATTTGATATTTTTTACTGCTCTATTTATTTTCATAGGACAAACTGTTTACGCAGAGGGTAACTCTAGTTTATGGAATAACGGGGCTATTTCTAAAGTTAGCGATGATAAAGTATGGACTATAACTTTTAATAGACCGGTTGATATAAATGATGCAAGCAATTATATTAAAGTATATGAAACCAAAGATGATAAAAATGTAGATATTAATATTTCTGAGAAAGACAAGAATACTATTATCGTTTCTGCAAAAGATCAATATAAGAATGGACAAAATTATGTATTGGATGTGTCTGATGATCTAAAAGATATCTATGGAAATAAATTAAATAAATCTGTAAAATATAATTTTTCAATAGATAATGATAATTGTATAAACATAAATAGTTATAATGACTATTATAATATATTGAAAAATGCACTGGAGGATTATAGAAGCCAGCTTGTATTAAATATACAAGATTATGACAGTAAAAGTTATGATTTAAATGTTATAAATAATATTATGAATGATTATCCTGAATTGAGATTGGGATATGAAAGTGCTACCGGTACTATTGAATACAGTAATCCAGTTAAAATGACTATAAATTTTAAATACAGTGATACAAAGCAGAATCTCATACAGAAGAATAATGTACTCAATAAAAAAGTACAGGATATAGTAAATGGTGTTACCAATTCCAGTATGAAGGATTATCAAAAGGAACTGGCACTTCATGATTATGTTGTAAACAATGCTAAATATGACCAGAGAGATGAAAATGGAGGAATTCCTGATGATTCATATAATGCCTATGGTATTTTGATAGATGGAGTTGGAGTATGTCAGGGATATGCAGATGCAATGTACAGGCTTCTTAAAGCAGCAGGCATAGAAAACATTATGGTTATAGGGCAGGCAAATAATGGAAGCGGCTTAATTGGACATGCATGGAATATAGTAAAAATACAGGGAAAATACTACAATTTGGATTCAACATGGGATGATCCTGTTACTGACAATGGTACAAATGTACTTTCCCACTTATATTTTAATATAACAGACAAACAACTTTC
The DNA here is from genome assembly GCF_000359585.1 of Clostridium tyrobutyricum DSM 2637 = ATCC 25755 = JCM 11008. Lineage (GTDB taxonomy): Bacteria > Bacillota > Clostridia > Clostridiales > Clostridiaceae > Clostridium_B > Clostridium_B tyrobutyricum. The sequence continues at coordinate 71,736 of NZ_APMH01000012.1, read as the reverse complement.
AGTAGATCATAAGTGGAATGAATCAAATTATCCTAGCTGCAACAGTACCGATTATAGTTATTCTAAAATAGTAAGTTTGCAGAAAAATATAAAATCCACAATAAAATAAATAAGCATGGGATTTAATCCCATGCTTATTTATTTACTAATTGTTTTTTGACATTTGCTTTGATTTTTCAGTACAAGTATTTATTGCATCAATTACTGCATATCTGAAATTATCCTTTTCCAGTATACGTACTGCATCAATTGTAGTTCCTCCAGGGGAACATACATTGTCTTTTAATTCTCCTGGATGCAGTCCTGTCTCAAGTACCATTTTTGCAGATCCAAGCACTGCCTGTGCTGCAAATTTATATGCACTTTTTCTTGGCATGCCTTGAAGTACTGCAGCATCCGCCATTGCTTCAATAAACATGTACACATAGGCTGGAGATGAACCACTTACACCTGTTACAGCATCTATTAGTTTTTCATCAACTATTTCAGATTTACCACAACTGTTGAATATATCAACAATTTTATTTATATCATCATCATTTATAGTTTTGTTAAAACAAAGTGCTGTCATTGCTTCTTTAACTAATGCAGGAGTATTTGGCATTGCTCTTGCTATTTTTACCTCTTTTTCAAACAGAGCTTCTGTTCTCCCTATAGATATTCCTGCAGCAATTGTTGCTATTATTGTATTTTTGCGTATGTAATCTTTTATTTCAGAAATTACCTCTGGATATTTGTTTGGCTTTACAGCAAGTATGATTGTATCTGAAACTTTTGCAACTTCTATATTGTCTGTAGTTGTTTCAATTTTGTATTTGTCATGTGCTTCTTTTAGCTTGGACTCCGAAGGATTGCTTACAATGATATCTTCAGGTAGAAGAGTTTTTGAACTTACAACTCCACCTATAATAGCCTGTGACATATTTCCGCATCCGATTAAACCAAGTTTTTTGTCCATTAATCAACACTCCTTGAAAACTTATGAATTTTTATGATATAATTTTTAAAACAGGTGTATAACTCATAGACTTAATTATACATCAAAAATTAAAAAATAGGTGAAATATATATATGAATAATAGACAGCACTACTTAAAAAATGTCAAAAGAGTTGTAATAAAAGTTGGAAGTTCAACCCTCACTTACGAGAGTGGACTTTTAAATTTATATATGATAGAACATCTTGTAAGACAGATTTCCGATTTACATAACAGAGGATTGGAAGTTGTACTTGTTACATCAGCAGCGATAGGTGCAGGCATAGGAAAACTTGGACTTAAAAAGAAACCCACAAATGTTGTGGTAAGTCAGGCGGCAGCTGCAGTTGGACAGGGAATTTTAATGAATACATATGAAAAATTTTTTTCTGAATATGGAAAGACTGTGGCACAGATACTTATTACAAAAGATGATATAACTCAGGAAGAAAGAGTTACAAATGCAAAAAATACCTTTTGTGAACTTCTTGAAAGAGGTGTTATACCCATAGTCAATGAAAATGATGCAATTATAGTAGATGAGATTAAATTTGGAGACAATGATACACTGTCCGCAATGGTGTCATCCCTTATAGACGCTGATCTTTTAATTCTTCTTTCAGATATAGATGGATTGTACAATGATAATCCTAAGGATAATCCCAATGCTGTCTTGATAAACTGTGTAAGTCAAATAACAGATGAGATAGAAAGTTGTGCAGGAGGAGCTGGAAGTCAGCTTGGTACAGGAGGAATGGTAACTAAAATAAGGGCTGCTAAAATTGCCACCTCAGGTGGAGTGCCCATGGTAATTGCAAAAGGTGAAACTCCCGATATAATCAGGGATATAATATGCTTTAAAAATGTAGGAACATTATTTCTGCCAAAAACACAATAAAATGGAGGGGTATATTTGAACATAAAAGAATATGTTGTAGGAAAATCCAGGCTTGCTAAAAAAGCTTCCAAAAAGTTGTCCTATGAAAGTACTTTAGTTAAAAACAAGGCTCTTCTAAATATGAGTGAAGCTATCTTGAAAAATAGAAACTATATAATAGAGGAAAATAAAAAGGACGTGGAAAATGCCAGAAAAAAGGGTATATCACCATCATTAATCGACAGACTCATGTTAAATGATGAAAGAATAGAAGGTATGGCCAAAACTTTGAAAGATACTGCTGCACTTCCAGATCCAATAGGTGAAGTTACAAAAATGTGGAAGAGGCCAAATGGTCTTAGGATAGGAAGGACTAGGGTCCCACTTGGAGTTATAGGAATAATTTATGAGGCAAGACCTAATGTTACAGTAGATGCATCAGCTCTGTGTATAAAGTCCGGAAATGCAGTTATATTAAAAGGTGGAAGTGAAGCAATAAATTCAAATATGGCCATATACAACGTAATATCAAAAGCTGCTTCTGAGGCGGGACTTGAAGATGGATCAATACAGCTTATAGATATTACAGACAGGGAAGCTGTCAATGTAATGATGAAATTAAATGAATATATAGATGTGCTAATACCAAGAGGAGGAGCCGGACTTATAAAGAATGTAGTCAAAAACTCTACAGTACCGGTTATAGAAACGGGGCTTGGAAATTGCCATGTATATGTAGATGAAGATGCGGATTTTAAAATGGCCGAGGATATAATTATAAATGCTAAAACTCAAAGGCCTGGAGTGTGCAATGCAATGGAGACCCTTCTCGTTCACAAGGGCATAGCAGCACAATTTCTGCCGCATCTCTGTGACAAACTGAAGCATATTGGTGTTGAAATAAGAGGATGCAGCATTACACAGAAGATTGTTGATGGAATAGTTCCAGCAGTTGAAGATGATTGGGCAACTGAATATCTGGATCTAATTCTTGCAGTAAAAGTAGTATCCTCTATAGATGAAGCTATGGATCATATATATAAATATGGTACAAGACATTCTGAAGTTATTGTAACAAATAGTTATGCTAACTCTGAGAGATTCTTAAAAGAAGTGGATGCTGCAGCTGTTTATGTAAATGCATCTTCAAGATTTACCGATGGTGGACAGTTCGGTTTTGGCGGCGAAATAGGCATAAGCACCCAGAAACTTCATGCCAGGGGGCCTATGGGATTAAATGAATTGACTACGGGAAAATATATAATCTATGGCAGTGGCCAGATAAGACAATAGAATTTACATTAATTGAAAATTTACCTTGTGCAAATATATTTGTGCAGGGTTTTTTTATATAAATCTTTGTTATGGTATTGACAAAAATGTGAAATAATTATATTATTTATTTGATAGTGATATTCATTATCAAATAAATCAATGAGGTGATTAATATATGTCAAAAGTAAATATAATTTATTGGACAGGCACAGGAAATACAGAATCCATGGCTAACTTAATTGCAGAGGGCGCTAAAGAAAAAGGAGCCGATGTAAATCTTATAAATGTTTCAAGTGCAAGTGAAGCTGATGTAAAAGATGCAGATGTTGTAGCTCTTGGATCGCCAGCCATGGGTGCAGAAGTTATTGAAGAGTCTGAAATGGAACCTTTTGTTGAAAGTATATCCGGGGCTGTTTCAGGTAAAAAAATTGCCTTATTTGGTTCCTATGGATGGGGTGATGGTGAATGGATGAGAAGCTGGGTTGAACGAATGGAAGGGTATGGTGCTAATTTGGTGAATGATGGGCTTATAGTAAATGAAGCACCAGAAGGTGAATCAGAAGAAGAATGCAAAAATTTAGGTAAGGAATTGGCTTCCTGCTAAAAACATATATTGTGATATTGTTTAAGATATTATATAAAAAGCATTTACGCAGATGTAAATGCTTTTTTAAAATAAATATTTAAATTGTTAAAATAGACTTGAAACTTTATTCTGCACGAGTTATAACTATACCTCAAAATATTATTTGGAGGTATAGTTATGGATAAGGATTTTGAAGACACTGTTAAATATTTTATGGAAAGGAGAATAAGTAAAATTTTATTGAATTTGAAAAACAATGCAGAATACAATGAATTAAAAATCAGATCAAGAAATATTGAAAATAAAATTATGAATAAGTTAAATTCAGAAGAACAAAATCTATTTATAAAATATGAAGATATTTTAGATGAACAATTAGATATTGCAATGGGAAAAATATACAAAACCGGTTTTGAAGATTCTATTAAAATTATAAATGGAATTAAAAATATCAAACATATGAAGCTATAATTAGTTTGGAAGAGCTCCTTAGAGCTCTTTTAGTTTTCTCCTAGAAGAAGCCAGTTCAAACTTATATTAAGGGCTCTTGATATTCCTACTATTTCATAATCTGCAACGAATCTATTTCCAGATTCTATCCTTGATATGGAAATTCTATCAAGTTTAATATTCATAAGTTCCAGTTTTGCGGATAGATTGTCTTGAGTTAAGGGAGGATTATGGGATAATCTAGCTTGTTTGACTCTTAAACCAACTATGTTTTTATTTCCATCATACCAATATATTTTCAATATTCTTCACTCCTAAGTTTAAAATGCAATTATAATAATTGATTCTACATTGTTAAAATGCTATAATGTTGCTAAAGATGAACATAAAGGGTATATTTAGCATTTTTATGTAATAATTTGTAAAACAACTCAATATAATATACACTGATATTAAAAATACTTAATTAAATTAATTATTGTATCAGCAATAATAGCATGTGTTGTTTAAATGGTTTTCAAACTATTTTATAAATGATTTTTCAAATTGAACTTTGAATAATTGCATTAAAAGTTTGTTAGGTGAAGAGGTGAGAAATATAGAGTTATAAACTAAATATGGGGGGATATAATGAATCTTTTGAAAAATGTCAAGGTTGGAATAAGAATTGTTTTATCTTTTATAATAATGTCACTGCTAATTATCTTAGTCAGTGTTATGAGTATTTATGCGCTTACGGCAGTAAATACTAATTCAAAAAGTATGTACAATACTAATTTTAAAGGCATATACATATTATCAAATATCAAGGAAAATCTAATGCAAAGCAATACGGATTTATTAAAACTATCATATCAGAAAGACACTTCACAAGTAATCGACATCAAAAAGGATCTGGATAATACTAGAGTTAATGATGAAAAATACAGTGCACAATTTGACAAGATATCCAAGAGCCAGGCAGAAAAGAATCTATGGATAAATTATAATAAACAACTTGATGTTTATAGAAATGCTAGACAAAGTGTAATAAATTTATCACAAAGTGGCAAATATGCTGAGGCACAATCAATATTTGTTAATAGAATAAATCCTATAATAGAAGGTATGGATAAAAATATTAATAAACTCATTAATATCAGTGATAATGCTGCCAATAACTCCTATTTAAATAATTATTCGGTATATTATAAAAATAGTGTAAATATGCTCATCATCATGGCAATAGGAATATTATTGGCAATAGGAATAGGAATTTTAACCTCAAAAGACATAAATAAGTCATTAATGCAAATTGTGGAGATATCAAAAAATTTATCAGAATATGATTTTTCACACGAATATAAAATAGATAGGGAAGATGAATTTGGAAAGGCGAAAAAAGAACTTGTTAAAGCCCAGGAAAACATAAAGCAACTTGTAAAAAACATTTTAAATGATTCACAGAATATGAGTTCTGCCAGTGAGGAACTTTATTCTACAGTAGAAGAACTTACTTCAAAATTTGAGGAGATAAACAGTTCAACAGTTTCAATATCAGAGGATGTTCAGGAAAGTGGTGCTTCTTCTGAAGAAATTAGTGCCTCTATTCAGGAAGTAGATTCCAGCGTTAATGAACTTTCCCACAAGGCTGATGATGGAAATAATAAATCCCAAGCAACCAAACTTAGTGCTATTGAGATAAAAGAAAAAGTTAAAGATTCTATAGAAAAAATTAAAAATTTAAGCAATAAGAATAATGAAACAATATTGAAGGCAATAGAAGAAGGTAAAGTAGTTGAAGAAATAAAAGTCATGGCCAATACCATTGCGTCAATTGCAGAACAGACTAATCTTTTAGCATTGAATGCCGCTATAGAGGCCTCAAGAGCAGGTGAAAGTGGAAAGGGATTTCAGGTAGTGGCAGGAGAAGTTAGGAAACTTGCAGAGCAGTCACAGCAAGCAGTAAGTGGAATACAAGGTACTATTTCAAAAGTTCAGGATGCATTTGGCAATCTTTCAAGGAGCAGTAAAAATGTATTGAATTTTATCAATGATGATGTGAGTTCACAACTTCAATCTTTCAAAAATATTGGAGATAAATATTATGATGATGCTGATTTTATAAGCAGTATGTCTGAAAATATTTCTTCTATGTCACAACAGATTACAAACACCATAAGTCAGGTTAGCAAAGCAGTACAGAGTACAGCTGGAGTAGCACAGAATGCTTCACAGAATGTAGAAGTTATAAAATCCAGTATTAATGAGGCTTCCCAGGGAATGACACAGATATCAGAAACTGCACAAGGTCAGGCAGAAATGGCAGAGAATCTTAGTATAATGATTCAAAAGTTTAAAATTTGAATAGTTCGGTTAATGTTTGGGAAGATCATTTGAGTCTTCCCTTTGCAGTTACATGATCAATAGATATTTTTATTATATTTGTCTTTGAAACAGCCCTATCTATGTAAATATTGCCTTCCTTTTCAAATTTGGGAGAATACTTTTGAATAAATTCATATAAAACCTTTTTCTTTTCATCTTCATCTGATATAGAAGATGCCTGTCCAAAAGCTACAGCACTTTTATACTTGGTAGTAAATTTATTTGGAATAATCTCTGCCTTTCCAACTACACAAAAGCAAACTTTATTGTTGATTTTTATATTATCAATTTTATTTCCTTCAAACGCACAGTGAAAATATATGCTGTTATTCCAATATACATAGTTTAGGGGAATAGCATATGAGTAATTATTTTCTCCTGTAGTTGCCAAAATTCCATATTCACCACTATTCAATATATCCTTGATTTCATCATTGCCCAATTGTCTTTCCGATTTTCTCATGTTTTTAAACATATTGTAATTATCACTTCCTATATTAATCATTTTAGTATTAGAATATATTTTATCATATTTTATCTATTTTAACATTATAAAAAATTTTATATATTGTTTATAAATTGATACTTTTATTGCTGATAGATGTAGTATATTATATTATTGGAAATGCTGATATAATTATATTAAAATTAGAAAAGGAGTTTTGAATATGAAGTTAAAGATGGGTATAAGTAAACTGTTGACAGTATTTATGATATTGACTGTAGTAATATCCATAGCTGGAAATAGAGTATATGCTGATTCCTATAAAGTTGTTACATTGGGAGGAAATCTTACAAACAGTCAAAAAGAGGACATGCTTAAGTATTTTGGAGTAAGCAGGCAGGATGCAGATGTTATAGAAGTAAATATTGATGAAGAGAAAAAATATTTAAGTGATGTAGCCAGCAGCGATCAAATTGGTACAAAATCAATATCCTGTGCTTATGTAGAGCCAACTACAGGTGGAGGATTAAATGTATCTACACACAATATATCATGGGTAAGCAGCAGTATGATAAAAAATGCATTGATTACTGCAGGAGTCAAGAATGCCAATGTAAAGGCGGCAGCTCCGTTTACCGTATCAGGTACTGCAGCTCTTACAGGAATTTTAAAAGGATATGAAACCAGCAGTTCAGGCAGTAAAATTGATGAAAACAAGAAAAAAGTTGCAAATGATGAATTGATGACTACAGGAGACATTGGTGACAAAATAGGAAAAGACAAGGCGGCGGGGCTTATGAATGACATTAAGAAACAGGTTGTTCAAGATAAGCCAAAAACTGAAGCAGGAGTAAAAAAGATAGTCGAAAATGTGACAAATAACTATAATATAAATTTAAGTGACGGGGATATCAATAAGATAACTTCAGTTATGAACAAAATAAATGGTTTGAATTTGAACTTTGGAGAAATACAGGGTCAATTGAATGGTGTTACCAACCAACTAAAGGATAAGCTGTCAACTCCAGAAGCACAGGGTTTCTTTTCTAAAATAGGAAATGCTATAAAAAGCTTTTTTGCAAATATTTTTGGGTAACCGTTACTTATAAAATTTTTCCAGGTAGTTGTTACCTGGAAAAATTTTAAATTCAACTAACTACATTTATAGGATTGCCATCTATAAATGACTTTATATTTTTTCCAAGAAGTTCGATTAATCTTTGTCTTGATTCAATACATTTACAACCTATGTGAGGAGTCAATATAACGTTTTCCATGGAGAAAAGTGGACTCTTTGTGTCAAGTGGTTCTTTTTCCTGAACATCTAAAGCTGCACCTGCAATTATATTTTTGCTTAAAGCTTCTATCAAATCCGATTCTTTTATTATAGCGCCTCTTGCAGTGTTTATAATGAAAGATGAAGTTTTCATCATCTTAAGTTTGTCTATATCTATGAGATGCTTTGTATTATCAGTAAGTGGACAGTGAATTGTTACAAAATCACTTTCTTTGAGAAGCTCTTCCAAAGAAACAAATTTTACATCTTTAATAGGTTTTACACTCCTATTGTATACGAGTACATTCATTCCCAAACTCAAAGCGGTTTTTATTACACTCTGTCCTATAGCTCCTGCACCAATCACTCCAAGAGTTTTATTCTTTATTTCAAAATGAGGAACTTGAAGATCTTTTGTAAAATTATCGAAATTATTTTGTTTTATCATAGTCTGTTGAAGAGCCAGAGAAGAACTCAAGCTGAGCATAAAAGTAATAGCCAGTTGTGCTACAGCATCTGTACTGTATCCTGGAACATTGCATACTGTGATATTCTTTTTCTTTGCAGCTTCCATGTCTATATTGTTATAGCCTGTACCGGCTTCACATATGAGTTCTACTGTAGATGGAAACTTTGATATTAAATCTGACCCTAAAGGAAGTTCTTTTGTAACTACTATGTTTTGATCCTGAACCCTGTCCAAAATTTCATTTTCAGTGCTTGTATCATATCTTGTAACTTTTGTGAAACTGTCAAGATTTGAAAAGTCCATTTTGTTGTCAAAGTTCAATTTTTTAGCATTTAGAAATACTGTATTTTTCATATTATACCCCCTTGATATTAGCATTCAAATTAAGTATAACTTCTTCAAAAAATAATGTCAAAATATTTAAATATTGTATTATAATATTCATAAGGAAAAAAAGTAAGTTCAATTGAAAAAGGAGGAAAATTTATTTTGAAAAGTTTGGTTGTTTATATTTCTACAGAGCATAAAAATACTGAAAAAATTGCGAATAAAATTGCAGGAGAACTAAAAAGTGATATTGTGAACGTTGAGAATATAAAATTAGATGAACTGGATAAATATGATTTAATAGGATTTGGTTCAGGTATATTTTATGGAAAGTTTCACAAGAGGCTTCTAAAATTAATAGATGATATGCCTGTATTTAAAGATAAGAAGGTATTTATATTCTCAACCAGCGGGCAGGGAAAAGTTGAATACAACGATTCATTAAAGAATAAATTAGTTGAGCATGGATTTGATGTTGTAGGAAGCTTTGCTTCAAAGGGTTTCGATACCTATGGACCATTTAAGTTATTTGGAGGAATAGCAAAGGGAAGACCTAACGAGGATGATTTGGAGGCAGCTGGAGTATTTGCACATAATCTGCATGACTAATGAAGAAAATTGATGGGAGGTAATAGCTTTGAAAATTGAAAACTACAAGGTTGAAACATTTGTACCCGGGGAATATGTAACAGAGTTGAGAGAGAGTTTAAATGAAATAGGAGCACTCAGTATAGGAGGAAATTATGACAATTGCATGTCTGTATCCAGAGTTATAGGATACTGGAGACCGCTAAAAGGTGCAAATCCATTTGAAGGAAAAATTGGGGAGACAAGTAGTGAAGAAGAATGTAAGGTGGAATTTTGCTGTAGAAGCAAGGTGGTTGAAAATGCCATAAAAACTATAAGAAGAGTCCATCCTTATGAAGAACCCGTTATAAATGTTTTTCCACTATCAAATCTGGTTAAATATTCAGATAATAACAGTTCACAATTGTAAATTGGCAATTGTGAACTGTGGATTGTGAATTGTGAATTGACTAAATCATGGATAAAAAATATTCATGAAATTTCAAATCTTCTGTAAGTTCTGGATGAAATGAAGTTACAAGGACGTTGTCATGCCTGGCGGCAACTACATTTTCCCTTATAGTGCACAGCCTTTTTACATTATCACCTAAATGCGTTATAAAAGGAGCCCTTATGAAAACCAGGGGTATTTTAAAATCAGATACCTCAGGAATAAGTGCATAGTCACGGAAACTGTCAATTTGACTTCCATAGGCATTTCTCCTTACAGATATGTCTATTACAGAAAGATAGCTTTTGCTGTCCTCAATTGAATTTGCCAGAAGTATCATACCTGCACATGTTCCCCATACAGGAAGCCCATTTAATATTTTTTCTCTCAATGGCTGCATCATTTTTGTGATTTCAAGCAGCTTTCCCATAGTAGTACTTTCACCACCTGGAAGTATGATGCCGTCGATTTCATCTAGTTGTCTGCAATCTTTTATTTCTACGGCATCAGTTCCAAGAGATTTTATATGGTCCATATGTTCCTTTACGCCGCCTTGAAATGACAGTACACCGATTTTCATACTACCATCCTCTTTCTGCATATTTTTCTTCTATGTCTTTTATTTCAATTCCAGACATTGCAGTTCCAATATCTTCAGAAGCTTTTTCAACTTTTTCAGCATCATTATAATAAGTGGTAGCAAGTACAATTGCTTTTGCTCTCTTTTCTGGATTTTCAGATTTAAATATTCCAGATCCAACAAATACACCTTCAGATCCGAGTTGCATCATTAATGCTGCATCTGCAGGAGTTGCAATTCCACCTGCAGCAAAATTTACTACAGGAAGTTTTCCATTTTCCCATACATATTCTATCAGATCATAAGGTGCTTGAAATTCTTTTGCAAGAGTCATAAGCTCCTCTTTTCCTGCACTTTTAACCCTTTGGATTTCATCTGACATTGTCCTCATATGAGTTACAGCCTCAACAACATTTCCTGTTCCAGCTTCGCCTTTTGTTCTTATCATTGATGCACCTTCACCAATTCTTCTAAGAGCCTCTCCAAGATTTCGTGCCCCGCATACAAAAGGTATTTTAAAATCCTTTTTATTTATGTGATAAGAATTATCCGCAGGAGTTAAAACTTCACTTTCATCTATGAAATCTACATTTAATTGCTGTAGAATTTGTGCTTCTACGAAATGTCCTATTCTTACCTTGGCCATAACAGGTATTGATACTGCATTTTGTATTTCCATTATCATTTTAGGATCGGACATTCTTGCAACGCCACCTTCTTTTCTTATATCAGAAGGTACTCTTTCAAGAGCCATAACTGCACAAGCTCCTGCTTTTTCAGCAATAATTGCCTGTTCTCTGTTTACTACATCCATTATTACGCCGCCCTTTAACATCTGGGCAAGATTTTTGTTTAATTCATATTTTGCCATAATTGTTCCTCCAATATCAATTATTATTATGTTGATGCTAATAATTGTATATGTAAAACAATTATTTGAAAAATGTACCCATACATTTATTAGTTAAAATATTATCAACTACTTCAAAAAATTATTGACAAGGCTTGTTTTAAAAGTATAGAATATAATTAAATCTTTAGTAATAGATTTTCTGTTACTTAGGATATACTAAAAATCTATGCCAAATTGTAAAGAGTATTCTGAGCAAGATGCTGATAGAACATATTTATTGTGAAAATATATTGTTATATATTTGACATTATATTTTTCTGTGAATTAGTTAAACTTTCAGCATTGCCTGGAGAGTTTAATTTTTTTATTTTAGGGAGGAAATATAAAATGGAAATAGATAAAAAGTATTTGGATCCTAATTTTAAGGATTTCATTGATGATGATAAAATATGGGAGCAGTTAAATGCAGCTAAAAATCCGGAAAAAAGTGAAATAAGGGCCATATTTGACAAGGCAAGATCAAAAGTCAGGTTGGAACCTGAAGAAACTGCAAAATTGCTTCAAATAGAAGATGAGGATCTTCTTCAAGAAATGTTTGCACTTGCAAGGCAGATAAAAGAGGAAGTATATGGAGAAAGAATAGTATTTTTTGCTCCATTATATGTAGGAAATAAATGTAGGAACAATTGTCTGTACTGCGGTTTCAGGCATGACAATAAATCAATAGACAGAAAAACTCTTACCATGGATGAACTTGGTGAAGAAGTAGAAGTACTGGAAAAATCAGGCCATAAGAGATTGATACTTGTATATGGAGAAGATGACAATTATGATGCGGATTTCATAGCCAAGACAATTAAGAAAGTATATGCCACAAAAGTTGGAAGAGGAGAAATAAGAAGAGTTAATATAAATGCAGCTCCACTGGATGTACCGGGATATAAAAAATTACATGAAGCGGGTATTGGAACATTCCAGATATTCCAGGAGACATATCACCACGATACTTATAGAAAATTGCATCCAGCAGGTGATAGAAAGGGAAATTATGCATGGAGACTCTATGGACTTGACAGGGCCATGGAAGCAGGAATAGATGACCTTGGTATTGGAGCATTGTTTGGACTATATGACTGGAAATTCGAAGTAATGGGACTTTTATATCATACAATCCATTTTGAAAAAACTTTTGATGGAGTAGGACCACATACAATATCTTTTCCACGAATAGAATCAGCCTTAGATGTACCATTTACGCTCAACCCCAAATATAAAGTTTCAGATGATGATTTTAAAAAGCTTGTGGCTATTTTAAGATTATCGGTTCCATATACGGGTATGATATTGACGGCAAGGGAGAGTACAAAAGTAAGAGAAGAAGTGCTTCCACTTGGAGTGTCACAGGTAGATGCAGGTTCAAGAATAGGAATAGGAGGCTATGCAGAGTATGACAGGGGTTTGATACCTGAAAAAGAACAGTTTCAACTTGGAGATATGAGAAGCCTCGATGAAGCTATAAGAGATGTGTGCAAACAGGGATGTATTCCGTCTTTTTGTACTGCCGATTATAGATGCGGAAGAACTGGATCTCATTTTATGAGTATAGCAAAGAAATCATTAATTCATAATTTCTGTATTCCAAATGCAATTTTTACATTCAAGGAGTATCTTTTAGATTATGCATCACCTGAGACTAAAACTGCAGGAGAGGAAGTCATTAACAAGACCATAAAAAAATTTGATGCAGCAAAGCAGAAAATTATAAAAGATAAGTTGCAGCTTATCTCAGATGGAAAAAGAGACATTTATATCTAAAGTGCATAGTTCAAAGTGCATAGTTCAAATTTGAACTATGATATTTGAACTTTGTACTTTAGATTTTGTGCAAGGATGAGGTTGTGTATGGATAAAATGGAGTTTAAAAAATTTATAGAACATAATTTGAAGGAAGTACTTGAAGCAGGAGATATAAAAGAGGCTTTTAAAATACTATGTGAGAATACAGTGGCCTATTATGAAGGAACTCAGGTGGTTTTTTCTCAAAAATTCACCAAAAGAATAGAGTATATAATTGGAGCGGGAAAAGAGACCTTTATGCCCCAGGAGAAGATAGAGTTGAATGACAAATATACTGTATTTCTCCAAAGTTTTGAAAATGTGTCTGACTATGAAAAAGATATTTTAATTTCTCTATTTAAATTATGTGTAGTCATTAAGTAAAATAAGTATAATCTATTTGGATTCAAATAGATTATACTTATTTTTATATGGATATATTAGCATCATATGGTATTTTGTGTTGTAATTATTACATAAAAATGATTATTAATTCCAATTTCGCTTATAAATTGTGAACTGAATTGGAGATTTATTAAACACTATTATCTTGGTGATCCAAATGAAATTGCACTTAAGCAGGGGAAGGTGGCAAACCAAGGAAAAGTAAAGTAAAATATCAAAGTAAAAAGTTCAAATATGGAGATTTTCGGTCCATACCGAAAATCTCCATTATTTGAACTCCATTATTTGAACTCCATTATTTGAACTCCATTATTTGAACTCTATCTAAGTCCCAGGCCTTTTCTTTTAGCTAGAACTATTTCTTCAAGTTTGTCAGCAGCCTTTTTAATGTCACCTTCAATAATTAATTTTCCTCCAGTTAGACTTTCCATGTCTTCTGTAAGTAATTTTGAAACAGTTTCACTTCCATCTATAAAAGGTGAAATTGCAAGATGAAGTGGAAGTCCAAGGGACAATCCAAAGCATCCATCTGCAAGAGCCTGTTCTTCCAACCACTGAGGAGCTGAAAGCACTAATGGAAGAGCTGGAATGTCTATATTCAAATATTCAGCTAGTTCCTTTGCTACAATTTCAAGCCTTCCTATAGCAAGGCATGGACCAAAATTTAGTACAGGAGGTATTCCAAGACTTTCACAAACTGCCCTTAAATTTGAACCTGCAAGTTTTGAAGCTTCGGGAGACATCAATCCCACATTTTCAAGCCCCCCACTTGAGCATCCTGCGGACAGTACTATAATGTCTCTTTTTATAAGTTCCTTTGCAAGTCCAACAGTAAATACATCATGACCTTTTGCAGTAAGATTTGAGCAGCCTACTATTCCTGCAACTCCCTTGATCTTGCCTGCAGCAATTAAGTCAACTAATGGTTTCCAGGTTCCTCCAAGAAATTCTTTAAGTGATCCTTCGCTTACGCCCGTTATAACATTATCAAAACCGTGATTTTCAGGTATGTTTATCTTTATTTTAGGACGTCTGTCTAAATAACTCTTTATTGATTCGTCTATTATATGATTGCTTATTTCCTTTCTTTTATCGAAGGAATACTCTACATATTCTGCATTCGATTTTTTGGCTACATCATCAACACATATCATTTTTACCATGAATTTATCTGAGACAGGCTCTATTCCTGGAAGTGTACAGTTGAATTCTGATACTATGGAATCTATGCCGCCAGTTGCAATTAGTGCTTCACTGGTAAAGTTGTTGCCTGCATGTCCTGAAAATACATCCTTGTAATGCTCTCCTCTTAATTGAAGATCCTGGCCTACACATGTGCATCCTACAAGTTTGAAACCTTTGGCTCCGGCTTTCTGTGCTTTTTTTATTACTTCAGGAGTTGTAAGAATATCTTCAAGATATGATATGATTGATTGTTGGTGACCTGTTACCATTATATTTATATAGGAAGGGTCAACTACTTTGAATCCTACTTTAGCTGGCCTTATTGAAGGTTCTCCAAGTAGAATGTCGTTCAGTAGGTTTGTAAGGGTAAGTCCATAAATTCCTGTACTTATTCCAAGATTTAAACAGTTTACCATCATGTCCTTGGCATCACTGTTCAAATTTGTAGAGGTTTTTACTATAGCATCAAATACTTCGGATTTTGCTCCTCCAGGCATTATGCCCAATTTTTGCCAGTTTTCAATTCTAGGAGCATAGCCTAATTTATTCACCAAATCCATTTTTTCAAATCTAGGTTTGTACAAATCGCTCAATACTTTATCTGCTACCAATACAGCTTTCTTATGAATATCTGCCTCTGATATTCCAAATGTATCCGCAAGTCTGTTAAGTGCAGCTTCTCCTTTGATTTTTCCATTTGATTCACCAGTAGATTTTAAATTCCTGGCAGTATTTTCAACTACATGAAGATAACATGCAGTACCTGCTGCTACAGCCCTTAAAAAATTTCTTGCAACTATTGTATCGGCAGTTGCTCCGCATATTCCTCTAGGAGATTTCTCACTTATTCTACAGGGACCATTTGCACAGAGTTTACAGCATACACCATTTTTCCCAAAGTTGCATTTATACTTCTGACTCTCTACACGATGAAGAGAAGTCTCTATATCCAATGTTTCAATGAAATCTTCCAATACCTTGTCTGCCGAATTACAAATACTACAACTTTTACAATTTTCCATTACAATACCTCCTGAAATTATACCATTACAGTATACTTTAATGGTATAAAAAGTTATTAAATTACTAATATCAATATATAAACTATATCAATATAGTATACTTTTGCTTACTAATATATACCTTTTATTAAAATTTGTCAAATATAAGTCTTATTTAAAAATAATTTGCATAAATTATGTACTATAATATATAATAACGTTTGAAGTTAGAACTTTTAGTTAATGGTACCTTCTGCATTATTTTTTAGAAGGTTTTTTTTCATAAATTGAATAACTTAGCATATATTTTGGAGGTAAAAAATGAAGCATAAAGATATAGATAATGAAGTATATGATGTAAATTCTTTAACTTCACTTGAAAAACTTGAACCAGTTAGAGTGAGACCTGGAATGTATATAGGGTCTACAGGCAGTAAAGGACTTCATCATTGCATATGGGAAATTCTAGATAATTCTATAGATGAAATTTCAAATGGGTTCGGTTCCTGTGCATCTGTTATTTTGAACGAAGATGGTAGTGCAACTGTAACTGACAATGGAAGGGGAATTCCAACAGGGGTACATCCTTTAAAGAAAAAGACAGGAGTCGAAATGGTATTTACCGAACTTCATACCGGCGGCAAATTCAACAATGATGTCTATAAAACCTCTGGAGGCCTTCACGGAGTCGGCGCAGCAGTTGTAAATGCACTTTCAAAATGGATGGAAGTAGAAGTAAAACAAAAAGGGCATATATATAAACAGAGATTTGAATATTCCTACGACGAATCGCTTGGGAAGGATATGCCGGGGACTCCTGTAACAAAACTCAATCAAATAGGAGAAACTAAAGATACAGGAACCAAAGTTACATTCATGCCGGATTCTGATGTGTTTTCCACTGTTGAATTCAAATTTGATATAATAGATGAAAGATTAAAGGAACTGGCATTTCAAAATAAAGGCGTCACATTAAAATTAATAGACAGAAGAGGACATGAGGAAATTCAGAAAGAGTATCACTCGGAAAGAGGGCTTCTGGACTTTATAGAATATTTAAATGAAAGCAAAACACCGCTCCATAAGGATCCCATACTGTTTCAGGGTGAAAGACAGGTAAATGACATAAAAATGCAGGGAGAAATATGTATTCAATTTACCGATTCAACTACTTATCATATAGCAAGCTATGTAAACAACATCCCAACTACAGAGTCGGGAACTCATGAAAGCGGATTTAAAACTGGAATGACAAGAGCATTTAAGGATTGGGGCAAAAAGCTTAACCTGGTAAAGGAAAAGGAATTTGAAGGAGACGACTTGAGAGAGGGAATGACAGCCATAGTCAAAATCAAGATAAGCAATCCTGTATTTGAAGGACAAACCAAGACAAAACTTGGAAATACAGAAGCCTATACCATGATGAATGATCTTTCCTACACAAAACTTTCAGAGTGGATAGAGGACAATAAAAAAACAGCGGCTGTCATAATAAACAATGCACTGGATTCAGCTGCAAGGAGAGAAAAAATAAAGAAGATAAATGATGCGGAAAAAAAGAAGATAGGAAAAGGAGCTGCACCTCTTGCCGGGAAAATTGCAGTGTGTACTTTGAAAAATTCTTCATACTGTGAGTTTATAGTAGTGGAGGGTGACTCTGCAGGAGGATCTGCCAAACAGGCAAGGGATAGAAGATTTCAGACTATAATGCCATCCAAGGGAAAAATCATGAATACAGAAAAACAGAAACTGGAAAATGTTTTGGGAAGCGAAGAATTGAAAATATTCAATTCAGCTGTAGGAACCGGTATACTTGATAACTATAATGAGAAAGATTTAAAATATGACAAGATAATAATAATGAGTGATGCAGACGTAGATGGTTATCATATAAGAACCTTGTGGATGACATATATATATAGATATATGAGAAAACTTATTTCAGATGGTCACCTGTATATAGCACTTCCACCTCTGTATAAAGTCTATAAAAATACTAAAAACAAGCAAATTGTTAAGTACGCATATAGTGACCAACAGCTTTTAGATGCAAAAAATGAAGTAGGCTCAGGTGCACTTATACAGAGATACAAAGGCCTTGGAGAGATGAATCCGGATCAGCTCTGGGAAACCACACTGAATCCTGAAACAAGGACACTTCAGCAGATAACTATAGAAGATGCTGCAAAAGCGGAGAAGATGGTTTCGCTTCTTATGGGAGATGTTGTAGCACCGAGAAAGAAGTACATGTATAAATACGCACAGTTTTAGATAATGCACAATTCACAATGTAAAATTCACAATGTAAAATTCACAATTAATGAAGAATTGTGAACTGTGAACTGAACAAGAAAGGACGATCAACTTTGGCTAAAAAGACGATAATTCCAAAAGATACTAACATAATAAGACTTCCTATTGAAGAAGCCATGCCTGACAATTATCTTCCATATGCTGTAGAAGTGGCAAAGGATAGAGCACTTCCTGATGTAAGAGATGGATTAAAACCTGTGCACAGAAGGATAATTTATGGCTCTTACATGTTAAAGGCATTTCCAGATAGACCTTATTATAAATCCGCCAGGATAGTAGGAGATATTTTGGGTAAATACCATCCTCATGGAGATACTTCCGTATATGATGCAATGGTAATACTGGCACAGGATTTTACAACTAGAATGCCTATAATAGACGGACATGGAAACTGGGGAAGTCAGGATGGAGATAATGCTGCAGCTATGCGTTATACCGAGGCAAGACTTACTCCTATTGCCATGGAAATGATAAAGTACATAGAAGATGATGTAGTAGATATGGTAGACAATTATTCAGGATCGGAAAAAGAACCTGAAGTTCTTCCTGTAAGGTACCCGAATCTTCTTGTAAATGGGGCATTTGGAATAGCTGTAGGACTTGCTACTAATATACCACCACATAATCTAAGGGAAGTTATAGATGCAGCAATGGCATTGATAGACGCTCCGGAATCAAATACAGATGATCTTATGAAATATGTTAAAGGGCCTGATCTTCCAACAGGTGGAATAATTATAGGCAGGGATTCACTGAAATCGGCCTATGAATCGGGAGAAGGCAGGGCAACATTAAGGGCAAGGACTTCAATAGAAAAGCTGGAAAATGGAAGGTTTGGAATAGTCATAACGGAATTTCCATATAGAAGGAGCAAGGCAAAGCTTCTCCAGACCATTTCTGAAATGACAGTTGACAAGAGGCACTCCAAAGTCCTTGATTCTATTTATGACATAAGAGATGAATCGGACAGAACCGGAATAAGAGCTGTAATTGAATTCAGAAAATCAATAGATCATAATCAAGTGGAAAAAATATTGAAATATCTGTTTAAAAAGACAGAACTTCAATGCAGTGTTTCTTTTAATATGGTAGCACTGGCAGATGGAAAACCCAATACACTTTCACTTAAGAGCATACTGGAACATTTTATAGATTATCAGAAAGAAATACTCATAAGAAGGACAAAAAAAGAACTTGAAGCTGCCAGAAAGAGATTTCATATTGTAGAAGGATTTATAAAGGCTATTGGAATAATGGACGATATTATAAAGACTATAAGAAGTTCAAAATCCAAAAAAGATGCATGTAAAAATCTTATGGATATATTTGATTTTACTAAAATTCAATCTGAAGCCATACTTGAGCTTATGTTATACAGACTTACAGGACTTGAAATAGTTGAATTTGAAAAAGAGCATAGTAAACTTTCAAGGTACATAAAAAAACGTGAACTTATACTTTCAAGCGAAAAGGAGCAGTTTAAAGTTATAAAAAGTGAATTGAAGGATATAAGAGATAAATACGGAGATGACAGAAGAACTGAAATTATAGAAGATGACAGTGAGGCTAAAATACAGGTAGATGAGATTATAATTCAAGAAGATATAGTCGTAACCATGTCCAATGAGAACTTCATAAAGAGAATATCTCAAAGAAGTTATAATAGATGCAGTAAAAATATAGAGGAGATAGAGTACAGGGAAGGGGATTACAGTAAGATTGTTATAAATTCAAATACCAAGCACACTATTATGTTTTTTACTGATAAAGGATATATGTATAAATTGAAAGGCATAGATATTCCTGAATTCAGGTGGAAGGAAAAGGGGGATAAACTTGACAATATCATAAAAGGGTTCAACAGTTCACGGGAAAAAATAGTTTCTGTTATAGATGTAGAGGATATAAATGACAATTTTGACCTTGTATTGTTTACAAGTATTAGCGGAATTAAGAAAACTTCTCTTGAAAAATTTAGAACCAATTATACAAAACTTATGGCACTTAAGTTGAAAAAAAATGAAAAACTAATAAAAGTAGAATTAGTACCAAAAGATAGAAGGAAAGGCTCTTTAAAATTAGTTACAAAATTTGGGCTGGAATTTATCCTGCCGGAATTGAAGATTGAAACACAGGATAGAAATATAGTAAGCAGTGATGTATTTACCCTTCCTGAAAATGATGAAGTCATGGACATTGATTTTTCAGAACAGGAAGTTCAAAATAATGAATTCTATATTTCCATAGATAAAAACGGCATATTGAAATCCTCGGATAATAACAGAAGGACTTTTGGTGTCAACACATCTTCTTCAAGTACCATATTGATTTTTACAAAGGACGGAAGAGTGTTTTCAATACTATCAGCAGTTGTAGAAAACATAGCAGAAGGTATTGGAATAAATAAGCTATTTGGCATATCCAGCAGGTCTGATATAATAAACATTTTTTCTATAAATGATTTCCAAACAGGAAATATATATTTTTTCACCTCAAATGCCATGATAAAGAAGAGCACCTTAAGTGAATTTCAACACATTAAAAGTGGTGAAACTGCATATAAATTCAAGGATAAAGATGATAAGATAATTGATGTGGAGTATTCAAAAGAAGAAGATATGGATATAGTGGTTTTGACGGAAAAGGGCATGGGAATTAAATTTTCCAGTGAAGATGTAAATATAACAGGTAAAATTGCATCTGGATCTGGAGCTATAAATTTAAAGGAAGATGACAAGGTAATCTATTCATTTTTAATAGATGAAGATGATGATAAATCATATATAGAGTTGACAGATAAAAATGATAGAAAATTTAATGTAATGATCAATGAGATAAAGCGTCAAAATAGAGCTGGAGTTGGAAAACCTGTTGTAGACAGTGCAGCAGACATTAAAAAAATAAATTTAAAAATAATGTAGAATAAAGTATTGTAATCCTTTAAATTTTATACTATAATGTTGTCATAGACAAGAGGCAGAGAATGAGAGAGCCGCTTTTAATATAGCTGATATAGCTATATTAAAAGCGGCTTGTTGCGTAAAAAAATCTATATTTACTATTTTATGTAATCGATTTTATAAAAAACAAGCATTCTACTGCCAAATAAAAACAATATATGGGAGATATGGGAGGAAGTTCTATGTCAAAATTAATAGCAGAATTTGTAGGTACTATGATCCTGGTTTACTTGGGTGATGGGGTATGTGCTAACTGTACCCTTACAAAGAGCAAGGGGCAAAATGGAGGATGGATGGTAATAACCGCAGGCTGGGCTTTTGCAGTTGGTATACCGGCTCTTATGTTTGGAAGTGTAAGTGGAGCTCATTTCAATCCAGCACTTACTATTGGACTTGCAGCAGCAGGAAAATTTCCAGCAGCTGAAGTACCGGGTTATATAATTGCACAGATGCTTGGAGGAATAGTTGGAGGCGCACTTGTCTGGATTACTTATCTTCCCCATTGGGAAAAGACAGAGGACAAGGCAGCCAAGCTTGGTATATTCTGTACTGCTCCAGCTATAAGAAACTTGCCATCAAACTTTTTAACAGAGTTTTTAGGAACAGCACTTTTAGTATTTGCAATATTGGGAATGGGGGCACAGCACACGGCTCTTGGAATAGGTACACTTTTCGTAGTATTTTTAATATGGTCAATAGGACTTTCACTTGGGGGGCCTACAGGATATGCAATAAACCCTGCAAGGGATCTTGCACCTAGAATTGCACATGCAATTTTACCTATTGCAGGTAAAGGAGGTTCAGACTGGTCATATTCATGGATACCTGTTTTTGGACCAATAGCAGGTGGAATATGTGGAGCACTTCTATTTAACGTAATATTTTAATATGTTGGTTGTATCCCTTTAAATGTGATGTTAAAATTAATAATAGTTATTAACCATTAAATTATAAAGAGGTATAGTAGATGAATAAGCTTAAAGAAGTACTAATAGAAAATCCAGTTATAGCTGCAATAAGAAATGATGAGGGACTGAAAAGGATAGTTTCAAGTAATGCCAACATAGTTTTTATTCTATATGGAGACATATTAAGTGTCAGGGATATATGTAGTAAACTTAAGGAAAAAGGAAAATTGGTATTTGTTCATTTGGATTTAATAGATGGGATAAGAGGCGATCAATCTTCTGTAAGATTTATAAAAGAAAATGTAAAAGCAGACGGCATAATAAGCACTAGGTCTTCAAATATAAAATATGCAAATCAGATTAATTTGTTTTCAATACAAAGAATGTTTGCAATAGACTCACTTTCACTAAAGACAGGAATAAAAAGTATTCATGATACGAATCCGACTGCAGTAGAAGTTATGCCAGGAGTAGCAAGTAAAATAATAAATGTTCTAAAAAAAGAAATAAAAGTTCCAATAATTGCAGGTGGACTTATAACAAACAAAAAGGATGTTATTGAATCATTATCTGCGGGAGCTGTAGCAGTTTCAACTACTGACAGTAGTTTGTGGAATTTATAAATTGTAATTGAAATTCTATTAAATAAAAAAATATAATTTGAAAACGTTACGTGGGAGGAGAATATAAAATGGCAAAGTATGTTATGGCTTTGGATCAAGGTACTACTAGTTCAAGATGTATAATATTCAATGAGAATGGGTTACCTGTAAGTACTTCACAGAAGGAATTTAAACAGATATATCCAGAAGGTGGATGGGTTGAACATGACCCCATGGAAATATGGGCTACACAGTTTGGAGTAGCTACGGAAACGCTTCTAAAATCAAATATAAAAGCGGAGGATATAGAAGCAATAGGTATAACAAATCAGAGGGAAACTACAATCGTATGGGATAGAAGGACTGGATTGCCGGTATACAATGCCATAGTATGGCAGTGCAGGAGAACTGCTGACTATTGTGATGAATTAAAAGCAAAAGGTGTAGATAAAATCATAAAAGAGAAGACAGGACTTGTACTTGACGCATATTTTTCAGCAACTAAAATAAAGTGGATACTTGACAACGTACCTACTGCCAGGAGAGAAGCCAACAGGGGAAATCTCATATTTGGTACTGTAGATACATGGCTCATGTGGAATTTGACAAAAGGCAAGGTTCATGTAACTGATTATACAAATGCTTCCAGGACCATGCTGTTCAATATACATGAACTTAAATGGGACAAGGAACTTTTGGAACTTTTCGATATTCCAGAATCAATGCTGCCAGAAGTAAAACCATCAAGCTGTGTATATGGACAGGCTGCTGAGAGTCTATTTGGTGTGGAAATTCCAATAGCGGGAGATGCTGGAGATCAACAGGCAGCTTTATTTGGACAAACATGTTTCAAGCCTGGGATGGCGAAGAATACTTATGGAACAGGATGTTTTCTGCTTATGAATACTGGTGATAAGGCTGTAGAATCCAAAAATGGTCTTTTAACTACAATAGCTATAGGTATAGATGGAAAAGTTGAGTATGCACTTGAAGGGAGCATATTCATAGGAGGGGCTTCAATACAGTGGCTTAGGGATGAACTTAGAATGCTCAAAACTGCCCCTGAATCTGAAAAATACTGTGATGCCGTAGAAGATACCGGTGGAGTCTATCTTGTACCTGCTTTTGTAGGACTTGGGGCACCTTATTGGGATCAATATGCAAGAGGTATAATGATTGGAATTACAAGAGGAACCAAAAAGGAGCATTTTGTAAGAGCTACAGTAGAGTCACTTGCATATCAGACTTATGATGTTCTTAAAGCAATGGAAGAGGATTCCCACATAGAGCTCAAGGCACTCAAAGTAGATGGAGGAGCTTGCGCAAACAATTTCCTTATGCAATTTCAGTCTGATATATTAAATGTACAGGTAGACAGACCTAAAGTTATAGAGACTACTGCACTTGGTGCAGCGTATCTTGCCGGTATTGCAGTAGGATATTGGCAAAATAGGGAGGATGTACGCAAGAACTGGGCAATATCCAAAAATTTTATGCCTGTAATGAAGGAAGATAAAAGAGAAAAGCTTTTAGAAGGATGGCACGATGCTGTAAAGAGATCCATGGGATGGGCAAAACAATAAAAATTATGAAAAAATCCTGCACTCGTTGTGAGCTGCAGGATTTTTCATGTAATTTATGGATTTGTAGAAAACAGTTATAATTATTATAATATTAAAAGAGAGAGAAAAATAAAGAATAAAGTTCAAAGAACAGATTTAAAAGAGCAAAGTTCAGAGAACAAAGAACAAAAAATGAAGATTTTCGTCAGAGACGAAAATCAACCAAATTTGTTCTTTGAGCTCTGATAACTGAACTCTGAACTTTGAACTCTGAACTCTGAATTCTAAAAAATGGGGGGTTTTATTTTGAAAAAAGCCATAGTATTACTTGCAGAAGGATTTGAAGATATTGAAGCTCTGACACCCGTTGATATACTAAGAAGGGGAAAGCTCAGCTGCACCATATGTTCTGTAGATGATAAAAATGAAAAAACAAGCTCAAGAGGTACTACTGTAAAAACAGATGAAATATTGAAAAATATAAACATAGATGAATATGATGCTGTTATACTTCCAGGCGGTCTTCCTGGAGCAACCAATTTGAGGGATAATGACAATGTAATAAAGTTGGTTTCAGCATTTAATAAAAATGGAAAATTAGTGGCAGCCATATGTGCAGCACCTATAGTTTTAGATAAGGCGGGAATTATAAAGAATAAAAATGTAACTTCAAACCCAAATTTCAAGGACGAACTTAAAGAAGTCAATTATAAGGAAGATTTTGTAGTCCAAGACGGCAATATTATAACAAGCAGGGGGGCAGCTACATCAATTTATTTTGCTTTTAAAATACTTGAAAATCTTTCTGATGAGGAAACTGTAGAAAGAGTAAAAAGATCTACACTGATGAATCTGGTAGACCAGTATCACGAAAAGTAGTAAGTTTAATATTATTAACAAACTGTGAACTCGATAAAATAGACATTGCAATAGTGTCCGTTTATTATACGTACAAATCATATGCAGTGTTCATTCAATAGACGGACACATACATACTACATACCCCAAACCCACTTGTACACCATAATTATTAATTTAAAAAGTTGGTGATAATATGGAATATCATACTTTAAAAAATGGAATAAAACTTATATATGAACAC
This sequence comes from Clostridium tyrobutyricum DSM 2637 = ATCC 25755 = JCM 11008, assembly GCF_000359585.1. Lineage (GTDB taxonomy): Bacteria > Bacillota > Clostridia > Clostridiales > Clostridiaceae > Clostridium_B > Clostridium_B tyrobutyricum. Next base: position 46,362 of record NZ_APMH01000012.1, on the reverse strand, counting down.
AGGCAGGGTGAAATAACATCACTGTGCATAGGATTCAATGCAGGGGCTCTGGAAGAACAGAATAGATTTAATTTTGGAACAGCTCATGCACTGGAACATCTTGTATCAAAGGGAACATGCTGCAGAACGGAAAATGAGATAAATGCGGAATTTGATGACATATTCGGTTTTGAAAATGCCATGACCAATTATCCATATACGATATACTACGGCACTTGTTTAAGCAGGGATATGCAAAGAGCACTGGAACTATATTCCGACATACTAATGAATCCATCTTTCCCTCAATGTGGATTCAAAGAAGAAATGGATATAATCATGGAAGAACTTAAAGAATGGCATGGAGACATGTATCAGTATTGTGAAGATATGCTTTTTAAAAACTGTTTTAGAAATAGAAGAATAAAGGAAATCATAATAGGTTCGGAAAAGGATATAAAGCTTGTAACCCTGGAGGACATAAAAAATTTTTATAAATGTTTTTATACACCGGACAATTGCGTAATAAGTTTCTCATCTTCGTTGGATTTTGAACTTGTTTGCAAGCTGGTTGAACAATATTTCGGGTCATGGAATACTGAATCCAACTGTTCAATATCATATGAAACATATGAAAAAAATATATCTGGAATATATAAAGGCAATTTAGAATCTTTTGAAGGAGCTAAAATTCAGTATGTGTTTGACATTGGCGGCTTGAGTAATGAAGAATTCAAAGCTCTCCTATTGTTCAATGATGCATTTGGACAGGGAACAAGCAGTTTACTTTTTCAGGAAATAAGGACAAAAAATGCTGCAGCATATGAGATAGGAAGTTATATAAAAAATGAGAGAGGCATAAAACTTTTGTCTATAAACATGGGAACCTCGGCGGGAAAAGTGGATAAATCCATTTGCATAATAAATACGATTATAGATAACATTACAAGTAAAATGGACTATTTCAAGGAGAAAGATATAGAAAAACTGGCAAGAAGGGTGAGGCTCAAAAGAGAACTCAAGCTTGAAAGATCCATACAGCTCTGTAAAGAACTTACTACATATGAATTGATGTATGGAGATTATAGAAAACTCTATGAAGAAACGGAAAATCTACAGGGTATTTCCCAGCAAGATATATACGATGTAATAAAGAAGGTAATAAAAGAACCATCCATACAAATTCTAAATTGAAAAGGAAGTGTTTTTTTGCAGAAGCAGTGGATGCTTAGAAGACGAAAAATAGACAGGAATATTTTAAAAAAAATCAATATAAACCCAATTCTACTTTCCGTACTTGCAAATAGGGGTATAACAAGTGAAACAGATGTGGTGGATTTTATGAATCCTTCAATAGACAAATTACATGACCCTATTTTAATGAAAGATATGGATAAGGGAACTGACATAATAATTGATGCAATACATAAAAAGAAGAAGATAGCAATATACGGCGACTATGATGCAGACGGAATAACCAGTACATTTATACTGTACAGTGCATTTTCAAGCTGTGGTGCAGATGTAAAATATCATATACCTGACAGGGTAAAGGAAGGCTATGGTATAAATGAGGCAAGTATAGAGTGCCTTCACAAGGAAGGATTTAATACCATTATAACTTGTGACAACGGCATATCAGCCATATCTCAGATTAAAAGGGCAAAGGAACTTGGCATGACCGTAGTTGTAACGGATCACCATGATGTACCATTTGAGGGTACTGATGAAATAATCCCGGATGCAGATGCAGTAATAGACCCTAAACAAAAAGAGTGCAAATATCCGTTTAAAATGCTGTGTGGAGCAGGTATAGCATTTAAATTTGTGCAGGTAGTCTATGATAAACTGGGAATTGACAAAAACAAGTCATTTGAATTTATTGAATATGCAGCTATTGGAACTATATGTGATGTAGTTGATCTTTTGGGAGAAAACAGAATAATAGCAAAATGTGGGCTTGAAATGCTGAACAGAACGCAAAATTTGGGCATACAGGCACTTGTAGATGAAAATTCTTTAAATATTGGGAGTATCACTTCATATCATGTAGGATTTGTTCTGGGACCTTGTATAAATGCTACCGGAAGATTGGACAATGCAGTACTTGCATTGAAGCTTTTTCTTTCACAGGATAAGAAAACTGCCACAAAACTTGCAAAAAAACTCAGAGAATTGAATATGGAACGTCAGAATATAACTATGAAAGGACTTGAGGAAATAGTAGACGTAGTTGAAAATTCTGATTTGAAAAAAGACAGGGTGCTTGTAGTGTATAGAGAAGGTATTCATGAGAGTGTTGCAGGAATTATAGCAGGAAGGCTGAAGGAAAAATACAATCTACCATCTATAGTACTCACAAATGGTGAATTTATGGCAAAAGGGTCTGGAAGGTCCATAGATGAATACAATATGTTCGAAGAACTATCAAAGTGCCGTGACCTGTTTGAAAATTTTGGAGGCCATCAGATGGCCGCAGGAATGTCCATTAAACATGAAAATATAGATGAACTAAGAAGAAGATTGAATCAAAATTGCACACTTACAGAAAAAGATATTATACCAAAGGTCAGAATAGATAAGGCACTACCACTTGAAAACATAAATTTTAAGATAATAAAGGATTTGAAATCTCTTGAACCTTTTGGAAAGGGAAATTCATCTCCTCTCTTTGCAGAAAGAAATATAGCTGTATTCAAGGTATATTTTATGGGAAAAGACAAGAACACCGTAAAACTTTTCTGCAGATTGAAAAATAGTATGGAAAAAATGGATGCAATTATTTTCAATGGAGGTGAGAAATTTAGAGAACTTGTATTAGATTTGAATTTCAAAACTATTTTTATGGACTTTGTATTTTCCCCATCTATTAATGAATTCAACGGAAATACAAGTATTCAACTTATTGTCAGGGATTTTAGAATGTCAAAAATTTAGTGTGGACTATGTATACAGCTGGATGTAAAATTAAACTGTAAATTGAAAATTGAAAATTGTGAACTGTGAACTGTGAATTGTGAATTGTGAATTGATATGTGGAGGGAAATAATTTTGAAGAAGATAATATTAACTGGCGGTGGTTCTGCAGGACATGTGACTCCAAATCTTGCACTTGTTCCTAAGCTTAAACAATTGGGTTATGACATAGAATATATAGGTACCAGAAATGGAATAGAGAAAAAGATAATAAAATCTGCAAATATTAAATACTTTTCCATATCCAGCGGAAAACTGCGAAGGTATTTTGATATAAAAAATTTTACTGATCCTCTTAAAGTTTTGAAAGGCGTATTTCAGGCTTTTTTTATAATGAAGAAGGAAAAACCCAATATTGTATTTTCAAAAGGAGGATTTGTGTCTGTTCCAGTGGTAATTGCGGCCCATTTAAGTAAAATACCTGTAGTAGCACATGAATCAGACATTACTCCAGGGCTTGCAAACAGGCTTTCTGCACCTTATTGTACTAAAATATGTGTTACTTTTCCAGAATCATTAAATAAGATAAAAGATAAAAAGGGGATTCTAACAGGTACCCCTATACGAAAGGAAATTCTGGATGGCAGTAAAATAATAGGAAGAAGAATATGCAATTTTAAAGAGGATAAACCAATTCTTCTAATAGTAGGTGGAAGTCTTGGCTCAAAATTTATAAACGATATAGTGAGAGAATCTTTAAATGTACTTTTGAAAGCATACAATATAGTCCATATATGTGGAAAGGGAAATTTAGATAAAACTTTGGAAAACAGGAAAGGGTACATACAATTTGAATATGTAAATGAAGAAATGCCGCATTTGATGAATGCAGCTGATATTGTAATATCGAGAGCAGGAGCTAATGCCATATTCGAACTATTGGCTCTAAAAAAGCCTAATCTGCTCATTCCACTTTCGAGAAAATCAAGCAGGGGAGATCAGATTCTAAATGCTGCATCTTTTGAAAAGAGTGGATACAGTATGGTTTTGGGAGAAGAAAGTTTAAATTCCAAATTACTTGTAGAAAAAGTAGATGAATTATACAAAAACAGGAATAATTATATAAATAATATGAAAGTTAGTAATATTGGAAATGGCGTGGACAGAATAGTGGATATTATAAAAAAATATAGTATTCAATAAAATATTATTTTGTTAAATAATATTTTATGTTATAATAGATATTGTAGTCCATTACATCTCAAATAAATCCACAATCATTAAGGTATTTGATTGAGTTTGTATTTATATGGTCAATATGTTCTTTTATGTATTTTATTGGGATTCGCTTTAAATGGATAAAACATTTTGTGAAAAAAATAATTATTCCATATTCGGAGAATGCATAATTGCAGAACATAAAATGAAATATGTTTGGAAGGTGGAGATGTTAATATGTCAAAAGTTGCAGTAATATACTGGAGCAATGGCGGAAATGTAGAAGTTTTGGCTGATTCAATCTCAAAAGGAGCAAAAAGTGCAGGAGCTGATGTAGTTATAAAACAAGTGCAGGATGCAGCAGTAAAAGATGTACAGGATGCTGATGCAGTAGCTTTTGGAAGCCCGTCAATGGACAACAACAGAATTGAGCAGCAGGAAATGGCTCCATTTATTAATGAATTCAAATTGCTTCCACCAAATAATAAAAAGACAGTATTATTTGGATCCTATGGTTGGGACAAGGGTGCTTTCTTAAAAGATTTCAAAAAACTTGTAACTGACTATGGATTTAACGTAATAGGAGAATTGGCTGTTAACGAGTCCCCTGGTGATGAAGAATTAAAAAGAGCAGAAGAATTGGGAAAATTACTTGTAAAATAAGATTGCAAAGTGTTAAAATAAATTCTAAAAATAGTGAACGATTGCATTTCAGTCGAAAAAATGTTGAACCAGTTCACTATTTTAAGGGATTTTTTGAAATAGGTTGTGTGTTAGACTAATACAGATGCCTAGTATCCCTATTACTGCTTATAATAACATTGTCTACAAACAAAAATTTTTATTAATACAGGTAAATTTATAATTTACATATTCTTATTTTTGTTGTAATATAAAGTTGTAATATAAAAGTGTGATATTAATTGAAATTTTGATTAATAGGCTTTATACGCTTTTATTATAAATTAGGTTGTTTAATAACAATATATGACCTTATATAACCTTAAAAAATAGAGGAGGAAATTTATATGTCAAGATCTAAACAATCAATGGATGGTAATACAGCCGCTGCACATGTGGCTTATGCATTTACTGAAGTAGCAGGTATCTATCCTATCACACCATCAAGTCCAATGGCTGATGTTATTGACCAATGGTCTGCTGCAGGACGTGAAAATATTTTTGGTAATCAAGTTAATGTTGTAGAAATGGAGTCTGAAGCAGGTGCTGCAGGAACTGTTCATGGTTCTCTTGCTGCTGGAGCTATCACAACAACATTTACAGCATCACAGGGTCTTCTTTTGATGATTCCTAATATGTATAAAATTGCTGCTGAACAGCTTCCTTGCGTATTTGATGTATCAGCACGTACCGTTGCTACTCAGTCACTTAATATATTCGGTGACCACAGTGATGTATATGCTTGTCGTCAGACAGGTTTCGCAATGCTTGCTGAAACAAATCCACAGGAAGTAATGGATTTAAGCCCAGTTGCACATCTTTCTGCAATTGAAGGTAAAGTTCCATTTATAAACTTCTTTGATGGATTCCGTACATCTCATGAAATTCAGAAAATAGAAAAATGGGATTATGAAGATCTTAAAGAAATGTGCAACATGGATGCGGTTAAAGCTTTCCGTGAACATGCATTAAACCCAGAACACCCAGCTATGCGTGGTTCCCACGAAAATGGAGATGTATTCTTCCAGCATCGTGAAGCAAGCAACACAACTTACGATAAATTACCAGCTGTTGTTGAAAAATACATGGCTAAGGTAAATGAAAAACTTGGTACAAACTATGACCTGTTCAATTACTATGGAGCTCCTGATGCTGACCGTGTCATCATCGCTATGGGATCTATATGTGATGTAGCTGAAGAAGTTATTGATTACTTAACAGCTAGGGGAGAAAAAATTGGAATAGTTAAAGTTCGTTTATATCGTCCATGGGTATCCAATTCACTTCTTAAAGTTTTACCTAAAACAGCTAAAAAGGTTGCAGTTCTTGACCGTACAAAAGAGCCAGGAGCACTTGGAGATCCACTATATCTTGATGTAGCTACAACTCTTCGTGAAGCAGGACTTAATGACGTAGTATTAACAGCTGGACGTTATGGACTTGGTTCTAAAGATACTCCACCTTCAAGTGTATTTGCTGTATATACTGAATTGAAGAAAGATGCTCCTAAAGCTCGTTTCACAATCGGTATAGTTGATGATGTTACAAACTTGAGTTTGCCAGAAGTTAAACCAGCTCCTATTACATCTGCACCTGGAACTGTAGAATGTAAATTCTGGGGCCTTGGCGGTGATGGTACAGTAGGTGCCAACAAGAACTCAACAAAGATCCTAGGAGACCATACAGACAAATATATTCAAGCATATTTCCAGTATGACTCCAAGAAAACTGGTGGTGTAACAATATCACATCTTAGATTTGGTGACAAGCCAATCAGAAGCCCATATTATATAAATCAGGCCGATTTTGTTGCATGTCATAATCCATCATATGTTGTTAAAGGATATAAGATGGTTCAGGACGTTAAACCAGGTGGAACATTCATGATCAACTGTCAGTGGTCAGACGACGAACTGGATTCTAAGATAACTGCTGATTCTAAGAAATACATAGCAGATAACAACATCCAGTTGTATACAATCAATGCTATTGACAAAGCAATTGAAATTGGTATGGGTAAACGTACTAATACAATTCTTCAATCTGCATTCTTTAAATTGGCAAATGTTATGCCAATTGATGATGCTGTTAAGTTTATGAAAGCTGCTGCTAAAAAATCCTATGGTAAAAAAGGCGATGCAATTGTAGAAATGAACTACAAAGCAATTGATGCCGGTGTAGATGCTGTTCATAAAATAGATGTTCCAGCTTCTTGGAAGAATCCAGCACCAGACGCTCCAGCTCCAAAACTTGAGGGACGTCCAGAAACAGTTAAGATGGTTAAAAATCTTATGAATCCTATTACACTTATGGATGGAGACAGTCTTCCTGTATCTGCATTTGAAGAAAATCCAGATGGACAGTTTGAAATTGGTGCTGCTGCATATGAAAAACGTGGTACTGCTGTAAATGTTCCAGAATGGGATCCAGATAAATGTATTCAGTGTAACAGTTGTTCATTTGTATGTTCTCATGCAACAATTCGTCCATTTATGTTAAGTGAAGCTGAAGTAGAAGCAGCTCCTTCAAACATAAAAGTTGCTGATACTAAGCCAAAGGCTGGAAAATTCAAGTTTACAATGAGCGTAACTCCTCTTGATTGTATGGGATGCGGAGAATGTATTACCGTTTGTCCTACAAAGGCTATCAAGATGGTACCTCAGGAATCACAACTAGACCAGCAGCCAGTATTTGACTACTTAGTTGCTAACGTAGGCAAGAAGCCAGGAGTACCAGCTGATACTACAGTTAAGGGTTCACAGTTCAATCAGCCACTTCTTGAGTTCTCAGGAAGCTGTGCAGGATGTGCTGAAACATCTTATGCTCGTTTGCTTACACAATTGTTTGGTGAACATATGTACATCTCAAATGCTACAGGATGTTCTTCTATCTGGGGTGGTCCTGCTGCAACAAGTCCATTTACAGTTAATAAAGATTCAAATATGGGTCCAGCTTGGGCTAACTCATTATTTGAAGATAATGCAGAACATGGATTTGGTATGTATCTTGGACAGAAGACACTTCGTGACCAAGCTATAGCTAAAATCGAGAAGATGGCTGCTTCTGACAAAGCATCTGATGAATTAAAAGCTGCTGCTAAGAAGTTTATAGAAACAAAAGATAGTACAAAAGAAAACACAGCTGCTGCTAATGCATTAGTAGCTGAACTTGAAAAAGCTGCTGCTGCAGGCTGTGATACTTCTAAAGAATTACTTGCAAGTAAACAGTACCTTGCTAAGAAGTCAGTATGGATTCTTGGTGGAGATGGATGGGCATATGATATCGGATTCGGTGGACTTGACCATGTACTTGCTTCAGGAGAAAATGTAAATGTCATGGTATTCGATACAGAAATGTACTCAAATACAGGTGGACAGGCTTCGAAGGCTTCCAACATCGGTGAAGTTTGTCAGTTCGCTGCTGCTGGTAAAGAAGTTGGAAAGAAGAGCCTTGCTGAAATAGCTATGAGCTACGGATATGTATATGTAGCACAGATTGCTCTTGGTGCAAACCCAGCTCAGACTGTTAAGACTATTTCAGAAGCAGAAGCTTACAATGGACCATCACTTATAATCGGATATGCACCTTGTGAACTTCACGGAGTTAAGGGCGGCATGAATCATTGTCAGGATGAGATGAAGAAAGCTGTAAAGGCTGGATACTGGAATCTGTTCTCCTTTAATCCTCTTCTTAAGGCTGAAGGAAAGAATCCATTCACTCTTACATCTAAACCAGGTGATGGAACTTATCAGGACTTCTTGAACAATGAAACACGTTATACTCGTTTGAAACGTGCATTCCCTGATCGTGCAGAGAAGTTGTTCGATAAATCTGAGGAATCTGCAAAAGATCGTTATGACCATTTGTTAAGATTAGTAGAACTTTATAAATAATAGTAAGGAGGAGTCTAGATTTAGACTCCTCTTTTTTTTATAAAAATTAATTAAAAACAAAAAAAGCTTTTATTATCCGTGTATTAAGGGTAAAATTAAAACATAACACAAAAAAGGAGGTCCAAAGAGACTTATGAGTAATGAAAAATTAAAAGAATATGATGAAGATAGATCAGAATGCGGCTGCGGCTGTAATAATGAACATGAACATAACCATGAAGACTCATGCGGCTGCGGCTGTGGAGAACATGAACATGAAGGCCTGGCTGTAGAAATGGAAGATGAAAACGGAAAAACAGTTACATGCCATATAGTAGACGGATTTAAATTTAAGGAAGATGAATACGCAGTAGTAGATCATCCTGAAAGTGAAAGTGTGTATTTGTTTAAAGTAGTTGGAGACGATGAAACAGCAGAACTTGTCCTTCCTAATGATGAAGAATTTGAAGAAGCATCAAAATACTATTCATCACTGGAAGACTAATAAAAAAATGAGTGCAGATATGCTGTACTCATTTTTTTATTTATTATTTCCAGTGAAGAACTTTTATACCTTTTGTATCATTGCCTTTGAAATTTATGAGATAGGGATTGCCTACAAGTTTTAAAAGAGGTGAATCTGACAGTGAATCAGAAAACATATATGAATTTTCAAAATCCACTTCAATGTTTTTGTCCTTCAAATATTCCTTGAGACGTCGTACTTTTTCCTCACCCTTGCAGTTCCTGCCTACTATTTTGCTGCGATAAACACCATTGGATTTCAAGAAAACAGTGCCTATTATCTTATCTACCTCAGGTAAATTGTACAGGGTATTTAAATAAAATTCTCCAGATGCGGATATCAAATATACCTTGAAGTTTTCTTCCTTTAATTTTTTTATCTCTTCAATTGCATCTATGTAGAATATCCTACTCAGTCTTTTTTCATAAAATTCATCTACAAAGGATTTCATGCTTTTTTCATCAATTCCATCAATAAATTTTATGAACAATTCCTTGGTCCTTTTAGCAGGTATAATTTTAATTACAAATAATAGTGCAGATAAAATACATATTGGGAAATATAAAATTATCCATGGACGCTTTTTTATCATGAATAGGTAGAATTCTAATAGAGTCTCCCTTTTGGTTATGGTAAAATCCACATCAAATATTGCAAGCTTTTCCAAATAGATCACCTTTCTTTGCAGAGTATTTTTTATCATTAATATACCTATTATATAATAACATAATCCACTATTTAAAACTAAATAGAATTCTAATATGGATAATGATAAAATAATACAGAGGTGATTGCATTGAATAAATGCCTTGATAAATTTTTTATATTAAATAATAATGTTAAAGTTTTGAAAGAATTTGAAGATAATAAAATAGAGGCGGGAAAATCTTTATATGAAGTAATAAGAATAATAGATGGAAAGCCCCTGTTCCTAAAAAGACACTTGGATCGTCTGGAAAATTCAGCCAGGGTAATCGGACTTGAATTGTGGCTTGGAAGAGAAGAAATAAAACAGAGTATACTGAAACTTATAGAAAAAAACAATGTATGCATTGGAAATATAAAACTCGTATTTAACTTCAGTGTGAAAAATAATTTTTTTGCATATTTCATAGATCATCATTATCCTGAACTTTCCGATTATGAAAATGGAGTCGATACCATACTTTATTTTGGAGAAAGGCAAAATCCGAATGCAAAGATTATAAATGCCGACTTTAGAAGGCAGACGGATATTTTAATAAAGAAGAAAAATGTGTTTGAAGCTATATTGGCAGATCGAAATGGCAATATAACTGAAGGAAGCAGATCAAATATTTTCTTCGTAAAAGGAGAAAATTTAATTACAGCACCACTTAAACAGGTATTACCTGGTACCACAAGACAGGTTATAATGGAAGCTTGCTCCAAAATGGGAATTGGTGTAAAAGAATGTAAAATTAATTACAGGGATATAGATAGATATGACGCACTATTTATATCTGGAACGTCTCCAAAGGTATTGCCTGTAAAGTCAGTAGACAATATAAAATTCAATTCATCCAAAAACAAAATTGTAATGGATGTGATGAAAGCATATGATGAAGAAATCAAGATGGATTTAAGCAATCTATAAGGAGAAAAATATGAAAAGATTATTTCAGGGGAATTCACTAAATACATGTATTAAATTTGCCTGTAAAAAACTTAATATTGAAGAAGACAAGTTGAACTATAAGGTCCTCAAGAATGAATCATTTCTATTCATGAAAAAAATAATTATAGAAGTTGAAGTTCCTGAAGACAATGAGAGGGTGTCAGGTGAAAACAATGGAAGCTCGAAAATAATGGAAGGCAAAATAATAGTTCATAATCCTGAAGAAGGTGGTACTCCTGCAGTTATACGAAAGGGAAAGAACATGAACCTTTCAGTTGACGGCAGAGAAATAGAATCAGAGTCGGAGGTATTTGAAAGCAGCAGTATAGAAGTGACTTTTCAAGAAGAAGAAGCTGCAAGGCAGTTTAATATATATCTGTCCGATGATAAAATGCAGGCCAGTGCCCGGATTGAATACATCCCTAAAATTGTGTACAAATTAAAGGACAGTGAAGAGAGTGGAATAATTGAGCTTGAATCGGAAATCACGGAAAAAATCTATCCACCAAAATATACTGAAGCTGAGATTATGGAACAGCTTTCAAAAAATAAAGTTGTATACGGAATAATAGATGAAAATTTAAAAAAACTGGCAGAAGGCAGGGAGAAGATCATAGTAGCACAGGGGAAAGCTGCTGAAGACTGCAGAAGTGATTTTGTTGAGATAAAATTTCAAACATCTTCTAATCTTGAAGAAGATAAACTGGGAAATGTGGACTTTAAAAGTATAGGAAAAGTGGATTCTGTGAATAAAGGCGACATACTTGCCATAAAACATATAGGAACTAGAGGTATATTTGGAAGTGATGTCAATGGAAAAGAGCTTAAACCTAAAGACGGGAAAAAATTAAAAATAAAAGCAGGACCGGGGTGCCTGCTAAAAGATGAAAACACTATTATTGCAGCTATGAGTGGAAAACCCCATGTCAAGGGGAATACATTCTATGTTAAACGAGTGCATGAAATAAATAGTGATGTGGACTTAAGTACTGGAAATGTATGCTTTCTAGGCGATGTAGAAGTGCATGGAAGTATAAAAGAAGGAATGTCCATAGAATGCGGCAGCAATCTTACAATTGACAGGGATGTGGAGAGGGCAAAAATAAGTGCAAGAGGAAATATTCTTGTAAGGGGAAGTATAGTGGGATCTAAAATATGTGCTGGAGGTGAAGATGTAAAAAATTTAAAATATCAGAAACATCTTGTAAAATTCAGCGAAGAACTTACAAATCTCATGAATTCCGTAAATGAAATAAAAATGTACAATTTACTTGGCCAGAAAAAGACTGATGGAGAAATTATAAAAATACTTTTGGAGAACAAATTCAAAAATATAATAATGCTCTGTATAAATATAATTTCAGAAATAAATAGTAGTTCAGGTGAAAATAAAGAAGATATATTGATAAAACTTATAAAATCAAAACTTATGGGAATAGCACCTATAAGTATAGAGAAGTATTCCGAATTGGAGGAAATAGTACAATGTTCCAATTCAAAAATAGAGGAACTTAAAAATGAACTCAGACTGCCTGTTAGATTGATATTATCCTATTGTCAGGATTCATATATAGAGAGTTCGGGAGATGTAATTGTATCAAGCAAGGGAGAGTATATTTCAAATATTATAGCAAACAGGTCCATTGAATTTACCCAGCAGGGATCTGTTGCAAGAGGAGGTACTCTTAAAGCAAAAAATGAAATAAAATGTAGAACTGTAGGAAGTGAAGCAGGGGTTACTACAAGACTTGAAGTGGAGGATAGCGGAGATATATGGGCAGATATAGCCTATCACAACACAATATTCAAAATAGGCAGAAAGGAAATATTATTGGAATCTTCCAGCAAAAATGTACATGCCTATTTAAAAAATGGTAATATAGAATTAGACAAATTTGTACTATAAATATATGTTGAGGAGGATATAAATGGAAGACAAGGAGATAAAAGTACTCATATTCAATATAAATGGAGAATATTTTGCAGCAGATATTATGGAAATAGAGAGAATAATAGGTTATGAAGACCCTACTAAAATTCCGGATTCTCCGGATTTTGTAGAAGGTGTTATCAATTATTCCGGCAACATACTTCCTGTAATATCTTTAAGTAAAAGATTCAATTTAGGTGATAGTGAAAATAGAAGCCAGGCAAAAATTATTGTAACAAAACAAGATCAAAATAAAATAGGGATCATAGTGGATATAGTATCTGAGGTAAAAGATATAAGTTCTTCTACTATAGAACCGGCTCCAGATATTGTATCAGGAATATCAAAGAGATATATAAATGGACTTATAAAGATTGATGGCAAGATAATAATATTTTTGAACATATCAAAGATATTGACCGAGGAAGAAAAACAGCTCATACAATAATAAGCGGAAGGTGCGATATATGGATATAAAGCAGATAAAAGTAGGAATTGCAGATATGAATACTGCCGTATCTCCTGATATTATTATGACAATAGGACTGGGCTCTTGTGTAGGAATTACCCTGTATGATGGAGTAAATCGTATAGGAGGACTGTCGCATATAATGCTTCCCGACAGTACTCAGTTTAGCAGTGTAAACAATGCTATGAAGTTTGCAGATCTTGCTATTCCAATGCTCATAGAAAAATTGGAGAAACTTGGTGCCAGAAAGAGAAATTTAAAGGCAAAAATAGCTGGAGGTGCATCAATGTTCAAGTTCAAGGACAAAAGCATGATAATGGATATAGGAAATAGAAATGGAAATTCCGTAAAATTAAATTTGAGTAAATACTCTATTCCCATAATATCTCAGGATTTAGGCGGGGATAAGGGAAGAACAATGATATTTGATACATCTGATGGTTCCGTAAAAATAAAAACTGTTGGAGTTGGAATTAAAGAACTTTAAATAATCGGAGTGAAATAATGTGAAAAAAATTAAAATTTTGGTAGTAGATGATTCAGCTTTGATGAGAAAGATAATTTCTGATATGATAAACGAAGAAAATGATATGGAGGTTGTTGGAATAGCACGAAATGGGCAGGACCTGATGAATAAACTTTCAAGTCAATACGCAGGTGAGAACAAACCGGATGTTATAACCTTGGATGTAGAGATGCCCAGGATGAATGGAATACATGCACTGGAAGAAATGAAAAATAAAAATATAAATATACCTACCATAGTATTGAGCAGTGTTTCCAGGGAGGGTGTAAAACTTACCATGGAATGTCTTCATGCGGGAGCCTTTGATTTTATAGCAAAGCCTTCTGGAAATATATCTAATATAAATGACGTAAAAAGTGAACTTGTCAAAAGGATAAAAATGGCATCTAGAGGCAAAAATGCAATGAAAATTTCAGAATTCAAAAGTAATCATACAATAGTAGAAAGCAGAAATATTGGTGCAATAGTCATAGGAGCATCTACCGGCGGTCCTAAAGCACTTTATTCTGTTATAACTAAATTACCTGAAAATTTGGGACTCCCAACTATGGTAGTGCAGCATATGCCAGCTGGATTTACAAAGGCATTTGCAGAAAGATTAAATACAAACTCAAATCAGAAAGTAGTGGAAGCTGAAGACAACATGGAAGTTGAACCGAATACTATATATATAGCCCCAGGAGGATTTCACATGGAAGTTTTCAAAGATAAAAGGATACATTTAAATAAGGAACCTGCCATTTGGGGCGTCAGGCCCGCAGTAGATAAATTATTTATTTCAGCTTCCGAAGTATATGGTAAAAATCTTATAAGCGTGGTTCTCACAGGTATGGGAAGGGATGGAGCGGATGGAACTTCACATATAAAGGACAAAGGAGGAATTACCATATCCCAGGATGAATCCACCTGTGTCATATACGGTATGCCAAAAGCTGCTTACTCAACAGGAAAAGTGGATATGGTTTTGAAACTGGATAAAATAACAGATGAACTGGTGAAGCTAGTGCACGGCAGTAGGAGGTAGATTTTATGATGATGGATATGGAATATTTTAAACATTGGGTACTTAAGGAATTCAATATTGACCTGTCTGCATATAAGCCAAACCAGCTTCATAGGAGAATAAACAGTCTTATGTCAAGAGTTGGAGTAGAAAGTATAGAGGAGTACATATCACTTTTAAAAGCAGACAGGGGACAGAGACAGAGATTTTTGGACTTTATAACTATAAATGTTTCCGAGTTTTTTAGAAATCCTGAAATATTTGAAGAACTCAAAAATAAATTGCAGCATGAACTTTTAAAGAACAACGGCACTCTCAAAATCTGGAGTGCAGCCTGCTCTATTGGAGCGGAACCCTATTCAGTAGGCATTTATCTTAGGGAATTGACGCCTTATAAAAGACATACTATAATTGCAACTGACCTGGATAATACTATAATTGCAAGAGCCAAACAGGGGGAATACTCAGAGCAGGAAATAAAAAATGTGAAAAGACAATATTTAGATAAATATTTTACAAAAAAAGACGATAAATATATTATAAGCTCAAAAATAAAAGAGCTTGTTACTTTTAAAAAGCACGATCTTATATTGGACAGGTATGATACTAACTTTGATCTTATAATATGTAGAAATGTAGTTATATATTTTAATCAGGATATAAAGGAAAAAATATATGAAAAATTCAGTAAATCCTTGAAAAGAGGAGGATTACTTTTTGTTGGAGCTACTGAAAGTATATATAATTATAAAAATTATGGCTTTGAAAAAGCTTCTACATTTATGTATAGGAAGTTATAAGGGGGAAATAGAATGGATACATCACAGTATATGTCCATGTTCCTGGAAGAAGGAATGGATAATCTGCAAACTTTAAATGATTCACTGCTTCAACTTGAAAAGGAACCTGATAATATAGATAAAGTAAATGAAATTTTCAGGGTAGCACATACCATAAAGGGAATGTCTGCAACCATGGGATTTAATAAAATGGCGGAATTGACCCATAAAATGGAGGATGTACTGTCTGAATTCAGAAATGGAGAACTTAAAGTAACTAAAGATGTAGTTACGGTCCTTTTTAAATGCCTTGACACACTGGAACAAATGCTTAAAAATATAGAAGATGGAGTTGATGATGATACTTCTATAGACGATATTATGGAAGAACTTGAAAAAATAGCTGACAATGCAAAAGGCGGTCAATCCGAACCAAAAGAAGAAGAAAAAACTGAAGAAGAAGACCATGGAAATAATTCTGTATCTGTAGTAGAATTAAATGAATATGATATTAATGTAATTAAACAAGCTAATGACAAGGGGTACAGTGCTTATGAAATAGTGATAGAATTAAGTGAAAATACTCTTTTAAAATCAGCCAGGGTATTTCTTATATTCAAGAGCCTTGAAGAAATTGGAGAGATCATAAAGTCTGTTCCTGGAACTGAAGATCTGGAAAATGAAAATTTTGACTTTGAAGTCCAGGTAGTAATATTGTCTACAAAAAAGTCAGATGAAGTTAAGGACATATTGATGAATATATCTGAAGTGGACAGTGTTTCAGTAAATGGCATTGATATAGACGCAGAGAAGAAAAAGAAGATCAATCAGGAAGTTGAAGTAAAGCCAAAACCTGCAGATATGTCCAAACAGGATACAGCAAAAAAAGTGGAAGAAAAAAAAGCTGAAACTACTGCAAAACCAAAGCCAAAAGTAAAAGCGGCACCAAAGAAAAATCAGAAACCGCATAAAAAAGTTCATCAATCTGTAAGGGTTGATCTTGAAAGATTGGACAAATTTATGAACATGGTGTCTGAGCTTGTAATACACAGGACAAGGCTTGAGCAGATAAGCAGCAATTACAAGTCTACTGAATTAAATGAAACACTGGAACAGGTAGCAAGGACTACTTCAGACCTTCAGGATCTGGTAATGAAGATAAGGATGCTTCCACTTGACACAGTTTTCAGCAGGTTTCCAAGGCTTATAAGAGACCTTTCAGTTGAACTTGACAAGGAAATGGAACTTGTAATCCAGGGAGCAGATACAGAACTTGACAGAACAGTAATAGATGAAATAGGAGATCCACTCCTGCATCTTATAAGAAATTCAGCGGATCACGGTATTGAGTCAAAAGAAGAAAGGCTTAAAGCTGGAAAGAATCCTGTAGGCCAGGTAAGGTTGATTGCCTATCAGGAGGGAACTCAGGCTGTTATAAAAGTAGAGGACGATGGAGCAGGTATAAATGTAGAGAGAGTCAGGGAAAAAGCTGAAAGTATAGGTATTGATACTTCAGGAATGCCTGAAAAAGACATTAAAAATCTCATATTCATGGAGGGATTCAGTACAAACAAGGAAGTAACAGACATATCAGGAAGAGGAGTTGGTATGGATGTAGTAAAGAACAAGATAGCTGCCTTGAACGGTACTGTGGATCTTGTAAGTGAAGCGGGAAAAGGTTCTTCTTTCATAATAAGGCTTCCACTTACACTTCAGATAATTCAAGCCCTGCTTGTAAAAGTTGGAGAAGAAACCATGGCCATATCTCTTGGTTATATAGACAGAGTAATAAATTACAGTGACGATATTGTAAAAATGTCAAACAACAAAGAGATTATAATATATAATGGAAATATAATACCCTTTGTAAGAGTTTATGACAGGCTGGGACTTGAAAAGTCAGATGAAAAGAAGAACTATATAGTCATAGTAAAAGTTGGAGAGAAGACAGTAGGACTTATGGTGGATTCACTTCTTGGACAGAAGGAGATCGTTATAAAACCCCTTGGGAAAACTCTTAATTCTATGAAGGAGTACATAGGAGCCACAATACTTGGAGATGGTCTTGTAACACTTATACTAGACGTCTCAGCACTTGTTTAGGAGGAATAAAATGGATTATAGTAATCTTAGTGCCATGCAGATTGATACATTGAGGGAAGTTGGAAATATAGGTACGGGAAATGCCGCAACAGCATTATCACAGCTTTTAAACAAAAAAGTGGACATGACGGTACCATCCATAAATATATTGCCTTTTAACAAGGTATTTGAAAGTGTTGGTGAAGATCAGATAGTAGTTGGAGTAATCTTGAGAATCCTTGGTGACATACCGGGAAATATACTCTTTGTATTTGATAAAAAAACAGCTCTGGACATGGTGTCCAGCTTAATCGGGCAAAAATCAGATGAACTGACTGAAATGGGAAATTCAGCTATATGTGAAATAGGGAATATAATAGGTACTTCCTATATGAATGCAATAGCTAGATTTACAGGCCTTGTTGTAACACCATCAGTTCCTGCAGTTACCTATGATATGTTGGGGGCAATATTGTCTACTACATTTATAGAATCAGGACAATTTGATGAGAATGTTCTAGATATAGAAACTCTGTTTGTAGAAGATAATTCAGAAATAAATGGACATTTTTATTATATTCCTATGCCTGGATCTCTTGAAAAGATATTAAGTAGTCTTGGTGTAGCATAACAACAGTAATGAAAATATGGAGGGAAAAAAATGGCTAAAGTATTAATTGTAGATGACGCTGCTTTTATGAGAATGATGATAAAGGATATATTGGAAAAGGGTGGATTTGAAATTGTAGGAGAGGCTAACAACGGTATAAAGGCAGTTGAACTTTTCAAAAAAGAAAAGCCTGATGTAGTTACCATGGATATAACAATGCCTGACATGGATGGTATTGAAGCTGTAAAGGCTATAAAAGAATTCGATCCTGCTGCAAAGATTATAATGTGCTCGGCTATGGGTCAGCAGACTATGGTTATGGATGCCATAAAAGCTGGAGCAAAGGACTTTATAGTAAAGCCTTTCCAGCCTGATAGAGTAATTGAGGCCGTAACTAAAGTATTGGGATAGTATAAAACTTGGAGGTGTTGCTTTTATGCAGGTTGTCATATTTAGATTGAACAAAGAGCAGTTTGCCGTAGAAACTTCAAAAGTTCAGAGTATAAACGATGCTATGAAGATAACAAGGGTTCCAAAGGCTCCTGCTCACATAAAGGGAATTATCAATTTAAGGGGAAATGTTATATCCATATTGGATATAAATCTGCTTATGGATGTTGCCAAGCAGGATAACAATGAGAATAGTGAAGAAAGTATAATAATCCTTGAAATGGAAGATGAACTGGTAGGCATAGTTGTAGACCAGGTAGATGAAGTTCTTGATCTAGATGAAAGCATTATTGAAAAGATAAGTGATGATAACAGAAAAGCATATGTACAGGGAATAATAAATTTTAAAGACAAAGTAGTGACACTAATAGATATTGACAAACTTTTTTCAAACTAGAATTTGTAAGGAATGAGGGAAAAGAATGGCAGACGTATTATCACAGAGTGAGATAGATGCCCTTTTAGCTGCCTTGTCTACTGGGGAACTTACTCCAGATGAAGTACCTGAAGAAGAAGAAAAGCAAAAGGTAAAGCCCTATGACTTTAGAAGTCCTCAGAAGTTTTCCAAGGAGCATATAAGGACTCTTGAACTTATCCATGACAACTATGCCAGGATAATTTCCAACTATCTAACTGCTCAGGTAAGAACAAATGTAAAAGTAAAGGTCGAATCCGTACAGCAGATTACATATGAGGAATTTATCCACTCTGTGCCGAATCCTACTATTTTGACCATATTCAAAATGCCGCCTTTAAGTGGTTCGGTGCTATTTGAGATAAATCCCCAATTTGTTTTTGAAATAATAGATTTGCTTCTTGGAGGAAGCGGCCAGGGAAAATTCAAGTCCAGGGAATTTACGGACATAGACAAAAACATAATAAAGGTAGTAAATGAAGGACTTATATCAAACTTGAAGCTTGCCTGGGAAGATGTAATGGAAGTAGAAACAGAAGTGGAAGGAATAGAAACAAACCCTGCATTAAATCAGACTCTGGCACCAAATGATCCGGTAGCTCTTATAACATTTTCTGTGGAAATGGGCAAGAATACTACCTTTATTAACATATGCATACCTTATTTGAGCATAGAAAAGGTACTTGACAGATTGGTAGTACAGTACTGGTTCCAGGACAACGATGAAAAAGTAGTTGGAGAGTCACGTGAAAAGCTGAGGAACAGGTTGAATATAGTTGAAATGAATCTTTCATGTGTTCTCGGCACAGTAGATGTTACTGTAGAGCAGTTTCTAAATTTAAACGCAGGGGACATACTGAATTTAAATGAGAAAACTACCGACCCGGTCAAGCTGATGGTGGAAGATCACGTATACTATTATGGAAGGCCTGGTACCATTGGCAAAAATATGGGTGTTGAGATACTAGATATAATAGATAAGGATGTGGAAGATTATGAGTAACGATAATGACAAGGGATTTCTTTCCCAGGAAGAAATAGATGCACTTTTAAACGGCGGAGAAAGTAAGGGAGAAGCTAAAGAAGAAGCAACGGAACTATCAGACGTAGAAAAGGATCTCCTGGGGGAAGTTGGAAATATATCCATGGGTTCTGCATCCACAGCACTTTCAACAATAATAAACCAACCCGTAAATATAACTACTCCAGTTGTAACAGTAACCACTTTAAATGAATTGAAAAATGATTTTAAAGTTCCAAATATTGCCCTGGAAGTAAAATATACAAGTGGAATAGTAGGAGAAAATCTACTGGTAATTGCAGTAAAGGATGCAGCTGTAATCGCGAATTTCATGATGGGCGGAGATGGAACACTGAAAGATGATGAGGCAAAAGAACTTTCTGAAATCCAGGAAAGTGCCGTATCCGAAGCAATGAACCAGATGATAGGCTCTGCTGCAACATCAATGGCCACCATGTTTATGAGGGAGGTAAATATATCACCTCCAAAATCACAGATATGGACTGACGTAACAGAACCCCTTACAGAGGCAATATCCCCAGATGAACCCATTGTAAGAGTATCCTTTTCACTTAAGATAGGAAATCTTGTAGACAGCAGTATAATGCAGATACTGCCGGTAGCTACAGCAAAGAAGATAGTTTCCATAATGATGGGGCAGGAAAAAACTGACGAATCTTCTGAAAAAGAGAAGGAAGCTAAAAAACAAGAGACACCAAAACAGGAAACTCCAAAACAAAAAGCTGCATCTGAAACAGCTGCAAGTTCTGAAACAAGTCAGGAACAAAAGCAGCAGCCTCCTATAAAAGAAAAACCTATAGAAGTTCAGCAGGCAGCCTTTCAACCACTTGAGTCTCAAGGTAATACGGAAGTCGTACCTAAAAATATAGATCTGATAATGGATGTTCCACTTCAGATTTCAGTAGTACTTGGAAGAACGAAGAAGAAGATAAAGGACATATTGAACCTGGGTACCGGTTCTCTCATAGAACTGGACAAACTGGCCGAAGAGCCTGTGGAGATACTTGTAAACGGGAAGAAGGTTGCCTATGGGGAAGTAGTCGTAATAGATGAAAACTTTGGGGTAAGAATAACAGGTATAGTAAGTAATGAAGAGAGGATAAAATCACTTCATACTTCTTAGTTCACCAGTATATTTGGAAAGGAATTTCTAAATATACTGTTTTTTAATTGAAATTATAATTAGATTAACTATTGTATTAACATACAAGATTAACTGACAATATAAATATTAATTGAATAAAATACTATAAATATTAATTGATTATAATCGATAATACTAATAGCAATATATAAAACTTTGAAATAAAAAGTTAGGGGTGTATTTTATGAAGATTAATGGAATCAACTCAAACAATATAATAAATCTTTATAGAGAAGTCAATAAAAGAAACGATTTGACAGCTAAAGCAGAAAATAGAGATTCCATTCAAATATCATCAATGGGAAAGAGTTTAAGCTCTTATATGCCGGATGACAGGATTATAGATTCTAAAGACAAGGTTGAAAGTATAAAGAAGGCGATATCAAACGGCACTTACAAGGTAGATGCCAAACTTGTAGCACAGAAAATACTGGATAATATGAAAGGTCAGGTATAGAGAAGTATGGAATTAAGTGAAATTATGTCTGATGAATATGACGTACTCAAAAAACTATATGCATCTTTAGTTGATCAAAATAGATATCTTATAAAAAGGGAAGCCTTTTCTCTTGATAAAATAGTAAAGGTTATAGAGAGCAACAGCAAGAGTGTTGCAAAGTGTGAAATCGAGAGAAGAAAGATTACGGGAAACAGATCCATGAGAGAAGTAATCAGAGAGTCAGAAGATGAAAATCTGGGAAAATTATATGAAGAAATAGTGGATATTCTCGAAAAAATACAGTTTCAAAAGGACACAAACGAGGCACTTATAAAACAATGGCTTGGATTTACTACACAGATGCTGCGGGCAATTAATCCAGGAAGGCAGCCTGCAACATACAATGCACTTGGAAGAAACAAATAAAAAGAACAAAGTTCAAAGAACAGATAACAGGGAATAAAGTTCAAAGTGCAAAGAACAAAGAACAAAAAATGAAGATTTTCGTCGCAGACGAAAATCCACCAAATTTGAAATTTTAACTTTGATGAAGCTTTGATAATTGAACTTTGAATCTTAATTGTTATTTGAACTTTGAACTCTAAACTTTAAAAAAGGAGGGGTTATTAAATGCCCGGTTTATTTTCCATATTCAATACGGCAAAGAGCGGACTTTTTTCACAGCAGACAGCAATAAACGTAACATCTCACAATATAGCAAATGCAAATACAGATGGATATTCAAGGCAGAGGGCAAATATGGTTACTACTACTCCATATACAATGCCAAGCATGAATGGGGCAGCAGGTGCAGGACAGCTTGGTACTGGAGTAACTGTTGAATCCATACAGAGGATAAGGGACAGCTTTCTAGACTATCAGTTCAGGACACAAAACAGTATAAGCGGTCAGTATTCAGCGCAGGATAAAATCTTAAGCCAGGTGGAAAATGTACTCAACGAGCCAACGGATACAAGCATATCCAGCCTTATGAGTGGATTCTTCACATCATGGCAGAGTTTATCCACATCTTCTCAAAATGCAAGCACAGTAGCCCAGCAGGCATACCAGCTTACAAATGACCTGAACAATGTGTCCTCACAGCTTACAAAAATTAAAACTGATACCAATACGGAACTTAAAAGCACCATAGGTACTGTAAATGGATATATAAAGCAGCTTAATCAGCTGAACCAGCAAATACAGAGTGTAACCATATCAGGTCAGAATCCAAATGATCTTATGGACAGTAGGGACTTGATACTGGATAAATTGAGCAATGAATTTGGAATAAGCATTACGGAGACGGACAATAACGGTATCAATGTAACTACAGCAGATAGTTCTACAAGTAAAGTTGATGGTGACAATGGAAAGGCACCTATAGGTTTAGATGGAAATCCTGTAAATATAGTACAGACGGTAAATTCTTCAGGTACCCAGGCATCCACATTTTCTTATGTATCCAGTATAGAGAAAGTAAGTGACGGGAAATATAGTGTTACCTATTATAAAAAGGGAGATACAACTACAGATGACAATAAGGTTACTTTAACTGTAAATATGACAGAGGATCAGGCAAAGGAACTTGACGAGTGCAGGGTGTTGTGGTCGGATAGTAACGGAGCTGCCTATAGTGTAGATGGCAAAAACACTATAGATGGCAATCTTGAAAATGGTAAAACAGTTGATTTTGATAAGCTGGCACTTTTCAAACCACCTGCAGGGGAACTCAAAGGGTATATGTCAGTTCAAAGTAAAGTAGATGAATATCAGGATACTTTCAATAAATTTGCAAAATCTCTTGCACTTTCCGTAAATGCAATAATAAGTCAGAGCAGTACTTTTGTAGTGGACAATCCTACAGATGGTTCAGGAGAAGGCGGCATAAACAATTTCTTTGTAAATGGAGACCAGAAGGATTCTTCAAAGTATTCTGTAACTGATGAAAACAATATAACAGCAGCTAATATAACTTTGAATGTAGCCATACTAAATGATCCATCCAAAATAAAGGTAGCCAGCAGATATGATTCAAATGGCGATGCAGTAGGCTCTACTACAGACGGAAACAGGGCTCTTGCTGTAGCACAACTTGCCAACAGCCTTATGAATATTTCAGGAGTAAACATAACTAGTGATGATGGTACTTCTACCAGAGATGACAGAAGCGACCTTGTTAAAAGTATTTTCACTTCAAACAGTGATCTTGGCAATGTATATTCCATTGGAAATGCTGTAGGTGGTTCTACAGTTGACAATTACTATGATGACCTGGTAAATAAAATTGGAAGTGACGAGCAGGAATCAAAGAACATGGTAACTTATGAAACTACACAACTTTCCAATTTCAGTCAGTCAAGAGAATCTGTTTCAGGTGTATCAATGGATGAAGAGATGACAAACCTCATTCAGTTCCAGCACTGCTATCAGGCGAATGCCAAGATGATATCTACGGTAGATGAACTTTTGGATGTTGTAATAAACGGACTTAAGAGATAAATAACAAAGTTCAAAGAACAGAGAACAGAGATAAAGAACAAAGTGCAGAGAACAAAGAACAAAAAATGAAGATTTTCGTCATAGACGAAAATCTACCAAATTTGTTATGTGATATTTGATATTTGAACTTTGACGAAGTTTTAGTAATTGAACTCTGAACTTTGATAATTGAACTTTGAAAAAGTGGGGGGATAAATAGTGAGAATAACAAACAAGTCCATATCCAATAATTTTCTTGTGGATATGCAGAGAAATTTACAGAATCTAAGCAAAGTTCAGCAGCAGGTGTCTTCCATGAAGAACTTTTCGAAGCCTTCAGATGATCCGCTGAATGTTGAAAGATCCATGCAGATGCAGACTTCATTGAATGCGACAAACCAGTATTATTCAAATATAACTTCTTCACTAAGTTGGATGGAGACTACAGATACTACACTGGGACAGCTTGGAACAGTTCTTACCAATGTAAGAAGTGATCTTGTAAAGGCAGGAGATGCAGGATATACCCAGGATGAAAGAGACAAGGTAAATGATGAAGTAAAACAGTATGTAGCACAGTTCGCACAGATTTTAAATACAAATTTGGGAGGAGAGTACATATTCGGTGGTACGCAGGGACTTTCAAAACCAGTTACAACTACAACTGATGAAGACGGAAATGTATCCATTGAATATGCAGATGCCAAGGGCAATGTGGTAGACTCCATTCCTGAAGTTGTTTCAAGCGGATTTGATATATCCAATTGGAGTAACCAAACTATAAAATTTACTATGGAAAATCCAGAAGATCCATCTAATCCTACAGAAGTTAATGTAAATACTTTGGACACATCAGATGGGAAGGAAACTGTAGATGACGTAGTGAAGGATTTAAATAATAAAATCCAGCAGTCTGATCTTAAAGACAGTGTAAGTGTAGTTAAAACCAATGATGGCAATATAAAATTCCTGGCAGTAAACAGCAGTGATGATATAAAGGTATCTACAAGTATAACTGATATGGCAAAAGTAAATGGAAATCAGCTTTCCAATGTGGACATGGCAAACATAGGAGCAGACAAGACTATAGAAGTTTCCCAGGGAGTAGTGCTTGACTACAATGCTACTGCATCAAGTGTTATGCAGTATGGAGAAAACAACAACAATGCCATTAATGATGATACTGTAAAGGCACTTATGAATAGAATTCAACATCATCTTGCAGGACAGGTACTTGATACAACCACAGAAGTTCCAGCTACTACAGAAGGTGCTGAAAAGGTAGTTGATTCAGATGGAACAGCGCATTATTACGCATGGAAAACCGATGAGGATGCTGCAACACAGGAACTTACAAATCAGGATCTTACTGACATTGATGCAGCCTCAAAAGGATTACTTAAAGTACGTTCCCAGATAGGTGCAAAGGAAAAGAGAATGGAGGCACTTCAGGATCAGAATCAATCATCAAAATTGAATATTCAAGAGACTCTCTCACAAACCGAGGATATAGATTTGACACAAAAGACTATAGAATATTCTACAATGATTACAGTATATCAGGCCTGTCTCCAAACGGCAGCAAAAGTAATGCAACCTACACTTATGAATTACCTGAGTTAAAGGAGTAAATTATGGAGTTAAAAACAAAATACCATGGAGTTCTCAATTATGAAGAAAAAGATGTAATAATTTTTAAAAAGGGAATTCCTGGTTTTGATAAATTAGAGAAATTTATTTTAGTACCTGCAGAGGAGAACAGTCTTTTTGGTATACTTCAATCAATTGAAGATACAGATATAGGCATTGTAGTAGCTTCACCATTCAATGCATGTAAAAACTATGAATTTGATATAGATGATGACAAGATGTCTGAACTGAATATAAAGGATAACAAGGATGTACTTGTAGTAAATACAGTAACCCTGAATTCAAAACTTGAAAATATAACAATTAACTTGAAAGCTCCCATAGTTATAAATACAAATGACAAGATTGGGGAACAATTAATACTGGATAATGTAGATTATCCAATAAAATACCCACTGTTTAAGGGGGAAGTTTAATTGTTGGTAATAAGCAGGAAAAAAGGAGAATCACTTCTCATAGGTGATGATATAGAGATAACAGTTTCAAGAATTGAAGACGGTACGGTAAAGTTATCCATATCTGCACCTAAAAGTGTAAAGATACTTAGAAAAGAACTTTACAAAGAAGTGGAAATGGAAAATAAAAATGCTCTTGCAAGGGATATGAGCGTATTAAAGAAATTTAAAAAATAGAATAGTGTAAATTATAAAAGAGGTGTTTAGCATGGAAGTTATGGGTATGAGTCAAGGAGGACGACAGCCTTTGGAATTAAATGCATCTATTGAAACTGCTAAAGTTTCAGGGGATATATCCTCAACAAATAATATTAATGTGGATCAGAAGGCATTACAAAACAGAGATGGAAAAAATACAACGGCTAAAAGTACAAAAGATGCTGTGGATCATGCAAATAAAATACTGGATGATACACAGACACATCTTAAATTTGAGATATATGGAAAATTCAATGACGTAGTAGTACAGGTAGTAGATGATGACACAAACAAGGTAGTGCGTGAAGTACCTCCAAAAAAATTAATAGACATGGTGGAAAAATTTTGTGAACTGTCCGGTTTTTTTATGGACAAGAAAGCTTGATTGGGGGAATTTATTATGGAATTCAGATTAAATAAGATAGACCCTGATGTAAGACAGAGAATAAAAGAAACTACAAGTGCAGGAAAAGTTCACAATAAAACTGGAATAGTCATAAACAAAGACTACAAGGACAGAGGCAAGGACAAACATGGAGATTTTGAAAAAGAACTAAGCAAATATAAAGGCAAAAATAAAAAGCGTATTTTTGTAGAGGCTAGTAAAGTGGAAGAAGTAAAAGTAAATGCCTTCAAGGGAGAAGGAGAAACTATTTCAAAAGACGATAAAAGAGGAAATATACTGGACGTTAAGAAATGATTCACAATTCACAATTGCGAATTGAAAAAAGGAGGCCTAATATATGTATGCAGCCAATGGTTATAGCACATATAGGAACAACAGTGTAAATTATGCATCAAAGGATCAGCTGCTCTTAATGCTGGTAGATGGTGCAGTTAGATTTGCCAAGATAGGAAGACAGGCAATACTTGATAAAGATATAAACAAAGCACACGAAAATATAGTAAAGGCTGAAAATATATTTTATGAACTCATAGCAACACTTGATGTGTCCAAAGCAGGAAATTGGGGACAATCCCTTATGAGTGTATATGACTTTATAGTGAGAAGACTTACAGATGCCAATATGAACAAAGATGCAGCTATAATGGATGAAGTAATGCCACTAATAGAAAATGTGAAAGATACCTGGGAACAGGCATACAAGGTTTCAAAGAAATAATTCACAGTTAAGAATTAACAATTGTGAATTGAAAAAAGGGAGGTATAAACATGGCAGATAGTACAAGCAGCATGCCAGTAGGTACAACCGGTGCCGGTGGTGGAAACATGCTTAGAATTACGGGACTTAACACAGGTCTTGATGTAGATGCAATGGTAAAGAAGATGCTTACAGCAGATCAGACCAAGGTGGATAATGCAAAGAAGCAACAGCAGCTTATTCAGTGGAGGCAGGAAGCATATCAGAGCATAATAAAGGATGTAAAAGATCTTCAGAATGCCTATTTTGATGTTACAAACAGTTCTAATTATCTATTATCTTCAAATAGTTACAATAATATGACGGCAGCAAGTTCAGATGCTACTATAGCTAGTGCAAAGGCATCAGCAACGTCAGTTGCAGGGACATATAAGATAAAAGTAGATCAGCTGGCACAGGCAGCCACTATTTCTGGAAATCAATATTTAGTAAGTGATGTATCTGGATGGAAAGGTGGAAGTATAACTTTTAATAGTACTCCTATAACTTTAGATGATTCATCGACTTCGGCATCAGAGTTGGTAGATAAAATTAATAGTAGTATAAAATCCTCAGATTTGAGTGGAAAAGTAACAGCTTCTTTGGTAACATCTGATGGAAAAGATTATATAAAATTTACTTCAACATCAGAAAACACTATATCAATGTCTTCGTCAGATATAGACGATATAGGAGAAAAGTCTAAAAATTTAATATCAGCGTCTTCCAATTCAAATACTAAATTGACTGAATTAGGAATTGATGCTAATACTTATTCTTTAACTTTAAATGGTTCATCTTTTGATATTACTGTAACTGATTCATCTACTATTCAGGATCTTGTAGATTCTATAAAAAATGGAACAGATGGTAAAGTCACTGCAAGATTTAATGAGCTTACAGGACAATTCTCTATTCAGACAGCAGCTACAGGAAGCAGTGCAGCACTTTCTGTTACTGGTGATACCGGTATCTTAAATAAACTAGGATTAGAGACAGGTAAAACCGCAACTGGTACTGATGCAAAAGTTAGCATAAAAGAACCAGGTTCCAGCGAATATATTGATACTACACAGAGTTCAAATAATTTTACTATAAATGGAGTCAGCTACAGTATTACTGAAGAAACCACTGATCCTGTCAGTATATCAGTAACTCAGGATACTTCAAAAGTACATGATCTTATTACAAATTTCATAGACAAATACAATAATCTAATTGGAGAAATACAGGACAAACTTTCTGAGAAAAAAGATTATGATTATTCACCTCTTACAGATTCACAGAAAAGCAGTATGAGTGATACGGATATAACAAACTGGGAGACTAAAGCCAAGGAAGGCATACTCAGAAATGATGACAATTTGGAACAATTGCTGAATGATCTTACTAGTGCATTTAGTAGTCCCGTTCTAGGCAGCAATAATAAAAATGTTTCTACGTTATATTTTGGGAATATAGGCTCAAATTCCATAGGAATAGATACATCAGACGATGTTACTCAGGGAGGAAAGCTTAGCATAGTTGATGATGCTAAATTTACAGATGCACTTACCAATCATGCAGATGAAATAATGAAACTTTTTACAACAACCTCTGATAGTAAAAATTCAACTGATAAATTTAATCAATCGGGGATTTTTCAGAGAATAAGCAATATAATTACGAGTAATGTAGGGGTAATAGGAAGTACTTATAACAGTGGCACACTTACTAAATATGCCAATCTTCAAGATGACTATAGTATTTCAGGTGGTGGTGGTACAGGAACACTTCCCGATCAGATATATCAGCAGCAGCTTCTTATAAGTACATTAACTGACAGAATGAATGATGACCAAACTAAGTACTATAACCAGTTTACACAATTGGAAACTGCAATGGAAACATTAAATGCACAACAATCGACTCTTTCAATGTACCTTAGTTAAGGAGTTTTAAATGAGTAGAACTGTTGAAGAAATATTATTAGATTACAAGAAGTGTACTGAGTATATTATAGAACTTCTTAAAAAAGAAAAATTTGATTTTCTTAAAGATGAAATGGAGAAAAGACAGTGCATTTTAAATGAACTAATCTTGGAGATTAACAAAAAATCTCAAACTAAGAAAATTTATGAGAAAATGCATATAAGAGAAATTGAAGAGCAAGCACAGGAACTTATGAAAAATAAGGCACTATTGATAAAGAAAAAGCTTAAAAATATATCTGTAAACAAGACTGCCAGCAGTGCCTATGGCAATATAGGAAGTTCAGCTAAGATATTCAGTAAAAAAATATAAAAAATATATAAAGTGTAATGTCATATATTCGATATACTTAATATAAGTTATTAATAAATAATAACTAAAAATAAAAAATAAATTTATAAAATAGGTGTAAAGTTTAAATAAAGATAGGCGATAAATTAAATGTAATTAGCTTAAAGCTTAATTATAAATAAAAATATGGACAAGGATGTCCAATACAAAACTCAAGGAGGAACAAACTTATGATAATAAATCACAATCTTATGGCAAACAATGCATTAAGAAATATGAACGTCAATTCAAATAATGCATCAAAGGCAATGGAAAAACTTTCTTCAGGTCTTAGAATAAACAGAGCTGGAGACGATGCAGCAGGACTAGCAATATCAGAAAAAATGAGAGGACAGATAAATGGTTTGAATCAGGCATCAAGTAATGCACAGGATTCAATATCACTTATACAGACTGCTGAAGGTGCATTAAACGAAACTCACAGCATACTTCAGAGAATGAGAACACTTGCTGTTCAATCATCAAATGATACAAATACTACAACTGATAGAAGTGCTATTCAAGATGAAGTTAACCAATTAACAGATGAAATAGATAGAATAGCTAATACTACAGAATTTAACACTCAAAAATTATTAGATGGAAGTAAAGTAGGTCTTGTTGATGCTAAAGATGCAGATGCTTCGGTACAATTAAATACTTCTGCAAATATATCACTTGCATCAAATTTCTCAACTACATCTGCAACAGGAATTGCTGATAGTTTTACAGTTACAATTACGAGAACACAAGGAACGGCAGGAGCTACATTTGCTTCAACAGATTATGATGTTGCTTTAGTTGGTGGATCAGAGCCTTCATTAGGAGCATTAGCAGATGGTTCATTAACTTATGATACTAAAGCTATAAACTTGGAAGGTGATGGATTAAGTGCTTTAGCATCAGGCGAAAGTATTACTATTTCCGTAAAAGGTAAAGTCGATCAGGAAACAGATGTAAAAAAAGCATTGAGTATGCAGATCGGTGCAAATAGTGGACAAAATATGCTTATAGGAATTAATTCAATGAAAGCTACAGATATTGGTGTAAGAAATACTTCTGGCAAAGCTTTGGATATTTCTACAGCCTCAAAAGCTACTGGAGCAATTACACAAATTAATAATGCTATAGAGACAGTTTCAACTCAAAGATCAAAACTTGGTGCTTATCAGAATAGATTGGAACATACAATAAATAACTTAGGAACTTCATCAGAAAACTTGACTTCTGCTGAATCAAGAATAAGAGATGTTGATATGGCATCAGAAATGTCTGAGTACTCAAAGAATAACATTCTTTCTCAGGCTGCTCAGGCAATGCTTGCTCAAGCAAATCAGCAACCACAGCAGGTTCTTCAATTGTTAAGATAGTTTATTAAAAGGATAGGGAAACCTATCCTTTTATATTAACCAATATTATTTTTATAGAGAATTTATATTAGCTTAATTTTGTATAAAGATAATATATGATTTTACAAGGAGAAAGTGCTTATGAAAATATCGGCTTGTATGATATGTAAAAATGAAGAAAAAAATATAGAAAAGTGTATAAATAGCTATAAAAAGATAGTAGATGAAATAGTTGTTGTTGATACAGGTTCAGAAGATAATACTGTTTATTTAGCTAAAAAATTAGGGGCAAAAGTTTATGACTTTAAATGGATTGATGATTTTGCAGCAGCAAAAAATTATGCTATAGATAAGGCAATAGGTGAATGGATTATATTTCTAGATGCAGATGAGTATTTTGATAAAGATTCGTCATATAAGATAGAAAATATATTAAAATCAATAAATAATAAAGAATATGATGCTGTCGGTTGTAAATTAATAGATATAGATGATTGTGAAAAAAAAATAATAGATACATTTATGCAGATAAGAATTTTTAGAAATAATATAAATATAAGATATAAGAACAGTATACATGAAACTTTATCAAAAGAACACGGTAATTTAGAATTAATATCATATTACGATGAATTGAAAATTTATCATACAGGTTATGCTCAGAGTATAAGTAAAATTAAAGCACGAAGAAATCTAAAACTATTAAAAAGAGAAGCAAATAAACAAGTAAATAATAAAAATTTATATAGATATTTTTGCGATTGCTATTTTTCATTAGGAGACTATGAAAATGCATTAAAATATGCTGAACTTCATATGAATAGTGATATCAAATTAGTTGGCTATCAAAGTAGAATTTTAAAAGTAATAATAGATAGTATGTGGAAGTTGAAAAAACCAAAAAAAGAAATAGAGGATAAGATAAAATATGGCATAAGAACGTTTCCTAATCATCCTAATTTTTATTGTAGCTATGCATTTTTTCTAATAGATGAAAAGCGATTTGAAGAGGCATTAAATAATTTCCTGCTAACTGTAAAATATAATAGTTCATATAAAGGAATAGAGGTAAATCTAGTTACGGGAATAATATCCACTGTATATGAAAAAATAGGTTTCATATATAATTTGAAAAATTGCGAAGAAAAGGCAATAGAGTATTTCTTTAAAAGTTTAGAATTTAATAAATATAGCAAAGATACTTTTGAGTCATTATATAATTTAATTAAAAAAGAAAAAACTGAGGATATAATTTTATTTTTAAATAGTATATATGATATAAATAGTGAAAAAGATATTCATTTTATTGTGGATCAGCTGGTCAGAATAAAACCAAGAGGAGTATTGGCCTATTATACAAATATATGGTATAGAAAATTTAAAAATGAAGATATTTCTATGATATTTATGTTACTTTCAGAGAAAAAATATGAAACAGCATTTAAGTTATTTTTAAAGGCCTATTCCAATAAATATGAAAATTCAGATGCACTCTTTTCAATAATAAGTTCTATGCTCTTAAATAATGTAGATAGAATTAAGTATTTGTCAGATATGGTAAGACCATCCCTTAAAAGGATACTTAAAAATTATATAGATGAAGAAAATGTTATTTATAAAGAAGATATAGAAGATTATATTTCTATATTAAGAGAATTAATTTTACTTGATAATAGTAATGTATTAAATAAATATTTAAAATTAAGTAATAGATTTAGTATCAATATAGATAACAAAATAGGTGCGGTATTTATGAACAATCTATTATATGAGCAAGCTTTACAGTACTATAAAAGTTATAATGATTTTAATGAAAATAAAAACACTTTAATGAATATAGGATATTGTAGCTATAAATTGAGAAATTATAAAAAAGCATATATTTATATTCAAAGAGCTATTGAAATGGGATACAATGAAAATGATGCCTTTGAGATTCTAAATTGGATTAAAGTATAAAGAAGTTGAAATTAAATTCGACAAATATAATGAATTTATTTAGAGGAGTATATTAATGAAAAATAAATTATTATTGATGTTCAACGATGACATTTTTAAAAATGATAATGAATATTTATCTAAAATAGATGAACAACTTCAGATTTCAATGCAAATTCTAATAAATAAAGGATATGAAATTTCAGTAACTGGAGATAGTGAGCAGTCTATTGAATTTGCTATGAAATTTTCTAATGCTTTTTATGATGAAAATATTAGAAATATTGAAATTGGACAGGACTATTCCAAAAAGGTTGAATTGATAAATGACAGTAATTGCGTAGTATGTTTCCATAAAAATGACTTAATGTTAGTAGAAGAATATAATAAGCCGTTTATTTTTATAGATATTTGTGAGAAAAATGATGTTGAAAGTGAAGATATATTAAATAATCTTGGTAGAATTTCAGTAAAGGATTTAAATGCTGGGGAAATAGTAAAAAATGTGGCAGAAGCTCTAAAAACTGAATTAAAAGTAAATGAAAAAAATAAATCCCGATCTAATGATGAATTTGAACAGTATAAGAAACAGGTTAAGAAAACTATAGAACAACTTATAAATGAAAATAAACTAGATGAAGCTAAAAGTATAATAGATGAATATGAAGAAATAGTAAAAGATGATGTAGATATATATTCTATGGGAGCAATTATTGCTATTACTGAAAATAGATTAAGTGATGCGGAAAGTATTTTAAAGGAAGGAATTAAATTATATGATAATAATTTTGATTTGATTTACAATTTAGCTTATGTCTATGAAAAAATGTCTAGATATAGTGATTCAGCAATATACTATGGATTAGCTGAAAAGTATAACAATAGTCAGCTTATAAAAGGAAGATTAGATAGCATTTATTTAAACAACAATAGTTTATTGAAGATAAAAAAGTGTGTAAAAAATTCTCCTAAAAAAACTTTTATAATTTTATCATCATGTGGATTTACAGAAATATTACAGAGAATGCATCATATTTCAAAATCATTAGTGAAATTTGGACATGATGTGATTTATATACCTCCAAGTATAAATGTTAGTGCTAATACGAAACAAATTAAATTAAATTCAATTCTTCAATATATTATTAGTAATAAAAAAATGGTTGAAGGAGTAAAAATTTATCAACCATTAAATGTAAACTATGAAAATCAATTCTTGTATGGTAGTTATACAGAATTAGTTCAGTATTTTATTAATAATTCTAATAATGAAGTTACAATAATTGCATATATGCCATATCAAGTAAATGTAATTAAAAATCTTAATGGAAAATTTAAAGTTATATATGAGTGTGTTGATGATCATACAGATTTAAAATATGCTTTTTGGGGAAATAAAAAAGATGTAGTTTGGGAACAAGAATTAATGGATATTTCTGATGGAATAACTACAACTGCAATTTCATTATATCTTCAAAGAGTTTCTATAGAAGGAAGAAAAAAAGTATATTTATCAAGAAATGCAGTAAATGAATCCGACTTTATTATAAATGAAAATGAAAAAATTCCAGAAGACTTAAAAGATATACCAGAACCACGAATAGTTTATACAGGAGCAATTTATGATTGGTTTGATAAAGAACTTTTTTATAATGTAGTAAGATCTAATCCAGATAAGTCATTTGTAGTAATAGGATTTGGTAATAACAAAATTTTAAAAGAAAAATGTAATAATCTCTACTTGCTTGGTGCTAAAAAGCATAGTGATTTAAAAAAATACTTAAGACATTCGCAAATTGGAATTATACCATTCAAAGATGATACAGATTTAATTATAAACTGTGATCCTATAAAACAATATGAATATATAGCTTGTGGCTTACCAGTAATAACTACTTTTATGCCAGAATCAGCTATAGGTAAAATATATACATATATTGCAAATACAAAAGAAAGCTTTAATAGTGCTATTAAAAAATGTCTTGATCTAAAAATTGATCAAAATAAAATTAAAAATTTTTTAATAGAAAATTCATGGAATAATAAAGCTGCTTTGTTGTGTAATATAATTGATAAAAATGTGTATGATGAAGAAAAAA
Organism: Clostridium tyrobutyricum DSM 2637 = ATCC 25755 = JCM 11008; assembly: GCF_000359585.1. Lineage (GTDB taxonomy): Bacteria > Bacillota > Clostridia > Clostridiales > Clostridiaceae > Clostridium_B > Clostridium_B tyrobutyricum. Next base: position 11,032 of record NZ_APMH01000012.1, on the reverse strand, counting down.
AGTATTTACTGGAAAATATAAAAGATAAATTATTTTATATTTGTAATAAATATAATTCTAATATTTTTAAAACACTTAAAGGAATATATTTAAATTTAGAAGATAATGAAGAAGCTGAGAAATGTCTTAAACAAGTGTATGAAAAAAATAAACATAAATATATTGAAAAACAATATCTTACTATATTACTTAAGAATAAAAATATAGATACTTTTATTAATGTTGTAAAAGATTCGCGGTATATAACCAAAGAATTAAAAAATGAGATTTTATATGTAAATAAATTAAATCTTAAAAAATCTTTAAATGTAATATTATATTTATGTATTCAAGATATAAAAAATGCTAGAATACAGATAAATAATATTAATAATGATTTTAAAATTATATATCAATTATATATAAAATATTTACTCGGTGAAAAATTTGAATTTAATAGAATTGAAAAAATAGAATTGAAAGTTAGAAATTTTCCATTATTTAAATTCATGAAAAAACAAGCACATATGGAACAATTAAGTAGTAATAGTGTTAACTTAAGTAAAAATCCTTTTATTAGTATTTTAATTCCAACAAGAAATTCTGCAGATGTATTAAGATATACATTAATGACGTGTATTAAACAGAATTATTATAATTATGAAATAATTATAAGTGATAATAGTTCACGTGGAAATAATGAAACAAAAAATTTAGTGAATGAGTTTAATTGTAAAAAAATTAAATATTATAGAACTCCTAAAGATTATGCAATGATAGAAAATTATGAATTTGCTTATAGTAAGGCTAATGGAGATTATATGATTTTAATTGGTTCTGATGATGGATTACTTTTACATTGTCTTGAAATTATACCCAAAATAATAAAAAAACTTAATAATCCATTATCAATAACATGGGATCCTATAGCTTATGGATGGCCAGAAGTAAAAATAAATAGCATTAAAAATGGTTTGTTTATTCCATATCCTAGTCAAAAGAGTAATATTAAATACAATTATTATGATGAATCAGTGTTAAAATCTGTGTTGAATTTTGAAGCAAGATATAGTATTTTACCTATGTTTTATTATAACTCTATTATAAAGAGAGAATTGATTGAAAAAGTCAAAAAAATTTCTAAAAAAATTTTTTGTGCTAGTCCTCCTGATGTATATACGGGTATTGTGTTTTGTTATCTTGAAAAGAAATACATACATATAAATATGCCTATGACTATAGGTGGATCATCTCAAAGAAGTATTGGTATAATGGCTCCAAATTTTATTTATAAAAAGAGTTTCAATGATATAAACTCTAAATTTGAATTAGAAAAAGAAAAGAGTATGGGTATGGATTGTAATAAATTTTTTTCACCATATTTTGCAGGAGAGGAATCTTCAGTTTTAAGAACAGGGATTTTAGCAAAACAAATATTTTTTAATGATAGTAAAGATTTTAATGTTAATATGAAAAATTTTTATAAGGCATGTTGTAAATACTTATTTAATGACGAAACATTTTTTAGAAAGAAAAAAGAATTATACGATTGTATACTCAAATTTGGAGATAAAAATATAATTAAATGGTATGAAGAAAACTATTTTTACAATAAAACTTTTAAAGGATATAATAATTACAATTTACAGCCATTAACTCCTATTTTTAGTGAAAATAGGAGATTAATAATTGATGCATCTAAATTTAATGTAAATAATGTATTTGAAGCTGCTAAATTGTATAGAAAAATTGTTGGATATTAAAATAGATTATTTTAGATTTATAAATAGTTTTTTGTATCAGCATAATTTATATAAATGCAATATATATAATTTTAAACATATGCATGATTGGATTACATTTGCTTGATCTAATAATATGTTTATAGTGGTTAAAAGAATCAAGTAATATAGAAAATAGATTTAACTAATGAATTTAAAATTTAAGGATGAAGAATATAAGTTCTATTTAAGAAATTATAAATTTTTATGAGTTGAATTAGTATTATATTTTTTAGAAAATAAATTTTGTTATTTAAATATGGGGAGATGAATGATTTGAAAGCTACAGTAAGTCCAGCATATGTCAAAGAAAGGATTCAATTAGGGAAAGTGTTGCCATTAGATACACCATATAGAATGACAATTTCACCTTCTCAAATATGTAATCTAAAATGCTTTTTTTGCACACATTCTGTTGAGAAGAGTAAAGTTTTAGAAACAGGTTTTAAATACAAAAATATGGAGTATGAATTATTTGTAAAATTAGTTGAACAGTTAAAATGTTTTCCAAAAAAAATTAAATTAATTGTCTTTTCAGGTATGGGAGAGCCACTTCTTAATAAAAAATTACCTGATATGATTAGATATTTAAAACAAAACAATGTGGTAGATAGAGTTGAAGTATATTCGAATGCCACTCTTTTAAATCATAATATTGTCCATGAATTAGTAGACTCTGGATTAGATAGTTTTAGAATTTCTTTAGAAGGATTGACAGAAAAGAAATATAAAGAGGTGTCTCAATACAATATAAATTTTGATGATTTTATAGATAATATACAATATTTTTATAATCATAGAGGTAAATGTGAAATTTATATAAAAATTATAGATGCATTATTAGAAAAAGGAGAAGAAACAACTTTTTATAACACTTTTGGTAATATATCTGATAAAATTTATATAGAACATCTAAGTGATTGTCAACCCTTAACAAATGATTGTAATGGTATAGTAGATCCTGGGAAAACGATGTATAATGAGCAAGCTAAAATATGTAAAGTTTGTCCACTTTTATTTTATTCTTTGTATGCAGATGTTGAGTGTAATATTTATCCTTGTGTAACTTTAGGATTACCATTAAAATTTTCAATAGCTAATATTAATCATGTTGGTGTTAAGGATATTTGGAATGGAGATAAAATAAAGCAACTTAGAATTCTGCATTTAAAAGGAAAAAAAGACACTATACCTGTTTGTAAAGAATGCGGTAATATGATTTGTATGTATCATAAAGAAGATGATATAGATAGTTATTCAAATAGTATAATTCAAAAGCTAAATGAATCTAATTTATAACTTAATTATATTAAAGAATTTTTAGAATATGGAAGGAAAGATATATTTTATGTATAAGATACTTCATATTACTGTACATCTTGGAGGTGGAGTGGGAAAAGTACTTTCTAATATTTGTAATCCATATGTAAATAATGAATATAAGCATTTAATTATTTTATTAGAAAAACCACTTAATTTACAGTTCGTAAAACAAGCTTTAAAAAATAATGTAAAAGTTTTAATAGAACCATCTAATAAAATAATTAAAAATGAAATAATGAAATCTGATATTGTTCAGTTAGAATGGTGGCATCATCCACTTATGTGTAAATTTTTATATGAATTTCCTCAAATACCAGTAAGATTAATTATATGGAGTCATATATCAGGTTGTTCGTATCCATTTATAAAAAGTAAATTTATGAAAAATTGTACTAGGTTTTTATTTACATCACCATATTCATTAGAAAATAATTATTTACAAGATAAAGATTCTAGAGAATTCATACGCAATAATGCAGATATAGTATATAGTTCTGGAGGATCTGATAATATTATAAAAAAACAGCAAAGTGATGATAATAATTTTAACATTGGTTATGTAGGAACATTAAATTATTGCAAATTGAATCCACAATTTATTAATTACTGTAATGAGATAAATATACCAAATTTAAAATTTATTATGGTAGGAGATACGGAAAATAAAGATAAAATTTTAAATGAAGCAAAGAAGATGAGTATTGATAAAAAATTTGAGTTTGTGGGTTATGTAAATGATGTTCAAAATCAGTTGAATAAATTCAGTGTTTTTGGATATTTATTAAATCCTAATCATTATGGAACTACAGAGAATGCTTTATTAGAAGCTATGGCAGCTGGAATACCGCCAATTGTATTGAAGCAATGTACTGAAAAATATTTAGTTAAGAATATGGAGACAGGTATTGTTGTAAATAACAAAAAAGATTATGGTAATGCAATGAGATATTTATATGAAAATACAGATAAACGTATAAAAATTGGGAATAATGCAAGAAATTATATTTTAAATAAATTCAGCATAAATAATACGATTGAGAGTTTAAATAATAATTATGATTCGGTAATGAAGAAAGACAAGAAAAAATTTTTATTTAAGAATATACTTGGTAATACACCCTCAGAATGGTTTTTATCTTGTTTAGGCAGTTATAAAAAAGTATTTGAAGAAAGCATAGAACTTATAAAAAGTAATAATAAAGAGAAAGTATTGGATAATAAATATAAAATACATAACTGTAAGCAGATACTTAAAGAAAAAAATAAAAGTTCCATTTATCATTTCCAAAGATATTTTCCAAATGATAAATTATTAAGATATTGGACTCAAATTATAGATGAATAATAGCTAATTTAATAAAAACATTAGAAAAATGTAAGGAGGATAACTATGTATGCAGTCATACTTGCAGGAGGATTTGGCACAAGGTTAAGTGAGGAGACTATGCTGAAGCCGAAACCTATGGTCGACATAGGAGGTAAACCTATAATATGGCATATTATGAATATTTATTCTCATTACGGTATAAATGATTTTATAGTATGTTGTGGATATAAAGGATATATGATTAAAGAATATTTTGCTAATTATCATATGCATATGAGTGATATTACAGTAGATCTATGTTCAGGAAATATAAAATATTACAATAGTAAGGCTGAACCTTGGAAAGTTACACTTATTGACACAGGGCTGAACACCATGACAGGTGGAAGGCTTAGAAAAATTCAAAAATACATAGGTGATGAAACTTTTATGCTTACATATGGTGATGGAGTTGGTGATGTTGATATAAATGAACTTTTAAATTTTCATAAATCACATGATAAAATAGCCACTGTTACGGCTGTACAGCCTGCTGGAAGATTTGGAGCATTGAATATTGACAATAATGGACAAGTTGATACTTTTTTAGAGAAACCAGTTGGTGATGGAGGCTGGATTAATGGAGGTTTCTTTGTATTTGAACCCGAAATATTCAACTATATAGATGATGATAATACAATTTTGGAAAAAGAACCACTTGAAAATCTTTCAAATTTGAATCAGCTTACTGCATATAAGCACAATGGATTTTGGAAACCAATGGATACTCTTAGAGATAAAATAGAACTCGATAATCTTTGGAAGTCTGGAAAAGCACCATGGAAGATATGGAGGTAAAATTATTATGATAAATGGAGTAATAGTAAAACCTTTAAGAAAAATACCAGATGATAGAGGCAGCATAATGAAAATGCAGGAATCCTGTGATGATGAATTTAAGGGATTTGGAGAGATATATTTTTCAACTATATATCCCGGAGTTGTTAAAGGATGGCATATTCATAAAAAAGCTGTACTGAATTATGCAGTAGTTAAAGGTATGATAAAATTGGTATTATTTGATGATAGGAAAAACTCAAGTACAAAAGGTGAGATTCAGGAAATATACTTGGGAGATAAAAATTATTCCCTTGTTCAAATACCATCAAATGTGTGGAATGGTTTCAAATGTGTAGGTACTGATGAAGCAATAGTTGCTGATCTTATTAATATTATACATGAAGATGATGAAATGCTAAGATTGGATCCACATGAAAATAATATAATAAAGTATGATTGGTCATTAAAGGATAGGTAGTGATTTAATGAAAAATATATTGATTGTAGGAGCATCAGGATTTTTAGGCAATGAATTGTATAAAATTTTTAAAAAGGATAGTTCATATAAAACATATGGTACTTATTCCAAAAATGAAAATTCAAATTTATTGTATTTAGATGTGACGGACATAGAAAGTATAAAAAAAGTTTTTGAAAAAATAAAGCCAAACATTATTATAATAACAGCAGCTTTGACAAATGTGGAATATTGTGAAGAAAGTAAAGAAAATGTTTATAAAATAAATGTTGAAGGAATAAAAAATATATCAAATATATCTAAACCTTATAATTGTAAAGTTATATATATATCTACTGAATATGTATTTGATGGTAAGAATGGACCTTATAGTGAAATAGATGAGGTAAATCCTATAAATTACTATGGAAAGACTAAATTGTCAGGTGAAAAAGTAATACAGACCTATATACGTAATTATATGATTGTCAGAACTACAGTTGTATATGGATGGAATTTAGAATCTAAAAATTTTATAATGCAATTAATAAAAAATCTTAATGAGAATAAAATTATGAAAGTTCCTGTTGACCAGATTAGTAGTCCTACATACTGCCCTAACTTAGCTTCAATGATTAAAGAAAGCTGTGATAATAATCTTTGCGGTGTATTTAATATAGTCGGAAAAGATGTTATGAATAGATACGAGTTCGCTGTAAAGTCAGCTGAAGTACTGAATTTAGATAAAAATTTACTAGTTCCAGTAAAAACTGAAAATTTAGGTCAAATTGCGAAAAGGCCACTTAACGCAGGACTCAAAATTGATAAAATATATAAAAAATTAAAATGCAAACCTGTGAATGTGCATGATGGACTTATAGAAATAAAAGAATTGTATGATAAATATAAATCCAATAATTGTGAGGATAATTCTTATGAATGATATTTTTAAGAATAAATATAGAGGAAAAACAGTTTTTATAACAGGGCATACAGGATTTAAAGGTTCCTGGCTTTCAACATGGCTTAAAGAACTCGGAGCTAAAGTTGTGGGATACTCCTTAGAACCTCCAACAGAACCTTCAATGTTTAAAATATGCAGTTTAAGTGAAAAAGTTACAAGTATAAATGGTGATGTAAGAGATTATTCAAGATTATCAAATATATTAAATAAATATAAACCGGATATAATCTTTCACTTGGCAGCTCAGCCTTTGGTAAGAGTGGCTTATAAATATCCCATAGACACTTATGCAACTAATGTAATGGGAACTGTTAATTTACTGGAAGCTGCAAGAAATGTAGATAGCGTACAAGCTGTTGTAGTTATAACTACAGATAAATGTTATGAAAATAAAGAGTGGGTATATGGTTATAGAGAAACTGATCCTATGGGAGGATATGATCCATATAGTTCCAGCAAGGGATGTGCTGAACTCATAGTGTCTTCTTACAGGAAAAGTTTTTATAATAATAGCTGTAAGGCTCTTGCATCTGCAAGAGCAGGTAATGTAATAGGTGGTGGAGATTGGGCAAAGGACAGATTGATACCTGATTTTATAAGAGCTGTATCAGAAGATAAGTCTGTAATTATAAGAAATCCACTTGCAACTAGACCATGGCAGTATGTTTTAGAACCACTGTCAGGTTACTTGAGACTCGGAGCATTAATGCTCGAAAATGCTAAAAAATATAGCACAAGCTGGAATTTTGGTCCTTATGAAAGTTCTGTATTGAATGTTCAGGATATTTTAAAGTTTTCTTCAAAATGCTTTGGAAAAGGCTCAATTGTAGTAGATAAATCTAGTCAGCCGCATGAAGCCAATCTTTTGAAACTTGATATAAGTAAGGCAAATACATATTTGCACTGGTATCCTGTATATAATATAAAGGAAACTGTAGGCAGTACAATGGATTGGTACAAAGAATATTATATAAATGAAAATAAAAATATGTATGATTATACTGTTGCTCAGATAGAAAAATATCAAAATAAAGCATTATCACATAACTTAAAATGGAGTGAATGAAATGGAAAAATTAAGTTTTGATGAAAAATCTTCAAGAAATGATATTATAAGCATGGTTAGAAAGTTTTGTGAGAACAAAAACTCCAAAGATAAATTTATACCGGGGGAGACATATATACCAGCATCCGGCAAAATAATTAATGAAGATGATATAGCTTCCTTAGTAAATTCTTCCTTGGATATGTGGCTTACATCTGGAAGATATGCTTCTGAATTTGAAAAGAAATTTCCTGAATTTTTAGGATCAAAATATTGTTCCCTTGTCAATTCTGGATCTTCAGCAAATTTAGTAGCCATAACTGCACTTACTTCCAGTAAACTTGGTGACAGAAGACTTAAACCAGGTGATGAAATTATAACAGTGGCGGCTGGTTTTCCAACTACAATAACACCTATAATTCAAAATAAACTCGTGCCTGTATTTGTTGATGTAAATTTATCAACCTATAATATAAAATCAGAAGACATTGAAAAAGCAGTATCTTCAAAGACCAGAGCGATATTTTTGGCACATACCCTTGGAAATCCATTTAATTTAAATAAAATTGTTGAAATTGCTGAAAAGAATAATCTATGGATTGTAGAAGATAACTGTGATGCACTTGGCTCAATGTATGATGGAAAATACACAGGAACTTTTGGACATATATCTACATATAGTTTTTATCCAGCACATCATATAACAATGGGTGAAGGTGGAGCTGTAGTTACAAAGAATTTGGAACTTCATAACATAATTCGATCTATAAGAGATTGGGGCAGAGATTGTATTTGCCCACCTGGAAAAGATAATTTTTGTGGAAATCGTTTTTCACAGCAGCATGGAGAACTTCCTTTTGGATATGATCATAAATATGTCTATTCACATTTTGGATATAACCTGAAAGTAACTGATATGCAGGCTGCATTAGGGGTATCCCAGCTAAAAAAATTGCCTGACTTTATAAAAACACGGAAAGAAAATTTCAAAAGATTATATGAAGGGTTAAATCAATTTGAAGATTATTTGATTCTTCCACAATCTGAAAAAAATAGTGATCCAAGTTGGTTCGGATTTCCTATAACACTGCGGGAAAACAATGGATTCAATAGAAATGACGTTGTAAAATTTCTTGAAAAAAATAAGATAGGAACACGTCTTTTATTTGCAGGAAACATACTCAAACAACCTCTTTTTACAGAAAATAAAATTGAATATAGAGTGGTAGATAATTTAGAAAATACAAATACTATTATGGAAAACACTTTTTGGATAGGTGTATGGCCTGGAATTGATAATCAAAGGATTGAATACATGATTAAAATTTTTGACAGGATGTTTACTCATTTTATAAAAAAACATGATGATAGCAATAAAAAAATTTGAATCAATTAAAAGATAGATATCCGGATTTTTATTCTTTACAAGATTATTTGGAATATCAAAAACATATAAATAAATCGCTTAAATCAAAGAAATTAGTAGAATATTTGATTGATAAAATTATAGATAGACAGGAAATTGAATGTATGATTCAAATGAGAGGTGATAAAGCTATTATTTTGTTCATATTTCTCTTATTGAACAAGGTATGGCTGAAAAAGGTATGCAAGATAAAAATATAATTACAGTATGGTATCTTGTAAATAGAATAGATATGATAAGGTTAAGTGCTTTTCAGAAAATGACATAAATGATGACGTAATTGAAAGAATTTACAGTATGTATGAGTATATAAAATGGAAATGGTGTATATATGGATAAAATTAAAATAAAAATAATAAAATTAGGTAAGCAAAGTCATGAATATTTATTTAAAAGATTAGAAAAATATAATAGCAAAATTTTTAAATGCGAAATATATAAAATGAATAGACCTAAGTGTGATTATGAATGGGGATATAAATTTGAAACATTGGAGAAATTATTAAGTGAAAAATCTGAAAAAAATAAATTTGATATGTGTATTGGTTTTGTAGATACTGTGATTGAAAAAAATTATTTTGGAAAAAGATTAGATAAAGATAATAATATTTATGTAATTTCATTTTATGAGATAGATTGTATTTTAAAAGATAAGCATATAGACCTTTTTAATTATATGATTACTACTATGTATCGTTATATTACTAGGTATAAATTACAAATTACAGGAAATGATTTAGTTCATGATGAAACTAGAGGTTGTATTTTTGATATGTGTGGAGATAAGCGAGATGTAGTCTATTTTTGTCAAAAGCCTATTATTTGTGATGAATGTAGAAATAAGATTAATAATCATGTACATAGTGAAAAGTATATGATTATGTTAGATAGAGAACTTGCTAGTATAAAACCAATATTATTTGACAGAATAATTAATTTCATTAAGTCTCATTCCAAAATATCACTAGTAATAGGAATAATATCAACTATTATTTTAGATTTAATATCAAGTAAAATATATGATGTTTTCTTCAACCATAAGTAAATGCCAAATCATGGGTTATAATGGATCCAATAATTAAGACAAAAAAATGCTTGCTTTTTAGTATTATAATGGTTCCTTTAGCAAGCTCACCCTGTTCGCAACGATCACCGGGGGACGTGAACAAACCATGAACGAATACAAATAAGTAGAATAATAGCAAGTTCCAGCAAACTTTTACAATGTGGAGCATCAAGGTAAAAGTTGGAACAAAATTAATGACTTAAGTAAAGCTGTTAATTTTATTTTATCGAAGTTATTTTCCATAAAATAATAAATTAGGTTCTGCTGCTAAAGTTGTTTATGCCAATATAAAACAATTTATAGACAAATGTTACGTAATATATTATACTTAATCTAATGTGAGTTATAAGGAGGAATTAAGATGAGTGCTGTTATAGATACAAAGCCTAAAATAACCAAAGATCAGATAGTAAAATCTTCTGTAGTTTCTAAAAGATTAGGACAATATAGAAGAAAAGCAAAAGAAAATCCAATATATATATCTGATAATGGTAACATTGATACAGTAATCCTATCATATGATCAGTTTGAGAGAATGTATGAAAGACTTGCTGAATTAGAGGAAAAAGAAGAAGAAAGAATTATAGGTGATAGAATTAACCAAGTTGAAAAAAATCCAGAATTATCTGCTAAATGGAAGGATATAAGACGTAATGGATAACAAAAGGTTTGAAGTAATATTTGCTGCAGGAGCAATAAAAGAATATAAAAAATTAGATAATTCTATAGTTGGAATAGTTAATAAAGCAATAGATGATCTAGAATTTAGAGCTGATGAAGTAGGAAAACCACTCAAGGGTAAAACTTATATGGTTGTAAAGAAAAGAAGTTAAGGAATGAAGGTA
>NZ_APMH01000011.1 GCF_000359585.1 Clostridium tyrobutyricum DSM 2637 = ATCC 25755 = JCM 11008 | reverse complement strand
AGTAGGAAAACCACTCAAAGGTAACTTATATGGTTGTAAAGAAAAAAAGTTAAGAAATGAAGGTGTAAGAATAATATTTAGAATAGTAGACAATAGAGTTGATATTCTGCGTATAGTTTATATATTGGTCATACAAAACAGAGAAAGAGACACTGTATTTAAAATAGCTACTAAAAGAAATAACAAATCACGAGATCTGACAGAAAAAAGTTTAAACAGCTGGGAAGAAATTAGCATAGATAAAAATAAAAGGTAATTGCGAATGATTATTAACGCAGTTACCTTTTTTATTGTCCAAAAGAAACTCACCCTGTTCCAAACGATCCCCTATAGCCATCAAGCTAAGAGAGAAAATTAGGAAGATATATGATATACTTTTAAAAAATATATAGAGCAAAGGATATACTACTATGAATAAAAATGTAAGACAATTAAGAGAATGCTTAAAAGAAGCCTTCTCTTTACAAGTCATCAACGAAATTTCTAAGGAAACTAAATTTGTATAACGAGAGAGTGAGCTTGCTGCGGATAAGTTCCTATTTCTATGTACATTTTATGGTGATTCAATTTGCAAAGTATCTCTTTCAAAGTTAGCAGCTGTACTTGCGTCAGAAGATAATATTTTAATATCATCTCAAGCTTTACATGAAAGATTTAATAAATATTCAGTAGAATTTTTAAAGAACTTTTATTATAGCAGAATAGTTTTTTAGCAAAAGGAAGCAAAGTAAAAAATCTGTTTAATAGAATTAATGTTGTAGATTCAACTGGCTTCAAGATATCTGATAATCTTAAGGATATTTACTCTGGAACAAATGTAATATAATTTGTACTTTTTCTTGACATAGCACCAGTATTATCATTAAACAATATTACGGTATATGGTATAATTGATAATATATTGTTTACTATTAAATCCATACTAGGACAGTTTTGTAGAGAGGAAAAGATTTGAAAATTTTAAAGAATATATAGATTTATTTTTACGCTATGGTAGGAAAAATTATTTGGAAAATGATATATTTAAAATCGATTTTGATTCCAGACAGATGCTTTTTATAAAACAGTTTGGCGTTATTGCTTTTAAAGAGGACAAAAATGGATATCAGAATAACCGTGAGAATCTTGCAAAACTTGTAGACTCCAAACTGCAGTTTCAATTGGTTTCATTCAGAATAAAGCTTATTTCATTAACATCAAGCTTAATATAAAGAAGTTGAATTGCACCTACATATGCAAGACAGAGCATTAATGGCCAACTTATGGAGCAATATGGAAGCGAATGCAGGAAATGTTTTGAAAATTTCAGAGAGGAGAATTAGGATGGAGATTTATGAAAGAGAAGTGCTTTCGGTGTCTGCTGGAAAGACCATAGAATTTATAGAAAAGTATAACATACATGCCTTTCCAAATAATAAATACCATAATTATAAAAAGTTTAAGTTTATAACTTTTAGGAGAAATAAAGACCTGTCAAAGGGCTATACAGGTGGTGAAATGGAAAATTTATATAAAGTAGTTGATAGCACACTGATCCTCAATCCATTTATGGATGACTATAATTATATAGTTAGGGACAAGTTCACCTCTTCACACTCTGAGTACATAGATAGATTACTGGGATATATTGATCACAGGTTACATAAAGGTGAGTTTGAGAAAAAAGAGCCCTTTAAGTTCTATGTGCTTTCAGAAACAGAGCGCATAGAACTGTTAGCCAGGCCAGTACCTGCAAAGATAGGTACCCGAGGATCTGTGTATTATAAGTTAAGTGATATTTTGAGCGGTAGAAAAAAGATTGAGAAGGGGTATTAAGTAAAATTTAAATTTAACTTTAAAGATGTAAATGAAATCCAAAAGCAGTATCTCAGATTTTCTTGATTTTTTACAAATTATCAATGATAATATAACCATCTTCAGAATTATAATTTATTTAAGAGATTAATAAGAATGAGTTCGATAAAAGTATTGTAGATTACCACATGTTTTTTTACTTTGAAGCTAAGGATGCTGGCGCACTGTTAAAGTATGCATTAATGAAAAGAAATTTATTATGAATTTCATCAACTTTATTCTATTGGAGAATTAGTTGTGGCACTTGAAGATGAATTTAAATAAATGAGTGCTTAAAAATAAAAATGATTAAAGCGGTATGAAATTTTAAGTTCCACTATAGAATTGAGTATTATTAAGATGTAAATTCAAGTTAAATAACTTTAAAAAATATGCCAGAGCGTAGGAAGTTGTCTATATAATTATCAGCAAGCATAAATGTTGGAGGGATAAATAATGTTAAGCGGAGAGATAAAGTCAGAAAAAGTTGTATTTAAGAAAGTATTTTCACCGGAGTTTTGGTTTGTGGTACCGGAGTATCAAAGATCCTATGTATGGCAAACTGATAATATTTCTGAATTAATGGATGACTTGGAATATGCTTGTGAAAATAAACATAATAATGATTATTTCTTAGGATCATTAGTTTTAAAGGACTTAGAAAATAATGACTATCCTGAATATGAAGTATTAGATGGCCAACAGAGATTAACAACATTTTTTATTATGATGGCTGTATTTAGAGACGCAATTTGTGATCAAGATTATAAGTATACTATTCAGGAGACAATATATCAAAAAGAAAATAAACTGAAAAAGATACCGGCACGTATGCGTATTACATATAAAATTAGAGATAATGTTGAAACATTTATAAAGGATGTTTTAATAGCAAGTAAAGGAACAGATAATAAGGAACTACTTAATGAATATTTAAAATCCAGTAACGTTTCTTTATCAAACATGGCAAATGCTGTAATTATATTGAAAGATTTAGTAGCAAATCTGCTAGATGAGGATAAACTGAAGCTTTTAGAGTTTATATTTAATAGGGCAATTTTTATTTATGTATCTACTGATAATACAGAAGATGCATTTAGAATGTTCTCAATTCTAAATAACAGAGGGATACCACTTACCACTGCTGATATTTTAAAATCAGAAAATATAGGTGAGTTGAAGACGGAGAAAGAAATAAAAAAATATGCAGAACTTTGGGAAGAAATAGAAGGAAAGCAAGGAGAACGATTTGATCGATTTTTGCAGTTTATTAGAACAATTTTGATTAAGGATAAGGCAAGGAGCAATTTGCTGGATGAGTTTCATGAGAAGATTTATGCGGTTATACCTCCAAAGTTGAAAAAAGGTGCAGATACGTTTAATTTAGTTAATAAATACAATGATATATATGAGCAGGTAATCGATTTACAAGATGATACTTTAGAAAATAGATTCAAAAATCTTGTTATCATTATGAAAATTGGGATGCGTTCTGATGACTGGATACCACCATTATTGTATTTTTATAAAAGATTTGGAATTGTTAAAATAAATGAATTCTTAAGCAAATTAGAATATAAATATACGGGTGATTGGGTTTGCGGTATTACTCCAACGTTGAGACTCGATGCAATGAATGAAATTTTAAAAAAGATTGAAAAAGCAGATAGTGCAAGTGAAGTTGTTGCAGATAGCGCATTATATAAAATCAATATAGATAACTTTAGGGCTAATCTGAATGGAGATATTTTTAAAAAACAGTATGCTAAATTTTTACTGCTAAAAGTGGAATATTTGTTAAGTGATAATGCAGTAATGGTTTCTAACTATCACAATATTAGTGTAGAACATGTCTTACCACAGAATCCAAAAGATGGGAGCCAATGGAAAAAAGATTTTAACGAGCAAAATCGTGAATTTTGGACACATAAGATATCTAACTTGGTATTATTAAGCAAAAAGAAAAATAGTGCATTAGGTAATTTGGACTTTATAGACAAGAAAGAAAAGTATTTAAATAAGAGAATTGATATTTTCAAGGCGAATAAAGTGTTTATGGATAGGCAGAATGTTTGGCTTCCAGATACTTTGGATGCAAGACAAAAACGAATTGTTAATCTACTAATTAGTAATACATGATATGTGCTCAAATTCTATCAGATAATAATGTAAATAACGGTTACTTGTTTTGTTAGTTGGTGCATTTTAATTTTTTGAGCGGGAACGTACCTAGATTTGTGTAAATCAAATCCAGGTACGTTGTTTCTATATAGCCCCTTAATAGAATTGGAGAAAAAGTGTTTAAGATGTAGAATAAGAATAAGGGGTCGAATTGATATGAAAAGATCTAAATATGATGATAACTTTAAAGAAGAAATTTTAAATGAATGCAGAGAAGTTGGAAATGCTTCTATAGTTGCAAGACGTCATGATATCTCAAGAGATACTGTGTATGGATGGATAAAGGCCAGTAAGAAGAGAGGATCAGTAAATCTACTACCTAGAAACAGAGAGCAGTACCACTGTGGTATAAAATATTTAAATATAATGAAAAAAATAATAAAAATTTCAAACATATAAGACATGGAATAAAAGAACTTATGGCTTCATATAATTATGAAGTTGTACCGCTGGCAGACAGGGGCTTTAAGAGTATTGTCTTATTTAGGTTCATAGATAAGATAGGATGGAAATATTATATAAGATGTATCAGTCATACTGGTAAAAATAGAAGGAAAAGAAAAAATAAAATATCTTAGAGACATAAAGAATTTAAAGAAAGGTGTAAAAAAATTTAATGGGGTTTTACTAAGTGCAAATGAATTGAAATTACCAGAGGGAATGAGTATAGATTTGTGTAAAAACCAAATCTATACTCATTATTTTTGTATAACTAAATGGTATATTTGGAATAATATTCTTAATGTAAACGTCAAATAAGAAAGTGGATAGAAAGTATTTAAAAAGTGTGAGATAATTTTTTAAAACTTATTTTAGATGGATATACAAAAAACAACTCAAGATTACTTGAATTTTTATTCAAAAATCTACATGGTGTTCAGTTTGAAGTACACCCCCGAATTCTTGGAAGAATATTTACTATGGGATCCATGGGTACAATTTTCATGCAAAACAGACAAATAACAAGCTATGATCATTTTAACGAATGTCCATAGCTTGTTTATTTTTTAGAATCTACACTGGATGATTTACTGTTTTAGTAAAATTAAGAATTATCTCTTATTGAGCTTTATTCTTCAATCTCATATATGCTACCTGTACAACAGAAGGAATTGTTACTCTATAGGCTGGTCCGCCGATATCAATTAGGGTCCATGCACCTGTAATTATCCATCCAATGGGTCCCGCAAAAATCGATATTGCACGTGTTAAAGTAGCATTTGCTGTAAAAGATAGTCCTCTTTTTAGAAGTTGTTTTGCAACTGCATTAGCCACAATTACAGCAATCTCATATGATTGAAATCCTCCTATTTTTATAGCAAATTGCAGTGCAGCAAGTAATGCTTCTTTTGAATAGTTCGTTGTTTTTAATTTTAATTCTTTTATTATATCTTTTATCTGTTGTGAATCCATATTTTCAATGGAGTCCGTTAGTATTTTCATAATTAAGTTCATTTCTATTATTTCCGTAGAACTGTTTTTATTATAATTTACTTTTAATTTATTACATACATCCATTAATAGTTCTTTATATAATACACCCTTACCTCCACGGAATAATGTTGCAAAAGTATTGGCACCAAAACATTGCAATTCAGCAGCTATTAATTGCCAATACATTTTATGATTAGGACTGTATAACTTATACTCGTCAGTATAAGTTAATTCTTCTGTTAATCTAGGATTACCATCTTTATCTTTAATTAAATAAGTAACAAGTAAATCTAAGTCTTCATTTGAACAATATTTTAAAAATTCTAAATCTGTATCATATCTATACATGATATTTTTTCTCCTCCGTTGTTTTACAAATTATTCAATTTAAAAAGTCAAAATTTAATCTATAATTTATCAAAAGTACTTATTGAAGTCCTATTATCTAATTCATGCATCTTACCATAAGAAAAATTATTAATATTTGAAAGATATCCTGAAACTCTCCTTAGTCTTAGAATATTAGTACTGTTACATTTTTTACATTTATCATTAATTAATCCTCTATATCCACAATCATTGCATATATCTAGCGGAAAATTTATACCTATGTAATTACAATCATTTTTAATTGCATAGTCTAATAATTCTTTAACACCCAAACTATTATTAATTGGAGCCTCTTTAAATTCAACATAAGAAATTGAACCTCCATTACAGTATTTGTGAAATAAACCTTCATAACTTATTTTTTCAAAACAATTAACTTTAACTTCAACAGGAATGTGAAAAGAATTAGTATAATATCCCTTTGTGTTGATATTTTCCATTTTACCAAATTTTTTTAAATCATTTTTTGGAAACATGCCGGAAACATTTTCTGAAGAAGTACCTATTAAAGAAAAATTCAATTTTTCTTTTCCTTTTAAATAATTTGTATAAGTGCTCATAAATTTTATTATTTTTTCAGCTATTTATATATTATCTTTAATAAACTCCTTTGATTTTGCTTTTTTATTAAGTATAATTTCTAAAGCTTCCCATAATCCAACAAAGCCTATGGATAATGTGCCATTTTTAAATATGTCATAGAGATTTCTTTTTTCTGTATTTAGATATAACTTGTTTTCAATTAGAAATTTAAATGTATTTGTTGGTAGGTTACATAAGCCATAAAATCTATGTTCAAGAAGTTTAGCCGAATTATACATCACTTTCTTAAGTCTATATAAAAAGTTTTCAATATTAGTACTTAGCATAGCTATCTGTGGTAAATTTATTGTTATGCATGAGATATTTCCTCTTCTTATAGAACCCTTTTCGCCAAATATATTATCTATTACCAGTGTTCTACATCCCATTATTCCTAGTTTTAAAGGATCTATATTTTTATTAATTATCGAATCACAATTTAAATATGTGGGATTCATACATTTTGAAGTGACTTTAGTAGCTTTTAGATATAAATCATAATTATAATCATTACTTTTTAAATTAAATCCATTTTTAATTTTGAAAACAATATTAGGAAATATAAATGGTTTTCCATAAAAATCACCTTTTAAATATTCATTTAAAAGATTTTCAATCAATCTCCTTCCATTTTTAGAAGTATCTAACCCTATATTTAATGTAACATAAGCCATTTCGCATCCTTTGCGTACTTCTAAATTTATATCATTTAAAAAATTTTTTAAAGAATATGAAATTTGTTCATCAGTTTCAGTAGTTATATAAGTACTTAAATCAATATCAAAATTAATTATACCAATACCTCCAGATTGTTGATTTGTTAATTTTACAATAAATCTCAACAATATTCTAAGTGACTCATCAAAACTTTGATGACTGTTATTTAAATTTTGATGAGGTATGTCATTAAATTTTATACCAATACAATTATAAGTCAAATTGTAATATTCAAGATCGTGTATCCATAAAATCCTATTTTCATGCATTTTTGAAAATTTTTCTGGAATAACATTATGTAATAAATATTGTTTGTATTTTTGTGATCCATATTTTTCAATAATACCTATTGGATTATCTATAAAATTTGCTAAATCTCTCTCATGCATATTTTTCCTCCTCCTTTAATGACTTTATAAAAATTTTGATTTTTAGATCCTATAAATGGCAAAGTACTATCTTTTAATTTTTCTATAAAAGGTCCTGTTTTTAAATATGTAAGATATTTTAATATATCTTGAGGAACTTTATCTAATTCATATCCTGTATATAAACATATATCATAATTATGTTTATATATTAATTTTATAAATTCTATTAAATTAGAATACTGATCTAAAGGTTCACCGCCACTTAAAGTAAGTTTTTTATTGATACATTTTTTATTGATAAATAAAAAAAGGTTTTTAATGGTATAATTTTTAGATTGTTCAGTATTCCATATGGATTCATTATGACAATACTTGCAATTTATACTGCATCCCTGAAAAAATAACACTGTTCTTATTCCAGGTCCATCATTAACACTTGTTTCAATTATCCCTGCAACTTTTAGTAAATTATTATTCATTAAAACACCTCTTGTTTTAAATTATTCCTAAATATAGCTAAATAACTTTAACAATTTCAATCAATGGTTTTATAACTTTTATATGTTAGCTACAACTTATTATTTAATAATTACTATTTTATTAATTATCGAAATTGCAAAACCATACTTTAGTAATACTTCTAATTTTTATATAAATTTAAATTATATACATCTGCTTCTTATAATTCTCTAGTAAATAAGTGTTTTAGCTTTTTTCCATGTAAATTATTTAATGAGGATAATAATTGGTATACAAACCAATAAAATAAGTAGACAACTTGTAGATAATGTAAAGTATTTTAAATGTTATAGTATAAGTTACAGTGTAATAATAAAAGCTCTTTCTACTGGAACTAATATTGGTATGAAGGAGATTAAAGATACTTTGAATAATTATATAAGTATTAAGTGTTAAGTATTAAGTGTTTTTATAAAAAATAAAATATTTTAGTAAATAAGGAAATAAAGTAAAAGAATACACTACTAAAATAATTTAAATATGCATATTCGCATAAAATAAATTGAAACCAAATAAAAAATGTAATATTATTACAAATATAGTGACAATATTATGTAAATAGGAGAAAAAAATATGTTTGATTTAAAAGACTTTAGAAAAAATAAACTGAAAATGACTCAAACGGATTTTGCACGACTTATTGGAATAAGGCAAGATAGCGTTTCAAGATTAGAACAGTCTAGTGAGCAGATTTCTTTAGATATTCTTGTTAAAATTGCTAAAGCTACTGGAACAACTCTTGATGAATTGGTAAATTATAAACGTATAAATCCAAGACCTTTGCAGTTAGAAGATACTTGGAAAAATGCAAACTTTACAAAATGTTCAATTGTAGATTATATTGATGACAAGTTAAAAAAGTACAAGGAATATTGGAAGAATAATTATTATAAATATATTTCTGAACTAAGAGAAAATATAGAAAAAATAATATCAAAACCCAAGATAGCGATTGTTGGACAGTCTGATACTGGAAAAAGTAGATTAATCAATTCAATTATTGGTTCTGAAAATATGCCTACATCATGGACTCCAACAACATCGATAATAATTTATATTAAACATATTAATGATAGACCAAGTTATATTGAGGAAGATGTATGGGTTTTTAGGGAGTCAGTCGATAATGTTGTTGGATGGGATGATAAAAAACTGAGTGATGAAGAATATTGTAGAAAATGGAAACTTTCAAGTGGTGGCGCTGATATTTTAAAAAATTATGGAACAAGACAAGGAGACATGTACGCAGAAGGTGAGGCAGGTTCTGCAGTAATTTTTGTAGAAAGTGATATTTTAAAAAATTGTGATTTAATTGATTTACCTGGTTTTGGAACAGGAGATCGTGTTGAAGATGACACTATGACAATTAAAGCAAAAAAATTTGCTGATGTTTTGATCTATATGTCACATGCCGGACAGTTTTTGCGAGGAGAAGAAATTGAGTATTTGAAAGAAACAATTAATTCCTTAAACATAATAGAAAATAGAAACCATAATTCTCTTAAGCCTTTATCGAACTTATTTATTGTTGCCTCACATGCTCACACAGTTGATGGAGGTAATGTAAATTCATTGAATAACATTCTTGATAGTGGTTGTAATAGATTTTTCAAAACATTACCTAAAGGATATTTTATGTATAGATCTAATATTTCAGGATATACATATGACTTTGATGTAGTTAGAGATCGCTTTTTTACTTATACTACAGATATCGAAAATCTTAGAAAACCATTTGAAAGTGAATTAAAATCTTTAGTGGAAATATTACCTGAAATTATAAATAATAAAGCTAAGACATTTATAAGTGATTACATTAAATCTACTGGAATAAATATGGATAAAGAAATAAAAGAATATACAAATATAATAAATGAAAGAAATAAATACGATAAAATTTTAAAAGAAATTGAAAGCAATGAATTGGAAAGGAAAAAGTACAATCATGAACGAAGAAAGAACTTAATATTTAATATAAAAATCATGAAAGAAGTATCTGTTTCTCGTTTTATAGATTTCTACAATAAAACTATTGATGTAGATAAGATAATTGAAATAATTGACGAAAGAGAATTTAAAAAGAAAAAAGAAGATATCCAGTTATTAGGCAGCTATATTAATTCTACGCTTCAAGGTGGAATGCAAGAAATATTAAAAGATGAATCAGAAAAATTGAAAGAAGAAATTGATAAATATGTTTCGGATTTTGAAGAAAGTATAAAAGCAGATAAATTTTCTATAGAATTCCCCAATATAGATTTCTCATTCAATGCTACACGTGCATTTGCATCTGGATTAGCTGGATTAGCTACTCTTGGCGGTTTAGCTTTGTGGGCATCAACACTTGGAAACTTAGGAGCGTATATTCTTGTTGCCAAAGGCGTGAGTTTATTGTCAGCATTAGGAATTTCTGTTGGTGGTACAGCGGCAGGCATATCGATGGTAGCTGCAATAGGAGGTCCGGCAATTCTTGGTATAGCACTAGCTGTAATTTCAGCTATTTCGATTTTTGCGGTATTATCTGGTGGATGGAAAAAAGTATATCAAAAAAAATAGTCAATACTTATAATTCAAAAAAAGTATTAGAAAAATTTAAAGAAAGTATAGAAAAATTTTACTTGGATACTGAAGATGCATTTAATGCCGCTGCAGATTCTTTAGAAAATGAGTGGAAAGAGTATGTAAGTAATTTGAAAGAGTTAGTATTAAATTGTAATATTAACGAAATTCAAAGTAGAATAAGTAAGGCTAAAGAATTCAAAAATTTTATTCAAGGCATTACATTATAAGAAAGTGGTTTGAATATATAAAATCAGGGATGCTATAATATTATTAAGTAGAAAACTTATATTTTAAAATATGAAGAAAGATTGCTTCAATTTATTCATGTATTATGATTTTTTTAAAATATAAAAAGATGATAAAAATTATTCAAGCAAACATATTTAAATTTTGTTAAAAATATATTATGGAAAAATATAGATAATAGGTTAAAGAGACAGTAAAATAAATATGGATAAATTCTATATAACCTTATTTATATAGAAAGTGAGGATATGTTTATATGACTAAGAAGTATATAAGTGAATTTAAAAGGTATTTAAAAACAGAAAAATATCTAGTAGAAGATATAGGATGCACAAACCCTGGCATATTATTTATATTAGAATCTCCACACAATGATGAAATTAATGAAAGATATCCAGCAGCAGGAAAAAGTGGTAAAGCTATGACTGAATTTATTAGTATATCAAATAGCAATGAAAGTTTAGGAAAAATAATAAGTAATAAAAATAATCAATTTCTAGAAATGGGTATAATGAATGTATGTCAAGTTCCATTACAATGTGTTAATGATTTAGATAAATCTTATGAAAAACTTGTTAATAAATTAAATCCTATAATTAGAAAAGGTTATAAATATTTTGAAAAACATAAAAAGAATCAACAATTTAACTGTATAGAAAAAATTATATTAAAAAATTTTATTGATAGATTGAAAAAAGTGAATTTAGATAATACATTGGTTGTGGTATGTGGAAAATTTGCAGAAACTTATTTCAAAAAATATTTAGACGGAAGTAAAATGCCATATAGTAATTTAATATATGTTCCGCATCCATCATATAATCAATGGGGAACAAATTTTAATTCCCTATTAGAGCTTAAAAAAGAGCTTAAAACAAGGTTTGAAATATAGTTATAAACAGACATTTAGTAAATTTTTATATGAGCAAAATGTGTGTAGAAGCCATTACTTAATGAAGTAATTGGCAATCATGATTAATGTGTTAAAATGTAAAAATATTTTGGATAGTTATTATGGCTTTGCACTGGAATTCTATTTTGCTTTGGATGATATTCAATGCAAATAAAGAATTAAATAATCCATCAAAGGTTCCATATATAGGATCACCAATGAAGTTGTTTGATGATATGGAAAACTTTATGGCAGTTAGAAAAATTGAGTCTGAAAAACAGGAGATATGGTATCCACTTAATGAAACTATAATTCAAAGATTGAATGACCCTGAATATCAAGCTGTAATAAGAGTTAGAATTGGAAAATCCTATTTTCCACATGGCTTATCTAATTGGAGAGAGTGTCCTAATTGCTGGGAATTATTTATATACTTGAGTCATGAATGGAATATATATTCAAAATCACTTTTTCAACCACAGCTTATACCAAAATTGTCTTTCAATTTCAAGGTTAAATCCAGTGCAGAAGAAAAATCAAGTCAAAATAATCAGGCAGATTTTATACAGTGCCCGTTCTGTGGAAAAATGGTTAGTTTAATAAATACACCTATAGTTATGCAAAGTAATTTCAAAGGAAATTATCCTCCATCAATTGAAAATATCCAGTGTGATATGAGAATATCTCTAGAAAATGCAGAACATATAATTTTTATGAGATATACACTTGCTAAAGATGATGTTATATACAGAACAATGTTTGCAGCTAAAATTAATAGAGAAAATCATTTTTGCTCTCATAAATAATTCCAAAAAAATAACAGATAGGCTTCCTAAAACTCTATCTGTTATTTAAACAATATACGATTTTATCAATCAGATTAATTCGTAATCCACTCTCTTATTACTAATAGTATAGCATAAAGATTATACAGTTAAAATTTAATGGTCAGCAGTGTAAATCAGTATTAAAAAATTTTGGTAATCATTGCAGATAATATTATATTTTTAAATTTATCAGAAATCAGGTGTGATTTATGAGTAATATTTTGAATGAAATAGAATATGGTAGTTATGTTAATGGGAAAGTTGTAGAAATGACAAATTATCTAAATGATATTGTACGTGGTTTTGCTGATGTGGTTATAGTTAAAAGATCAGACGGTGGAATTATAGTTGTTCCAATTAAATCTTATATATATTCTCTAGGATTGGAGACATCACGAAAATTAAATCAAAAAATTAAAGCACCCAGTATTGAAAAAAACATATTTACCTACTGGAGCCATAGAGACTATATTACCTTGGATATCAGACCATACTTGATAGCTAATTCCAAGGATGTCGATGAAAGACAAAATTGCAGATTTTATGGTTCATCTGAATTAAAAAGTAAATCCATCAGTGAAAAAATAGTTGGAAATTATGGAAAATTAAAAGATAAGGTTATGCTGTTATAATAAGGGTTTAATTAGGAGCACTAAAGATGTGGTTAAAGAGCATAATGAAGCCAAGATTAGATGCAGAATCTAAAATAAAGGTAGAAGAAATATTAGAAAAATACAGTCAAGGGGAGGTGGATATTATGGTATCCAATTTAGGTAAAAGCATAGACAATATAATAAGAGAAGGCAGAAAAGCAGGTATAAAAGCAGGTATAAAAGAAGGTATAAAAGCAGGTAAATCAGAATTGATTATTAAAATCCTTGCTAAGAAATTTATCAAATTGCCTGATAGTTATGTTGACAGGATAACTGATTTATCAGATGAGACTTTGGATCAAATTGCTGTGGATATATTAGATATGGAAAAAGTAGAAGAACTGGAGAGATATTTTAAAGATTGAATTTAGAGAAAGTTATAATATTTGAAATAAGTATAATCAAAAATAGAAAATGAGACTGGATTTGTGTAAAAAACCAAATCCAGTTGATTAGTAATTAATAACGGTCATTTAATAGAGTGGTCGTTATTTTTATATACACTATATAGTTAATCCCTTACAAGTCATCTTTATTAAAATAACTTTATAAAGCTACTTGAAAAAGTTTTTTTAAAATGCTATACTGAATTCATAAAGAAAAAATATGAGGTGATAATAATGAAAGAGTACTTTAAAAATGTATCCAAAATAAGTTATGAAGGACCTGAATCTAAAAATCCATATTCATTCAAATATTATAATCCTGACGAGATAATTGGAAATAAATCAATGAGAGAACATTTAAGATTTGCAATGTCATATTGGCACACATTGACTGCAGATGGAACTGATCAATTTGGAATTGGAACTATGATTCGTTCTTGGAACAATGAAAACGATAAAATGGATTTGGCGAAGGCTAGAATGGAAGCGGCTTTCGAATTTATGGACAAACTTGATTTAGATTATTTTTGCTTTCACGATAGGGATATAGCTCCAGAAGGAAAAGATCTCACAGAAACTGATAGCAATCTTGATGAAATCGTAACCATATGCAAGGATTTAATGAAAAAGAACAATAAAAAATTATTATGGGGTACAGCTAATTTATTTTCTAATCCAAGATTTGTACATGGCGCCGGCACTACATGTAATGTAGATGTTTTTGCCTATGCTGCAGGACAACTTAAGAAAGCAATTGACATTACAAAAGAGCTTGGTGGAGAAAACTATGTATTCTGGGGTGGCAGAGAAGGTTATGAAACATTATTGAATACTGATATGGAGTTTGAACTTGACAATTTTGCAAGATTACTTCATATGGCAGTTGATTATGCCAAAGAGATAGGATTTAAGGGACAGTTCTTGATAGAACCAAAACCTAAGGAACCTACAAAGCATCAATATGATTTTGATGTTGCAGCGGTTTTGGCATTTTTAAGAAAATATGAATTAGACAAGTATTTTAAGATAAATATCGAAGCCAATCATGCTACACTGGCAGGACATACTTTCCAGCATGAGATACAAACAGCAAGAATCAATAATGCACTGGGAAGTTTGGATGCAAATCAGGGTGATCCAAATCTTGGATGGGATACCGACCAATTTCCAACTAATATATATGATACCACACTTGCAATGTATGAAGTTCTTAAAAATGGAGGCATAGCACCTGGTGGTTTGAATTTTGACGCCAAGGTTAGGAGAGCTTCTTTTGAACCAGAGGATTTGTTCCTCGCATATATAGCTGGAATGGATACTTTCGCCAAAGGACTTAGAGTAGCATATAAACTTCTTGAAGACGGTCCTATAGAAAACTTTATTAAAGAGAAGTACTCAAGTTTCAATAGTAAAATTGGAAAAGATATTATAGAAGGAAAAATAGGATTTAATGAACTTGAAAAATATGCTCTTGAAAATACAAGTATAGAAAATAAATCAGGAAGACAGGAAATGCTTGAGTCCATAGTAAATCAATATATACTTGAAGACAAATAATGTGAAGGAGGAGTCAAATATGAATTTCATGGGAATAGATCTTGGAACCTCTTCTGTAAAGCTTATCATAATGAACGAAAAAGGTAATATTCTGGAAAGTGTATCAAAAAATTATGATATAAGCTATCCTGAACCGGGATGGGCGGAACAAAATCCGGAGCATTGGTGGAACAGTACTAAATTAGGAATCAAGGAGCTGATAGATAAACACAATATTATACCTGAAAGTATTTCAGGTATAAGCTTCAGTGGACAGATGCATGGTCTTGTGATTCTTGACAAAAATAATGAAGTACTTATGCCGGCAATATTATGGTGTGACCAGAGGACACAAAAACAATGTGATTATTTAAATATGAAATTTGGACAGGACAAGCTTTCTGAATATACTGGAAATATGGCACTAACTGGTTTTACCCTTCCAAAAGTCTTGTGGGTTAAAGAAAATAAGCCTGATATATATTCTAAAATAGCACACATTATGCTTCCAAAGGATTATATAAGTTTCAAACTTACAGGAATATTTGCAACAGATGTGACTGATGCATCTGGAACAGTTATGTTTGACGTTAAGAATAGAAAATGGTCTGGAGAAATGATAGATCTTCTGGAACTTGATGAGAAAGTTTTACCAGAAGTTTACGAATCATATGAAGTAATAGGTACTGTTTCAAAAGAAGTTTCAATGGAAATAGGGCTTTCTACCAAAACCAATGTAATAGCTGGTGCTGGAGATCAGGCTGCTGGTGCTGTAGGTACCGGGACGGTTGATTCAGGAATCCTGTCTGTAGCTCTTGGAACTTCTGGAGTAGTTTTTGCATCAAGTGAAAAATTTAATGTAGATAAAAAGAACAGACTTCATTCATTCTGTCATGCTAATGGAAGATGGCATCAAATGGGGGTTATACTTTCAGCAGCTGCATCTCTCAAATGGTGGATAGAAAACGTTAACATAGATGTACATGGGGATGCCTTTGAAAAACTCCTGAAGGAAGCGGAAGATTCTCACGTTGGAAGTAATAGGTTGTTGTTTTTACCATATTTGATAGGTGAGAGAACTCCATATAATGATCCATATGCAAAAGGGAGTTTTATAGGACTTAATATAACGCATAATAGGGGAGACATGACAAGATCTATTTTGGAAGGAGTGTGTTTTGCACTTAGAGATTCACTGGAAATACTTAAAAGTATGAATGTAGACATGAAAGAGGTAAGAATCAGCGGCGGTGGTTCAAAAAGCAGACTTTGGAGACAAATAGTTGCAGATGTATTCAACTTGAATGTAAATCTTGTTAATTCCATGGAAGGTCCGGCATATGGTGCTGCAATACTTGCTTCTGTGGGATGCAAACTTTTTAATTCTGTAGATGAAGCCTGTGCCTCTCTTATAAAATCAGTAGAAATATTGAAACCCAAAATAGAAAATGTACAAAAATATAACAGATTATATAAAGTGTATTCATCCTTGTACTACTGTTTGAAAGATAAGTTCAAAGAAATAGATGATTTATTAATGTAGACCAGCTAGTAAAAGTCAATAGAAATTA
>NZ_APMH01000010.1 GCF_000359585.1 Clostridium tyrobutyricum DSM 2637 = ATCC 25755 = JCM 11008 | reverse complement strand
TTATTTTACTCTGTTTAATTTTCAAGGATCACTCATATTCTTGTTTCCCGCCGTCTTACTCAGACAGCTTTTATAGTATATCACCTGGCGTTTTGTTTGTCAACACTTTTTTATTAATTTATTTCTTATAATAAAAACTGTTGATTTAACTTCTGTTGATTCGCTTCCGTGACAACGAATATTATTATATCATCCTTCTATATAAATGCATTAATGTAAATCAATATATTATGAATTTATATTACCCATTCTTCAGAATTCTATTCATTTCTATTTTTTTCACATAAAGATACACTTGGATAAGTTTAAACAATATCCTATAGTTCTAATTGCTCATATTGACTTAATACTTGGCTTTAGATGATAAAGAGTTAAACAAACATAAGATATATCCACGATTTGATGCGCCTGTATTGACAGACATGTAAAATGCCGCCCCAAAACTTATTTTTGGAACGGCATTGTTATACTATGTAATTTCTATATTTTATGCGTGAATGATATTAGCATATGACAGTATCAATACCAATATACCTATGAAGATTCTATATATAGCAAAAACTCTCATAGGTTTTTTCTTTAAAAAGCTTATAAATCCATCCACAACAAATAATGCAACTATAAATGAAACTACAAATCCTACTACCAGTGCTATTACCTCTGGAGAAGTCATAATTATTTTTGATTTGAAAATTGCCTTTCCCAGGGAATACCCTGTTGCTGCTATCATAGTCGGAATTGCAAGGATAAATGAAAATTCCGCTGCCGCCACATTAGTAAGTCCGCTTGTCCATGCTCCCATTATTGTAGATGCAGATCTTGACATTCCAGGCCAAAGTGCAATGCACTGGAAACATCCTATTCTAATAGCTTGTCCTGTAGTTACATCTTCAATTTTATTTGTCTTATTTCCCCTTCTATACTTTTTCTCCATAAATATCATGAGAAATCCACCAAATATCAGTGCACAAGCTACTGTGACACTATTAAATAATTTTGCCTGTATTATATCATCGAGCAGGAATCCGATAACTGCAGCTGGTATGAATGCAATAATTATATTACACCATAATTTAAATCCCCATTTTCCTGGAGCAAGATTTTTCAAGGAACCTGATATTTTATTCCAGTAAAGAACTAATATGGCAAGTATAGCTCCGAGTTGAATAACAATTTCAAACATGTCTACATAAGCTTTTCTATAAGTAGGATCCTTAAAATTTATTAAGTCACCTACTATAATCATATGGCCTGTAGATGATATTGGCAAAAATTCAGTAACACCTTCTACAATACCTATTACTATTGCCTTTATTATAAGTAGCAGATACATTTTTATTCGTCCTCCATCAATTAATTTTTAACAACAATTGTTATTATACTATCATTTAAGGCAATTACCAATATAATCTTTAAAAATTTAACATGAATTAATTGCTTTTAAGAATGTATAAATTCTCCAGTATTTTGTGTGCATGGTAATTGAATACAATGTCTATTTCATTGGAAACTTTTGAAATGTTTTTTTGTTCCAGTGTGCATTTGAAGAGCTTCTCAAGCTTCTGTTTATTTTCATTATTTAAAGCATATATGTTTTCAAAAGAGTCTATTATTTTCATATGCATGTATATTTCCTTAAATACATCCAGCATTATTTTTATCTTCTCACCAGAATATCCTATCTTGTTGATTCTAAATTCAGATACATAAAGTTTGAGTGCCTCTTCAAGCTTTTTAATTTCTGTATCCATGCTTTTTAAATCCAGAAAATTATTGAAACAGAATCTATCTTCTACAATGATAAATACTCTATCCAGAGTAAGTATATATTCTCTGTGCAATTTGTTTCCATGCTTTGGTGGTGATATAAAATAGTTGATTATTACCGCAACTCCTATGCCCATAAATGTATCTATTATTCTATTCATACTGTAGATTACAGGACTTCTACCATTTAAATTTATCATAATTCCAAGAAAAACTATACAGGATATTACAACAGACTTTTTCCATCCAAGATAATCACATATGTATATTATAAGAATTACACCTATACCACAGAATATAATATTTCCAGGACTTATGAATGCAAATATCATTCCAAAAACGGCTCCCATTACAGTTCCAAGCATTCTATTTTTACCTGTTTTAAAGGAATCCGAAACAGAACTCTGCATAGCTATAATTGAAGCAATTACTGCATAAAATATGTATTCTCTATTAAAAACATATGACAGAGACATACATATCATAACTGAAATGGCTGTTTTTATATTTCTCATTCCTATTGGCTTAATGTGCATACGTTCTCCCCCTTATAATATAGATGGCATACACTATAAATACTGCTCCAACAATCTGTACTATATTTATATTTTCTCCTAATAATAAGGTAGAAAAAACAATGGATGCTGGTATTTCCAAATTTCCTATTATAGAGGTCTTGACTGCTCCTATATATTTTATAGATGAATATAAAAGCGTTAAAGGTATTATTTCAGAGAACACAGCAAGCATCAATATGTAAAGTGTACTGTGTATATTCAAATTTCCACCAGATAAAAAATGTGGTGATCTATATATCAATAGTACTATTAGTGAAAACAGAGTAGAATAGGCATTTATACTCATTGAATCTACATCTTTGAATTTCTTTTCACTGTACAAATTCATAAAAGCATAGAATACAGCACTTAACAATCCAAAAATGACCCCTCTTATTGAGTAATTCAAATTCTCACCAAATATATTAAGTCCCATAATACATCCTGCAAAGGAAATTAAAATGGCAATAAATTTTCTTAAAGTAACCTTTTCATTTTTACGCAGTACAGAATATATAAAAACCATTATGGGATAAGTAAACAAAAGCATTGTTACCATGGCCACACTTAAATATTTAAAAGCCTCATAATAAAATAATGTCATAAAGGTATTACCGCATATTCCAAGAACGGCCAGATGAAATATCTGTGTTCTATTTAACAAAAGTTTTTTTCTATCGCTTATAAAAATAAACAGGAACATTATAATAACAGCAATAATGTACTGAGCTACTAATATATTAATTGAATCCAAACCAATATTATATGATAATTTAACGAATATTCCTGCCGATCCAAACATGATAGAGGCCAATATTGAATAGATATATCCACGTCTCAGGTCAGACCACATCCTTACTTTAGTATATTTGCATACATTACTCTATTATAATTGTATCATACTTGATATTGTATTATAATATTTAAGAGTTAAAAATAACATTTGTGTTGTTTTTTAATAAAGGGTGGTGTGAAAAATTAATATAAAATCTTTTTTCAGCATTATGATCTCAAAAATTATAATAAGGATTTCAAAAGCTCTATTTAAAGGTGGAAGTAATTTTCCAGGAAGGATAGCTTTAAAACTTGATAGAAATGTTCTAAAAACACTTTGTAAAAACTACAAAGTAATAGTTATAACAGGTACTAATGGAAAAACCACCACTACAAGCATGATATACAATATGCTAAAAGATGATGGTAAAAATGTAATAACAAACAGTACAGGTGCAAATATGCTGCCTGGAATAGTATCCTGCTTTGTAGAAAATTTTTCATTTAAGCAGTGCAGCAAAACCAATTATGCAGTTATAGAATGTGATGAGGCCAATTTAACTCTACTTACCAATTATGTAATTCCCGAGGTAATAAGTATTACTAATTTGTTTAGAGACCAACTGGATAGGTATGGTGAAGTTTATACTACATTAAACAAAATTTTAGACGGTATAAAAAAAGTGCCACTTGCCAATCTGGTGCTAAATGGAGACGAACCTCTTCTTGGTGACATGGAACTGCAAAACAGAACAATATACTATGGTTTTAACTGCGGTTTAAGGAAAAGCAAAACGGTGGATATAAATGCAGACTCTAAATTTTGTAAAAAATGTAAACATCCTTACAAATACAATTTCATAACATACAGTCATCTAGGAGACTTTTACTGTGACAACTGTGGATATAAAAGACCAAAACTCGACTACAGTTTAGATGAGATAAAGAGCAAATCCCAGGACGGTTCCCTGGTTGCAATAAATAGAGAGGAATACTACATAAATCAACCTGGAGCATATAATATTTATAATGCCCTATGTGCCTACTCAATAGCAAAGGTATGCAATGTACCTGATTCTGTAATACATAATTCTCTTGAAAATCAAGAAAGTAGTTTTGGAAGACAGGAAGTAATTGATGTAGCCGGAAAACAAGTCAAAATAATACTTGTAAAAAATCCTGCAGGTTATGATGAAGCAATTAACAGTATAAGCCTTGATGGAAGAGTTTTTAATCTTGCTGTACTTTTAAATGACAATTATGCAGATGGACGTGATGTATCATGGATATGGGATGTAAATTTTGAAAAACTATCTTCTTTAAACATAGATAAAATACTGATTTCCGGTATAAGACTATATGACATGGCGGTAAGACTAAAAGTAGCCGGTCTTAAAGAAGATAATTTTGTCATGTGCAAAGGATATAAAAAACTAACTGACGAAATAACAAACTGTGCTGAAAACAGAGTATATGTACTAGCTACCTATACTTCTATGATAGGTTTCAGGAAATATCTTAATGCAAAAGGCTACATAAAAAAGCTATGGTAAAATAAGGGAGTGTTATGATGGAACTTAATATATGTCACTTATATCCTGACTTGTTGAATGTATACGGGGATGTTGGAAATATACGCATATTAAAGTACAGAGCAGAAAAAAGAGGTATAGATATAAATGTGGAAAATATATCTGTAGGTGATCCATTTCAATGGGAAAAATATGATATTACCTTTTTTGGAGGTGGTCAGGATTACGAACAGTCCATAGTGTCACAGGATTTAATAGAAAATAAAAAAGATGCCATAAAAGAGTATATTGAAAATAATCGTGTATTCTTATCCATATGCGGTGGTTATCAACTTCTTGGAAAATATTATACTACTCCAAAAGGTGAAAAACTCTCAGGATTGGATGTAATAGACATCTATACAGAAGGTGGTAAAAAACGTTTTATAGGTAATACTGTAATTCACAATGATAAATTCAATGAAACTTATGTAGGTTTTGAAAATCATTCTGGACGAACCTATATAGGAAATTTGGAGCCCCTTGGAAAAGTGCTTAAGGGATATGGAAACAACGGTGAAGATGGCTATGAAGGTTGCGTATATAAAAATTGTTTTGGAAGTTATTTTCATGGTTCTCTCCTATCGAAAAATCCTGAATTGGCAGATAGATTTATAAAAACTGCTCTTTTTAACAAGTATGGAAAAGATATAGAGTTAGAGCCTTTAAATGACAGTTTGGAAACCAAGGCAAAAGAATTTATAATATATAGAGAAACAAAGGATAAATAGAAATAAGAAATGGTGAATTCAAATATTTGAATTCACCATTTCTTATTTGCGTAATTATATTAAAGTATTTATTTAAAAATATCTTTTGAGAAAGCTAATCAATATTTACATCCAAATCTTTTTTCAAATTCAGCCATTAATCCTTCTCTGAATTTTGGATGAGAGATTTTTATAAGTTCTCTAGCTCTTTGTTTTAATGTCTTACCTCTAAGTTGTGCAATACCATACTCAGTTATTACATAATGAACATCATTTCTTGAAGTAGTAATTGCTGCACCTTGATTTAAGAATGGAACTATTCTTGAAACTTTTCCATGAGCTGCAGTAGATGGTATTGCAATAATTGACTTTCCATCTTCAGCCATACTTGCTCCTCTTGTAAAATCAATTTGTCCACCTACTCCGCTTATCTGCTTAAGTCCTATACTTTCAGAACATATTTGTCCCATTAAATCAATTTCAACGCATGAGTTTATGCAAACCATCTTACAGTTTTTCATTATAACCGTAGGATTATTTACATAATCTACAGGATGTGATTCTACTTCTGGATTATTATCTATAAAATCATATAATTTCTTTGTTCCCATTAGGAATGTGACAACTATCTTTCCTGGATGGAGAGTCTTTTTCTTGTTTGTAATTACTCCTGCTTTTACCAATTCTACTACACCGTCTGATATCATTTCTGAATGTATTCCAAGGTCCTTTTTATCTTTCAAGAACAAGAGTACTGCATCAGGAATTGCACCTATACCAAGTTGTAGGGTTGATCCATCTTCTACAAGTGATGCACAGTATTTACCTATTGCCTTTTCTACATCTCCAATTTTGGAAGGCTGCATTTCAACAACCGGGCGTGAACTCTCTACTATGTAATCTATGTCAGACACATGTATGAAGTTATTTCCAAACACTCTTGGCATATTCTCATTAACTTCTGCAATTACAAGTTTTGCACATTCTGCTCCTGCATGAATGTAATCATTTGATACTCCAAAACTACAATATCCATGTTCATCAGGTTTACTTACTTCAATAAGTGCTACATCTACTGGAATATATCCTTTTTTAAACAATCTTGGTATTTCACTGAAAAATACAGGGATGAAATCAGCTCTTCCTTCTTGAATTGCTTCGCTTGTACCTTTTCCTGTAAAAAATGAATTATCATGAATATACTTTTCTACTCCTGGTTCTGCATAATTAGTTTCACCTTTTGGTATCATGTGATATAATTCAACATTTTTATACTTCTCTTTATTCTTTACTAAAGCATTAAGAAGTACCTGCGGCTCAGCACATGCATGTCCAAATACTATTTTGTCTCCAGATTTTATGTGAGATACTGCCTCATCTGCACTAACAACTTTACTCTTATACAATTCCTCAAAACTCATAAAAACCACCCTTTCATAAATTATATAAAATTTAATAATTAACTTCCATTATGATTGTTAAAAAAACTACAATTATGAGTAAAAAATAGATGTTGTATAATATACAACCTGAACTTCCTTTTAATATTATATTATAATATATCCATTTATTCAAAATTAATATGATTTTCTTTTGGTTAAAATAACATAATTACATCAATGTTATTATTAAAATAATAGCTGTAGCTGAAAATAACTTAACAATGCTATGGTTTACAAAACAACTATAAAAAAATAATGTCCTTTCTATACAAAGAAAGAACATTATTTTCAAAGATTTGGGCTCTCTACTTAATTTCAAAGGTTCCATCCTTAAAGTCTACTTCTACATTGGACCCTTCATGAATTTCTCCTTTTATTATCTTCCTGGCTATTGAAGTTTCAAGGGTATTTTCTATATATCTTTTAAGAGGTCTTGCTCCATATACAGGATCATATCCTTCTTTCGCCATAACTTGCTTTGCAGCATGGGTTATTTCTATGGATATATTTTTCTCCTTAAGTCTGTTTTTAATATCCTGAAGGAATATATCTATTATTGATTCTATCTCATTTGTACTTAATGGCTTAAACATTATTATATCATCCAACCTATTTAGAAATTCAGGTTTGAATCTTGACTTCATTTCATTCATTACTCTGTCTTTTATATTCTTATCTATTACATCATTTTCTTTATTCTCAAGTAAATAGCTGCTTCCTATATTTGATGTCATTATTATAATACAATTTTTAAAGTCCACTACTTTTCCCTGATTATCTGTAAGTCTTCCATCATCAAGTATTTGAAGAAAGATATTGAACACATCTTCATGTGCCTTTTCAATTTCATCAAAGAGAACTACGCTGTATGGTTTTCTTCTAACTGCTTCCGTAAGCTGTCCTCCCTCTTCATATCCTACATATCCTGGAGGTGCTCCTATTAATCTGGATACTGAATACTTTTCCATATACTCCGACATATCTATTCTTATAATATTGTCTTCACTGTCAAATAGTGTTCTTGCAAGAGTTTTTGCAAGTTCAGTCTTACCTACACCAGTAGGTCCAAGGAATATAAATGATCCTATAGGTCTCTTTGGGTCCTTCATGCCAGCCCTTGCTCTTATAACTGCATTTGAAACAGCAGTAACTGCTTCACTCTGTCCTATTACTCTTTTCGATAATTCCTCATCTAATTTTACAAGTTTTTCTCTTTCCCCTTCTACTAATTTCGCAACAGGTATTCCAGTCCACTTTGATACTATTTCAGAAATTTCCTCTTCTGTAACCTCTTCTTTCAACATTGCATTTTCGTCATTTTTCTTTATGGTAGATTCTTTTTCTTCTATTTTCTTTTCAAGTTCGGGAATAACTCCATATTTTAATTCCGCTACTTTATTCAGATCATATTCCCTTTCAGCTTTTTCAATCTGGCCTCTTGCATCATCCAATTTTTCTTTAAGATTTCTTATCTCTGTTATACCGCCTTTTTCTTTTTCATATTTGGCAGTAAGTTGTTTGTCCTTGTCCTTTAAGTTGCTAAGTTCTTTTTCTACATATTTGAGTCTCTCTTTAGAGGATTCATCCTGTTCTTTTGAAAGTGCTTCTTTTTCTATTTCAAGTTGGAATACTTTTCTCTTTACCGTATCCATTTCTACTGGCATACTGTCAATTTCAGTTCTTATCTTTGCACAAGCCTCATCGATAAGGTCTATGGCCTTGTCTGGAAGATACCTGTCAGTTATATATCTATCCGAGAGCTTTGCAGCAGCAACAATTGCAGAATCATGTATTCTTATACCGTGGTATATTTCAAATTTTTCTTTAAGTCCCCTCAGTATTGATATGGAATCTTCTACAGAAGGCTCATCTATAATTACAGGCTGGAATCTTCTCTCTAGAGCCTTGTCTTTTTCTATATATTTTCTGTACTCATCAAATGTAGTAGCACCTATACAGTGAAGCTCCCCTCTGGCCAGCATTGGCTTTATCAAGTTTCCTGCATCCATTGATCCTTCTGTTTTTCCTGCTCCAACTATAGTGTGTATCTCATCTATGAAAAGTACTATCTTTCCTTCGCTTTTTTCAACTTCTTTTAATACTGCTTTTAATCTTTCTTCAAATTCCCCTCTGAATTTAGCACCTGCAATAAGTGCACCCATATCTAAAGAAAATATTATCTTGTCTTTTAGCCCTTCAGGAACATCCCCTCTTACTATTCTCTCAGCCAATCCTTCTATTATTGCTGTTTTACCAACGCCAGGATCTCCTATAAGTACTGGATTGTTCTTTGTCCTTCTTGAAAGAATTCTAACTACTCTTCTGATTTCCTCATCTCTTCCTATTACAGGATCCAATTTGTGCTTTTTTGCTTCTTCTACAAGGTTTCTTCCATACTTTACAAGAGCCTCATAAGTTCCTTCAGGGTCCTGGGTATCTACCGTCTGATTTCCTCTAACTTTTGAAAGTACCTCCAAAAAATCTTTTTTATTTATATTGAATCTATTTAATATACTGTCAACATCACTTGAATGTATATCCATGATTGCCATCATTACATGTTCTACACTTATATATGAATCCTTGAATTTCTTGGCTATTTTTTCAGATTTAACAAGAATCTCTTCAAATCTTCTCGTAGCATATACAGAAGAATTTTGAGCTCCTTCTCCTAGAACCTTAGGCATTTTATCCAAAACATTTTCTGTTTCTCTTCTAAGTGAATCAATGTTTACTCCCATCTTTTCAAATATATTGGGGATCAACCCATCATCTTCCGAAATCAATGCAGAAAACAGGTGGATTGCATCAACTTGTTGATGGTTATGTTTAACAGCTGCAAGCTGTGCATTATTCAACGATTGTTGTACCTTTACTGTAAGTTTATCTATATCCATTTTCAAAACCTCCTCAATGTTTTGACCTTCTTTGACCTTAACTAAATAATATTATTTTATATTTTTTTATTCAACTCTCATATTTTACTATATTAAATCATTTAACATGATTACCAATAATTATATGTATTATTCTAAATTTATCTTACTTATACTATAATAAAAGAGTTGCCAATATTCTACACATTGACAACCCTAATTATTTATCATAATAAAGTTATATTTAAAGTTTTTTCCGAATCTGTACTGCAAAATTAAAGTACTTTATGGATTCAGAAGTATTCTTCATCCTGTAGTACATATTTCCCATTTCCATATATCTTTTATATACCATTTTTTTATTGGCAAATTTAAGCAGTGCATCCATGGAAAAACTCATATAGGTTTCTGCCGATACAATATCACCTTTTTTCTCAAATATACGTGATTTATAATAATAAGATTTTTCAATAAATACTATGTTGTTTAGTTGTATTGATTCGTTTAGCACATTGTTGCACAATGTTTCTGCAATATTTAATATATCATTTTTTATTAATTTGCATACTATATCCAATATAAATTTAATTTTTGCTTCTTTATCATCATTAGGATATATCTGCAATGCATTTTTTAAATTCTCCAATGCCTCATCTTTCATATTCATTTCAAACATAACTTCTGCATAATCAAACATTTCATTAGCTTTTTCAACCAAGTTTTTTTCATACATAGAATAGGATATGTCTCTAAATTTTTGGAAATCATTTTTATTCTGTCTTAAATAAATTACAGAAATCAAATGATATATTTTTGCTTTCTTCAATTTTTCATTTTCACATTCTGAAAGTTCTATGAGTTTATCTACCAACGTATAAACCTCTTTATATTTTTTAAGCATCAAAAGACATTTCATCTTGCTATATAAAGCCTCTACCAATATAGAATTGTTACATACTCTTTTTGAAATATTTATAACATTATTATAATAATTGAGAGATTGCGTGTATTCTTCAGCTTTAAACAAATATTTTCCAATATCCATATAGTACACAGCTGTATTTTTATCATTAAAGCATTTTTGAATATATCCATAATATTTTGGGACTAAAATCCATGCCGAATTTATTTGACTTTTTTCTATAAAATAATTAAACAGTAAATGCAGCAGTTTAACACAAAGATCATTGTAATTATATTTTTCTGCAAAATTTAAATTATATTCAAGTTCAGCTTCATAGTTAAATTTATTTTTATCATTCATTATTACTTTTATATTATTTTTTATCTGATCTCTTATACTTTGCTTCAAATATTCTACATCTACATCAAATTTGTCTGCTATAAATTTTAAGATTGAATCATCGGGCTTTATTTTTTCGTTTTCTATGCAGCTCATCTTTGAAATCGATATTCTGTTACTGCATAAATCTTTTAGAGTTAATCCTTTATATATTCTTATTCTTCTGATTTTCTCTCCAATTGAAATTATTTCCATTATTTATCACCTATTTAGATTAGGGTTCATCTATTATACCCAATGTTTTGAACATATCTACTCCCTCACTTAAATATGCAGCAGCTTTTATGTTATTTCCTGTGTCCATGTAAAACTTACCGAGGAAAATAGCTATTTGAGCAATCTGTTCTGTAAACTCCATATTCTTCGCAAAATTCAATGCCTTCAGTAATATATTCTCAGCTTGATGAAACTTTCCCTGAAGCATGTCGATTCTGTATTTTAATAAATAATATTCCAGCATTACCTTATTGCTGCCATCGTGTATATTGGACCGTAATTCCTCAAGTGCCTCATTTGCATTTTTAATATCTTTTAATTTTATGTAATTTTCACATATATTTTTGATAGTCTCTATTACGGATTCATCTTTAAGTTTAATTCTAATTTTCTTTGATTTGTTTAAATGTATAAAAGATTCTTCTACATTGTCAAATTCATAAAATAGTTGTCCCAAATTATTTTCTA
The DNA here is from genome assembly GCF_000359585.1 of Clostridium tyrobutyricum DSM 2637 = ATCC 25755 = JCM 11008. Classification (GTDB taxonomy): domain Bacteria; phylum Bacillota; class Clostridia; order Clostridiales; family Clostridiaceae; genus Clostridium_B; species Clostridium_B tyrobutyricum. Next base: position 113,860 of record NZ_APMH01000010.1, on the reverse strand, counting down.
TTTTGGCAATATTGATTAAATCATTAATGGATTTATATTCTACAAGAGCTTCCTTAGAATACCTGATAGCATTATTTAAATCATTTTTTTTGTTACATTCATCTGCTAGAAGTAGAAGTAATCTGGCATATTCACTTCTGTTTTCCATTTTATTGAATTTTTCCTTGGCAAGATAGGAATAATTCATTGCACTTTCAGTTTTTTCAAGCTTAAAATATATAAATGCTACATTATAATATATTTGTCCAAGTAAAAAATCATCTTGTATTCCACTGTCCTTACATACTTTTTCTGCTTGTCTAAAATAACTATTGGAGGAATGATATGATTTCAACTCCATTGTTATCTTTCCAAGGTCCATAAAAGTATTTACAATCTCCATGTAGTTGTTATTTTCTATAAAAATAACGTTGGCAGACAAAAGATACTGCTGGGCTATAGAGTATTGCTTCCTTGCTGTAAATATTTTGCTTTTGAGATATAAATTTTTTGCTTTTCTGTATTCTAAATTATATTCTTCTGCAAAGTATATTGCTCGATCAATATACTTCTCTCCTTCAATCAGGTCTTTATTCATTATATAAGATTCAGCAATATTTTGAAAATAAATACAATTTTTTTCTGCTTGAGTTTTTTCTGTTTCCATTAAATACTCGATGGATATATTCAATATGTCAGTTAAATATTGCAATAAATCCATACTTGGATTGGATTTTCCAGATTCTATGAGACTTATTTGCCCAGGTGTTATTCTATTTCCCGCTAGATCTTTCAATGTCATATTAAGTTCTTTTCTTCTTTTCTTTATCTTTTCACCCAAAGAAAGTATCTCCATTGTCAAATCTTCCTTTACTATTTCAATAGACTTCACATTGTTAAACATACAAAATATTTAATTATATCTAAATATTTTAATTTAATTTAAAAATACATATATTATTATATCATATTTTTAGACATAGTATTAAAAACCTTTTATTAATTATGTAAAAATAAAAGGTTCAGTAAGTATTAATTCTACTGAACCTTTTATAATGTAATATGCACTCAATGTAATCTTATTTCATCCATCCGATTATAGCATTTTTCATACGATCTGATGTCCTTCTTATCCTCTTCTTTGTTGATCTATCTATTTCAGGCATTATCATCATACTTACTGCTGCACCAACTAAAGTTCCTGCTATAAACTTACTATGTTTCATAATTACACGCTCCTTTTTAATTGATTATAATAAATTAAATTTATGTTTATATAATTATGATATGTAAATTAATGCTTTTTAAACATGGAATATACTTTATTAAATAAATTAACAATAATTTAATGTATAATACTGGATTATTTATGGTATAATATTACAATATAGAAAGTTTATTAAACATAGTTTTACTCTATATATTCAAAAAAATAAATTTATTAAAATAAAAACAAAAGAGGTTGATATTATGTTCATTGTATACGTATTTTTTATCATTTTAGGTATTATAATTACTTTATCTAAATTAAGTCAACTTATAGACAAAAATGAACAGTAAATAAAATTATTTTTTCACCAAATTTTTTATTTGAATTTTACCTGGAAAAAGACTGTTTAGCATCATTCCCACTACTACAAATAATATTCCAAACAAATCCACTGATGTTGGCAATTTATCTTTGAATACAAATACACCTCCAAGCAGAGTAAATATAACTTCACCTGACTGAGTAGACTCCACTATTGCAAGCTTACGCACATCACTGCTAACCATATCCGTAGCTTTAAAAAATAATACAGTGGCAATTATCCCAGAACAAACAGCTACCACAAAAGATTGTAATACCTGTCCTTTGCCTGGCATTCCAACAGATACCAAGCCAAATACAGATAAAATCGTCCATAATATCATACTGCAAAGTGTCATACCAAATACTCTTTGAAATGTAGTAAATTTATTTTCACAGAGCTCTATCATTTTACGGTTTCCTAGAGGATAGGCAAATGCAGCTATAACTACCGGTATAATTCCTATTAATGATTTTATACTGGAGATTTCTTTTAAATGTTGAAACTGCATTAAAAATATACCAAATAAGATTATCAGGGAAATACCGAGTACTTTTTTAGGAATTGTATTTCTTATTTTAAAAAGTCCATTTTGATTTTCTATGGTTTTATAAAAAAATGGGGACAATAGTGCTCCTGCTATTATAGTTATCTGCCATGTTCCTGCAATAAGCCATGAAGATCCATATGCAGAGGCAAAACTAAGTGGAGCATAGAATAGTCCAAAACCTACTGTACTCCATACTATCCATTGTATGGGCTTTTTTGCTATATCTTTCAATACAGCAAACAATTGATTTTTTACGATTATAATTACAAGCAAAATTGGAAGAGTAAATATATACCTAAGTGATGAACTCCATATCCAATTCCCACCCTGAATATCCATCTGTCTATTTAGTACAAAAGTAAATGCAAAGAAAAAAGAAGCCATTATTCCCAATATAATTGATTTTTTCATTTTTATTTCCCCTATCTTCACCGACATATTATATTGTATATTATACATATGTATGTTATATTTTACAACCGACATTTTATATAATTTACTTAAGTAACAAATTATTATAAAATTATATAGGTTGAGTATAAAAATCTGACAAGGGGGAGAATAAAATGAAAAATTTAAATTTGATTATAGGTACTAAATTAAAGGATATAAGAAACAAGAGGAATTTGAGTTTGGACAATGTAGCAAAATTGACAAATGTAAGCAAAGCTATGCTCGGGCAAATTGAAAGAGGCCAGTCAAATCCCACGGTATCTACACTATGGAAAATTTCCACTGGACTAAAAGTTTCGTTTTCATCATTTATAGATGAAGAAAATGAAGGACATAAAATAGTACATCAGGGTAATATAACCCCTCTGATGGAAGATAATAACAGAATGAAGTTGTATCCTATATTTCCATTTGACAGTAAAAGAAATTTGGAGATATTTACTATAGAATTAGAACCTGGATGCAATCACGTATCTACTCCTCATAATGATGATGTTGAAGAATATGTAATAGTTACAGAAGGTAAACTTGAATTAGTTATAGATGGTAAAAGTTTTGTCCTTCAGAAAGGTAATTCTATTAGATTTACAGGAAACAAACCTCATTCATATAAAAATCCAAACAGCAAAAGAGCAGTATTTCAAAATGTAATAACATACTAATCTATTTTAACAAGTATTCAATTAATTCTGTTTTTTGTTTACTACTTAAATTAGCTATGAGATTTTGATTTGATATTGGATCTTCTTTATATTTTTTTATAATATTTTTAAAATAATTTTTGTTATCTGCTTTATGAAGATCCTCATTGCCTATAACAACTATATTTTCATTTCCATTTGGGGCTATTTTTAAAATTTCATCTTTTACATCCTGTGTTGACACATTTATTTTATTTGCAAGGAGCCACTTTTCTACTGTTCTATCAGATTGTATGGACAATTTTTCCTTGCATTTTTCATCAACAAGTTCATTAAATAAATCCCCCGTGTGACTGTCCACTTTTACAAACATCACTTCAATACCCTTGTTCATCAGCTCATTCATTTTGTTGTAATATTCTATTGAAGATTTTTCTCTTCTCTCCCAGAACCCAGTAGCATGGTGAGATATCCCCTCATAGTCGTGGAATATTACAACTTTTTTGTTGCCTGTATTAAGTGCATATTGAACCGCTTTTACAGATCCCTGAAGTTCCCCGGCTATCTGTCTTATATTTTTTTCAGACTTGTCTTTACAGGCTCCACTTTCAATGTATTCAACTATATTGTTTCTAACAGCAACTAAACCATATGAATACATCTGAGTGCCTATGTTATAACTTCCATCTACATATACGTGCAGACAATCTTCTGGATAAGTATCCTGTCCTTTTTTGAGAAGTTTGCTTCCCTGATTCAGATATTGATTTGCACTGTTGATATCTGTAAAACTTTTGTACTTGGCTCCTTTGACCCCCTTTACATATTTTAAACATTCAGCCCATGTGCTGACTATTTTATTTTCAATCCTTTTATTGGTCTTTGGGTCAAATCCCTCTTGAATTGCATATAGTTTCTTGGCCATTTTATACATTCTCCTTTGTAACTCATCTTTTAATACAATTTTTTATGATTTACTATTTCCATTGTTTCCTGTGTAAATATTTCTATACTGCTCGTTGGTAATATACTTTTTAGATGGTTTTTTCAACATACTCTTTATTAAATCAGATATTTTCGAAATATTTCCCATACCCACTATTTCAGTTATATACTTTATGACTTCCTGTGTCATAATAATAACATCATTTTTTCCCTGCCAATTTTCAAGTATTATTTCCCTTGGAACTTTATCTATTATATAATTCAGTGCGAAAAATGCCACTGCTACATCATCCATCTGCCCAATTATTGGGATAAAACCTGGTATAAGATCCACAGGACTTATAATATACAAAATTGCGTTTACCAGAACAATCTTTATTGGGGAACTTACTCTTTTGTCCTTGAATAATCTCCAGAAAAGTATTAATATATCGGGCATAAACATAATGTATTCTGCTAACTTTGAAAACTTGCTTGGGAGTTTTTCAATAATATTTTCTCTCAATTTAACATATTTATTGGAATTTATTAAGGAATTCTTTGAATTCTTTGGGGACAGTTCACAAGTTTTATTTAAATCAGGAAATTTTTTGTCTTTTTGATACACTATATTTTTAACTTCAACTTCTATTTGTCCATGGAAAGTTTTCATTTTTACCAATTTTAAATTGAAACGTGGTATTAATTTCACAGCAGTATTCAAATCTATGCTTACAGTATCTTTGTCTACCTCTATTCCGTAATAAAAAAATTTTTTGAGAATATTCTTTGAAATAATATCTTTAATAGAATTAAAAATTTTTAGCTTGTATACTTTTAAATTATATATTTTTAGATTTAAAATATTGTCTTTTATATTTCCTAATCCTATTTTTATTTGAAAGGACATTTTTAATTTATTTGTATAGTTACCCTCTATAGTTATAATTTCATCTATTAATATATTTTTTATTTCAACTCCATCCAGATGTATATAATCTGTTATCAAACTCAAGACATCTTGATCTGTTAATTTAAATTTAGCAGCAGATATTTTCATTTTAATTTCCTCCTCAATTTATAAGTAAATTATACAATAAATTAAAAATTAGCGATAGGCGGGGACTTGGGGGACAGTTAACAACTTTTGCAAGATTAAAAGTTGTTAACTGTCCCCTTCATTTCTAGAAATTGCTTTAGCAAATTTTATGATTTTAATTAGACTAATAAATAACTATATTATATTATATTAAAAGAAACTAAAATTAAATTAGAATTGCATATAAAAATATCTTATGAGGATAGGTGATTGAATGGAAAAAATAAAAAATAAATTTTTAATATTACCAATTATAGTACTTGTAATTTCACTATCTACATTAATATTCTCAAAATATACCAGTCCAAAACCAAGTTACAAAGCATATACTTCCTTTAAAGATGAACTAAAATTGAAAAAAATATCTACAGTATACATTACAGATTCCAATAAGATTAAATTTATGCTAACAAATGGACAAGTATATGAGACAGATAACCCAGGAACAAATAATTTTAAAGAAACTTTACTTAGTAGCAATATAAAAGTTTTAGATCAATATCCATTGAATAATATAGAGAAATTTTCTTTAATAGGTCTGTTAGTATCTATTGTCTGTATAATTGCCACTTATTTAAGATCATCTAAAATAAAAACTAAAAAATCATTTTCTGTAGATGCAATAGATGCTAAAGCAATAGAAAATCCAGACTTTACCTTTAAAAATATGGCAGGAAATGAGGAAGCAAAAGAAAGTGTTCAAGACATAGTTGATTTTCTAATTAATCCTGAAAAATATAAATCATATGGAGCTAGAATACCTAAAGGAGTAATACTCTATGGTGAACCAGGTACGGGTAAGACATTGCTAGCAAAAGCCATTGCAGGCGAAGCAGGAGTTCCTTTTTACGCTGTATCAGGATCAGATTTTATCCAAATATATGTAGGTGTAGGTGCCAGCCGTATAAGGCAATTATTCAAAAAAGCACGAAACAACAAGAAGAAAAAGTCCATCATATTTATAGATGAAATAGATGCCATAGGTAAAAAAAGAGAAAGTGGAGCTGCTTCTTCCTCTGATGAAAGAGACCAAACTTTAAATGCTTTATTAACCGAAATCTCAGGATTTAATGAAGATGATGGCATAGTAGTTATTGCAGCTACAAATAGATTAGATACATTGGACCCTGCTCTTTTAAGACCTGGAAGGTTTGATAGGCATATTGAAATAAGTCTTCCAGATATATCTGCAAGAGAAAAAATTATTAAACTTCATTTAAAAAATAAACCTGTTGGAAATATAAATATAAAAGACTGGGCTCAAAAAACATCATATTTTTCAGGTGCCAAAATTGAAAGTTTAATAAATGAAGCAGCTATTATTGCATGTAAAGAGAACAATACAACTATTGAGGACAAACATATGGACAAAGCATTTTCCATAACCCTAGCAGGATATGAGAAAAAAAACAGAGATTATATAAAAAATACAGATAAAAATATTACAGCTTATCACGAAATGGGACATGCTATTACATCTTTAAAGATGCTTCCAAATGAAAAAGTATCCAAAGTTACTATAATACCTAGTACAAAAGGAGCGGGTGGATATACTTTGAGTATTCCAGAAGACAGATTGTATCAAAATAAAGATTATCTAACAAAAAAAATGATGGTACTCCTTGGTGGTAGAGCTGCAGAACATATTGTATTTGGTCCTGAATTTATTACAACAGGTGCCCATAATGATTTAAAACGCTGCACAAATATAGCCTATAATATGATCAGTAGATATGGAATGGGTAAAACCCTAGGATTATTAAATATGGAGGAACTCTCACAATTAAATATTAATCAGGATAATGTTATAAAAGAGTGCAAAAATCTAGTAGATGATATTTATGAACGTACAAAAAAACTTATTCTCGAAAATATGGATTTTCTTGAAGTAAAAGCAAAAAAACTTATAGAAAAAGAAACTCTCTTTGAAGAAGACTTAATTTAAAACTACAGGGACAGTTAACAACTTTTTTAAAATTAAAAGTTGTTAACTGTCCCCATTTTTTCCTATCTTCAAAATTAAAGAAGATACTATTCCTCCTATTAAACCACCAACATGGCCAAAATTATCTACATTAGCCACTGAAAATCCCAAAATCAAATTAACAGCAATTACAGAAAAAATACTATAGATAAATTCTTTATTTATTCTTTCTTTCATCTTTAAAGCAAATATCAAAGTTGCTCCAAACAAACCAAATATAGCTCCTGACGCCCCAATAGATATACTTGGAGAAAAAATATAACTAAAAATAGAAGCAATAATGCCTGAAAAAAAGTATATAAATATATATTTTAACTTACCATATATTTTTTCCACTAAAGGTCCAATAGCTACAAGTGCATACATGTTAAGCACCAAATGTACAATACCTCCATGTAAAAACATACATAATATTAATCTATAATACTGTCCAGATGATATAAATTGATTAACTTTAGCACCCATATAAACTAATACATTTATATCACTGCTAAATATATTTTTTGATAAAATAGCTGTTATAATATAAAATATTATATTTAAGGCCACAATAAAATATGTTATTTCTGATCCTCTTATGCTAAACTTACCGTTTTTGTCTATATGTTTATTATGATTATTCAACTTATTTATACAATTACTTATTTTATATACAAATGAATTCGCAGATTCACTATAATATAATATTCTATTTAAATTAACATCTATTAAAATTAATTCACATTGTGGATAACCGATTAAATTACTAATTTTTTGCTGAATAGATACAGTATCATTTTCCAACAATACAATTGTGAGTGTTAAATTACTGTATCCAATTATATTATGAAGTTTAACTTTTAATATATTAGTATCTATTTGCCTGTAATGATCTAAATCTGAAAAAAGTACCACATTTAAATTATTATTATATATGCTATAAACTCCCCATTTGCTAGTAGATCCAGTAATATTGCCAATTTCCAAAATATTAAAATTGTATAAATTGTACAATTCTTTAATTAAATTTTGTATGTATCTGTTCATAAAATTCTCCTTAAAAAACTAATATTATATTATCTTCAAAATTACAACATTAGTATTATAAAGCAAATCTATTTCATGAAAACATGAAATATTGCCAGTATCTTTTGGTATAACTCTTACTATAGGCCTGTCTGGAAAACCCTGATTCTGTTTTATTACATATCCATCTTCATTATTAGACAATTTAACATGGCATCCAAGTGGATAAATGGCAAAGGTATTTTTAAAATCCAATACAAGCTGCTTATCAAAAGCACTCCCACTTCCAGAGAGTATTAATTCATAGGATTCATTTAATTTGAACTTTTTTCTATATACTCTATCATTGCTTACCGCATCATATACATCACATATACAAACTATCTTTGCAAATTTAGTTATCTGTTTATCCCTTAATCCATATGGATAACCTCTTCCGTCAACCCTTTCATGATGCTGCTCAACTACCTTTATAATTCTACTTGAAATCATAAAATTTTTTTTTAAAAGTTCCACGCCATAAAGAGGATGTTTCTTTATCTCTTCAAATTCTTCATAAGTAAGTCTGGTTTTTTTATTCAATATTTCAATTGGAATTTTCGTTTTTCCAACATCATGTAAAATTGCTCCTACTCCAACATCCTTCAAATCACAAGAGTCCACTCCTGACGTTATAGCTAAAAAACATGACATAACACAAGTATCCAGAGAATGTATAGAAGTATAATTATCATATGTTTTTATATCATATAAACTTTTATTTACATCTCCCATATTAAGTATATAATCCATCATATCCTGAACTGGCGCTATAGCCTTTTCAAATCCTTTTCCATTACCATAATATAATTTTCCAACTATGGAGGATATACTTTTCATAGCAATTTGTTTAAGTTCTGTCAATTTTTCATCCTCTACATATACATCATCCAGCATTTCATCTTCTATGTACATATAACATACACCAAGATTTCTCAATTTATTTATATATACGTCACTTAGATTTACTCCTGCCTTTAATAAAATTTGACCATCTGATGTAAGTATATTTTTCCCGAGAATCTGTCCTTCTCTAATTTTACTTATATGCTCCAATCTCATTAGTTACACCTCAATAAAGTTATAAATATTTACTTTAATGCATAATTAGTCTTTTTCATAATAACAAGTATATTATATACTTGTTATTATTACTAGTATACAATTCATATTATGAAATTAATCTTCATATTTTTGTCTTTTATTCACTATATTATTAAAAACTTTATTCATACAAATATTTATTAAACTACATAAAGTATTTAATCTTTTTTCATTAAATTATGATTATCAGTATAGTTAAATTTAACTATCCACATAGGATTATATTCGTCTTCAACTTCCTTAATTTTAAAATTATTTTCATTGAAGTTATATTTTTCAAGCATGTCGAAAATGGTATAATACTGCCAATCTTCCACCTCTTTATTTGTATTGAAATAAATATTTACATAATTACTATCATAATACACCCCTCTTATGTATTATGCCCCGTCTACTGCATTATAGGTTCCAAGCTGACCATTTATCATTCCTGTTTTCTTATCTTTTTCTATTAAAATTAATGAAGAAAAATCCAATTCAACATCTCCCTGTAATGCACTTGCTAAATATAGTCAATACCTTGCATTATACTATATCGTACTTTTAAGACAAATGTTTAATATGAATTTATTTACATGTATTTACTTATATTGAAATAAAAGTTATTATTATAATATATACTCTTTATCATGAATACTATAAAATAAAATTTAATAATCATAAGATTATATGGAGGAAAACTTTATGAAAAAATTTATATGCTTAATAATATTTATTTTATTCGCAAGTATAATAATATTACAGCAATTCAACTTAAACAAATCCAAAGATATAAATTATGCTGTTGAACAATATTTTACAACTGGAATTTTTAATAAATATAAAATGTATGACGTTAGTAATAAAACTTTATATTTTTCTAATGGTGTTGATGCTTTTGTAAAAGTAAATGGGCTTTCAAATGGTAAGTCTCACAGATCTATCAATTATGAAGTGTTCTTAGAAAAAAACAAGAAAGGAATATGGAAAGTATATAAAGTTTACCCCTATTAAGATAAAAATTTACCACACTATATTTTGATATGTTCTTTCAACAATTTATTTCTGCATTCTTCACATATTCCGTCTAATTTAAAATCCAATTTTTCATCTGAGTCAGAAAGTACAAATCCTGTTTTACTTTTTATTATCTCTTCTATTTCCTGCATCGGACAATCTATTTCAACTTTTTTATGGCACAATTTACATTGTATTATGTGTTTGTGCTTTTTTCTTATTATAGCATAAGCAGATTTATTTAATCCTAAATCAAATTTTTTTATTATTTTTTTAGCTTCAAAAAGATCCAATGATCTATAGATTGTAGATATATCCACATTAACATTTTTCAACTTGCATTTGTTAAAAATATCCTCAGCGGTTATAGCATTATCACTTTTAAAAAATATTTCCAGTATGTTGACTCTAGGTTTTGTAACTTTAATATTATATTTTCTTAAGCATTCTTCAATATCATTCACAAAATCACCTCAAATTCACTCAAAAATATATAATAAACAATATTATTTACATATTTATTATTTACATATTTATTATTTACATATTTATTATTTTTTTATTATTATAAATATGATTCATTATATGCATAGTATCGTTAATATATATTACATATATTATATACTTTTTTAAGTTTAATGTGGGGACAGTTAACAATTTTTTATAAACTAAAACAAAAAAATTGTTAACTGTCCCTTTTTAACTTGTTTAAAATTATTCATATTGTCAATAATCATAATATATTTATCAAATAAACCTATTTAGGAAAGGAGCTTTTGTTAGTGTCAAGAACTGCACGTCAAAAAAATGGAATAAACATTCACCATATTATGAGCAGGGGTATAAGTGAAATCATACTTTTTAAAGATTCTAATGACAAAGAAAAATTTTTAAATTTATTAAAAAAGTACAAAAAAGCCTACATGATAAAAATTTATTCATATATAATAATGGACACTCATTATCATCTTCAAATTAATGATAATGGGGCCGATATATCAAAATTTATGAAATCTATTAACCAGAGTTATGCTCAATATTATAATAAAAGATATAATAGACATGGTCATGTATTTGCAGATCGTTTTAAAAGTAAGCCAATACAAAGTGACAGATATGCAGTAGTTGTATCCTTATATATACACAACAATCCAAAAGACATTTCAAAGTATAGAAATTGTATTAATAAATATAAATATTCAAGTATTCATGCATACTTAAATAAGAAATCTCCTAAAAATGATTTAATAGATACGGATTTTATTCTAAATCATTTCAGTTTAAATAGATATGAAGCTGCAAAAAATTATCTGGGTTTAATTTTAAATTCATCAAATAAAGATATTGAAGATAAAATTAAACTTTTAAAAAAAGAATATACTTATGTAAAAGATAATCATATATTAGTTAGAAATTTTAAACCAGAAAAAATCATAGACTTTATAAAATACTTTACTAAAAAAACTTTTTGTATAAACGGAAAATACAATCATAAAAATATGGAACTAAAATCTCTATGTGTATTTTTACTTAGATGTTTATGTAATTTCAAACTTAATGATATATCTAATATAATTGGAAATATTTCTAATTCAAATACACTAAAGCTTTATGAAAACGGATTATTTCTCGCCAGTAGTAAAAAATACAAAAATATTATCAATAACTTTATATCTTATAGCAAATCATCTCAATTACAAATTACTAATACTTAAAGTTTTAAATATTGATTATATATCCATTATTATGAAGCCAAATTTTTTTAGTTTATAATCTTGAATTATAGAACTAACTAAATCCCAATATCTTTTAGAATGGCTCATATAAACTAGATGACATAACTTATGTACAACTATATAATCTATTATATCTAATGGCATCATAATTAAAACTCAAGTTACCATTTGAAGAACAACTTCCCCATATGCTTTTCTGATTTCTTATAGTTATTTTGTTGGGATTAATTTTTATTATGTTTTTATAGATATCTATTCTTTCTTCAAGTATAGTATACAGCTTAGCTTTTAATGCGCTTGACACAAATTCTTTTATATTTTCTGAATTAGATAGTGCATAATCATTTCCATAAATAATTATCTTATCATTATCAAATTTTATATATGGTTTATTTATATTTATGTAAACATTCTACAGTGTCAATATTTTTCCTAAAAATAATACTTTTTTTCATATTATAAATCTGTAATTCATTTAATTTTACATTTCTGTTATTAACTAAACTCAATTTTTTAACTATCCATTAAATTTTATTATTTATAACTTTTTCTATAGAAGATTCAGCTATATTTAGCAGACAAGTTACACATATATCTACATTATTATTTACCCTAATATTTATATTCTTTATGTTTTTTCTAATTATACGGTAATTGATGGACTTGATTCCATATCTTATTTTCATATTCTAATGTTTTAGGGACAGTTAACAACTTTTGATCCTAAAAGTTGTTAACTGTCCCCACCAAATTACAATTATTTTACTAAGGGTTTTTTGAAAACGCCAAGTAAGCCCGCCGTAATAAATGATCCTATTACTATAGCAAGTATATACAATAGTGGATTCCCATTTATTACTGGTATTACAAAAATTCCACCATGTGGTGCAGGCAATCCTATATTAAATATCATTGAGAGTCCCCCTGCAACTGCAGCTCCTACTATCGAAGCAGGAATTACCCTTCCAGGATCAGATGCTGCAAATGGTATAGCACCTTCTGTAATAAACGTAGCACCCATTACATAGCATGTTTTACCTGTTTCTCTTTCTTCCTTAGTAAATCTATTTTTAAATATTGAAGTAGCAATAGCTATTCCAAGTGGTGGAACCATTCCTCCAGCCATTATTGCAGCATGAGGAGTAAATTTTCCATTTGCTATCATAGCTATTCCAAAAGCAAAGGCTGCCTTGTTTACAGGACCTCCCATATCTATTGCCATCATTCCTCCAAGTATAAGTCCTAAAATAAGCCTATTTGTACTTCCCATAGAGCCAAGCCAGTGTACTAATCCTACATTTATTGCCTTTACAGGATTTACTATAAATAGAAGCATTATTACACCAGTAATCAATATACCAAACAATGGATACAAAAGTACAGGCTTTATTCCTTCAAGCGACTGTGGAAGCTTTGAAAATACCTTTTTCAAAAGCAATACAACATAGCCAGCTATAAATCCAGCTATAAGACCTCCTAAGAATCCAGCATCACTTTTAGCTGCTATGAAACCACCTACCATGGCAGGAGCAAATCCAGGCCTGTCAGCTATACTCATTCCAATAAATCCTGCAAGTACTGGAACCATTAATGAAAATGCATAAGTTCCGCCTACATCATGAAATAATTGCGATATAACATTAAAAGATGGATCCTTAGGATCATAACTTTTAATACCAAACATAAACGATATGGCTATTAAAATACCACCGCCAACAACAAAAGGAAGCATATTTGAAACACCACTCATAAGATGTTTGTAAAATCCAACCCTCTGTTTTCCACCAGAGTTAGAAACTTTTCCCTTTTCATCTGAATGATAAACTGGTGCATCACCATTTGCAGCCTTGTTTATTAATCCTTCCGGATCTTTAATGGCCTCGGATACAGAAACTTGAACTAGTTTTTTTCCATCAAATCTAGCCATTTCAACCTGTTTGTCCGCAGCTACAATTATACCATCCGCCTTCTCTATTTCTTCATCTGTCAATTTATTCTTAACACCAGTAGAACCATTTGTTTCAACTTTTATGTTGACTCCAATTTCCTTACCTTTATTGTTAAGTGCATCTGCAGCCATATAAGTATGAGCTATTCCTGTAGGACAGGCTGTAACTGCCAGTACCAGCTTTTCTGAGCTGTCAATTTCAGCTGGTTTTTTATCTCCACCTTGGGCCTTTATATAAGCCTTTTCCTGTTCATCTATCATTCCCAGAACTTCATACTCAGATTGAGCATTTAAAAGATTGTTTTTGAATTCCTGATTCATAAGCATACTTGATAATCTTGCAAGAGTATCTAAATGTTCATTATTGGCACCTTCTGGCGCTGCTATCATAAAAAACAGTTGAGCATTAGTTCCATCTAGTGACTCATAATCAAGTCCATCTTTTTTTAATCCAAATGCTAATGCGGGAATCTTAACTGCAGCTGTCTTTGCATGTGGTATTGCTATACCTTCTCCAATTCCAGTTGAAAATTCAGCTTCTCTTTTTAATATTTCCTTTTTATATCCTTCTTTATCATTGAGCTTGCCTGCAGAATTCAGTATGTCTACAAGTTCTTCTATTACATCGGATTTAGTATTTGACTCTAAATTCAGCTTTATAGTGTTTCTTTGTAAGAGTTCAGTAATCTTCATAATATTTCCCTCCCATTATTTTAAAATATATATAGGACAAATTATTAAAGACATTTAACTGGTGAAATTTACAATATATTATTGGATTTATAATTTCTAAAAAATAACTATTTCCAATTAAAGGTTTTCAAATTTGCCATAGGCATATAATAATATATACCTAGAAAACTAATTAATAATAAAATTCTTCCTATAATTTAGTTACATTTATTTCAGCCATCAATTGCTCTACAAAAGCCTTTTTACACAAATCTATTGAAAAGGCCGTAGCACTTCCTGAAGCTGCACCATACTTAAATGCATCAACTATACTGTGACTTCTTGTATATTCAGCTAAAAAACCAGCTACAACAGAATCTCCTGCACCTACAGAATTTTTAACTGTACCTTTAGGTGCTGATGCCTTATATACTCCTTCGTCACATACAAGCATTGCTCCATCTTTTCCCATGGAAATTATTACATTTTGTGCTCCCATCTTTCTCAATTCATTTGCATATTTAATTACTTCATCTGAACTTTTAAGTTCTCTTTCAAATATTTCTCCAAGCTCATGTATATTGGGTTTTATTAAAAATGGTTTATATTTTAATGTAGCAGTAAGAGCTGAACCTGTAGTATCCACTGCCACTTTTCCATTTTTACATCTCTGCTGAATTCTAGAGTATATATCCCTAGGTACTGATTTTTGCACATTACCTGCAAGTACTATAAAATCTTCACTTTTTAAGTTTTCTACTTTTTTAAATAATTTTTCTAAATTTTCCTTGTCTATATCAGGACCTGCACCATTTATTTCAGTTTCTTGTTTTGATTTAATTTTTACATTTATTCTGGTGTCTTCCTTAACTTCTATAAAATCTGTAAAAATCCCTAAATTCACTAAAGAATCTTTAATAAACTTTCCAGTAAATCCACCTATAAATCCAAGTGCCTTACTTGAGACTCCAAGATTATTCAATACTCGAGATACATTTATTCCTTTTCCTCCTGCAAATTTTTTTTCATTGTCAACTCTATTAATGTCTCCTAGAATCAAATTTTCAGTCTGTATTACATAATCTATTGAAGGATTAAAAGTTACTGTATATATCATGAATCCATCACAACCTTTATATTAGTTTTTTCTGAATATCTTTCATAATTTTCTATTTGTCCATAGGTAATTATATCTGACATTTCCAAATCAGCTACTTTCACAAAACTAACCTCTCCAAATTTACTTTCATCTGCAAGAATATAGCTTTGTCTTGAGTGTTCAATAGCATTTTTTTTCAGTATTGCTTCTTCAGAATCAGGGGTTGTAAATCCATATTCAGGGTGAATGCCGTTTATTCCCAAAAAACATTTGTCAAATCTAAATTTAACCATGCACTTCAGCGCATCTATGCCTATAACGGCTTTTGTATTATTTTTAACTTTACCTCCCAATATATAACCATTTATATTATTTTCAATAATGGCATTTATATGCTTTAATCCATTAGTTACTATTATTATTTTCTTGTTGCTTATATATTGGATCATTTCAAATGTAGAAGTTCCTGAATCTAAATATATGCAATCTCCATCTTCTATGCAAGATGATGCAAATTGTGCTATTTTTTTCTTTTCTTGTACATTCTGTATCTCTTTTTCGCTATAGCTTGGCTCTATAAGTCTTCCCTTTGGAATAGCAGCTCCACCATGAATTCTTTTTACTGCATTTATGCTTTCCAGGTAATTAAGGTCACGTCTTATAGTAGACTCAGATGTATTTAAAATATTTACAAGGTAATTTATCTTTATAATTCCCTTTTGTTTTAGCTCATCTAATATTATTCTATGGCGCTGTTCTGTAAGCAAGATTTTTCATCCTCTTCCAAATTGAATTTATTAATGTTAACTCCTTATGCAGACATTATAATATAAATTTTTTTACTAATCAATCATTTTATTCTAAAATCATTCACTTTTTTTCATGATTCTTTCAAAAGTAATCAGTAGTATTAATTACAAATGTGATATAATTTTATTGATTAATAAAGTATTTTTATAAATCATTATTGATATCGTATAAATAAAGGAGAGAAAATTACATATGAATAAAAATTTTGCTACACTATTGAACTGTATGGATGGGAGAACTCAACTACCAGCTATAAATTGGATAAGAAATAATTTTAACGTGGAATACGTGGATATAATATCCGAGCCCGGTATAGATAAAGTCCTTTTTCTAAAAGACAAGGTTTTTCTAGCAAGTTTGAATAAAAAAATGGATATATCTTTAAATTCTCATGATTCAAAAATGGTATTTATAGCAGGACATTATGATTGTGCTGGAAACAGTGTTGATAAAGATGAACACATTAAACATATTAAAGCTTCTGTAAAATTATTAAAGAGCTTATATGAAAATATTCCTGTAACAGGATTGTGGATTAATAAAGATTTTAAAGTAGAAAAGATATGCTAAATAAATATACTAATTAGGATACTTATCATTCTTAGATATATATTCCAATTAGTATATTCTTAAATAAAAGATAAAATCATATTAGAACTTGATGCTAATGCTTCCATCCTTTAACTGAAGTTGTTTCATTTTAAGCGGAAGTCCTGTTGTATCTATATATATTTTGTTGTTTTTTAAGGACAGCCCACTTAAAGTTTTATTTTTTATGATATTTAATACAATACTTTTAGATAAATTCAATTTTCCAACTTTGAAATTATCTATTGCATAAACTATCTTTCCTTTTTCTAAATATGTATTACCGGAAGTGGATAAAAGTATATCTAATCCCTTATATTTAGATGGGAAATAAATATTAAATTTTCCTTTTAATACTCTAATGTATACAGTTTTTACTTTTAAATCCCCAAAGCTATTTTCACCTATAGGGTACAAGTCTATGAGTTGATTCAATTCTTCATTGCTAAGTGTTAATATTGCATTATCTTTAGGTATTTTAATAATTTTCAATGCCAATTTTTGAGATGGCTGTGGAAAAATCGGTATATCAGAAGAATTCCATGTAACCAAATAATAAAGCACACCTACAACTATTAAAACAGGCACAATTATTTTTAAAAATATTTTGGATTTTTTAGTCATAGATCAACCTCCTGGGGACAGTTCACAAGTTTTATTTATGAACTTTATTATAAGTGACACATAACAACTTTTCAACAATATTTAAATTTATAACAATATATACTATAAAATTAAATATTGTATAGTTAAAATTTTATTCCCATTTATAATATGTAATTTATATAAAATCCGTTCATGAAATCAAAAAGTTGTTATATGTCCCCCTAAAATCACACTAAAAAAGTAGAGCCATAAAAACACAGCTCTACTGAATTATTTTTTACCATCAATTAATAAACTGGAGTACAGTAATGTGCATACTTAGGATTTTTGCCAACAGTTAAATTAAAGAATAATTCTTTAATTTTCTTGCAAACTTCTCCCTGTTTTCCATCACCAACGACTCTATGATCAACTTCAATTATTGGAGTAACTTCCATAGCAGTTCCACTAAAGAAAACTTCATCTGATGCATAAAGTTCTGTTCTCGCAATACTTCTCTCCTGAACTTCCAAGCCCAATTCTTCTTTTCCAAGCTGCATAACAAGATCTCTTGTAATTCCTTCAAGGATATTATCAGAAGCTGGAGGAGTTATTAATTTTCCCTTTTTGTAGATAAATATGTTTTCTCCAGGGCCTTCGCAAACATGATTTCCTGAAGTTAAAAATATAGCCTCATCAAATCCTGCTCTTTTTGCTTCAAGTGATGCTAAAGCTGAATTTAAATAAGCTGCTGTAGCTTTAGTTCTTGGTGGAAGCATATTATCCTCAAGTCTTCTCCATGATGTTATTCCTACACTTAATTCTGACTTTCCTGCATATTTGTCTAAAGGTTGACAGTAAATTACTACTTTAGTGTCGGGTTTAGAAAGATTAGGTCCTATATCCTGAGCATCGTTATAAACTATAGGTCTTATGTATGTAGTACGCTTACAATTATTTTTCTTTAAAAGTTCGATTGTCCATTTACTTAATTCATCTGCTGTATATGGTATATTTAAGTTTAGCGATTTAGAAGATTGAAGTAATCTCGTATAATGATCCTTTAATCTAAATCCAAAAAGCTGCTTCTGTTCTTCATCCCAGTAAGCTCTAATCCCTTCAAAACATCCAAGTCCATAATTAAAAGCCTTACTTCTTATACCTATAGTTACTTCACTTTCATCTACAATTTTACCTTGATAAAATACATATGAATTTGACATTAAAAAGCCCCCTTGATTTCTTACTAATTTATTATAATTATAGTTAAATATAACGCTATAAAAAAATTTAGTCAATAAATCTAACATCTTATCAATAATTTTTATAAAAAAATATATTCATTTTAAAAATTATCAACCTATATAAAAATATTAACATTAAATAAAAAAATATAAAAGTCATATTTTAAATTTGATGTTCAAGTCTTAGTACAATTTCTGCAATTATACTGGCAAATACAAAAGTCCCTGTATAAACAGTCAATGCTACAACAACTATCTTCCAACTTAGATTTTTAAACAATTTTATATCTTTTCCTAGAGACAGACCTGCAAAAGCTAGAACTGGAGTTGTAAGTGCCAGCATGCTTATCTTACTTAAATACTGTTTATCCAAAAATGCTCCATATGGATCAATTGGACTTGTAAGTAAAACAGCTACTATGGACACCCAAAATACTACCGGTAATTTAACAGGTATTATCTTTTTAATTATAATTCCAATAATAGTTACAATAACTAATATTCCCATTCCAATAAAACTTATCTTTAAAGGCACCCTTTCACTTATAGTATTGCCTATTACAGAAACAAATCCAATCCATAATAAAATAATAAGTTTTTTTATTGCATTACTCATACATTATTCTCTCCTTTATGATTCTTGTTTTTGCCAATCTTAGGTTCTAACCAAGCATACATTTTATTGGCAACTGGAAGTGAAACAAATAATGTAAAATATATGCCTATTATAGTGGTTATAAGATTAGATGCTGCGGCAAAACTTGCGATTTCTTTGGCTCTTTCAGGGAAAACAGCTGCAATAGCTCCCGATGCTGCCGCCATCATACTTCCGGATCCAACTCCTGAACCCATAGCTAGAGCCAATGGATTAAATATCTTAAGTGATCCCAAATATCCTGCAAGCAGCCCAATATAAACTGCTCCAAACAAAGTTCCACAAATATATATTCCCATGACTCCACGTCCTTCAGGGGAATCCATACCATACTTTTCTGCAATAATAGCTATATTAGGTTCACGATCAATGGAAAAAGTAGCACCTACAGATTCACGTTTAAGTCCAAGTAATAGTGCAATTGGGAGTCCAATAATTACTGTTCCTAAAAAATGTCCAAGTTCTTGAAAGCAAATAGCCCAACCTGATTCAACAAGCATTACAATAGATGGCCCCATAGTGGCACCTATTTTTGCTACAAATATTATTACAGCAAGACTCATAATAGAATTAGATAAGTTCATTTCCTTGTCGGAAATAATTTTTAATTTAGGCAAACTTATTATTGCGCCCATGACAAGTGCAAACAACATTGGAAGAAATACAAGATACCCAGGTCCTACTTTAATCTTCTTTTCTCCAATAAATTCGGCTATCACAACTAGCACAAGAGCCAACAAACAAATTTTCCAGTATTTTTTTAACATGCTTTTCCTCCTATTTTTATTATTTATTATTTTTAATTTGACTTTTTAAGTCAAAAGTTGTGTACTGTCCCCAGCTTGTACCTAATTATAGAAGCTATTCATTACTTTCAAATACTCTTCTTTAGTAAATGTAGGTTTAAAATCATTTATTATTTTTTTGCCCTTTTCAGCATTATCTGCAAGTAAATCAACTACTGTCATTGCCATTAATTTTGCAGGCAAAATACAAGCTGAATAATAGTCCTCAACATTAAATTCCTTTGAATGCAATGTTCCACTTACTCCACCTATATAAGGATGTATACTTGGTATAAGTTGAGATACGTCCCCCATATCAGTAGAGGCAAAAAAATGTCCTGCATCTAAAATGCTGTCTTTTGGAAGAAGTCTTTCACAGTTATTTTCAAATAAAGAGTTTAATTGCTTTGAGCATTGAAGAGGCAAATATCCTGGTATATTCTTTATAATTGTCTTTGCACCTACTGCATCTCCACCTGCTTTAAGTGCCCTGTCAACCTTTTTATTGGCACTTGTCATGGCATCTACGGTCTTTGCTCTTACATAACTTTCAAGTCTTACATCTGAAGGTACTGAATTAACAACGTCTCCTCCTTTTGTTATAATAGGATGAAATCTGACATAGTCATCATCTTTGAAAGTTGATCTAATGGCATTTACACCCATTAGTCCAAGCATTGCTGCATCCAAAGCGTTTATACCCTCATGAGGAGCTTCTGCTGCATGAGCTGTTTTTCCAAGATATTGTATAGTTTTTGCTATAAATCCATTACTGGAAGTTCCAATTGCTGCAGTTGGATTTGGGCTGTCCTTTAAGGAGTGCATCATCATTGCTATGTCTACATCATCAAATTCTCCCTTATATATGAGTTCTTGCTTTCCACCCATAAAATGAAGTTTTCCTTCCTTACGAAGTTTTTGTCTATAAGTTACTTCTATGCATTCTTCTGCCGGTACTGCCATAAAGGTTACATTTCCATCCAATTTTTCTGCTACCCCTGACAATTTTAAACCTATTGCAGCTCCTATAAGTGCACCTAGCTGCAAATGATGTCCACAAGTATGCGCAGCTCCAGTTTCAGGATTTGTATTCTTGTTTCCCCTGCATATAACTGCATCCAGTTCTCCAAGTATAGCTACATTTATTCCATCTTTTTGATCTTTTAATTTTGCTTTTACTCCAGTAATAGCAAGTTTATCCTTGTAATTTAAACCTATTTCATTGAAAATATCTTTTACCTTTTGTGCTGTTTTTATTTCTTTAAAACCAAGTTCAGGTTCACTTTCTACAGATTTGGAAAATTTTATTATTTCTTTTGAATTCTCATCAATAATTTTACATATTGACTGCTTGATTTTTTCCATATTCATTATTATCCCCCCTAATATTTTATAAAATTATTTCAATATACTATTATACATGTTTTATTCATAAAATCCATGATAATTTTAAATAAAAGGTATACAAATATATTATTTCTAAATTTTTGTGAAATTATTTCTAAAAATGGATCATGCTACTTTTAAAATACCATAAAAAGACGAGCTACAATCTCTATACTGATGATTTACAGCCCGTCTTTACTATATGAAAAAGTTGTGTACTGTCCCCTAGTTGTCCCCTAGTTGGTTATTATTATATATTTCGTAATTTTGTTTTTCTAATTTTTTCCGCTTTTGACTGAATATCCTTGAGCTTTTGATTGTTGTCCTTTATTTTTATTCTTTCCAGGAATGCTGAATTTCTAAATATCTTCTTGAATACAAAATATCCTATTACCATAACTGCAAGTTCTCCCACTGCCTGTGTGAAAAATGTATAAAAGAAAGGTACCTTATACAATATATGGAGTTCTTCCGCTATAATTGCACTTCCTAAAACCGGCCATATCATTGAAATGGCCATTTTTCTGGTTTTCCACATGGCATAAGTTGCAAGCAAAGTAGCAAAGCTCCCTACAAACACATCAATTATACTGAAGCTATAGAAATTAGCTATAGCACAGCCTATGGTTAGAGAAATTATATAAAAAGGATCTATAAAAGTAAGAAAATTAAGCATTTCACTAAGTCTGAAGCCTATAGGCCCCCAATAGGAAAGTGATCCAAGTGCAATAGTTACAACTATATATATGGCCGCTACTACGGATATTTTTACAAGCTTGTTTGTTTTATTCATCTATATTGCCTCCCACCCCATCTAGATCTGCATTACATCTAGAATCTATATCATCAAGTATCTCAACTCTATTATAGTAAGTTGTCTGAAGCTGTTTAAATAAATTGCTGTTGTAAAATTCTTCTATAAGATTATTATCTCTTTTTACATGTGTTGTATTCTCACAGAATATATTTACAGTAACTCTTTCAAAATATTTAAGTCCCAATTCAACGTCCTTCTCTAAATTTTCAATACTCTGTCCAGATATACCAAAAAGAATATTTACCCAGTCAAAATTTTGAAAATCACATGCTTTTCTATTACCTATTCCCTTATTTAAAATATTTTCCCTATAATTTATATCAAAACTCTCCGCACCTACTATAAATTTTAAATTGGTTGGTTTAAAATGCTCTCTAAAATCATCTATAAGATCTTCATATTTAACGTGGCTTTCCATAATCATTTCTTTTATATTTTTATCCATACATAGGCTTTTGAGTTCTCTTAATGTTCCATTGTCAAGTTCACTTGCACTTCCCGAATTCATTATCTGAAGCACACCATACTTTCCAGTAACTTTTTCAAGCACTTTATGATTCAATTTATAATTTTTGGATTTATCTGAATCCTTGTCCATATGGTAATCACAAAATATACAATTTCCCCATGTACACCCACTTCCTCTTAAGAGCACTACTTCTCTAGGCAATCTTTTAGTGACTTGTCCATATCTTTTTAATTTTGATATACAGATCATATTGTCCCCCTTATATTCTTAATATTGAATTAATGGATAAAAGATAGAAAATAAGAACCATCCTAGATATGCAAATTGGCTTTTTAAAGCATGAATATAAAAAAAGGTGGAGAACTATCCCCACCTTTTAATCTCAAAAATAAACTATAATTAAATAATAACCTAATTATATATAGTTAATCCCTAGTTTTATTTATAGACAGGATGGTTACGAACTGTCTTCTATGCATTTATATATTTTATTATACACCTTAAAGTGTTATAAATCAATGTTTTGTATTTTTTATTAAATGTCAAGAAATATTATTAAAATTTCTATTTTACGTTTGCAAATATGTTTGTAAAACATGTCCTAAACAAAATTTAATTTGCAATATGTTAAATTATTCAATGCAAAAATATAACTCCAGCTTGAAATTAAGCTGGAGTTATTATAATTAACTAATTTTAACTTTGTCACTAAATATGTTATCTTGATATTGTAATAACATTTCCTTGTCTCCTACTGTTTCCTCAAAAACTACAGTTCCTTCTACTTCCCCGCCTGGTGCTAACTCCCAAGATTTTAAGGCTGTATCTTCATTTACATTAGAGAATGTTTCATCCTCAATTGTCCTTTACTATTTTGCATTTTAAAGTAAAAAAGATTATATGCTAGTTTCTCCTTTACATCGTTTTTTATTTTCACTCTAACTATAACAAATTCTTTTCCATCTTTAGGTATATCATATTCAGATCCATTAGATTTATCGATATTTAGCACTGTCATTTCTATACCTTTATATTTTGCAGTTTCCACAATAGCATAATAACTTTTCAATTCATTCTGCTTAGATTCTTCTTTTTTACTAGCTTGATTAGTTGTAGTTGTTTCCTTTAAAATCCTTCAATCTTTGCCGCAATGAGGACACTTCTCAACGCCTTTGGCAATATCAGCCCCACAAGCCCTGCACTTGACTAAATTCTTGTCTTCCAATATAATTCCCTCCAAATATGTATATTTTATTATATTGTAGTGATCTAATAATAAATTATATATACTTAAGTAAAAAAATAAAAGTTTACCAAAGAAGTAACTCTTCGATAGACTCAGATTATTTCTGTACAGTTTGGACTACATCTGCGGCATCTTTTATATTATCATAGGCAGGAGCCAACAACTGACTATCCTTAACTTCACTATTTACTTTTCCACAATGAGCTTGTTACTTAAAAATTCTATTCTTTTTTCATTCGAAAGTTTACACAACTTAACTTCAAACACGTACTTCCATAATTTAAACATTTTACTCATTTAATTCCTCAAATTTGACTTATTCCTCATTTTTTGATAGTATGATGTCATACCATTTGTTAACGTAATCGTTAACGTAAAATTCTTAGCCCTTGGAAGAGGGCTCTTTTTATCCATTAAATTCCATGGCACATCAAAACGCACAAACCTTTTCATTACTACATATGCCCTAAAAACTATTAACATTTCTTAATCTAAGTTTGTTCTTTTGCCAAATTTAATACGATTTTACCTTATATCGTCAGTGGTCATTTGTAAAATTTCTTTAAGTAACTGCTTTATTATGCTGTCAGTTCCTCTTTGAGAAATTTCAAGTTTTTTCAATCCGTCATATACTTGTTAACCAATTCATAACATCTTTTTTTTGTTGAGTTATAAAGAGATGAATTATATGCAACAAATTCAAATGTTCCACCCTTATATTGCGATGCTTCCTTATTCGCTTCAGCTTCTTTATGTTCTATCCATTTAATCTGTTCAGTTTGTAAATTTTTCATTGTTTCCGGAGATAACTGCTTCTTTAACAAAGCATAAATCTCATTTAATTCCCTATCATACATATCATAAGATTTTCCATAATAACTACGCATGGCATTTGTTACTCCAGCATCTGAATCCTTCTTTTCTGGCAAGGCATCAATTTCTTTTTGTATATTATCTAATCTTCCTAGAAACGCTTCCCTTCCTATTTCTATTTTTGTCATCGTATTTGTTGTATTGGCCTCATGAATGTTTTTATTTGCTTTCATGTCATTCACCGAAGCTGTTTTATCTGTATTCTCAACTTTGTTCATACTATCTTTTACTTGCCAATTTTGTTCTGTTTTATTTGCAGAATTTTGATTTTTTTTATTATCTTTTGTGCATGCTGTCAATGTAATTATTGACAATACTATAACCATCAAAAATATATTTCTTTTATTTTTCATTAGTGCTTTCTCCTTTTGATTTTGTTTGTAATTATATTTTTATCTTACCATAATAATTCAAAACCATGGAGTTTTTCTTCTGCTATGCTCGGGGTATTTAATCCAGAGAAAAATTTATAATATTTACAAATCATAATTAATCAATTAGGATACTACTCGCAGATTTTTTATATTCCAAACTTCTAAAGGATTTCAGATTTACACATCTATATTCTATTTAGCGGAAATGTCATACAGTGTATTCCTCCACCATGTTTGAACATTTCAGTTATATCAACTTCTATAACATCCAATCCATCTGCCCTGAGTGCACTGTTTACCTTCTTATTATTTTTAAATGATACTACTCTGCCATTTCCAAGTGCCTGAAGATTACAATAACATTCCAGTAAATTACTTTTGTCTACTTCTATAAGCTCATAATTTTTGTTTTTCAATATATGCAAAAATTCATCAGGCAGCACCTCCTTGCATATTACAGCTATTTTTTCCGCTACTATATTAAAGCACATATCAAGATGAAGGCATTTTTCAGAAGATTTCACCGACATAATTTCATATCCATACTTTTCTATCTGGCTCCTTATTTCGTCAATACCTTTTTGATCAGTTCGCTCCAGTATGCCTATGGCTATCGTTTTATCATCAAGCATCCAGAAGTCCCCACCTTCAAAATATCCATTTCTGCACCTTGCAATACATGGAATTCCAAGTTCGTTCATCTTCTGCTCATAATCTGCAGTTTCACCTTTTCTTATATCTATTCTAAAATTTCCAAGTATATATCCTTCTTTTATACAGGCGCCAAAGTCCCTCGAAAATACCTGGTCATATAATTGATTGTTTGGAATCATAAGTTCAACTTCAACTCCATTTGACCTGTATGCATCCACAAGTTCGCTGTGTTCTTCATTGCATCGTTTTCTATCTATCTTTATATCATAATTTTTATTTATGTCTTTTTTTAAATGTGAGTATTCAGGCGGACACATCAATACCTTTTTCAATATTCCGGTTGAATTTTTTACAAAATATCTATCCATACATTTATCCATATTTCATATCCTCTCCAAATTATATAAACAAATTAATTTCCACTTATATTATATAATTTACAAGTATACACCAAATTATTTATATTTAAATAATTTTTTATAACATTTAACCAGGTAAATGGATAAATACCAATATAAAAAAGACTAACTTTTCATGTTAGCCTCTTTTAAAAATTTCTATCAGATTTTAGCCTTTTTTCTCATGTGTTTAGGTTTTATCATATCATATGGATTTATAAAAGTTTCAAATTGTTCCTCATTTAAAACTTTTTCTTCAACAATTATGTCCTTTATGCGTTTTCCTGAAGCAAGAGCCTTTTTAGCTATACTGGCAGATTTTTTATATCCCATGTATGGTGCAAGAACTGTTATCATTCCCACACTGTTTTCTAAAAGCTGTCTGCATCTGTCTCTATTTGCAGTTATGCCTAAAATACAGTTATTTGTAAATGTATCAATTCCATTACTTAGAGTTTCCATGGATTCAAATAAATTATAAAATATAACTGGTTCAAATGCATTTAATTCAAGTTGTCCAGCTTCTACTGCCATAGTTATGGTAACATCATTTCCAATTATATTAAAAGCAATTTGGTTCAATACTTCCGGTATAACAGGATTTATTTTTCCAGGCATTATTGAAGAGCCATTTTGCATGGCTGGGAGATTTATTTCCCCAATTCCAGTTCTTGGGCCCGAAGACATCAATCTTAAATCATTGGAAATTTTAGATAAATTTACTGCACATATTTTTATCGCCCCGGATATAGTAGAAAAGGCATCTAAATTTTGAGTAGAATCTATTAAATCATCTGCTTGACATAAATCCATTCCCGTAATTATAGAAAGATTTGGAACTACCGACTCCACATACTCCTCGTCCGCATTTATTCCAGTCCCTACTGCAGTTCCCCCTATATTCAATACGCCCATATCCTGAAGGGCCTTTTTTATTCTTAAAATATCTCTCTTAGCTACAGCACTATATGCTCTGAATTCCTGTCCCAAAGTAATTGGTACAGCATCTTGAAGTTGGGTTCGCCCCATCTTTATAATATCTTTAAATTCCTCACTCTTTCCCTTTAATGCCATATGAAGTTCACTTAACTGATTTAAAAGTTTTGATGCCAATCTTAAAGCAGTTATTTTACCTGATGTAGGTATGACATCATTTGTAGATTGTCCCATATTTACATGATCATTTGGGCTTACAATACTATAATCTCCCTTTTCTCCCCCAAGAATTTCTATAGCTAAATTTGCTATAACTTCATTTGCATTCATATTTATGGATGTACCTGCGCCACCTTGAATAGGATCTATTATAAACTGTTCTCTGAACTTACCTTCAATTATTTCATTACAAGCTTGTATAATTGCATTTCCAATCTTGCTATCTAATAATCCAATGCTGCAGTTTGTTATTGCAGATGCTTTTTTAACTTGAGCCAGGCTTTTTACAAATTCAGGATGTATATTTAATCCTGTAATATTGAAATTGTTAGACGCCCTCAAAGCTTGAACTCCATAATAAGCATCTTTTGGAACCTTTCTACTCCCTATAGAATCACTTTCAATTCTAAAATTCATTTAAACAACCTCCCTAAATAATATATCCATAAATATTTTTGCAAGAATTTAATCATATTGAGTTGCATTTTTAAATTCATTTTTTCAACTTTAATATTATATCAAAACAATTATGATTTAATTCTTCGCACTGCTTTGTATATTATTATATACAGTTTATATTTATTTTTCAATTATTTTTAATATATTTTAATATATTTTTATTATTTTTCTTTATTTATTGATATATTTATAATTTCAAAATTAAGAAATAAATATTTCAAATAGTATTTTTCAATATAATATATGAAATATTTATTTCTTTAATCTTTTATTAAAGGAAGATAATTTATTATCATCATTCATTTACCTCATTTATTTGAATTATGTGAAAATATTTAAAGGTTATACTCTAGCCATTTTAATAAATCGACAGATTATTTTTTATCTTGATTTGAATTTACAAATGTTTTTGTTTGTCTTCATATTATTCAACTCATTAAAAGCATTGAAATTTAAAAATGATTTACTTGCATTAGGCTTTAATATAAAAATTACCTCATAGATAAAGTTTTCCCCTCTATCTATAAGGTAATTCTTAATCCTAGATCCATTTTACTCCTAATCTTTCAAAAACTTGTGTACCGTTCCCAATTTGTCTAGCTCTTTTTTAATAATTTATAATAGGCTGTATAAAACACAATAATTCCAATTATACTTCCTGAAAAATCTATGATTACATCACTTACAAGTGATGTTCTTCCTGTAACAAATGCCTGATGAAATTCATCTGTAACTGCATACAAAAGGCATATGAACATTATATATACAATAGCCCCTCTTCCTTTTAAGTGGAAGGCAAACATTGCAATTGCGACTAAAATAGCAAGTACAAAGTATTCAAAAGCATGGGCATTCTTTCTTATAACCATATTTAATTTCTCCTGCCTGTTGTCAGGGATTTTAAAAACCTCTTTCATTTTCTTTTTCAGGGATATTTTTGTTTTTCCATTATTGTCACCGCTTTTGTATTTATAATTATTCTCCTGAATATTTTTCTTATTTATATGTCTCAAATCATTTAAAATGGTATTGCTTTTTTGATTGGATATTTGTCCATTATTTGATGAGTTATAAAACAAAATTCCCATCCAGACAATACAAATTAAGATTAGAACAATCTTCTTGATAATATCACCCTCTTGAAAATATAGTATAATTGTCAACAGCATACATTCTATTATAACAAACTATATAACAAACTATATAACAAATATATTATAATTTATTTAACATTATAATATTAATACAGCTTTATATCCTTAATTTCAATATGGAAACTAAAAAATTGCTATGATATAATTATTTTGAGGTGAGTGCAATGGACGAGTTAAATGTGCCAAATCATATATATCAAATATCCACCATAAATGCATTGGTTTCAGGATTGTATGATGGATGTGTTACACTAAATAAACTTCTTCAAAAAGGAAATTTTGGAATAGGAACCTTTAAAGGTTTGGATGGTGAGCTGACTCTGTTAGACGGTATTTTTTATAGAACAAGGCCTGATGGAAGTATTTATACATGTTCCGAAAATGTATCTGTTCCATTTGCTGTTATTACTGAATTTGAAAAATACAATATATACAATATCTCTAATTGTACTTCATATCATGATATTCAACAAAAATTTGACAGTTTCATAAAAAGTAAAAATCTATTTTATGCTTTTTATATAAAAGGTAGATTCAACTATATAAAAACCAGGACTGTAACAAAACAGGAAATACCATATAGACCGATGGCTGATGCCGTCAAAAATCAACCTGTATTTGAATACAATAATATAGAAGGCTATATAGTTGGGTTCAGATGCCCCGAATTCGTTGAAGGGCTTAATGTACCCGGATATCATTTTCATTTTGTAAGCAAGGATAAAAAAGTTGGAGGCCATATAAGTGAACTTTCAATAGCAAATGCAGAAGCATTTGTACAAAATTGTTCCTGTTTTAGAATGGAACTTCCTGAAAATACGAATTTCTATAACTTGGAAGTTAAGGATAGAAGCAGCGATATAAAAGAAGTTGAAAAATAAGAAACCAGGAGTTTAAACACTTCTGGTTTCTTATTTTTGATTATAAATTAAATTTGTTCACTATCTTATTAAGTCCATCTGAAATATCCTTAAGTTTTTTCATATTTTCATTTATACTTTCTATTGAGCTGTTCTGTTCCTGAACGGAAGCTGCCAGTTCTTCATTTCCTGCTGATGACTCTTCCGATATGGAAGATATATTCTCTATAGCATTTATAACCGAATCTTTATTTGAATCCACTTCATTTATCTTTTCAACGAGAATTTCCATATCAGAAATAACATCATTTATGGATTGTCCAATCATGTTGAATGCCCTGTTTGATTGTTCCATACTTTCATTTGCTGCATCATTAATTTCACTTGAATTATGTGAACTCTCTATAGCAGTTTCTATTTCCTTTTGTATTTCCTCTATTACTGTTGATATCTCTCCTACTGATTGTCCTGTCTGTTCTGACAGTATTTTTACTTGATCTGCAACCACTGAAAATCCCTTTCCTGCTTCTCCTGCCCTTGCAGCTTCAATAGCTGCATTTAATGCAAGAAGGTTTGTCTGTTGTGATATTTTTTCTATAGTATACACTATTTTATCAATAGATTTAGATTTTTGCGATAGATTTTTCATACTTGTTGACATTTCATTAATTGCCCTGCTATTGTCCTTTAATTTCAAATTTAGCACCTTTACAGCCTTTATTCCATTGTTATTGATTTCTCTCGTATTATAAAAATTATCCTTTACTTGTTTTGCCTTGTCTGATACATTATTTATCTTAAGTGATAGATCATTTAACTTTTCTGTACCTTGTTGAGCTTCATTTGCCTGAACTATTGATCCCTTTGCCATTTCCTCTGTAGTTTTTGATACATTTTCTATGGATTTTGAAGTTTCATTTAATGCCTGTGAAACATTAGAAGAATACTCAAAGATATTATCGGAACTGCACCTTATATCATTAACTGCTGCAACAAGTGATCCAGATAATACTTTTACATCTTCTGCTATAGACCCTATCTCGTCTTTATTTTTAATTGCCTCATCTAATTTTTCACTGTCATATTTAAAATTCAGCTTTCCTAATTCACCTATAACGTATCTTATGTTGTCTATAGGACTTGATATATTTACTGCCATATGCCTTGAAACTACAACAGCTGCTGCTATACAGACAGCCA
This sequence comes from Clostridium tyrobutyricum DSM 2637 = ATCC 25755 = JCM 11008, assembly GCF_000359585.1. Classification (GTDB taxonomy): domain Bacteria; phylum Bacillota; class Clostridia; order Clostridiales; family Clostridiaceae; genus Clostridium_B; species Clostridium_B tyrobutyricum. The sequence continues at coordinate 82,348 of NZ_APMH01000010.1, read as the reverse complement.
GAATGGCAATTCCCATAATTACAAGGGAGTGAAGATCTTTTGTAAATTCGCTTTTAGGTACTGCAAATCCTACTGTCCAATTGGATATCTTTATTTTGGAAGATGAAAAATACTTATTTATTCCATCATAATCCTTTATGTCAGCTAGTTTATTCTGTACATTTACAATAGATTTATACTTGCCCTGCATAAAGTCATTTATATTTTTAAGTTTGTCTCCTTTAGCACTTAAATCCTTGCTTGGATGTACAAGAACATTCCCATTATCATCAATTAGGTATCCATAGCTGTTTTTCAAGGGCTTTGCTTTATCTATTATATCTACAATAGAATTCATCTTTATATCCTCAGATACTACACCTATCGTTTTTCCACCTTTTACTACAGGTACTGATATTGACACCACCATTTTCTTGGTGACCATGTCATAATATGCCACATATGAGTAACCATTTTTAGCTATTGCATCTTTATACCACTGCCTTGTTGTAGGATCAAAATCTGATGGTGGTATCCAACCTGATCCATCTAAAATAGTCTTATTAGGAAGACCCATATACAAATCTGAAATATTAGGATTAGATTTAAGTTTTTCTTTAAAGTACTCAAGTGATTTTTTATTGTCACCTACTATATTATTATCATACATATTTGTGACAATACCGTTAAATATGGTAGTTTGTTTATCCAGCCATCCATTGACAATTTCAGAATATTTCTGAGATGACAGAGACATGTTATATTCATATTGCCTAACAAGTATATTTCTAGATATAAAATAGGCTCCAATAAGCGAACATAACAGTAATATTATTATCAAAGATAACATTGAAAAGGTTATTCTATTTTTTATGCTTTTCATACAAGTCCCCCCAATTTTAAATATATTATTTTATATATCGAAGTTTTTATAAGATTCTAAACATGTTAAAACACAATATAACATCATAATATTAAAAAACCTTATAAATTTTTAAGTATTTTTTTAATTATGTGTAATAATCTCTGCAATAATTTAATAAATATATAATAGACTAATTGATTTGCAAGAGGGATAATTAATGAGAAAACACAAGGCATTAAGATATAAAATTATTGCAGCAATAGTTTGTAGCATTATAATATCAGTTTTAATATCACTTATTCCACATTTTTTTAGAAATACTTATACCGTAATAATTTCAAGTAAACAAATAGAAAAGAAATCGAAAAACAAAACTATATACTTGATATATACTCAAATGGACAATGGAACAGTAAAAGTATTTAAGAATATAAACAGCTTTCCAGAATTAAAATTTAATTCCCAGGACATATACGGAGGACTCAGAATCAACAGAAAGTATAAGATAAGAGCATATGGTCTTAGAATACCTCTACTATCATCCTATGAAAACATAGTCAAAGTCCAGGCTGTGAAACCATATAACCAATGGCAATAGAAAACTTTCTTAGTGATATAATATATATATCATAATTAAGGAGGTTTTAAAATTGATTTTTTCCAGTAAAATGAACCAGCTTACTTCAGCTATATTCTCTCAGCTGAGCTATAAAAAAGACAAGCTTCTTTCACAGGGAAGAGAAATAATCGACTTCAGCATAGGTACTCCGGATATACCTCCGGCACCTCATATTGTGGATACAATAGTTGAAGAATCAAAAAAAATTGAAAACTATGTATATGCTATAAATGATTCACAGGAGCTTATAAACTCAGTGAAGAACTGGTATTCAAGGCGTTACAAAGTAAATCTTGAAGATGATGAAATATTATCTCTGCTTGGGTCTCAAAGTGGTTTTGCAGAATTGTCTCTTTCACTTGTAAATTCTGGGGATGTAGTACTTACACCTGATCCAGGCTATCCTATTTTTACTATAGGGCCCTATCTTGCCGGTGCAAAAATAGTTAAAATGCCACTGTTAAAAGAGAACAACTATCTTGTTGATTTTGATTCAATAGATGAAAAAACTGCAAAAATGGCAAAACTTATGGTAGTTTCCTACCCCAACAATCCAACAGCAGCTTCAGCTCCTAGAGATTTCTATGTAAAGCTTGTTGCATTTGCAAAGAAATACAATATAATGGTACTTCATGACAATGCCTATAGTGAACTTGTATTTGACGGAAGTGAAGGTGGAAGCTTTCTATCCATACCCGGAGCCATTGATATTGGAATTGAGTTCAACTCTCTTTCAAAAACCTATAGTATACCAGGATGCAGAATTGCATTTGCTGTTGGAAACAAGGACATTATAAATCAACTTAAAATATTGAAATCCCATATTGACTATGGAATGTTCATTCCATTTCAAAAGGCTGCCATTGCAGCTTTAAATGGTCCTCAGGACTATGTTGGATTTGTAAAAGAAACCTATAGAAAAAGAAGGGATCTTCTTGTCGAAGGACTGTCAAAAATAGGATGGCATATTGACAATACCGGAGGAAGTATGTTTGTATGGGCTGCCATACCGTCAAAATATGACTCTTCTCTTGAATTTACCTTTGATCTCATGGAGAAGACAGGTGTTATTGTAGTTCCAGGCAGCAGTTTTGGGGAACGTGGTGAAGGTTTTGTTCGTTTTGCCCTTGTACAAAATGAAGATAGTATAAACAAAGCCATACATAATATAGAAAAAAGCAGCATACTTAAAAATGGCAGAAGTTAAAATTCTTCTGCCTTTTTACACAAATCTATACCCATTCCCTATGTTATTTATAATATCTAAATTTTCCTCTCCTGGTATTCCAAAAATATAATCTACACCTTCTACTTCTAAACATTTAACTAAAAGTTGTGCCGTAGTTAAACTAACCTGATATTTCAATAATTTATTCTGTAATTATTTTATGAATTAGCACAGGCTTTTCAACTTTATTGCTTATTGAAATGTTGTCATAAATTTTTGCTCTTACATCTTTTACATCTTCCCGGTTTGAATAAATAGTTACAATAGGATCTCCCGCCTCTACCTTGTCTCCAACTTTTTTATGCATTATAAGTCCTACAGCCAAGTCTATTTTGTCTTCCTTTGTAGCCCTTCCTGCACCTAGAAGCATCGCTGCAATTCCAATTTCATCAGCTGCAATATTTGATATAAATCCGCTCTCTTTGGAAGGTACGTCAATTTTGTATTTTGCCTGGGGCAATTTATCAGTATCATCTGCAATAGAAGGATCTCCCCCTTGATTTTTAACAAACAATTTAAACTTTTTAATTGCACTTCCACTTTTTATTGACTCTATAAGCTTTTTTCTGGCTTCTGCAAGAGTCTCTGCACCTTTAGCCAGTACAACCATCTGACTCCCAAGTGCTAGAACAAGCTCTGTCAAATCTTCAGGTCCATTTCCCTTTAATGTATCAATCGCCTCTTTTACTTCAAGTGCATTTCCTACTGCAAATCCAAGGGGCTGGGACATGTCAGAAATTATGGCCATGGTATTTCTTCCTACATCATTCCCTATTTTAACCATTGCATGGGCCAGTCTTTCAGCATCTTTTTCAGTTTTCATGAAAGCTCCAGTACCCGTCTTTACATCTAGAACTATGGCATCAGCTCCTGCGGCTATCTTTTTACTCATTATGGAGCTTGCTATAAGTGCTATTGAATTTACACTTCCTGTTACATCACGAAGTGCATATAGCTTTTTGTCTGCAGGAGTTAAATTTCCCGTCTGACCCATAACTGCTACCTTATCTTCATTAACTAATTTTATAAACTCATCTTTTGTAATTTCTACATGGAATCCACTAATTGACTCCAGCTTGTCAATAGTTCCCCCAGTATGCCCCAAGCCACGTCCGGACATTTTAGCTACAGGAACACCTAAAGATGCAACAAGCGGTGCAAGTACAAGTGTTGTAGTATCTCCTACTCCGCCTGTTGAATGTTTATCTACCTTTATTCCATCAATTGACGATAAATCAATAGTCTCTCCAGAGTTTACCATGGCCATTGTAAGGTCGGCTTTTTCACGATCATTCATGTCCTGAAAATATATTGCCATTGCCATGGCGCTTGCCTGATAATCAGGAATTGTTCCTTTAGTATATCCTTCTATAAAAAAGTTGATTTCCTCTGTACTTATCTCTTTTCCATCACGCTTTTTTGAAATTATGTCCACCATTCTCATTTTTATCATCCTCTCATATTAGTTTTTGCAGAAAACTTTCACCATACTCGGGCATTTTCACATTAAAATTATCTGCAACTGTTGCACCAATATCGGAAAATGTCTTCCTTATTCCCAAATCCCTTCCAATTTTAAATCTCTTTGAGTATGCAAACAAAGGCACATATTCCCTAGTATGATCCGTTCCCTTGTAAGTTGGGTCATTACCGTGGTCTGCAGTAATTAAAAGAAGATCATCTTCTCTCATTTTTTCAGAAACTTCCGGCAGTCTTTTGTCAAAGTCCTCCAGTGCATTTCCATACCCGATTGGATCACGTCTGTGACCATAGGATGAATCAAATTCAACCAAATTTGTAAAACTAAGTCCATGAAACTCTTCACCAAGCAGTTTTACTAACTTATCCATGCCATCCATATTTGATTTAGTTCTGATTGCCCTTGTAACACCTTCTCCATCAAATATATCTGAAATTTTCCCTATTGCAATAGAATCCAGATTACTCTCTTTTAAATAGTCCATTACAGTTTTTCCAAAAGGCTTCAAAGCATAGTCGTGGCGATTTGAAGTTCTCTTGAAACTTTGTGCAGTTTTTCCTACAAAAGGTCTGGCAATGATTCTTCCAAGCTTATAAGGTTCATCCAGTGTTATGCTTCGGCAATATTTGCATATTTTATACAGTTCATCCAGTGATATTATCTCCTCATTGGCTGCAATTTGAAGTACAGAGTCTGCTGAAGTATATACAATAAGTTCTCCTGTTTCTAGCTGTCTTTCACCAAGTTCCTTTATAATTTCAGTACCACTGGCAGGTTTGTTTCCCATAACTTTTCTTCCAGAGAAATCCTGTATCTTTTCAATTAGTTCCTGGGGAAAGCCTTTGGGAAATACACGGAAAGGTTTGTCGATATATAATCCCATCATCTCCCAGTGTCCTGTCATTGTATCCTTACCTCGAGAAGCTTCCTGCATCTTTGTAAAATATGCCTTTGGAGCTTCAGCTTTTTCTACTCCCTTTATTTTATATATATTGGACAATCCTAATGCTGCCATATTGGGCATTTTCAGTCCATTATTTTTCTCAGCTATATGTGCCAATGTATTCACACCAAAGTCATCAAATTTGTTTGAATCAGGTGCTTCTCCAATTCCTACAGAATCCATTACTATAATGTGTATTCTATTAAATGCTTTCACTTGAATCCCTTCTTTCATCTATTTATATATCAATTATACTATTAAACCCACAATAGTTGCTGTAAGTACATATAATAGTTTTAATCCATACACTGCTCCTGAAACAATTCCAATAGATACACTTTACATTTTTGTTCAAAACTTTTATATGCTAAAAAGGCACTCCTTCATAACCTAAAAGAATGCTTTTTAGCAATAGTATTTACTTTTCAAGGTCTTTTTTAGTAAAAGCTCCAGGTAAAATTTCATCCAGGGTTTTAACTATATATTCATTTTTACCCTTACCTAGAATTATCTTTGTATTATCTGATGCAAACTCTGATATTACCTGCCTGCAAATTCCACAGGGATAAGTATAGTCATTTATTACGCCAACTATGGCAATTGCCTCTATAGTTTTATGTCCTTCTGATATTGCTTTAAATATGGCAGTCCTCTCTGCACAATTTGTAGCACCATATGATGCATTTTCTATATTGCATCCTGTATATATCTTTCCATCTTCAGTAAGTACCGCTGCTCCAACTTTAAAATTTGAATAAGGTGCATAAGCATTTTTTCTCCCCTCAAAAGCTTTGGAAACCAAATTACTATAATCCAATTACAACTTCCTCCATTTTCACATTAATTAAATAATAGTGCTTTTTTCTTTACTTATATTTCAAATTATCTATTTTTCATTGTTGACAAATTTCACTCCATAACCTTTTTCAAAATTCTCTTCATATTTTGGACATCCAAAATGTTGTGCAAACCAACGTACAATAAATGGACACAAAATAGCTGATAAAACAGCTGCACATGATATCTGTACAGTTGCCAATTTTACATAAGGGCTAAATTTTGGCACAATTTGCCCTATCATTACAGGAACTGCAATTGTATTGCCAGCTACAGATACTGTTGCCATACCTCCATAACCTGGTCTTTTTAATAAAATCCTATCTACAATTAATGCAACTGGTCCAGTAACGATAATTACAATGATAAATAAAAATATTCCACCAAATCCTGAAGTTATAACTTTAAATAAATCAATATCCGATCCTAAAACAAATCCCATTATTGGCAGTATTATTGAAATACCCTGTTTTGTTGCCAATTTAATTTGTTTGTCAATAGTAGATAATATTATTCCTATACACAATGGCAATAAAACAGTTACATATTCCTGCCAATGCACTGTATTGGTTCCTGAAATTCCAATAGTCAATAAAGACAGCATAGGGCCTGAATTAAAATTAAATATTGGCCTTGCTACAAGATCTGCATGGTCACCATAACTTTGTACCAATCCCATGTATAAACTTCCATTGTTATTTGTCAAAGCACATAAAATTGCAAGGCTGCATGTTCCAAATATCCCCTTATATCCAAAGTAGTGAAATATAACAAGATAAACTCCGGCACCTGCCAAATATTTAAATAATACATGACTTCCACCACGTTTCAAGGATTCGGGTATATCTCTAATGCTCATTTGTGTACCTGTAAACAACAAGGTTAAAAACATCATTACATTTAATCCATCATTGGATATTAAGGATTGACTATAACTTCCTATTCTCAAAATTGACGGGCATAACGTATTTAGAATAGCTGCTGCAAATAATGGTATAATCATTGTTCCTGCAGGAAACCTGTTTACTCTTTTTAATAATTGCGTTTTTTTCTCCTCCCTAACTTTACTAGGAAATCTTACTAGCTGTTATTTTAAAATCTTATCCAATTTTTATCAATTTCCATATTCCTGTTTGTAAACTTGTTAAATCTCTTTATCAGGCTGTATACTACAACTATAATGCCGACTGTAATGCCGATTATTATGGCAAAATTAACAATTGTCACGATAAGGACCATGCAATCATTCCCTTCTAAATTATGTATATTTATTATAAGTATACAATAGATTATTATATATAATCCAATAATTTATAATACAAAGTAAAAGTCAATTTTAAGATTTAAAATCTCTTACAACATTTCGATAAAAGCACCTATTCTCGTATTTAATTGTCCCAAATTTGACTGTGAATAGTCAATTTCAACAGGTATATATGGAATACCATTGCTATTTACAAATCTCTTTATTGAAAAACTCTCCACTGCATAAGTATGACAGGCCTGTAGAATGACATCTATTACCCCATCTACCTTGTATTCTCTCATCATATTTTTTAAAGTTTCCAGCCTGTTTTTATTTGGAGTCATACATGAACATCCTATGGCAAGATATTTTTCAGTCAATGCATCAAATACATCTTTGTTTTCATCTACCAAAAGTTCATTTGCCTTTGAAACAGTACAATTTTCAAAAGCAACTACATATGCCCCATTTTTCTCTACTGCTTTGACTACCTTGTCTGCCGCGCCTCCTATAGGACATCCTGTTATAAGTATTCTGGGTTTTTCAGGTAATCTTTTTCCTTCCTTATAACTTTTTATAATCTTTTCAGTAAGATCTGATATCTCATCTATAGATTCCTCTTTATTAAATTTAAAGGTGGCACCATTTACTACATTTAAAATATCCATACCCGTAAGTGCTGAAGGTTTCAATTTCCCAAGTGAATAAAAATCTTTTATTGCCTGTCTTTCTCTATTTTTTAGTAATATGGCCTGTTTTATGTCTTCTCCTTTTATTTCAATGTCAAACATATCTTCAATTTTTTCCTTCAGTCTTATAATTTCATCTTTCCAAAGTTTAAAACTGTTTTCTCCAATTTGTGTATTGGGGAGCTGCATAACATGAACAGGCTTGAATTCTCCAAGATACTCATACATTTTTTTCTTTCCGTCACATGTAGTTTCTCCTACAATTAAATCTGAAAAATAAAAATATGGACACTTGTCCGTTTTCGCAAAACCATAACTGCTCTTTATTAAAGGGCATAAATTCTTTGGAAGATAATTTTCTGCTTCCTCAATAGTTTCATCGGAAGTTGAACAAAGTGAAACTACAGCAGCTCCAGCCGCCATTGCTATTTCCTGAGGCATATATGAACAAAATGTTCCTACAAGAGGTCTATTTTTTTCTTTTAATTCTTTTGCTTTTATAAATCCATTTTTCCTGGCTTCAGAGAAGCTAGAAAAAATCTCTGGTAATTCTTTTTTTATATCCATATAAACTCTCCCTAAATAAAATTCATGTATTTATAGAATTTATTTTTTGTTATATTATATCATTTATAATATTATATTAATAATTTTCTATTAAACCAAGCATATATTTTTTATTTCAGCCTGATACAATCAACTTTATTGAATATTTCAAGTAAACTAAATTTTATCTTGTAAAAATTAAAATCAGCACTTATGTATATACTGATTTAAATTTCATAATTTAAGATGCTATAATTACATAATTCTTATTTATTCGTAATTTTAATGCATTATATTCTATTTTTTTAAATTTTATTATAGTAATTCAAATTTTATACGTATATATTAATATAGAACTAAATTAATTAACATATATTCAGTGAAAAATATAAAATCTAAAGAAAAGGTGGTAAGGCAATGAAATTATTTTCCAATATGAATATCTTCAAAAAACTAATGATGTCTTTTATTATTATAGCAATGTTGGCCTGTATAGTGGGTATTGTATCCATGAGCAAAACAACTGTAGTAAAAAGGAATTTAGATACCCTATATAATATGGATTTAAAAGAAACAACTGAACTAAAGGATATCAAAATAAATCTACTAGGGGTACAGTCTGACTTGCTTGTTATGATGAATAAGGAAAATAGGCCCCAGATAAATAGCTTGATTAATAATATTAATGAACAAATAAATCGAAACGACAAACTTATATCAAGTTATTCTAATTCATTAAATAATAAAAACAAAGATTTACTTGGGCAATTTGAAACATATAGAAAAGGCTGGAAAACCTCCAGGGAAAATTACATACAATTGATTCAAAAAGGAGACTACAATGGTTCAATAAAAGAATTTCAAACTAGTGAAAAATACAGAAAAGATCTTTTCTCAGTAATAGATAAACTTATAGATACAAATTTAAAACTTGCACAGAATGATTATAATTCAAGTATTTCTAAATATAATTCTTCTTTAATATTTGTAACAATATTGATTATAATCAGTTTCATCGTATCCATACTGTCCGGACTAGCAATAGCAAGAGATATACATAATCCCCTTATAAAGATAAAAGACCTTGCAAATCGTTTTGCACAATTTGATTTTTCAACGGATATAAAAACAACCCGTTCTGATGAATTTGGACAAACAGGTACTTCTTTAAATACCGCACAAAATAATATAGTATACCTTTTAAAATCAATTATGGAAAACTCCGAAAATATGGGAAGTGCTAGTGAAGAGTTGTCTGCAACAGCAGAAGAACTTTCAGCAAAAGCGGAAAATATGGATAATTCAGCAAAAGTTATAACCTCAGGAGTGGAGGAAACAACCTCTTCCATAGAAGAAATAACTGCATCTGTAGAAGAAATCAATTCAAATATAAATGAATTGTCTCAAAAAGCTGCAGACAGCAGCAATAGTTCAAATAGCTCTAAAGAAAAAGCTACAATGGCTCAACAAAAAGGAAACTCTGCAATACAAAATACCCAAAAAATATATAAAGACAAAAGAGAAAAAATACTGGAAGCTATTGAAGCTGGTAAAGTAGTTGAAAATATAAAGGAAATGGCACATACTATTGCAGGAATAGCTGAACAGACCAATCTTCTTGCATTAAATGCAGCCATTGAAGCTGCAAGAGCCGGTGAACATGGTAAGGGATTTGCAGTTGTTGCAGATGAAGTTAGAAAGCTGGCAGAAGACTCTGCAACAGCTGTATCATCAATTCAGGACACTATTGGAAAAGTAAACGAGGCATTCAAAAATTTATCTGACAGTAGTAATGAAGTTTTAGTATTTATAAACGATGAAGTAAATCCACAATTTGAAGCATTTAAAGATATGGGAAATCAATATTATAAAGATGCTGATTTCATAAAAAGTTTATCTGAAGAAATAGCCTCAATGTCAGAAGAATTAAATGCTACAATGGCACAGGTCAGTGATGCCATGCAGCACATGTCAGACAACCAACAGCAGGCTTCTGAAAATGCTTCACAAATACAGGAAGGTATTGATGAAAATACTCAAGCTGTAAATCAGGTAGCCCTGACAGCCCAAAGCCAGGCAGAGCTTGCACAAAAACTAAATGAGCTTGTACAAAAGTTTAAAATATAATGTAGAATTAAAACCACCAATTAGCTTATAAACTAATTGGTGGTTAAATTATCTAACAGTTAAGTCCAATTTCATTTCCGCTCCAAATTGCATCCATTATATTTGCAGTCTGATATGCATCTCCAATAAGATATAAATCAGTAACTTTACCATGAAGCTTGTTATACAATTTTCTATTGGACTTGAATCCTATAGAAATCACAATAGTGTCAGCATATACTTCCTGCTGTTTGAACTTGTTGTCTATAAGAACTGCTCCATCACCCGTTACCTCAAGCAGCGAGTTACCCGTAATAACTTTTATATTGTATTTTTTAATAAGATCTTCGAGCATAATCTTATTCATATGAGGGATTGGCTTTCCTGCATCCAATATTTTATCCTTTGCCTCTACAATTGCAACTTTCTTTCCAGCTTTGGCAAGGTATAGGGCCGTTTCACATCCAACAAGACCTCCTCCTACAATAAGTACATTCTTTCCTGACTTTTTAGCTCCATTTAAAATGTCCACAGCTGTGGATACTTTATCTTTTTCTATACCAGGCAGTTTTATCTTGACATCATTGGCTCCTGTTGCAACAATCACCACATCAGGCTGTTCCTTCCCTACAAGTTTATCCGTTACCTCTGTATTAAAAATCACATTAATTTTAAGCTCTTTCATTTCATTTCTATACCAGTCCAGCAATCTTCTATCGTCTATTTTAAAGTCAGGTACTGATCCTGGAACAATTTCCCCGCCCAGTTGATCCGTACTTTCATAAAGTGTAACTTTGTGACCTCTAAGCACAGCCATTCTAGCAGCTTCCATTCCTGCAACTCCTCCACCTGCAATCAACACTTTCTTTGGTATGGCTGCTGGCCTTATCTCATAATAGCGTTCTCTTCCTGCAGCTGGATTTACTGCACAACTCAAAGGTTTTCCTTCAAATCCCCTGCCAAGGCAGCCTACATGGCATCCAATACAGGGACGAATTCTCTCAGGATGACCAGAAAGTACCTTTTTAGGCCAGTATGCATCTGAAAGAAGTGGTCTTGCAAGCCCTATCATATCCGCACCACCCTCATCAAGAGCTTTTTCAGCTTCTTGTGGAACACCAAGTTTTCCTGCAACTATAACAGGAATTTTTACGACCTTTTTCAATTCCTTGGTATATGGAAGATACAATCCGTCTTTCTGATAAAGAGGTGGATGTGACCAGTACCATGCATCATATGTTCCAACATCTGTATTTAATTCATCATATCCAGCTGCTTCGAGAATCTTTGCAGACTCAAGTCCCTCTTTCAAATCACGTCCTTTTTCCACATAATCCTCATCCGGAAGTCCACCCTGCCTCCAGTCTTTTATGCAGCTTTTGACACTATATCTCAATCCAACAGGGAAATCACTGCCAACTTGAGCCTTTATACCCTGAACTATTTCTATAGGCAGCTGTAATCTTCCCCTTAAATCTCCTCCGTATTTATCTGTCCTTCTATTGAATATAGAGAGTGTAAACTGGTCCAGCAAATATCCCTCGTGAACAGCATGTATCTCAACTCCGTCAAATCCTGCTTTTTGTGCAATAGCAGCACCCTGAATGAACTTCGCAACTATCCATTCTACTTCTGAAGTGGTAAGTTCCCTGCATGTAACAGTTGGATCCCAGTAATTAGGAACACTTGAGGCAGAAACCGGCTGTGATGTTAGAAGCGTTCCAGGAGCTCCGCTTCTTCCAAATCCCATTGTGAGCTGCAAAAATATCTTTGAACCATAGGAATGGACTCTTTCAGTCATTTCAGATGATGTCATTATAAATCTTCCCGGATTTATTGAAATAATGGGAATTACACCAGGTACAACTTTATCAATTTCATTTTCAACTTTAGTTATACTTGTTATAATAAGACCTGTGCCGCCTTTAGCTCTTTCTACATAATAATCTACAGCTCTCTGATTATAACAGCCTTCATTGTCTACCAGGCCAAATGCACCCATAGGGGCCATCGATATTTTGTTTTTTACTTCTACTTTTCCTATTTTAATAGGTTCAAATAAAGATTTGTTTTTCACTTTTATTACCTCCCCATATATTTTTTACCTTACACTAATAATTATACTTGTTAAATCATTATATTATAATTGTCATTAAGGCCTATATTATGCATATATTCATTGTTTACAGCAAAATAATTGTATATTAAACGTTTTCTCACCGTATTTTACTATAATTCTCAGTTTACTACTGTTTCCGACTATTTTGGGGTTGTGAATAAAGTTTAAGACAAAGCAACTTACTGTCTTTGTTAGATTTGATATTATTATTTGGCAAAATACTTTCAATGTAAATAGTTGTATCTGAAGAATTCATTCTTATTTTATCTACTTTATAAACTTATAGTGCCGAAATTTAAAATTATGATTGCATCAATAGTTCCATTTATATTTCCAATAATGATGTTCTTGATTATGGATTTATATTTTTAAACTCTAAGGGAAATAAATGTCATAAAACTAAAAAAATTATAAAAAATCTCCAGCCTAAAAAAGGTCTGGAAATTTTATCTACTTTATAAAATTGCCAAAAAGCTTCACTATTATAGGAGAAAATATTACAACAACAATTCCTGCAAGTCCAATGGATAGACTACTCATAGCCCCCTCTGTTTCACCCATCTCCATTGCCTTGGAAGTCCCAAGTGCATTGGCTGACGTTCCAAGTGCAACTCCTTTTGATATACTGTCTTTGATTTTGAATATTTTAAATATCAATGGACATATTACAATTACAATAATTGCACCTAACATTGTAGAAAATATGGTTATGGCAGGAATGCCTCCTATCTGCTTGGAAACCGACATACTTATTGGCACTGTAACAGATTTTGGTATCATGGACAAAGTCAGTTGTTTTGAAATGTGAAATAGTCGGCATAAAAAAACTGTAGAGAATATACCTGCCAGGGAACCTGCTATTATACCTGACATTATTGGAAGTAAGTTTTTCTTCAAGAGTTTCATCTTTTTATACAATGGTACCGCAAGTATAACTGTAGCCGGGCTCAAAAAAAAGCTTATTATATCTCCACCCTTATTATATGTATCAACACTTATGTTCAGTGATTTAATTACAAACATTACAACCACTATGGCAATAATTACAGGATTAAACAATGGAAATTTAATTCTTTTATATATGATACTCCCTGCTTCAAAAGCCACTAATGAAAGCATAATTGAAAAAACAGGAGAACTTATCAATTCTCTCACCCCAAAAACCTCCCTTATAAATACATCTATTTAATGATATAATACTTATAAGGCAATTTATATTAAATATTGAATAAATTATCTTAAATATATTTATATTTTGAATAAGTATTGCTTAAAATATATTTATTTTGCAAGGAGCTTATATGGATAACCTGGATATTAAACTAATTGAACTTTTACAGAAAAATTCACGCATGACTATAAGTACACTGTCAAAAGAGCTTTCCCTCAGCAGGCCAAGTATTACTGAGAGAATTTTACGGCTTCAAGAGAAGAATATAATTGAAGAGTTTACTGCAAGAATATCCTTAAAGAATATTGGTAAAAATATCATACTGTTTGTACAGTTGAGTTCTTTAAAAGTATCACCTAAAACATTTGAACAAATGGTAAAAAAGGATGGTGACATTTTAGAGTGTCATAGAGTAACCGGACCCATAAATTATTTTATTAAAGCTGCTGTAAACAACATGGATGATATGAGTTTGCTAATAGACAGACTACTTCCTTATGGTGATATAAATACATCTGTAGTACTTAAATCTCCTGTATCCTATCGCCACGTTATTCCAAAAAACACAAACATTAAATAGCAAATATACTATTTTTTATTTAAAAACTTCCTTTTAAAATTTTTTATTGCAATTTTATGTATAAAATAATAAATTATGCAAATGATATAAGCAAGGTTATTATAATTTAAAAGGAGTTTGAACATGAATGTATATGTAGCTAAACAAGCTATTGTTGACAGGTTCAGCAACATAGTAGGGTATGAACTATTATTTAGAGATAATTATGAACAAAATAAATATACTGTTACAGATGGAGACAGGGCTACTCTTGAACTACTTCAAAACAGTATTGTAAATATAGGCATGAACAAACTTGTTGGAACTAAAAAAGCTCTTGTAAATTTTACCGGCAATATATTGGAATCCAATATATGTTCTTTTATTTCTCCTGAAAATATTATAATAGAAATTTTGGAAAATATTGAACCTACAGACAAGATTATAGACTCATGTAAATCATTAAAAGAAAATGGATTTGTACTTGCACTGGATGATTTTGTATTCAATATCAAGTACGTGGATTTAATCAAACTTGTAGACATAATAAAAATAGACTTTTTTATGACAAAAAATATGGAAAGAAAAAATGTTATGAAAAAAATTCATTCTATAAACGGAAATATTAAATTTCTTGCAGAAAAAATCGAGACACCAAAGGACTTTAAAGAAGCTTTATCTCTTGGATATTCATACTTTCAAGGATATTTCTTTAGTAAACCACAAATAGTAACAGGTAAAAAAGATGAAAAGACACCTGTTCTATTTAAGGAAAAAGAATATAATTTTGTATAGAAACAAAGCATGTGTTCTGTTCTAAAAACATTCCAACCTGCTACCTTAAATTATCTTATTAAAATTTATTATTCCAAATCAAAATTTCACAATTCAGTAGATCCGTTCTATATTAAATAAATATAAAAATTATGATTTTTACACTTCAAAATTAACTAAAAATGAATATTTAGCATTCTAGCTATATTATTAAGCACATTATGTACAATTGGCAGTTCATTTAACTTGTACAATACAAAAGCTATAATTCCTACCATAAGTATGACTTTAAATATCTTGCCAAGCAATTTTAAAACAATTGCCAGTACTATTATACCAATTACTATATGTACTGGATTTGTACTTATATGAAGATGGAAAAAATTCAGCATTTTTCAAAGTTCTCCTTTGTATTTTATATTACAACTTAATAAAACATATAATCTGTGAATATTATATCACAGTTCAAATTTTTGAGAATATAAAATATAATAAAAAACGGTCTCTATGGTAAAAATTTTCATAGAGACCGCCCCTGACTATGTTACTTTATATCAAGCCCTTCAAACTGCATATTATAGTAGTAGGAATAAGTTCCTCCTTTTTCAAGGAGTTCTTCATGGTTTCCCCTCTCTTTGATTCCTTCATCATCAATAACTATTATTTCATCTGCATTTCTTATAGTACTGAGTCTGTGGGCAATTATAATAGTTGTCCTATTTTTTGCAAGCTTTTCAAGAGATTTCTGTATAAAGCTTTCACTTTCATTATCCAGTGCTGAAGTTGCCTCATCCAATATGAGAATTGGGGGATTTTCTAGAAATACCCTTGCAATTGAAATCCTCTGTTTCTGCCCACCAGAAAGCTTGACTCCTCTTTCTCCAACATAGGTATCATATCCATTATCAAGGCTCATTATATAATCGTGTATATTGGCTTCCTTGGCTGCTATTATTACATCTTCTTCAGATGCTTCCGGTTTTCCATACTTTATATTGTCCCTTAAAGTTCCAGAAAACAAATATACATCCTGTTGAACTATTCCAATGGAATTTCTAAGTGATTCAAGAGCAATATCCCTTACATCTATTCCATCTATCATTACAGATCCAGATGAAACATCATAAAATCTAGGAAGAAGTGAACAAATAGTTGTCTTTCCTCCTCCTGACGGACCTACAAATGCTACTTTTTTACCAGCATCTATTTTCAAATTCACATTATCAAGTATCTGTTTTTGGTCATTATAACTGAAATAAACATTTTTATATTCTATATTTCCCTTTACATTTTTAAGAGTTACAGCATCCTTTTTATCAACTATATTGGGTTCAGTATCAACAATCTTTATAAATCTTTTAAATCCTGCAAATCCCTTCTGGAATTGTTCTGCAAAATTTATGAGTATGTCTATAGGATTTATGAATATATTGATGTAGAGGGCATAAATTGCAAGGTCTGATATTCTCAAAGTTCCTTTTGATATAAAAAATGCACCAGTGACTAGTATTACTACATATAAAAGTCCTTCAAAGAAAGCATTTCCAGCTATAAATCTTCCCATTATCTTGTAACTATGCTCTCTTGAAATACGGTATGCATTATTATTTTTATCAAACTTTTCCCTTTCAATACGCTCATTGGCAAATGATTTTACAATCCTTATTCCCAAAAGGCTGTCCTGAACAGAAGCATTTATATTTCCCATTTTTTGCCTATTATCCATAAATACTTTCTGCATCCTATTATTTTGATAAACTGAAAAAATAACCATAATTACTGTTACTGCCAAAAGTATAATGGTCATCTTAGGATTAATAAATGTTAATATTATAAATGAACCTATTATCTTGACTCCTGAAATAAATACATTTTCCGGCCCATGATGTGCGAGCTCCGATATGTCAAACAGATCTGATACAAGTATTGACATCATCTGTCCCGTGTTCTTTTCATCATAATAGGAAAAAGGCATCTTTTGAAGATGGTAAAATAAATCCTTTCTCATGTTGTTTTCCATTCTAGCCCCCATAATATGCCCCCAGGAAGCAATAAAATACTGACAAAAATATTTAACTGCATATATGGCAATCAGTATTATTCCTATGTAAGGTATCAAATGAAGTATAATATGTTTGTCCATTGTAAATACAGTCCTTGAAAGATAAGTCAAAATAAGGGGAAACGACAGATCAACCAAAGACACAATTAAAGCACAGAACAGATCCATATAAAAAAGGAATTTATAAGGTCTGTAGTACTGTATAAACTTTTTTAATATACTCATAAAGTTTATTATCATCCTTTCTATATTGATTTTTACTGTAAAAAGTTTTACTGACTATTATAACACGCTGGATATAGTGTGTAAAGCTATTGCACTACTTATGGAAGATGATAGAAGAAAAAAAAACCATGCCGCTTATTTTTCAAAATTACTTAAAGAAATTGTCTGATTGCAAAGACTGCGGGATATCCTCCAACAGTCTTATTTTATAACTTTATTTACAATGTTATGAATGTACCAAATTTATCTCATTAGCTATACTTAGCCATTACATTACGAAGATTTGCAGAATGCCATGTACAATCTGCAATCCTTTTTTTTATATTAAATTCCAGATCAACATTTTCAAAACCCTCAATTGTCATATCCGTTTCTATTTGAAGCCTGTAACTCATAAATTTTTTTCTAAATCCAATGAATTTAATATTTTTATTATTAAAAAAGACGTCTAATCCTTCAAATTTTACTCTTGAACCGTCAACTCCCATAACCAAAATTCCAGAATCACTGAAGTTTAAAATGGCATTGGCAGGTACGGGCAATCCTATAGTAATCCCATCAGCCAAAACTGAACATCCTTTTTCATAATCATACTCTTTATCCTTCAAATGTTCTTCTATATCTTTTTCTTTTATAAATAACCCCAAAACATATTCTCCAATCCAATATATTTTCCATGATTATACGTTTTTTTCACTTTTATTCAAGGCATGATTTTTATACATAGTCCTACTTAACCAAATATAAAATATTCCCAAACATATAAGCAGAATTCCCATATAATTTTTAGTGCTTATTCCAATTATGCCTGCAACTATAAAACAAACACTTGATACCATCAATAACTTCCACTTTTTTGAGCTCTTCATACTTTCATCTCCTGTAATTTTCCACTATTTATATCAATTACTTGTATAAAATTATATCATATTTATTTAATTTATGTACTTATGGCTTGATGTTATAAAACATTATTGATATTTATACTATATCAACATTAAAACAAGTATATAAAAAGTCAGGGCAAACCCTTTTGCCCTGACTGGATTCTATTTGGCAACAGCCTGTTTTACAGCCTTTACTGCATTTATCTTTCCATATCCATAATATATGTTTCGATGTTGGTTACCAATTTTATCTGTTGATTCATCAAGTATTTGTGCTATCTGGGTTGAATTCAAATTCGGATTTGCAGCTTTTACCATAGCCGCAACTGAAGATACTATAGGTGCTGCCATTGACGTTCCCGTCATAAAATAATATTGATTATTGAGTTCCACACTTAAAATATTGTCCCCTGGTGCTGCTCCCTGCACATTGTAACCGTAGTTCGAATAATATGATTTTGAATTTCGCATATTTAAAGCCGATACAGTAAATACATTGGAATTAGATGCAGGTGAATAGTCTTTTACATCTGCATTGTCATTTCCTGCTGCTGCTACAACAAAGGATCCCTTGGATTTTGCATATTGTATTGCTGAATCTATCTCAGGTGCCAATCCTTTTCCTCCAAAACTAAGGTTTATTATATCTGCACCCTTGTCTGCTGCATATTGTATACCTTCTGCAATTATATCGGAATCACCTGTTCCGGAACTATCCAGTACTTTCACAGGAATAATTTCAACATTTAAATTTCCAGTTACCCCAATAAGATCCTTACTCTTTACATTTGAATTTGTAGCTATAATCCCAGTTACCCCTGTTCCATGTCCACTATCATCCATTGCATTTGAATTGTTGGAAATAAAATTATAACCATCTGAAACATCAATTTTCCCTTTTAATAGTGAATTATTATAATCTACACCTGTATCAACTACAGCTATTTTTACAGTTTTTTTCTGGCTTATATTTGACCATGCACTATCTGCCATTACATCTGGAATATCCCACTCTAGACTTCTTGCAGAATTAACATTCATTTTTCTTGAGTATCCATCAATTTTCATTTTGACTGGATTTCTTATGCTCCTTATATTCTTGACTTTAGACAAATCTTTTTTCAGTGTATTTTTAGAGATATCCTCAGAGTACACAACTGCTTGTCCATTAGATAGATCCTTTACCTCAGCCTTAGGAATACTGGACTTTATCTTGCTAATATCCTGTTTTGAAGATACTGTAACTATGTATCTTGAAGTATTCATTTTCAGTTGATCTTTATAAGTGCTTGCACTAACATTTTGAAAAAGTCCAAGTATTATAAAAATACCTGCCAACAGAGAAAGTATTTTCTTTTTCATAATATCAATCACTATCCCATCATAAAAAATTAAATTTGTATTATTTTTCATAATATAATTGATTTTAATTTACGATACTCATATATATCACCTTCTCCTATAAAATATTACATATATTTAGATTTTATAAATCATTCCTTAAAATTCACTTAAAATTATGTGAGAATTATGTGAAATATACTTTAATTTGGCATGTGTTTATCTCAACATAAAATATATTACTACATTTATTAAACTATATTTTTCATCTTGTCATTTATATTTTTGTATCTATATACACCAAATACCATACCACTTATACCTAAAACTGCAAAAATTATTCCAACCACGTATGTAAAAGTGGTATCAAACAATTTTATAAGAGTAATTGCTACAGCAATTAAACTCACCCCTGTTCTTATGTATGCCAGTAGGGTTCTTTCATTAGCAAGGAGAGTTCTGTCCACTGCAAGAAAATCTCTCAATATCATTTCATCTTTATTGAATTTATAGACCCTTTTATCCCTATTTAAAAAATTACTCATATACATCAACTCCATAAATTCTTTATATCATAATATTATTGATTTTTCCAATAAATTTTCATATAATTAATTGACATGCATATATTAACGTGATAATGTTTATGTACAAGTATTAAACCGTAAAAATAAATATTGAAAGCGCTTAATCAATTATGAACGGGAGAACCACTTTTGGGGTGAATCTTGTATTAAAACAAGTAGGGTTAATTTCTTCGATCCGAATCCGTCAGCTAATCTCGTAAGCGTTGAAGAGAAGTTTTTTGGTATGTAAATTATGAATTTTATTTTTAATATACCTAAAATTGAGCTGCAGAGACTTCTCTCTGCAGCTTATTATTTTTGGGAATTAATAAATTACACGCAAGGGGGAACAGTGTAATGATACTAACTAATTATAAATCAGATAATTATTATGCTAAAATAAATCAATCAAAAATATACGTGGATTACGTAAACAGCCTTGCAAAAATAGTTGACTTTCATAATATATCAGTTCAAAATATAAAAAGATTGGTACACTTTGCTTCAAGGCAGCATTTAGGCAAAATTATTTGTAATTGTGATGCCGCATCATTTAAGAATTTCATTAAAGCAGGATTTAAACTGGAGGGTAAAATAGACAGTTATTTCAAAGGTGAAAGTGCATTTTGTATGTCTTATTTTATTAGCAAAAAGAGAAAACTATATAACAAGCATTCAATGGAAAATTTAATTTTAATACAGAGTTTAAATGCAGAAAGCACTTTTGTACCTGATACTACTTTAAAATATAATATAAGATATGCGGAAAAACGTGATGCAAAACAGATGTCGGAACTTTTCTCAAAAGTATTTTTCGAATGCCCATCTCCACTGTTTGACGAGAAATACTTAAAAGATAACATGAATAAAAGGATATTGTATAAGACAGCTGTATACAATGGGAAAATTATAAGTGCAGCTTCAGCATATTTAAATGAAGAAGATTTAAATGCCGAATTAATAAACTGTGCAACCCATCCAAACTATAGAAATAAAGGAGTAGTATCTAATATTATATCCTCTTTTGAATCAGACTTGATATCTATGGGATACATGGGCATATACAGTTTATCACGTGCTACATGTACGAGCATTAATTTTGCCTTAAGTAAAAACAACTATAAATTCAGAGGAAGATTGATAAACAATTGCAATATATATGGAGAATTTGAAGATATGAATATATGGGTCAAGGATTTTAACAATTAATTTTACAAATGTCCTCAATATCATTTTAACAAATTAATAAAAAAAATAGCCAATATATCTAAATATGAATCAAATTATATTGACTATAATAAAAATTTAATTTATAATTTGCCTCATAAATGAAAATTTGAAAAGAGGATGTGTAATTATGAAAAGTGAAAATGTTGTAATAGAGGTTTTGGAATCCAAATGTGATCATTACAAACCTGGAGATAAAATATATATAAAAGATGCACTTATAGACATGGAGAAAACAAAAAAAGTTTGTGTTATGGCACTTCAGTCATTTTTTCCATTTGTATTTGCTGCTAGGAAGGGCGTAACTCCCCAACAGGTTGGATTTGGAGATAAATTTATAGTTCAATGTCCCGACTACTGTGAACCAGTTGTCTTTGAGATAAAAAAGGAAGACTAGCCTAATTGGATTGTATCTGCAGGATGTTACCAGCATCCTGCCTTTATATGTTATGATAGTTTTACTATAATGGCTTGAAATTGGAAAAGAGATACGACTCAATGGGCGCAAATAATTCAATATACAAATTAGATCCATATAAAAAATTAACAGAAGAACAGGAAAACTAAAAGAATCCATATTCAGATTCTGCTATAGCCACCAAAATGATGAACATGCTATATTTTTAATTAAGGGGAACTCAGGAACTGGGAAGAGACTCCTTTTAAGCTCAATAAAGAGATGAAATAATTGTTTTTTCAGACAGATATGAAGATAGGCTCGCATATATGGGGAGCCCCAATATAGACTCTCCAGATGAAGCCAAGTCCAGAATCATATTAAACTCCATAAATGTA
The DNA here is from genome assembly GCF_000359585.1 of Clostridium tyrobutyricum DSM 2637 = ATCC 25755 = JCM 11008. Classification (GTDB taxonomy): domain Bacteria; phylum Bacillota; class Clostridia; order Clostridiales; family Clostridiaceae; genus Clostridium_B; species Clostridium_B tyrobutyricum. The sequence continues at coordinate 60,084 of NZ_APMH01000010.1, read as the reverse complement.
CTTATGACACGTGGAAGAAAAGGCATGTACATTTACGCAGCAGATAAAAAGCTAAGGAAAAAATTACTGTCCCTTGGCTAAATAAGTATTGGGGACCTGACCCCATACTTGTCCATACTACCAGTTTATATTCTGTTTTACTTGAGCTTTTGGTCCCAGCTTTACATCTTTTAGTGCATACTCTTTAAACTTTTGATAACCGGTCCTATCTACAATATAACCTATATGCTCTTTTCCACCTGGAGCATTTTCATCTATATAATCTTCTATATAGTCATAGGTATTCAATATTATTTTTATAATACTCTCTTCATCTATCCACTTTATGAAATTTTGAGAAAGCCTTGGATTTTTCTTTCCCGTTCTTCCCATTATAAAAAGATTGTAATATTTTTCACTGCTTCTTGTCCATGCACCTGTTGGACATTTTCCTATACATTCACCACAACCTATACATTTTTCAGGATCTCTTATAACCTTGAAATTCTTAAATATCAGTGCATCTGCAGATCTCTTTCTGCAATTGTTCACACATGCCTTGCAACCTATACATCTATAACTGTCATACTGTGGTTCCGTCATTCCCATAATTCCAAAATCATGCATTCTTGACTTTATACAGTCATTAGGACAACCTGTCAGAGCTATTTTTACATGTCTGTCATTTGGAAATATTGCCTTTTCTATTTTTTTCGCAAACGCAGTAGTATCATAGTTTGCAAAAGTACAAACCCTGTTTCCTATACAGGCACATACATTTCTAGTACCTGAAGCAGGATATCCAGTGTCAGGACTTTTCTGATTTATTTCAAGACCTTCAATAACAGGCTGTATAATCTTGTTTATTACAGGAATATTTTTCATATCAATGCCTGGTATTTCAAATCCCTGCCTTGTCGTCATGTGAAGTGTACCATTTCCATATTGCCCTGCTACCTTTTGAAGTACAGTAAGGTATTCAGCCTTAAGATATCCTCCCGGAACTCTTATTCTTATAGCTGTCTTTCCTCTTTCCTTGGTTATCCTAAAAGCATTTTTCTTAAGCTGTTTTGTATTGATATCCACATTTACACCTCCTGTTCTAATCTATAAGATGTTTGGCCTTCGTATAATTAAACACAGGTCCATCTAAACATATATAAGTATCATTCATTCTACAGTGTCCACATTTTCCTATGCCACAGCACATTTTTCTCTCATATGAAACCCATAGATTTTCCTCTCTGATTCCTCTTTTCAAAAGTTCCTGAATGGTAAATTTCATCATTATAGGAGGACCTACCACAATAGCCTGCGCTTTTTCAAGATTTTCAATTTTAATATCTGCAATATAATTTGTAATCAATCCTGTATTGCCACTGTAGTTTTCACTGGCCTTGTCTACAGTTAGAGTCACATTCAAATTCTTTTTCCATCTTTCTATATCATCTTTAAAAAGAATATCTTCCGGTGATTTAAATCCCATTAGAACATTGAGATTTTTAACTTCTCCTCTATTGTTGGAAAAATGATCTATGATGGCTTTTACAGGTGCAACTCCTGTTCCTCCTGCAGCTATAACAAGTTCCTTGTTTATATATATATCCACATCAAATCCATTCCCATAAGGCCCTCTCATAAAAAGTTTCTGACCTGTTGAAAATGTGTGAATAATATCAGTAACTACTCCAACACGTCTTATTGTCAAATCCACATATCCATTTCCTATTCCACAGACAGATATAGGAGCTTCACCGTATTTTGGAATTGACACTTCAAAAAACTGTCCAGGTTTTACTTCACCTCTAAACTCCATTCTAAAAGTATAATCAATATCCGTATGCTTTTTTATATCAATTATTTTGCTCACTTCCGGCAAATATACATTTTCCACTTGTTCCACCTCCATAACCTGTATTATTGCGATAATTTGTTTATGCAATTGGAAAAAGATATATATTCCGGACAGACATCATCACATCTTCCACATCCAACACACATATCATATCCAAATCTTTTCTTGAAATGAGAAATTTTATGCAGTACTTTAAATCTCATTCTATCTCCCTTGTCCTGCCTGAAACTGTGTCCACCAGCTATATCCGTATATCCATCCACTTCACATGAACTCCATACCCTTCTTCTTTCTCCTGCATTTTTATTTTCGCTGTAGAAAATGTCCTGCATTGAGAAGCATGTACAGGTTCCACATACTACATTGCATCGCCCACAGGCTATACACCTTGATGAATATTCCTTCCATACCGGACTTTTTATTATACTCTCATCCACATTTTCAGGAACATTTACATTTATATCATTTTCCTCAACAAATTTAGGTTTCAGGTCACATGTTTCAGTATTCTCAAAATATTTACCAAAACATTCATCCCTGCACTCTACGAATACTTTTCCATCTCTGTACCTTACAAACATATTGTATTCATCAGTTTTATTACTGTTCATACTTGTACAAAAACAGTTTTCAAAACTATGCTCGCATTCCATAAGGACAAGTTTGACTTTTTGCCTTAATTCTTTATAATATATATCTTCAAAACCACTTTTCAAATAGATTTGATCCAATCTTTTAATTGCATGAATATCACAGCTTCTCAAAAATAAAAGTATCTTTTTGTCACTGATTTTAGGTTCCTTTACACTATCTTCAGTAAAATAAAAAAGTGTCTGAGTAATTGGAAGAAGTACTTCCTTTGGCGAAAAGTCAGATTTTCTGACAAACTCTATGTCTGCAATGGATTTTATCTTTTCATATCTAACTGAATCAGTATCAGAAAATCTTCCCATACCTTCCATATCTACTGGAGCATAAATATTATATTCTCCACCTATACTATTTAAAAATTCATCAAACTTTTCAGTAGTTGTACTATACCCCATATCACACCTCCTATTTAAAATTATATTAAATATACTACAAACTCGAAAATATGGATATGACACAAATCACACTCTGTAATTATCTTTTAAATTCCTCTAAAATAGGAAGACAGCATGTGAACATCTGGAATTATTATCTTCTTATCGTGAAATTCAACCATATTTTTCTTCTTAAAGTCACTTATACATCTTGATATAGTTTCTCTTGTACTTCCAAGCATATCTGCCAGATAGGTTATGCTTATATCCAGATCTATTAAAACTCCACCTTCAACTTCTACACCATAATCCCTCGACAATTTCCATAGCTTGGCAGCCAGTTTTTTGTCCATTCGTATTGGAACTGCATTTTTCAACTGCCTGTAGAGTCTTCTTATCTTTTTGGACATTGAGGTTAATACTAGACTTGAAAATTTGCAATCTTTAGCCATAATCTCGACAATATCCTGTTTTGAGATACACAGTACCCAACTGTCTTCAAATGCTTCACAGCTTACAGATACGGATGCATTCCCAAATATGTCCTCATTTATCAAATTTCCATTGTCAAGAATATAGATAATTCTTTTCTGTCCATTTTCAGATATCCTGTATACAGTTACCTTTCCATATATCACTATATATATTTCATCTATCCTGTCTTTTTCATAAAACAGTGCATCACCTTTTTTCAATTTTCTTTTAAAGCATTTTTGTTGAAGAATATTCAATGTAGATTCATCCATGTCCTCAAATATTTTTAAATCATCATAAGTAACTTTAATCATTTCCTCATCTCTCTAACGTAAACATAATAATCTGTACATATCCTCTTTTGTATTGATATTGAAAAACATATCCATCCCTGGATCATACCTTGCTATAATATCCTTTTTTATATAAAATGTATTTACGGTTTTTATAAGTTCCTTCACAGACCTTTTATCCTGTTTTAACATTTTCTCTATATATCCCACTAGATTTTTTGAATAAAACCCATTAAATGGCTCAATGTATTCCCTGCCTTCAAATCCTTTAGTAACACATGCATCTACATTAATGTCCTTTATACAATTTTTCATAAATCTTATATAATCCAAATTTATATTAGGCATATCACATGAAATAAAATACACGTATCTACTTGAACTTTCATAGAGTGCTGAATGAATACCTGCAAGGGGTCCACCTGTTCTGAGCTTATCAAAAGCCAATTTACATCCGCTGTATTCTCCATAAAATTTATTGGCGGATATTATTATTTCTTCAAATTCCATTTTAAGATTGGATATCAACATATCCATTACATATCTTCCGCCTATCTTTAGAAGCTGTTTGTCAAATCCCATCCTGGAACTCATGCCGCCAGCCAGAATTACTGCTGTTTTAAATGTATCCATTTTCAATAAAATCTGCTATGGAGCAAGCATCATTCAAATTAAAAACCGGAATAGGCATATCTAAAGGTTCATCACTTGCTATCCCAATATATTTTTCGGGGTCAACTCTTTTTGAATTTTGGTAGAGCAATTCATCATTTATTTTACTTCTGTGTACTTCTATTTTAGGGTATTTATTTTCCCTGAAACCTTCTATAAATACAATATCAATATCATTGAATAATCTCAAGACTTCCTCAATATCCAGTTCTTGAGGTAAAACCTTCATTATCGCCATTTTACTGGAATTTGATATTATTACGTTGTCTGCACCTGCTCTGGTAAATCTATAAGTGTCTTTGCCCTCTTTATCTATCTCAAATTCATGAGTTCCATGTTTCAAAACTCCAACTCTATAATTTCTATCTTTTAAAATTTTCACAAGTTTTTCAATAAGTGTGGTCTTACCGGAGTTGGAACCTGCAGCAATTATGGAAATTACTGCAGGTTTTCTCTTGGTATTAAGATTACCTAAATATGAATTTTCCATTTAAAACACTCCCTGCCTTTACACTTCCATAATCTTTTGGTACTATTACAACACCATTTGACCTAGTTAAAGTATAAAGCGTATTTGAACATTGAGAACCTGTCTGAAATGCATAATATTTTTCACCATGCTTTACTATTTTGACGTATATATTCTTTTCCCTTCCGATTTTTCCATGAAAATCATCTCTTAAAATTACAGGAAATTCACTGTGATTCTGGGAACCTCTTCCCATCATTTTATATATTGCTGGTTTTACAAATTCTTCAAAACTGTTTATAAGTGACAGTGGATTGCCCGGAAGTGAAAATATAAGTTTATTATGATATTCGGCAAATGTAACTGGCTTTCCAGGCTTTACCGCCACCCCCGAAAATTTAACATGAGCTCCTATTTCCTCAAGCACATCTTCTACAAAATCATAGTCACCTGCAGAAGCTCCTCCAGATATTATTACTATATCTGCCCTCTTTAGTGCATCTTCAATTTTAAACTTTATTATTTTTTTATCGTCTGGTATAATACCATAGGATATTGCAACTGCCGATACATTATCTATCATGGCTTTTAAAGAATATCCGTTAGAATTTCTTATTTTTCCATGAGTAAGACTTGACTCTATATCAACAAGTTCATCCCCGGTAAGCAATATTGCAATCTTTGGGCTTCCATATATATTGACAGAACTGTATCCAAGTGATGCCATGAATCCTATTTCTGCGGGTCTTATAGCTGTACCTCTTTCAAGTGCCAGATCACCTTTTCTAATTTCTTCTCCATATTTGATTGTATTATTGTACTTTTTAACATTGTTTTCTATAAAAATACATCCATTTTCCACATGGACTTTTTCTTTCTCGATAACTGCATCTGCTCCAAATGGCAAAGCCGCTCCTGTCATAATCTTGTATGTTTCTCCACTTTTCAGTTCATACTTGTTGGTATCTCCTGCTCTTATTATGCCTTTTATTTTAAATAACTTTCTTTCACTATCACTGCTTCGAATTGCATATCCATCCATAGCGGACTTGTCGAAATTGGGCAAATTATCTCTTGAATATATATCTTCTGCCAGTACTTTGCCCAAACAGGAAACTATATCTCTATTTTCAATTTTCATCTGATTGGTTTCCTGAACAATAATCCTAACTGCATCCTGTTTGTCAATCATATATATACTCCTTTCCCTTTATTTAGATTTTCTCTAAATTTACAGGTATATATTTATAAGAAGGTTCTTTTGAATAGGTATCAAATACTGAAACAGAAAGTACATTTGTCTCTATATAGTGCAGAGGCGCATACAGTTGGTTTTCTTTAATCATACTACTTAATCTCGCCTTGAATTTACTGTTGTTTCCATTTATAGATGAAATTATTACATTGTCACCTTCTTCTATGCCAAGTGTTTCAGCCAATTTCACATTGAGTATTACATATGCTGCTTTAACAATTGAAGAATTTCCTGAATTTATTTCTCTTGTTCTGCTCTGAGTATGCCACTGGCCTACGGATATTCTGCCCGTATTCAATATATATGGAAATTTTGAATCGACCGGACACGGATTTTCCATTACATTCTCATATATGAACTTCATCCTTCCGTTTTGGGTAAAGTATATATTGTCCTCAAAAAGTCTTCTTTCATCTTGAAGTAATTTGTCCCCACTTTTAAAAGGCCATTGTATCCCTTTGGAGTTTACAAGCATTTCATAATCTATGCCTGTTATATCACAGGGCATTCCCCTGCTGAGTTCTTTTATGGTATTAAATGCGTCAAGTGGGGTTTTCCACTTTTCAAGTTCTTGTTTCATTCCAAGAGCTCTCCCTATTCCCAGGAATATATCATAGTCACTCATCTCATCTTTTCCCATATCAATTACAGGTACTACTGCCGACAATCTTCTCTCAGTATTTATAATGGATCCTTGCTTTTTTGTAAGTGGAACGGAAGGAAGAAACAGGTCACATATTTTTGAACTGTCTGTATCTCCATAGAGATCCTGTACTACAAAAAAGTCCAGTTTTTTTACTGCATTTTCAAATTCCTTGTTGTTGGCCCATGAATGCCTGGGATTGGTGGCAATAACCCAAAGTGATTTTATCTCACCCCTATCTATCCTGTTTATTATTTCACTGTAGGGTATAGTAGGCTTTTTAGGAATCTTTTCTTCATCCACTCCAAGAATTTCAGCTGTATCCCTTCGGTGTTTAGGATTGTCAAAGTTCCTTCCTCCATAAAGGGCCGTGGTATTGCTGAACATTCTAGATCCCATTGCATTGCACTGTCCAGTTAATGAATTTGGTCCTGTTCCCTCTCTTCCAATATTCCCAGTCATAACTGCAATGTTTATAATTGCCTGTGCAGTTCTTACAGCCTGATACCCCTGGTTTACACCCATGGTCCACCAAAATGACACTCTCTTTCCATTGTGAATCAACTGCGCAAGTTCAAGCACTCTTTCACTCGATATACCGGTATTTTTCTCCACACTTGCAATATTATACTTTTTTACGTGGTCTCTAAATCCATCAAAATCCATAGTATAATTATCTATATATTCTCTGTCAATCCAGTTGTTTTCTATAAGCACATTGGCAAGTGTATACAAAAGATAAATATCTGACTTTGGAATTATATCCAGCCAAATATCCGCATTTTGTGCTGTCTCTGATTCTCTTGGATCTATGACCACTATACTGGCAGATTTATTTTTTTTGACTCTAGACCAGGCTACAGGATGGGCAATAGCGGGGTTTGCTCCTATAAATACAAGTGTATCTGAAGTTTCAAGATCCTTTAATGTATAGGGAGGAGCGTCAAATCCAAAACTCTGTTTATACGCCATAACTGTAGAAGCCATGCAAAGCCTTGTATTGCCATCTCCATTTATGCCCATGTGTATTCTGCCTACAAGTCCCAAAAGTGCAAGTTCTTCTGTAGTTATCTGGCCTGTGCTTATATATGCAGCACTTTCAACTCCGTATTTATTTTGTATGTACCGCATTTTATCTGCAAATAATTCAAAGGCCTCATTCCATGAAATAGCCCTTTTATTTCCATATTTGTCTTTCAGCACAGGTAGTTTATCTTTTCCATATCTACTGCACTGTTTATCAAGATTTATACCTTTTAAACAGGTGAATTTTCCATTCACAGGGTAATCTTTTTTAGGCAATATTTTTTTAATCATATTATCTTCTACATAAAATTCCAGATTACAGGCTAGAGAACAATAATTACAAGTGGACTGTTTTATCTCCATTTATCTCACCTCACTGCCTCTTCACACTTTCTATCTTTTGAAATCAAACCAAGTATTATAGAGGAAATTATTATCAATATTATAAAAATTATAAATCCTCTTGAATAACCTACAAGGCTTTTATTTGATTTATCTATAAAAGATGCCATTAAAGGCGGTATTAAAAATCCTCCAAATGCACCTATTCCACCTATCCATCCAGATGCTCCTCCAATTGCCTTAGGTATAGCTCTTGGTACTATCTTGAATACTGCAGCATTTACAGCTCCCATGCCTACAGCCAGAAGCAATATTCCTACAACAGATAAAGGAATTGATGAACTGAACACCATGCATAATGTACCTAATATTGATATAAATAGAGCAATGGCAGCTGTTCTTTCTCCTCCATATGAGTCTGCTATTTTACCTGTACATGCTCTTGTTATGGAAGTTACTATTGAATAAAGTGCAGTAAGAAGTCCTGCATATTTTATGCTCAATTTAAAAAATCCTGTCCAATAAGTAGGAAGCCAACTTGTAAGTGCCATGAACCCTCCAAAGGTAGTAAAATATATAATTACAAGTGCCCATGTTTTCCACATTCCAGCTGACAAAACCAGGCTTTCACTCGCCTTATCATTGGGAAAGAGTTCCTGTCCATATTTTTCATTTGCTATTTTTCTTGCTTCATCTTTCTTAATGCCTTTATCCATAAGCTGAAAATACCATGCATTCTGACCTATAAATATATAAATTATAGTTCCTATAACTAGAAAAATAAGCCATGCAAGATATGAGCCTGATAATCCCCAAAGTGGAATTGCTATATTGGGAACTATAATCATGAATATTCCAGGTGCTATATTTCCTACACCTGCATAGATTCCAAGTGCAGATCCCTGCTTGTCCTGTGGAAACCAGTAAGATGCCTGGCTTACACCTACAGAAAATGTAGCTATGCCACAGCCTGACAGGAGTGCAAGAATAAAGAGAACCCAGTAATATTCACTTAGATTCTGCCTAAAAAATGCCATGACAACGTATAACCCAAACATTCCAATTATAGAAAGCACCAATAGTACGATAAATGGTTTCCTTCCACCTGTGGTATCCACCCAGGCAGCAAATGGTATTCTAAGGAGAGAACCTGATAAAGACGGTGCTGCTACAAGAAGTGCAAGCAGAATAGGGCTGACTCCTGAAAAACTATTTTTAAAAAGTGCCGCAGTGGAGCCATAAAGTGCTACTGCTGCAAAACCTATAAAGAATCCTAAAGTAGCTCCTGTAAGCCCTTGCTTTGAATTTCCTTTTAAATACAAATCATTCATAATGCCAAAACCTCCATCTATAAAATTTATTGTTACAATAATATCATAGTTGGCTGCTTTTAACTGTGATATATATCACGATTTATTTAAAATATTATCAATATTTTATATTTTATCGCGTTATAATGATAATCTCTGAATTATCTATGTGTATATTTTTCAATATTTTATGTATCATAAAAAGATTTTGAAATGATAAATAACAGTTGAATAAAAAAAGGATGACCCAAAATAATATTTGAGCCATCCCTATATCTATAATATATTGCACTTTACACCAAGTTTAATTTATTTTGAATTTACTTATCAAATCAGAAAGTTTTTCTGCCATTTCAGCCTGTCTTTGAGAAGACTCTGAAATTCCTTCAACGGCTTTTGTAACTTCGCCTACACTTCCAAGTATCTCTTCAGAACCTGAAGCGGATTCCCCTGCTGTAGATGCTGCATTCTGTATGGCAGTACTTACCTGGGATACAGCTTCGTGCATCTGTTTTGAAGAGATGTCTATTTGATTGGATATATTATTTATAAATTCAGAATCCTTCTCATACTGAATTCCCGTATCCATAAGGAACTGATAATCCGGTTTGACACTATTTGCTATGTATTCAAGCACTTCTTTGCTGCTGTCAGATAAATTCTTAAAAGCTGCTTCTACAGCCAGTACCATTTTGTTTATATTTTCAACGGCATTCGATGATTCTTCCGCAAGTTTTCTAACTTCATCTGCAACTACGGAAAATCCTTTTCCCTGCTCACCAGCTCTTGCTGCTTCAATAGCTGCATTTAATGCAAGAAGATTGGTCTGCTCGGCTATATTTCCAATGGAAGCTGCCATTGTCTTTACTTCTGAGACTACCTTTCCAGCTTCAATAGCCTTTAAAATTCTATTGTTCTTTTCTTCATATACAGATGTACTCTCTTCTATGCTTTTGGAAGCTTTCTGCTTTATTTTTACAGCACGGTTTTTTATTTCAACAGATGATTTTGCAGCCTCATCAGCTTTTCCTGAAAGTTCACTTGTATTTGATTCCATTTCCTCTGATGATGCACTTATTTCTTCTGTAATACTGCTTAAATTTTGTGATCCATCAGCTATTTGCCCTGTCGACTCATTTACGGAGGACATCATTGATGATATTTCCTGAGTTGTAGCAGATAAATCCTGACTGGAATCATTTATATCTTTTATGGTTTTCGTTACTTCACTAATAAGATTATTTATACTTTTATTTGCATTGTTTAATCCATTGGCTATTATACCAAACTCATTTGTGCTTGAAATATTCAAGGATTTGGTCAAATCCCCATCACTCATAGAATTTGTAAATGCTAAAATTTCATCAAGTACTTTACCTGTAATACGAGAAAGGAAATTGCCCAATAGTATTGCAATAGCAAATCCAATTATGGTGAGTATCATTATAGTAAAAAAAGCTGATTTAAATATGGAATTGCTGTTATTATTTCTGTCAATGGACTTTTGTGATTCCACCTTAACCAGGTCTTCTATCGTAGATGTCACCTTTTCTCTATAACTTGCTGACTTTCTATTTAAATTCATGGCATCGTCATACTTTCCTGCAGACATTGCATCAAAAATATCATTGATACTATTTCTGTATGCAGCTAAATTATTCTCAAGTTGTGAAATCATATCCTTCTGATCAGAATCTGAATTGGTTTTTTTGTATGAATCCAATATATTGTTATTTTGCTTCATATATGAATCCAACTGCTGTATTGTCTTTTGAGTTCCATTTTTATTATGGCTTTCCACCAAATTTATTATATCCAATCTGGCATTTAAAGTATTGCTATCTAATTTATTAAGATTTCTAATATCAAGCAAATTTTCATTATATAGTTTTTGGGAAGATGAATTTACTCTCCCAATATCTATAATACCTATTGCACCTACTATTACAATAAATGCAGCTACTACACAAAAACTTAGCACTAACAATTTTTTTACTTTCATATTACTGATGGACTTCACAATATAACCTCCCCAATACATGTTTAAGTTTTATAAACAGAATTAATAAATGCACACATTTACTTGAAAAATTTAATTACTTTAAAATAGCCTCCCAATTGCGGTAAATTTAACCCCGCCAGGAGAGCACATAAAACTTGTTAAGTTATTAACAGATAAATTATAACATCGACAATGTTAGTAATCAATATTATTCGTTTAAAAAGTGTATAATGTTATTATATCTTAAGCACTTGAAAAATACAATATATTATATAATAATATTTATTATGAAATATTATTTGTTAAAAGGAAGAATGGTATTATGGATATTTTTTTAGCACGTCAGCCAATTCTTGATAAGTACGGCAAAATAATAAGCTATGAAATCTTATTTAGAAATAGCGGCACAGGTAATACATATAAATTTAACGATGGTGATGAGGCCACTATTAAAGTTATGCAAAATATTTTAATCAATATTGGTATGGAAAAAATCGTTGGACATAAAAAAGCCTTTATAAATTTTACTGAAAATATTTTAAAATCAGATTTATACTCTCTAATTCCATCTGAAAATATTGTAATAGAACTTTTAGAAGATATTGTTCCAAGTGAATCCGTCGTTAATTCATGTAAAATTTTAAAGAAAAATGGTTTTACAATTGCTTTGGATGACTTCATATTTGATGACTCATATATAGAACTTGTTAAACTTGCGGATATTATAAAAGTAGATTTTATTTTAACTAAAGGGAACAAAAGAAAAGAAATAATAGATATAGCAAGAAATATAAACCCACATTTAAAATTTTTAGCTGAAAAAGTTGAAACTTTAGAGGAGTTTAATGAGGCTTTATCTTTGGGTTATTCCTATTTTCAAGGATATTATTTTAGCAAACCTCAAATAGTTAAAGGAAAAAAACTAGAAGGTAATAAACTTATTTATCTGAAGCTTATAAAGGAACTTAGTTCTAAAGAATTTTCTCTGGAAAATATTCAGGACTTGATAAAAAAAGATATATCAATGTCCTACGAAATATTAAAACTGATAAATTCGGCAAAATATTATTTTAAAAATAAGATTAAATCAATAAATCATGCTGTATCTTTGTTAGGGGAAAGTGAGATAAAAAGGTGGCTTTACTTTATATGTATGAAGCCTATATGCAGCAACAGGCCACAAATAGTTATGCTGGAATCCCTATTAAGAGCTGAATTTTTAGAAAAGTTGGCTAAAAAATCTTCATTAGATAAAAATTCCTCTAATTTCTATCTAATGGGTATAATGTCCCTTATGGACGTAATCCTCCAAATGCCATTATCCAAAGTATTAGATGAACTTATGATTTCAGATGATGTCAAATATGCATTGACAGGCAGAGAATCAAATTATTACAGCAAAATGCTTGACATAGTAATCTCTTTTAGAACTGGCAATTTAAATAAAAGTATGCTTATGGCATCTTCTTATTTTAATCTCAATTATAGAGATTTACAAAACTGTTATATGGAATCTATTCAATGGGTGGATGAGGTCACTTTGTAAAGCCTTTTGATTGCATTTTCTCTACATCATTGAATAGAGCCATTCCCGTTTTCATTTTCTTGAAATTCATTTTTTCATAAAATTTCTCTTTCCCCGGTGAAGCATATAGTATAAAATTGCAGTATGGAATTTTCTTTATAATACTCTTTATAATTGTACTACCTACATGTTTTCCTTGATATTCAGGCAGTACTGCCACATCGTAGATTGCCGCCTGGTATACTCCATCTGAAATTACACGTCCAAAACCAATCAATTTATCGCTATGATAAACAAATACAACTGTATGACTATTTTGAAATGCCTTTTTATGTATTTCTGGATCAAAATAAGCCATATTTACTTCTTCCAAAATTTTAGATACACGATTCCAATCAACATTTGAACAATTATATTGAATTTTTAGATTCATTTTTTATCCTCTTTTCATTTTTAAAATACTTGTATTATATAACATTACCCCGTGTAACGTGCAAATTTAAATTATTATAGCAAAATTCGACAAAGTATAAAGGTATATGCGTTTGTGTGTCCGTCTATTATAAAAACAAATTTTAAAAATGTCCGCCTAATAGACGGACACATATATGTGACATACTTTAAATTTATTATATTGGTCTATTGAACAATTAATATATAATCGCCTACCCTCTTTAAAACAGATTTAAAAATAGTTTTTAATTTGTACCAAAAAGGTATTGATTATTTTCATTTGTATGCTATAATAATAATTAATAAATAGTAGTTATTAGTTATTGAATTTAGTAAACAGAGGGATTAATTATGAAAAATAAAAAAATGCAAGACCAGAAGAAAAAGTACATGAAAATGTTATATTTGCAGCTGAGGGAGACGATGTAGCTTTGAACTGTGATGGTGAACCTTGCAACTTCTCATATAGCAAAGGTCTATCTGATAATTAATGCGCCATACTCATTTGAGATGGCAGCAATTACAACTGGTAATTCAAAATAAAAAACCTCCTAATAGATATAAATTTATAGCAGCCAATCCGGCTGCTTATTTTTTTATTCCATATAATGTAAATAGCATATGGAAATTTGTATAAAATATCTCCCCTAGAGGAAATATAATAATTATGAGAGGTGGTGTATATATGGAAACAAGCAAATTGATAACTGTGGAAAATGAAGATGGTGAAAAGGTGGAGTTGGAGTTTATAGACACTATAAAAGTAGATGATCAGGAATACGTAATACTCGGGCCAAAAGGTTCAAATGAAGCTTTTGCCTACAAGTCAATTACTAAAAATGGTGAAACCCAGTATTTTGCAATAGGTACAGGAGAGGAATTCCAGAAAGTACTTGAAAAATACAATCAGGATTAAGGAAATAACATGTTTTTCAAAAAACCCGTAACCTTTAAAGGCTGCGGATTTTTAGCACTTTATAATATATTTCTTTTCTTATTTGCTTATTATATATGGCAATGTAATCAATCCTATATTCCTTTTCTTTAATAATGTACTCCTTATAAATAGAGAAGTTTGATTATGGAGAATATTTTGCCACCATCTCTTTACGACAAGCTGCGGCATTACAACTGTTATTGTGTCTTGAGGCATTACTTCAAATTCTTCAGATTCTACAAATTTTATAATAGGACCTATTAAATTTCTATAAGGTGATTTTCTTACAACTATAGGAATTTTTATTCCATATTCTTCCCAGTCTGAAAGCAATTTTTTAGTTGCCTCTTCATTTACCGATACATGGAAGACTATTATATCATCAGTAAAATTTCTCGCATAATTATACGACTTTAAAAATGATTTGTTAAGTGAATCAATAGGTATTATCATATAATTTCTCTGTTTATGGCGATCTATATTCTTTGGCTTTTGGGACCAGTCAAGTTTCAAGTCAGATGCAACTACATTATAGTGTGCTTTGATTCTCCACATTATAAACACCAAAATCGGTATTAACATACATACAATCCATGAACCTTCCTTGAATTTTGTAACACCTAGGACTATAGTTGTAACACATGAAATTATTGCACCGATTAAATTAATTACTGCCTTGTGTTTCCATGAACCACTTTTGTCCTTGAACCACTTCAAAACCATACCAGTTTGTGCAATTGTAAATGATACAAAAACCCCCACTGCATAAAGTGGCAATAATCTATGGTTGTCCCCTTTGAAACATATAATTAGGATCACAGCTATAAAAGATAAAAACATTATACCATTTGAATAGCTAAGTCTTGATCCTCTCTTTGAAAATTGTCTTGGAACATATCCATCCCTTGCTATTATTGAAAGTAAAATAGGGAATCCATTATATGAAGTATTCGCAGCCATAACCAATATCAAAGCCGTAAATGCCTGAATAATATAGAACATGACTCCCTTTCCAAATATCTGAATACCTAGCTGTGCAATTACAGTCATATTGGGATTATAAACAGCCTTGTATATTGTAGAAAGATATGAAATTCCTCCAAACAATACAAGTGAAACGCAACCTAAAAGCAGCAATACGATTTTTGCATTTTTCTGCGCCGGTTCTTTAAAATTAGGTACTCCATTACTTACAGCTTCAACTCCGGTAAGTGCTGTACAACCTGCAGCAAAAGCTTTTAAAAACACTAACAGCGAAAGTGTATTTGTAAAGTTTGGTATCTTGTAAATTGGCTGCGGATGAATCCCCATTATATTGTATTTTACAAATCCACATACAATAGTTATAACTAAGATAATAATAAACAAATATGGAGGTATGGCAAAAGTTTTTGCAGATTCACTAATACCTCTTAGATTGCCTATAGTCATTAAAATTATTAGCAAAATACATATAACCACATTATATGGAAGTAACTCTGGAAATGCAGAAGTAATTGCAGCGGCACCAGCTGAAATACTAACTGCAACAGTTAAAATATAATCTATACACAAAGCCGCTGCTGCTATCAAACTTGGCGTAACTCCCAGATTGTCCTGTGCAACTATATAGGCTCCGCCGCCCTGTGGATAGGAGTCAATAACTTGTCTATATGAAAATATAAGTATGAACAGCAGGAGTATAACCATAAGTACTGCATGTACCATATCGGTAAATGCCATAAATCCTACTGCAGGAACAAGTACATAGAGTATCTCCTGACCTGCATATGCTACTGAAGATATTGCATCACTGGACAAAAGTGGCAGGCCCCAGAATATATTGAATTTTTGCGATTTAAGCTGTTCTGTCTTAAGGGATTTTCCAATTAAAAATTTTTTAATACTATCAAACATAAGTCCCACCTCTAATGATTGATTATATATCAAGATAACTTGTACTACAATTTCAAAAAATACCTTAATTCTACTTAAAAACCATCATTGAGGACTTGAAAATTTATTTATCATGAAATTATTGTCTATATATCTGTTTTTAGCTATTTTGAATCGTTTTCCCAAAGTTCCCTTTATATCATAACAGTCAATAAACTATCCTTATAATCTATATTGCCCTTGTCTGTTTCAATAACACCTAAATAGGTACTGGAATTTGTTATTACTACTGGAGTTATTATAGAATATCCTTCTTCTTCTATAGCTTTAATATCAAATTCAAGTAATTCCTGACCTCTTTTTATTCTATCCCCTTGTTTTACTTTAGGAGTAAAATGTTTTCCTTCCAGTTCAACTGTATCCATACCTATATGAATAAGTATCTCCACACCATTATCGCTTGTTATCCCTATAGCATGTCCGGTTGGAAACAATGTTGTTATAATACCATCCACAGGAGAAACTACTTTACCTTCCGTTGGCTCAATAGCAATTCCATCTCCTAATGCACCTTTTGAAAAAGCTTCATCTTTAACTTCTGCCAGTGCTTTAACTGCACCTTTTAATGGACTGTTTAATATTTCCTGTTTCGAAGATGAATTTTCTTTCTTTGACTTTGTTGCCTCCACTTGAGTGTCCTCATCACGAACTCCTATAGCAAACATTATTAGAAAACTAGATACAAAACTTATTAAAATAGCCATGATTACACCATAAAATTCTCTGTTGAATCCCTGTGGACCAATATATCCAGTTATTCCAAGTATACCTACAGGCAGCATATAAGCCTTGCTTCCCATTAATCCCATTACAGCTCCACCTATTGCAGCACCTATACAACTTATTATAAATGGTTTCTTACGAGGCAGTGTAACACCATAAATAGCCGGTTCAGTAATACCAAAGAGTCCTGAAATAAATGCTGGTACTGCCAGTGATTTTAATTTGCTGTTCTTAGTCCTGAGCATAACTGCGAGTACTACACCTATTTGTGCAAAAGAGGCTGCAAAGAATGGTGAAATAACCGCATCATATTTAAGTACCCCTATATTATTGAATAATATTGAAAGCAATCCCCAATGTACTCCAAATATTACAAATACCTGCCATGTAGCACCTAAAAGTACTCCTTCAACAACGGGACTCAAACTGTAAACAGCAAGTGTTCCAGCTCCGATTAATTTTCCTGCCCAGGTTGCCAGAGGACCAATAACTATAAATACCAGCGGAACCGTAACTAACAAAGTGCAGACTGGAACCATAAATGATTTAACTACATCCGGTACTACTTTCCTGAATAATTTTTCTATCTTGGACCCTACATATGTTGACAGTATAATAGGAATAACACTTGATGAATAAGTCATCAATACAACTGGAATACCTAAAAAAGTCATGTATACAGGAGATTGAATTACAGTGCCGCTAAACAAAGTATATATTGGTTTGGTTGTTGTCAAATTAACTATTGAAGGATAGACAAGAACTGCACCTATTATCATACCCACAAATTCATTAAGCTTGAATTTCTTTGCAGATGTATATCCCAATACAACCGGGAAGAAGTAAAATAATGCATCTCCTATTCCATACAAAATATAATAAGTTCCAGAGGTATTTTCAATTAAATTCAAAGCAACAAGAAGTGATGTAAGTCCTTTAATAATACCTGATGCACATAACATTCCTAAAACTGGTGAAAATATTCCTGATATAACATCAATAAATTTGTTGAATATTCCTGATTTTTCTTTGGATTCTTCGGCTGAAGATCCTTGAAAACCACTGACCTTAATTATATCCTCGAATACATCTCCTACATGGTTTCCAATAACTACTTGATATTGTCCACTGTTTTTAACAACGGTTACAATACCATCCATATTTTTTAGAACTTCAGTATTGGCCTTGCTTTCATCCTTCAATTTAAAGCGCAGTCGTGTAATACAGTGAAATACATCATTTATATTTTCTTTTCCACCAACATTTTCAATAATGTGTTTAGCTAATTTTTCATACTTCATTTTTCATCTCTCTCCTTTTTTATTATTTTTAAATAATAAAGACCCCAACCAATCAGAAAAAATACAAATGATTTTTTCTCATTAATTAAGGTCTCGCCTGATCGAATCAGTAACAATCTCAATATTTATTTGTAAACGATTATCTATGCTTAAATAATAACTTGTCTTTTATTAATTGTCAATACCTTTTTATACTTTTTAATTTCTCTGAGTCACTCTCTGAATGTGAACAGTTAGATATAGCTGCTCCTCACTAGACAGACTTATTTCCAAATATTTCTGTATCCTCAACATACAGTTGTAAGCCTTCTTGTACTTTGCCTTAACCTGTCTCAACAGGAAGTCATCCTCTGAATCTTCTCTTTCTTTCTGACCAAGCCTTTGAAAGAAAAATCTCAAATGAGTTACAAACCTCTCATAATTAATGGATTTTTCATCTAAAACAATATTATACGTATATTTAACAATATTCAAAATGTCCCTTACCATTTTTGTCTGCCTTGTAATATCTATTTTATTATTTGAAACATTCCCCTGTGCATTTATTAAATGAAGTGCAATATTGGCAGCTTCATCTTCGGGCAGTTGTTTTCCAAGTTCATCTTCAATAAATTCAAGAGCCTTTAACCCTACCTTGAATTCTTTTGGATAAAACTTTTTTATTTCCCAGATCAGTGGATTCGAAGTACTGATTCCAGAATCAAACAGTTTTATGGCATTGTTAATGTGATCTGTAAATGTAACATATATATAATCATTTAACTCAACATCCAATATATTTTTAGCATATTCAATAATATCATAACATAGAGAAACATATTCTGAAGGAATGTCTTCTAACAGCAGTTTAAATTTTTCAGATGCATCTTTTTGTTTAAGAATAAAAGTTTTTTCTATCAAGCTTTCATCAACTTTTTCTCCTGGACTTTTTTTAAATGCAATTCCACAGCCCATAACTACATATTCATGTTTATCTGAATCCTTAACTACTATGGCATTGTTGTTGAATATCTTTTTTATTATCATTTCCATCCCTCCTATCTGCATATATTACTGAATTTTAGACAATAAAAACCCCAATTTAATGAAAAGAGACAAAATTTCTCATCTCATCAATTAAGGTTTCGCCTGATCGAATCAGTAACAATCTCGATATTATTTTGTAACCGTTTAGACAGTAATTAAATTATATATTCCTATTTGGATTTTGTCAACTCAAATTTCATTGAAAATAACTATACTTTCTCAAAAACATATACATAGATACATTTTTATCTATTTTACTGACATTACCTTGTTATTTTTTTTATTAATGCCTAAAATAATAGTATAACAAATCAGAGAGGCAGGTTGGTTTGGTGCATAATAACATGAACTTCACAGATCTAGAAAATACTATTTTAAATAGAATCAATTATTATATTGGTAAAAATAAAAGAGTAAACATAGAAACTATAGCAAAGGATTGCTTTGTTTCTAAAGGAACCATTGTCAAATTGGCAAAGAAACTTGGATTTAGCGGATACAGCGAAATGTACTATGTAACACTGGCGTCAAGTAAAAAACCATTTTCCGCTGATTATTCTGATGTAAAACAAATTTTTCAAAATGACAGGTCTCAAAATTATGTCAATACACTTTGTGATCTGCTTTGGAATTACCGAAACTCCAAAATATATATAGATTCTCTTGGAATATGTGATACTGCAAGAGATTATTATCTCCAGAAATTGCTTATTTTTGGTTTTAATGCTTCCAGCAGTTATCATTCCCAGGCATTTCACGTAAAGAATCCGGGATTATATATGTTTATGTCATATTCTGGGAATAATTCAACAGTTATAGACAAGATTAAAATTGCTATTGACAATGATTTTAATGTCATTGCCTTAACAGCAAATCAGAATTCACTTCTTGGAGAACTTGCAAATTCTACTATTGTAGTATCCGGGAATAGGTCATCTATAGAAGATTACAAGCCAAATTTATTTACGGCAAATTTGATTATTTTATTTGAATTTGTTTTAAGCAGATATTCAGAGAAATACTTGAAAAGTGAACAAAATACTAATTATGAGAAATGATGTAAAGAGATTTGCATCATTTCTTGTTTTAGTTAGTGAAAATTTTTATTGTTGGTAAACAATTTCATTAAAGTCCAAAACCTATTGAATAATAATCTTAAAAAAATATAATAGAGTCATAAGGAAGTGGAACAGAAAATTTATTTTAATTTAGGGGGAATCAAAATGAAAAAATATTCAATTTGTATCGTAGGCGGAGGAAGTCGTTATACACCAGATATGCTAGCTATGCTATGCAACCACAAAGAAAGATTTCCACTTAAAAAAATTGTATTGTATGATAATGAAAGTGAAAGACAGGAGATTGTTGGAAAGTATTCAAAGATTCTATTTAAAGAGTACTACCCAGAGTTGGAAGAACTTGTTTATACAACTGATCCGGAAGAAGCTTTTAAAGATATAGATTTTGCACTAATGCAGATTCGTGCAGGAAGAATGAAAATGCGTGAAAAAGATGAAAAAATTTCCATAAAACATGGATGCCTGGGACAGGAAACCTGCGGCCCTGGTGGATTTGCATATGGAATGAGAAGTGTTCCTGCAGTAATTGACATAATCAAGTCAATCCGCAAATATTCTCCAGAGTGCTGGATTTTAAACTACTCAAATCCAGCTGCTATAGTAGCAGAAGCAACTAAGAGAGTATTTCCTGATGATTATAGAATCATAAATATATGTGATATGCCAATTGCAATTATGGACATGTATGCTGCTGTTCTTGGAATGAAGAGAAGAGATTTGGAACCTAAATATTTTGGATTAAATCATTTTGGTTGGTTTACTCATATTCTAGACAAGAAAACAGGAGAAGATTATCTTCCAAAACTTAGAGAAATATTGAAGAAACCAGTAGATGTTCAAACAGAACCTCTTTTCCAGGAACCTTCATGGAAGGCAACTTTCCACTTCATGAGTCAGATGATAAATGACTATGATGAATATCTTCCAAATACTTATTTGCAATACTATCTGTATCCAAAGAAGATGTTTGAAAAAGAAGATCCAAACTACACAAGAGCAAATGAGGTTATGGACGGAAACGAAAAAGAAACCTATGAAAAAATGGAAAAAATCATCTCCCTTGGAAAGATGAAAGGAACTGAATTTGAACTTACAAGCGATGTAGGATGCCATGCAGAATATATAGTGGATTTGGCAACTGCCCTTGCAAACAATACAAAAGAGATATTTTTAACTATTACTGAAAACAAGGGCACTATTGAAAATATTGATTCTGAAGCAATGGTTGAGTTACCTTGCCGCATAGGAAGCAATGGAGTTGAGACTTTGACAGTAGGAAAGATTCCAAGTTTCTATAAAGGCTTGATAGAAAATCAATATGCTTATGAAAAGCTGACAGTCGATGCATGTCTTGAAGGAAGTTATAAAAAGGCTCTTCAAGCCCTTGTATTAAATCGTACTGTTGTGAATACGGATGTTGCAAAGGAATTGTTGTCTGATTTAATGGAAGCAAACAAGGATTATTGGAATGAATTAAAATAAAATGTGGCTATAAAATACCATAAGAAACAGCCTTCTATGATGAAATAAAAATATCATAGAAGGCTGTTTTATTGTGTGAATTGATAATTACTTTCTTAATCCTCTTCATAGATTTTTTAATTGACAGAATTATTTGTAATTTCTTTTGAAAGTTTAAAATTTATTTAAAAAAATTAAAATTAGGGTATTACATCAATTAAAATATTTATGATATACTATTAGTCAGTGAGGCATACCTGTAGGGCACACCGCCTGTTGTAGATATAACTCATTTTTTAGTTTAATAAAAGCAAAGGAGGATATTATGGAAAAATGTATGCCTAGAAATGGCAAAGAAGGTTTACTGTATGGTAGTATTATATGTGCATTGACCTGTATTTTCATGGCAACTATAAACATTTGTATTAATATGGGTGGAGTATCAGGAAAAGCTATAATTACATCACTAAAAGTATTTCCATTAGTTTTTATAATTGCAATGATAATTGAAACTTTTATTGTAGGTAAAATAGCCAATAAACTGATGAATGTTTTTACTGCACCAACAGACAGCTTAAATGCTCATATTCTGTTCAGGACATTTTTTACCGTTATTGGTATGTCAATTATCATGACAAATGTAGGTGGAAGTTTGGCAAGTGGGTTAAATATTGAGGTCCTTAAAAATTTCCCAATTTGCTGGCCACGTAACTTTTGTTTAGTTATATTTTTGGAATTACTCATTGTGCAACCTATTGCAAGAACTGTAATAAAAACAATGCATAAAAATGATGTGGATAATGTTACATTAAGCGCATAAAATAAAGAATTTTCACAATTATATAATAATAATAAGTATGGATAAATCTTTTATATAATATTTATCCATTTTTTTATTGATTCCATTCCCTTTATAAATATACTAATTTTACAAACCAATGTATTATTAGTGGAAAACTAAATTTAAAACAGAAGTTACATCGTCATTTGTCACTTCACATATATTGATTTTGTTATAGATAGCTTTTATACATAATGATACAATATAAATATAAAACTACTAATTTAGGAGGCTTCTTGAATGCTTAAAAGTTTTGTTATAAAAAAAAATATTATATATTATTACATAATTCAATATTTACAAGTAATAATTGGCTGCATACTAATTGCTCTAGCATTTAATTTATTTCTCAAGCCCAATAATATAGCCTCAGGTGGAATAGTAGGTTTATCTTTGCTTATAAATCGTTTATTTGGAATAGAGCCTGCAGTTGTACAATGGTGTGCAAACATACCTTTATTTCTTATCGGATTAATTATACTTGGGAAAAGATTTACAGTAAATACGATTTTAGGTTCTTTAATTTTGCCTTTATTTATACTATTGACATCAAATTTAAAAGCAATTACTTTAAGTCCATTTCTTGGATGTATATACGGCGGTATAATTTCTGGAATAGGACTTGGATTAGTTTTTAAAGGACATGCTTCAACTGGAGGTACATCAATAATAGCCAAAATTGTCAACAAATATACACCATTAAGTATAGGAAATTGCCAGGGTATTATAGACGGATTTGTTGTCATTGCTTCAGCGTATGTTTTTGACATCGAAAAGGCTCTTTATGCAATTATAACTTTATTCATAACAAGCAAATCCATTGATATGATACAATTGGGCTTCAGCGGATCAAAAGTTGCATTTGTAATATCCGACAAATCGGAAATCATTAAAGATGCTATACTAAAAAATTTGGACAGAGGAATTACAAAATTATCTGGTTTTGGAGGCTATACAGATAGAAAACTTACAGTTTTAGTTGTTGTAATGGATCAATCAGAAGTTAATAAATTTAAGGATTTAGTTAAAAATATTGATCCGGGAGCATTTATAATAATAAGTGATACTCACGAGGTTTTAGGACAGGGATTTAATCTAAGCAGAAAGCCTAAAAATTAATGGGAAATACAATCCATCACTAAAGTATTCAATACTACTGTTGAAGAGTTGTTCAAATTTGAAGATTAATTTCATAGGGATTAGCCTTGTAATCCCTATTTGTCATTTTAATTTTCTGTAGTTTTCAGATTTTCGAAAAACTCCTTTGCTGTAAATCCAAACTCTTTTTTTAGCTCTTCATCTATCTCACTCATAAATTTTTTACCTATCTGTCTATATTGTTTATAATCTTCATTTAGTATTTCTAAGTATTCATCAAAGATATTCTCATCTACTCCAAGACCGTTAAACATATCCATTGTTTGAGATACTGATTTAGCAAATATTTTTTTCTTTTCCTTATCTTTATTCATAAATCTTATAAATTCTACATATTGTTTTTTAATTTTTTCAATAAAAATATTATTATTGAAATTTTCCAATATATCTTCTTTAGATTTTTGTCTATATTCTTCTATTTTATTGACATCTATACTGTTCATAAGTTTTATAAATGGTTGGGTGTTATCAATCTCATTTAAATCATCCAAAAACTCAACAAGTTTCACCCATGCATCTTTTTTTTCGTCACTATCTACAGTAATATTTAAAAAAGGCTCATATGAATTCACAAAAATCTTTCCAAAGTTTCCGGGGAAAATTTTCAGCAATCTAGTAGAAATAAATTCTTTCTTTTCAGATATGGAAAATTCCAAAGTCTCTCTTAATTTTCTTACTTGTTCACCAATCGTACTATAATCTTCTAGATTCTTGTTAAGGATATTGCTAATAATAAGTCTGCTTTTTTCTAAATTGCTAATATTCTCCGTTATCTTATTCAGTGTATTCTTCATAATATCTGGGAGACTCTTATTGCCCTCTATCAAGCATTTTATTTCACTTACTGGTATATCTATAACTCTCAATGCACCAATCAAATTAAGTTTTACAATGTCAGTATCTGTATACTCTCTATAATTATTAGAACTATTTTTTGAAGGATTGATTAATCCTTCACATTCATAATACTTTATAGCTTTTTTGGTCAATCCAGTTTTCTCAGCTGCAATTTTAATATTCACAAACAACACCTCCAAAATTAACAAGTTAGCCAACCTATAATTTAAGTATAAGGGTGTCTGTAGGGTGCAAGTCAAGTATTATGTTCTTCTCCCCATTTGCACATCGCCTTTACAATAGGAATAAGACTTTCTCCCTTTTTACTAAGAGAATATTCTACCTTTGGAGGCATTTCCATATATTGTTTTCTTAGTATAATATCTTTATTTTGTAATTCTTTTAGCTGCGAACTCAACATCTTGTGAGTTATTCCATCAATATTCTTTTTAAGGGCACCGTATCTTACAGTGCCCATACATACAAGAAAGTAAATTATTTTCAATTTCCATTTTTCACTTATAATGGACAAAGTATATTCAAATGGTTCTCTATTTCCTACATAGCAAAGTTTCTCTTTCATATAATTACTCTCCTTTTCGAAAGTATATCACAAAAAAGTGCATACTATTAATTTTATTTATATTATATATAATTGATTATAGTAAAAATAAATTAATAAAGGAATGATATTTATGATTATTGATGGACATTCACACCTTACTTTACCTGTCGAAGAACATATAAAAGACATGAACAATTGTGGTGTAGACAAAACAGTATTATTTTCTACCTCCTTTCACCCTGAAATGGCTGCAAATGCACAAGAGGTTAAGACTTCAATGCAGTATCTTCAGGATTTGCTTGCTGGTAAAAAAGGAAATATGACAGAAATACGTAAAAAATCAATTGAAGAATTGGTAAAAGCTATTAATCAATATCCAAGTCATTATGTTGGATTCGGTGCTGTTCCGCCAAATTTAGATTTAAATACTACAGAACAGTACATCAACAATAATATTCAAAAAAATCACTTGGTTGGAATGGGTGAATTTACTCTAGGAAGTGGTCAAGTTCATCTTCTAAAAAATATTTTCAAAGCTTCAAGTGAATTTGGAAATCTTCCAATTTGGATACATGCTTTTTTCCCACTTACATTGAAGGATATCAGAGAAATATCTAATTTTGCATGTAGATATCCTGCTACACCTGTTATTCTAGGACATTTAGGTGGAATTAACTGGCTTGAAACAATGGACATTGTAAGAGAAACTCCTAATTTATTTCTTGATACCTCCGCTTACTATTCTACATTTGTTTTAAAAACTGTAATTAATGAATTGCCTGAAAAATGTATTTTTGGAGTAGATAGACCTTTTGGTGACCTTGCATTGTCTATAGAGGCCATATTAAAAGTTTCCGAATCTCAATCTGTTGCTAGGGCAGTATTAGGAGAAAATATGGCTCAATTGCTTGAAATTTGATTATCGGATTTATTTTAAAATATAAACAATGCATGAAATAATAAAAATTAGGAACTAAAAATAACTGACTTTTTCAGTCCCTAAAACAACTGGGTATTTATAGAACCTTGGGTAATTCAGTTAAAGATTTCAACTCAATATCTGGTGTAAAAGTCAATGCTTCTTTTTACTATTGAAACGATTTATACATGATACATTAAATCCATAGCTTTTGGCATCTGCTATATCCCAAGTATTACATAAAATTGTTATGACCATATTGCTGGAAAATTGGGAGTAAAACTTACAGAAGCTCTTTTGAAATCCAACTATATTGAACTAGAAATTATAAAAAACAGATTAAAAGATATATGAGTTCAGTGATACTAAGAGATAAATCATCACAGTGAGAAGATCAACAATCGTAATTATAATACATGTAAAACTCATAGTTGCTTTAAAGTCCTTAGGTGAATGGGGGAATGAAGTTTATAAATATAAAAAACATCTATCTAACATAATAGGGGTCGCTATAGTAATAGAACAAAAAACAGCAATAAAAAATACATGGATTGCCAAAATGAAGCATTTATAATTTTATCTATTGCCTGACAGTAAAACAGTTCTTCAGATCAGCTTCATTATCTAAATCATGAAAATCTTATATACTATATTTTCTAAATCATCGTTTTTACGACTTAATTAAAGACAAAATTATGTTACTTGAACTCTACGAATTGAAATTTATCAGCTTCGTGATTATGATCTCTCCAACTAATCAAAAGCTCTCTGTAAAATCAACCCGTTATCTGATTATTATCTAAATAGTTTTATTCATAAATGCCATTTTGGTATTGGTTTTGAAACCATTCTTTTCATAAAAATGTTCTGTTAAATTTCCTTTTAATGTAAGCAGGATTATTTTTTTTACACCCATTTCCCTTAATCTTTTCTCAAATTCCATAAGTAGCTGAGAACCAAGTCCCCGACCTCTACCCATATTTCTAATGGCAAATTCTTTGATTATAAACTCTTTTTCATCACAATATTGTTCAAAAAATCCCATAGTAAAGCCACATATTTTATTATCTTGATATGCACTTAATCCAAAAAATCCTTCTGTAAAAATAATAGGGCATAATCTTTTAGAAGATGTTTGAACCGTCCAATTGTCGTTCCAGGGTTGTGAATTGAAAGTTTCTACAAATAATTCTATAATTTCATCTAGCATATCCTCACTGATTTTCTTATATACGACATCCATTTCTTTTCCTCCTAATATTGATCTATGTTTTATCATAAAATATAAATAATCCACAATTCAAAATTATCCTGCAAATTATTATTTATCTTAATATTTTTTATAATATTGGTACACAAATTTCACAGTAATGTTTATCTATCATCCGCATTGCATAGCGTTCAACAATAGATCTTCTATCATCAATTTCATAATTCCTTTTCGATAACTCTGCAAATATCTCCTTCCATGCTTTTTGCACAGCAGCTGCCGTATGACTTATTTTAAATACGCAGTATTTTCCACCAATGGTTTCTCCAAAATTAATGTATTTATTATCATTCTTAAATTCATCTAAAATAACTAAACATACATCATAACGACAATCTTTAGGTTCTGTGAATTGAGGGTTATCTTGGGTTATTCCTAATATGATTGAACTTTCATTTAATAAGTTCTTTTCTCTAGCCCAATTTTTTAATTGTTCCATTATCTGTACATTCTCTGAACCATAAGGTCCTGTTCTCCGTATATAAGCAACTTTATATGATGGTATCATTTCAATATTAGTATTCATAACTTACCTTCTTTTTAAATATAGTACATCGATGCCTGAATTCATCATATAATGATTTAAAATGTATTTCAACTTATTTTTTTAAATGGCTAAATTCTAACATTGTGA
The DNA here is from genome assembly GCF_000359585.1 of Clostridium tyrobutyricum DSM 2637 = ATCC 25755 = JCM 11008. GTDB lineage: Bacteria > Bacillota > Clostridia > Clostridiales > Clostridiaceae > Clostridium_B > Clostridium_B tyrobutyricum. The sequence continues at coordinate 32,075 of NZ_APMH01000010.1, read as the reverse complement.
ATCAAATCAACTTTAATTTATAATTGTAATTCATGCCATTCTGATATTGGGATAACTGATTTTGGGGTTTCAGAATGCTCTCCAATAATTTTCTCCATCCAAATCATATCATACCAACTTCCAAACTTATATCCGCATTTTGTAAAATGTCCAATTTTTTTATATCCTAAATGCTCATGAAAATACATACTTGTATTAGTCAGATATGCATTCTCAGTAGATGTATATGCTATACATGCATTCAAGTTAAGGATATTTTGTCTCTTTAATATTTCCTCCAAAGCTAAATACAATTTTCTTCCTATACCTTTACCTCGACAATTCTGCCTCAAATATATAGTAGTTTCAACAGCCCAATCATATGCAACTCGCTTGTTAAATGACGAAGCATATGCATAACCAATAATTCGATTACTGTCTATAGCTACTATGTAGGGATACTGTTTTGATATATTAATAATTCTATCAGTAAATTCTTCAACAGATGGAACATCATATTCAAAAGAGATTGCAGTATTATTCACATAAGGTACATATATATCCAAAATTTCTTTTGCATCTGCCTTAGTTGCCATACGTATTGTAATATTTGTCATTATTTTACCTTCTTTTAAAAAATATTTGATTTGCATAAGTCTAATTCTCCTTATAAAAATTAAATTATTGTAATTCCATTAATTTTAATATAACATATAAGTTGAGTTCATTTAATAAAATGATGCAAGTAATGCATCTATATTTATTGATTTAGGACTAAAAAATTCAAGAAGGGATGTTAAACAATATGGAAGAAACTAAAATATACATTAAAAGTATTTTAGAAAAAATCAATAATAGAGATCCTTATCAACCAGAGTTTAAAGAAGCTGTTCAAAACTTTTTAAATACTATGGAGCCCGTTTTAGACAAGCATCCAGAGTATATTCATGAGAATATATTGGAACGTATTATAGAACCTGAACGTGCAATTCAATTTCGAGTGCCATGGATTGATGATAAAGGTCAATATCAGATAAATAGAGGTTTTAGAGTACAATTCAATTCAGCTATCGGCCCATATAAAGGTGGGCTTAGATTCCATCCAACAGTAAACCTTAGTATTATTAAGTTTTTGGGATTTGAGCAAATATTCAAAAATAGCTTAACTGGACTTCCAATTGGTGGAGGCAAAGGTGGAAGCGATTTCAACCCCAAAGGTAAATCAGATAATGAAATTATGAGATTTTGTCAAAGTTTTATGACAGAATTATCAAAGTATATTGGCCCGGATTTAGATGTACCTGCTGGTGACATTGGTGTAGGTGGTCGAGAAATAGGTTATATGTACGGACAATACAAACGTTTAAAAGGCTATCAGGCAGGTGTATTGACTGGTAAGGGAATAAGCTACGGCGGTTCTTTAATTCGTCCGGAAGCTACAGGATTTGGTTTGATATATTATACAGAAGAAATGCTAAATACCTTAAATGACTCTTTTAAAAATAAAAAAGTTGTAATTTCAGGATCAGGAAATGTTGCCATCTATGCTGTTGAAAAGGTTCATGAATTAGGAGGAACTGTATTAGCTGTTTCAGATTCAAATGGATACATAGTTGATACAAATGGTATTGATCTTTCCGTTGTAAAACAAATTAAAGAGGTTGAACGAGGGAGAATAAAAGAGTATGCTGAGCGAGTTAAAGGTGCAAAATATCATGAAGGCTCCGTTTGGAACCTGGATTTAAAATATGATATAGCTCTACCTTGTGCAACACAAAATGAAATTGGTGAAAAAGAAGCTCGTAAAATCACTGACAATGGTGTTAAATTAGTAGCCGAAGGAGCAAACATGCCAAGTACTCCAGAAGCTATTCAAATCTATAAACAAAATAATTTGTTATATGGGCCTGCAAAAGCTGCCAATGCCGGTGGTGTTGCAGTTTCTGCATTAGAAATGAGCCAGAATAGCATGAGATTAAGCTGGTCATCTAAAGAAGTAGATGATAAATTAAAAGAAATCATGCAGAATATATTCAAGAAATCCGCTGAAACAGCACATGCGTACGGACTTGGTAATGACTATTTAAGTGGAGCGAATATAGCAGGATTTATCAAGGTAGCAGAAGCAATGAGATCACAAGGGCTTGTATAGTCTTAATGTATAAATCTTTATAGCTTCAAAAATAATAAGTATTTGTATTCCAATGAAGAATATCATATTTCTTATAAGATTTGTATGAATAAAAAAGAATCCCCAAAGCATAGCAGTCAAAAGTGCTTTGGAGATTCCAAACTAAATTTAAAATTAAAAGAATTAATTATCAAAGCAATATTAATGTTTAGCTCGTATTTTTAAAGTATTTCTCCAGCTGCAAAAGAAGTATATAACTATAAATATAAATGGAAAAGCATATCTTCCTTGTCCCTCCGTTATAAAATACATTGATGTAAACATATAAAAGATCACAACTGCATATAAACTAAATCTATCAATTTCATTTCCTTTTCTGTTTAAAAGCATTTTTATCACTTTTATACTAAATAATATAATTGCAATTATTCCAGGCACAAATATTATATTTCTTACTATATTCGTATAAATCAAAAGTATAATTTGAATAGCATTGTCAAGCCCTGCCTGATTGTAGGTAAAAAGTATGTCATCCCCTACAAAATATGTATTGAAAAGCCTTTTGAATCCTAATATCAAAAATTGTTTTGGATGATTCTTTATCCATTTTTTAGCTGCAGCTGAAAGCATCTTGTTTTTCTGAGTCATATTGGCTTCTTTATATTTGTTAGTTGAAACTATGGAATTTTCAACATCTGCTGCTGCCATCCACCTTCCCTTTGTATTTTGAGAATTATTGTTTATATACAAAACTATGCCATTATTATTCGACACATAAGTAAATTGTCCTACAAGCTTGGTATTCCTATACACCATGGGAGCTGTAACAACACATGTAAGTATGAGAACTATAAGAGAATTTACCATTGGTTTCAACAATTTTTTATCAATAATTATTTCCACTAAAAACAGAGCAAAGAAAAACACAATAAAAAATGGTTTTATCATATTTTCCACCCCTGCCAAAATACCTATAAAAACATATTTAAATTTGTTATTTGAAAAGTATATGTTTGTAATTAGAAGCAGCAGCATAGTAAAAAGTATTTCAACTCCAATGATACTGTTGTAAAAAATATTTGTAGGGAAAAATATAAAAATTGTAAAAATTATTTTCTTCCTGGTTTCACTTAAATTGATTTTTTTTAGTAAATTGTACATTAATAAATAGATTATAGCAGTGAGAATTAAATTGAATATTTCACCTACAATAATGCTTTTTCCAAAGATACTAAATATAAATCCCAGTATAATGGAATAGCCTACACTAGTATATGTATCTCCAAAACTTCCACCATCTGCAATTTTTTTTGCCAAATCATAATAATAGTTAAAATCCGAATAAGGCACAGTTTTAACAAATACAACCCATAAAACACACAATACCAATGCTGATAACATTGAAATCAGGTAAAATCTATTGTCCTTTTTTAATATATTCAAAGTTAACCCCCTAATCAAAATATCTCCATAAAATTATACCCATATAGACCACATAATGGTGTTAAATTCCATTATATGGTCTTAATTGTTGAAAGCAATATACTTATTACTTGACATAAGTAACAGTATTTCCTGTTCTCTTAAGAGGTGCCATTTGTGACATTTGAGGGTAACCAAGTGCAAGTCCCCCACAAATTGTTTCATCTTTACTTAGCCCCAGCTTCAGCATATATTCACGGACATATTTATTGTCATCCAGCCAGTGAAGCTGATTTATCCAACAAGAACCTATATCCAGTGACACTGCTGCCAGCATCATATTCTCCAAAGCAACTGAACAATCTGCCATTGCATTGCCATATTCTTTTTGATTTGCAGCCACAATTAATGTTGGAGCATCATATGTAAAGTTGTACCCGCCTTTTTTTGATGCTAAAATTGAATTTTTTATACTCTTGTAAGTATCTTCTTTAATCTCCATTTTGGCAAATTCTCTTTCTACCACGGATTTTAATTCTTCCAAAGTTTCTCTATTCTGTATTACAATAAAATGACTTGTTTGATTATTTCCACCACTTGGAGCAAGACGCCCGGCTTCAACAATTAGAGAAAGTTTTTCATCTGAAATCTGTTCTTTTTTATATTTTCGTATACTTCTTCGTTTACTAATAATTTCCAATGTTTTATTTTTCATAAGATCAACTCCCAATATTCAGAATAAAATCAAGCAACTTTGTAGTTACTTAATTTTTACTTACTATTATAAATTATCATATATTAATATTTCCAATCATATAAGGCACAGCTTTTCCACTTATTTTTACTCTATCTCCAGCTAGTTTACAGTATAATGTTCCTCCACGTGATGACAACTGTCTGGCTACCATTACATCTTTGTTTAGTCTCTGCGACCAAAATGGTATTAAATTGCTATGTGCCGAACCTGTTACAGGATCTTCATTTACACCAAGTTTTGGATAAAAGCAGCGAGATACAAAATCCACATCAGTACCCCTGGCTGTAACAATAACTCCCAATCCATCTTTTAGTTTTATCATCTTTGAAAAGTTTGGAGTTAATTCTTTCAATTGTTTTTCTGTTTCTAGCACCACAAATAAATCTCTGGATAAATATGCTGCAATTTTTTGCATTGTATTATCATCTATCGGATCGTCTAAAACACATACACCTGCTGGATTTCCTTTGAATACCTCATCAGCAAAAGCGTCAACGACATAATATTTCATACTTTATCTCCCCTTCAGATAAGATTCATTATATAAAAATTATATCTATAATTATTAATTTTGTCTTTATTGTTTAACCGCCAAACAATAATTCACATTATCAAAAGCTGTTATTGGATATTCTGGATTTGCTTGATTATATTTTTTGAAATACTGGTCTGTTATTTCATCAGGTATCAAATGTTCATAAATTAAGAAATTATTATCATCCAATAGCTTTTCCAATTCTCTATAAGAATAGCTTGCAAGCATTTTTTCACTTGCAGCAGCAAAAATCAAATACTGTTTTGCACCATGCCTTGAATTCAAAATACTGTAAATAAATAATTAAATTATTTATTGTGCCTTTTCAAAATTTATAGTTTACTGCCCCTATCTTGTCTTAACATGTAATCTATTAGAAACATTAGCTTTACCTTGGGAAGAAATAAACAAACTCATCAGTATAAGTGCACCTCCAAAATACTCCTGAATGCCGAGTACCTCATGTAAAAATAAAGAAGCAAAAACAGCTGAAAATATTGGCTCCAATGCAAATGAAAAGCTGGTACTTTCCGGGGTAGTATATTTTTGTGCTATAGGTTGTACTACAAAACCATAAGCACTGCATATTACAGCAAGCCCTAAAACTGCTATCCATCCATTTCGAGTATCAGGTAATTTGGGAATTTCAAAAATAAATGAAAACAGAATTCCAAATAATGAGGCAAATCCCAACTGAAAAACTCCCAATTGCAATGTATTCCCTGATTTAACAAAATGCTTTGTTGTTATAATATATATTGCATTAAAAACTGCACCCAGTAAACATAATACTGATCCAAAATCCATCTCAAATCCATTTTTCAAAGTTAGAAATCCTATACCTGCAAGTACTACACAAATACCCAGTATTGTTTTTATTTGAGGCAATTTGTGATTTATAAAGACCTGCATTAAAGGTACAAATACTACTGTAGTACCTACCAGGAAACCTGCTGAGGAAGCTGTTGTTGCTTTAAGTCCCAGCAAAATACTTGTAAATATACAAAACAATATAAGTCCTATTATTGCACTATGGACAATTATTTTCATATTTACATCTTTAACTCTTTTAAAAAGAAGAACGAATGTTACGAAAAATGCAAGTCCAAATCTGAGTGCAATTAAATTGAAAGGACCTATGTCCCCAAGTCCCATTTTCATAAGCAAATAGGAAGTTCCCCATGCCATAGAAACAGTTAGAAGTAATAGATTTGCTCTTTTCTGTGTCATAATATTAACCTCATATTTTATAAATTATAATGCTTGTCTTTTCTATAAATCTATTATATAATCACGTATTATATAAGTAAAACAAACTTTTGTTATATTTAACATTAGATTTTCTAATGCACGAAAGGGCTGACAAACATGCGTATTTCAAGATATGAGGTTCTTATGAAGGTTATTGAATTGGGTAATTTAACAAAAGCTGCCGGATATTTTAACTATACACAATCTGCTGTAAGTCAGATAATTAGCTCTTTAGAAAAGGAACTTGGTATATCGCTTCTAAACAGGACTCATTCAGGAGTCTGGCTAACTGCAGAAGGCGAACAGTTACTTCCCTATCTTAGAAATATCAGTAACAGCCATCATAAACTTTCTGAGAAGATTTTTGAACTTTTGAACATGAAAACGGGGCTAATCAGAATTGGTACTTTTTCAAGCGTGTCCTGCCATTGGCTGCCACCTCTTATAAAAGAATTTAAAATTATATACCCAAATATCAAATTTGAATTACTACAGGGCGATTATAATGAAATAGAAACGTGGATAGCAAATGGCGTTGTTGATTTTGGTTCTACATGTCCGCCTCATAAAAAGAACTTTAAAACAATTTTTCTCAAAAATGATAAATTGAAAGTGGTAATCCCAAAGAATCATAAATATGCCCATGAAAAATTTTTTCCAATTCAGGCACTTGCCAGCGAACCTTTTATTTTACTGGAAACAGGCAACAGTAATATTATTTTACACATTTTTGAAGACAACAACATAACTCCCAACATCCATTATATTGCCAAAGACGACTATACTATAATGTCCATGGTTGAAAATGACCTTGGGATAAGTATATTATCTGAACTCGTCCTTACAAGAAGCCCTTATGAAATATTAGCCAAGGAAACCAATCCAACTTTCTATCGTACAATGGAAATTGCTTTAAAATGCAAGGAAAAGCCATCCCTTGCCGTTAAATATTTTATTGATTATATTGTCAATAGATTACAGAAAAGAACTATATAGATGGAAAATATTTTATTCAAACATGAAAACAATTTTTCCATCTTTATCAATTATCAATGCAGCATCAAATTTTTTGCCTGCCCTGCTCTTGAATCCTTTTATAAGATTGGTTTTTTTATCTTTTACAAGTTTTTTGGCCATTGATTCAGTTATGTTTTTTCCTGCTATACACTTACCTATAAAGAACTTGCAGCCCTCTTTCCACCTGCTGCATCCATATCCTGATTTATTGGAGGTAATTTCTCCTTCTCCACATATCGGGCATTTCCCCAAGCTTCTATTTTCCAGGCTAAAATCAAAGACAACTTTTCCTTCTTTAATAACAAGCACTGAATCAAAACTTTTTCCAGCTCTGTTTTTAAAACCTTTTATAATATTGGTTTTCCCATTCTTTATAAGCTTTTTTGCTGTAGACTCACTTATGGTTTTTCCCGCTATGGTTTTGGCTATAAAAAATTTACAGTCTTCCTTCCATCTGCTGCACCCATACCCTGTTCTGCCCACTATTATCTTCCCTTTATTACATACTGGACAAACGCCAAGGCTTTTGAATTTTTTATTATTTTTTTGACTGTATATTCTATCGATTTGAATACTACTTCCATTGGCAATTATATTATTCAATTCATCTTTAACTTCATCTACTATATTATTGATTTCTATATTGCCCTTATATACATTTTTAAGTTGCTTTCCAAACTCAACGGTTTTTTCCTTATCCAGATTAATTTTCAGCTTTTCAAGAGCCTCTATTAATTTTATGCCTTTTTCCTCACATTCCAAATGTGATTTAATTTCTTTTATGTACTCATAGCGTTTGGCATTTTTTATAATTCCCGACCTTGTTGCAACAGTACCTATCTCGCAGCCTTCCAAAATAGCCTTGTATTCATCGTCATCATTGCTATTTTTCAGTTCTTCAACTTCCTTTTTCTTGAAAGGATTTTTAAGAAAATTATTGAGCTCGGATTCCGTAACATTTTTAGGTTTTTGGGTTTGTTTTTCATCTACTGAAAGTTTTGTATCAAGCTCCTCGCCTTCAATAAATTCAGGAAGTTCATTATCCTTTTTCAATTTTTCATACTTTAAAAATCCCTGCTGCTTTATAACATTGCCTTTAAGTTCTATGGATTCATCACCTATTTTTATAAGCACCCTAGTTTCCTCAATTATCGTTTCCTCATTTAAAAAATTGCTTATAAATCTATTCTTTATTGAATTATAGACCTTCCTTTCGCCTTCACTTAAATGTCCCTCATCTGGAATTTTAATTGTAGGAGTAATTGCACTATGGCTTTCAACCTTGCTGCTGTTGAATATGGATTTCTTATCTTTAAAACCTATATCCACATTAAATTTTTCTTTTACCGCTGCAATTACCTGCTTTATTTTTCCCTTTTCCGTATCTGCAAGATATTCAGTATTGGTTCTTGGATAAGTCGTATATCCGCCTTCATATAATTTTTGCAAATGCTTCAAAGTATCATCCAGTGCCATTTTATACTGTCTGAACATTTTATTTTGGATAGTATCAAGGGAAAATAATTTAGGAGGCTGCCTTTTAACTGTTCTCTTTTTAACTTTACTAACTACAGCTTTTTTATCCTTCAAACTATTTAACAGGGCATCTGCCTTGTTCCTTTCATCTGCTGAAAAATGCCTGTCTTTTAGTTTTGCCTTTATCTGTAAGTTGTTTTTGTTTATAATTGCACCTATTTCAAAATAAGTTTCCGGCTTGAAATTCTCTATTGCTTTGTCTCTATCATAGACAAACTTTACTATAGGTATCAGAACACGCCCTACAGGTAAAAAGGATTTGGATTTTATACTTAAATACCTGGTTAGATTTATTCCATATGTCCAATCAAGATAAGTTCTTGCAAGGCCTTCATGGTACAGATTTTTATACTCTTCGTCATCTTTTAAATTTCTCAATTCATTGCGTATAGTTTGAGTTGTCTGTTCAGGCAGCCATAATCTCTTTACAGGCTTTTTTATATTTTCCTGATGAAAAATTCTAGTAATTATATTGTTTATAATTACTTCCCCCTCGCGATCAGCATCACCACAATTTACAATCTCGGATATATCGTCTCTTTTAATCAAGGATCTTATAATTTCATACTGTTTTCTTACTCCACCATCATCTCTAAGCTTGAATCTAAAGCTTTCCGGGATGAAAGGCAGTTCCTCTAAACTCCATCTTGTTTTTTCTCTATTAAAATAATCATCTACATCGAAAAGCTGCAATAAATGTCCAAATGCAAAAGTTATAATATAATATCTGTTTTCAAAGTATCCGTCATGTTTATTCATATTGCCAATACTCTTGACAACATTCATTGCCAGGCTTGGTTTTTCCGCTATTATTAATTTCATTTTGATTCCTTTCTAAATCCGTACTAACGTATAACTGTGCATTATTTAGTTTACATCTATTGCTGAACTGTCTACAATAGTTTTCTATAAAAATTATGTTTAAAACAAAAAAGTAACTGCGTCAATAATTATCCACAATTACCTATAATATCCGTTGAAAATACTAGATTATACTAATAAAATTTTATTTTTCATGAGCAAATATAACATGAGATGGATCTGGCTTTATATTTAATTTTTTACAAGCTTCTTCATATTGTTTCTTTGCAGATTCTGGTGCATTTGAATAAGTATACTCTTTAAAACCTGTAATTACTATTGATTTAGTGTTGTCTTCTGTAGAATCTTTAATATTAAACATATTTTTATATTTTTGCGGCATATCTTTTGTTTTACCTGAATATACAATTCTTACATTATTTTGTGTATTAGTTTTTACAGTTTTATTAATTGATGTATTGGTTCTATCTACAGAACTAGAACTGTTTTTAGCAAAAGCATTTACACTAATTACTGAACTTATCGTTAATATCACAGCCAGAGCACCTATAGTTACACCTTTTTTTCGTTTTTTTAAATTCAGCATATTTTCCAGTCTCCCTCTTAATATATTTTTCTTACTATTGAATCCCATAGTAAGATTATTTTGAAATGCATTATTTTTATTAAGTCTTAGAGAATTAATGAGAGTCAATGCGTATAATTTTCTCTCTTTTATGTCTGATTTCTTTAATTATCCAAAAAATTTATATACTTCTTGAGATAAGTAAATTGGAATTTTAAAAGGTACAATCATTCTTATTACTACAGCTAGCCATATATAGTAACAAAATGCATGAGTATATCTTTTAAATAGAGTTTTTTGCAAAAATACAATGACAATAATACCCAAACTTCCTACTAAAGATGCATGTAATAACTCTTTTATAAAAATTTCCAACATAGATATCATCTGTTTTTAATCCACTTTTCCAGTTCATCTAGATCATCATCGCTAATATCATCATTATCATGAAGTGTGGTAATAAAACTTTTTAATGAATTTCCATGAACCTTTTGGAAAAAATCCTTTGTTTCAAATCCTAAATATTCACCTTCTGTTACAATTGGCGTGTAATAGGTAATCCTTTTTTCCCTCTTTGCATCTATAAATTTTTTCTTTGTCAGGCGTGAAAGTAGTGTTAGAACAGTTGTAATTTTCCACCCTTTCCTATCTTCCATAATTTTAACTATTTCCTTAGAAGATACTGGAATTTGGCTTGACCATATAGCCTTCATAATTTCCAGTTCTGATTCAGGGATTTTTATAATTGACAATAATAACACCTCCTGTAATTACATTCTACAAGTGTAGAATGTAATTGTCAATAAACTTATTTAATTTCTTTACTTATTATTTTTTTTATTAGATTTTTTACTTTTTCCTCAATTATTTCAGCTGTTTTAATAAATTCCTCGTCGCTTTTTCCCGTAGGATCTTCAAGTCCCCAATCTTCTTCACATTTAGATGGCAAAAATGGACATTCAACATTACATCCCATCTTTATTACTATATCAATTTCAGGTAAATCATTAATAAGCTTAACATGTTGAACTGCATTTATGTCAATACTGTATACTTTCTTAATCGTTCTAACTGCATCTTTATTTATTTCAAATTTAGTTTCAGTACCAGCTGAATACGAATCAAAGACATCTTTTCCATATAGTCTTCCTATTGCTTCAGCCATCTGTGATCTGCACGAATTATGGACACATAAAAAGCCACTTTTGGTCTCATTTTGTTCCTCCTGTATTAAATTCTAATATTACTTTTATACTGATATTTCATGATTGATATAGATTCCATTGGAATTTTCTATTTCTTTAATGCAAAATACCTCTTTCCCCAATGCAATGATACATTTACGAGTCCTATCATTACAGGTACTTCAATCAAGGGCCCTATCACTGCTGTAAAAGCTTCTTTTGACTCTATACCAAATACAGCAACAGCAACAGCTATAGCAAGCTCAAAATTATTACTTGCAGCAGTAAATGAAAGTGTAGCTGTTTTCTTATAATCTATCTTTGATCTATAGCTTATAAAAAATGAAACTGAAAACATAACTACAAAATAGATTACAAGCGGTATAGCAATTCTAATTACATCTAATGGCAATTGTATAATATATTTTCCCTTAAAAGTAAACATCACAATAATAGTAAACAATAGTGCTATCAAAGCCAGAGGGCTTATTTTAGGAATAAACTTTTTTGTGTACCACTCTGTACCCATTTTAGGCTCAAGAAGTAATCTTGTTAACATTCCAAATACAAAAGGAATTCCAAGATAAACTACAACGGAAGAGGCTATTTTTACCATTGAAATATCCACACTATAACCTGTAAGTCCAAACCAGGTTGGAAGTACAGTTATAAATATATAGGCATATATAGAATAGAATATAACCTGGAATATAGAATTGAACGCTACAAGTGCAGCTGCATATTCCGTATCACCATCTGCAAGACTATTCCATATAATAACCATAGCAATGCACCTAGCAAGACCAATAAGAATAAGACCTGTCATGTATGCTGGGTATGCATGTAAAAATAATACTGCAAGTACAAACATTAATATAGGCCCTATAACCCAGTTCTGAATAAGTGATAGTGATAATACCCTTGGAGATTTAAATACTTTTCCAAGTTCTTTGTAGTTTACTTTAGCAAGTGGTGGATACATCATTAAAATAAGCCCAACAGCTATAGGTATAGATGTAGTGCCTACAGATAGATTAGCCAAGACTTGGGATATTTCTGGTACTCCCCATCCTAATAAAATCCCTGCAAACATGGCAGTGAATATCCATAATGTTAAATAACGATCAAGTACTGATAATTTATTTTTCATATATACTTCCCCCATATTTTTAATTCAATTATATTAATTTATTTTATATTTCACACTGATTACTATTTTTACAAATACAATCTTCTGTATCTGTTATAATATTCATTAAAAATAGTTCTAATTTATCCGTACTATTTTTATCTAATGAATAATAACTCCATATACCTTCTTTTCTGCATTTAACAATTTTACAATCCATTAATACTTTCATGTGATGAGATAGGGTAGGCTGTGTAAAATCAAAGTCTTCTAGTAAATCACAGGCACATTTCTCTCCACAGGATAATATATCAATAATTTTTAGCCTACTTTGATCAGATAATGATTTAAATATTTTTGCATATAACTCGTAATCTAATTTCATAAAATCGCCCCTTATATATAGATAATCATCTATATATAATATAGATGATTATCTATGCAATATCAATACAATTATATAAACAAATATATTAATAGACTATTATATTTATAATAGTCTATATATTGTAATCTTATTTGTTAATTACATTTAAAATTTATAGATTTAATGATTCCACAAAACTATACTTTTCTTGAACTCAAACAGTATCTTAAATTAATATTATATTTTCATAATCTACTTTTTAATTATAATCATAATTTAGAATAAAAATACAAGTTATGATATTCTTTTTATATAGAGTATATTATATTAAGTTGTATAACTTAAAAAATAAATCATAACACAAATTATATATGAATTGCAGGTATAAAAAATTGATGGAGTATTGAAAGGATTTGATATATTGATTAAAAATAAAAAGTATATTCTATTTGTAACAATATTCATTTTTACATTTGTTTTTACTTCATGTAATAAAAACACTCAAAATAGCAATATAGATAGAAATGAGATATATACCATTGTAAAAGAATCTTTTTTAACTCAAAGTGGATATTCAAATGAAATATCCAAACATATGTCAGAAGCTGTTTTTAATAATATAAATGTATATAAGGTATATTCATTAAATGATAAGCAATATAAAAAGCCTGTTAAAATCAATCTTGATTTAAAGCAAAAATCTCAAGAAACTAAAAATGGTACAACTTATGAAAATATGATTTATTCAATCACTATAAAAGACTCACAGAATAAAACGATAAGCGGTTCTTGTGATGTTCCTGTTAAATTTACTATACAGGCAGCCAATGATACTTGGTATATTACTAATAAAGAGGAACCAGCCTAACTTAAAATAAAATTTCTAAACGTAAATTTTAAACATCAAACAATAGACTTGCCAGATGCTTTACATGTTTTTCTCCAAGTTCAAGTCCTTTAACACAATAGTGGCAGTATGCAACAACTTTATCCGTAGTGATTTTTTTACAGTGTTCCCGCATCAATTGTATCTGCTGTTCTTTTGTATGTGGAATAAACTTTCCATCTGCATTTTCTACAAATCTCCTAGGGGCTAATTTCAAATTTCTCCCTGGGGCAGGTTTATACAAAGATATACCACAAAACTTGGTCTTTTCATAATTTTCTTCTTGTTCTACAATATCTATGTTCATTTTCTTTAATAATGAACGTACAGCTTTTTGTTCTGAAAAATTATCATAAGAACGCCAACAATCCTGTACTGTCATCTTCTCATGCAAGTAGTCGGGAAAAGGATACTCTGGATCACTTAAAATAAGCTCCCATAGTGAAACCCTTTTTATTTCAGGCATTGTTTCCTGAAAAATAGCAGAACAATTGTGGCATACATATACCATTTTATTATCTGGAGTAAAACCTTTAAAATCAGGAGTGTCTCTCCAGCGCTGTTGCAGCCACTCTGGCATTTGAACTGTAAATTCATTAAGCTTGTACTTTGGAACACAACATCTTATTATCTGCATGCGAAATCGTTTTTTTAAATAATTTTGAATTTTTACACTTAAAGCTGGATTTTCTCTAGTAAAAACACAGCTTGCTACATATATATAATTTTTAAAATCAGTCATTTATAATCCCTCCATTTTTTATAATTGACTCCATATAACATTATATACCTTTGCGTGCTATATTATATAATATAAAAAATAGATATTTGATATCAATATTAAAGATATCAAGCATTAATACTCATACTTCACTTACAAATATACAAGTAGTATTTGTTTATAGAAAATTCAACTATATGCTGGAATCTTTATCAAAATTCATAAATATGTTTTGATACAATAGTCGATTTTTTTCTAAAAAAGTGCCATGGCTTTTAATGTAGCCATAAAATTCAAATGAGATAAAATTTTATCCATTGCATCCTATATTATTATGTTTAGATTTGCATTTCTAATTGCATCTATAATAATATATTCCATTTCCATTGGAGTTTTTTCTGCACCCTCCTTTATCCATTTTAAAAGTACATTCCAAAGCCCTCCCGACAAGATGTCACAAATAGCCTTTAAATGTAGCGTTTAAGCCGTTTCTATTGACATAACAATTTGTAATTATTATACTCTATATTATGAAGTGACACAAGTGTGTCATATTGAAAGGAGAGATTCTATGTATAATATAAAAACAATCATATGGTTACTGCCTATATTATTTATGATTCATGACTTTGAAGAAATTATAATGGCTGAAGCATGGAGTAAAAGATTTAAAAAGGAGTTGAAGGAAGACACTTTTATGATGAAAAAGAAACCCTTTGGTTTAAATGATACAGGCTATTGGAGTACTGCAGCATTTTCAATTGGAGTGGAAATTATATTTGTGATTCTTTCAGTTGCTTCTATATTATCATGTACTTTTAACAGCTATTTTATTTGGTATGGATTTTTGTTCGCTTTTACATTTCACTTAATCTTTGCACATTTTTATTTATGCATACAATTCAAACACTATGTTCCCGGTGTAGTAACTTCTGCATTATTCTTGCCCGTATGTATTTACATAATGTATATTTCTAAATCACTTTTAAAATATGATTTATCCAAAGTGCTTCTCTCGTGTATTGCAGGAATTATATTTGGTATTATCATACTAATCTCACTGCATGATGGTATAAAAAACTTCAGTAAACTATTAAAGAGGTATTCCCTTGAATAATAGTATAAACAAAAATTTGGACGGTTTATTTTTTTAAAAACAAATCTTTTCGTTTTAAACCATTTGCTTTGATTAAATGCCTCCATCCCATTTCTGCAGCAAGTTTATACAAAATTCTTGGAAAATTTGCTGTAATAAATATATTTTCTCCTGAAGTACCTTTTAATATATTACCTGAAAATTCTTTTAATGCTTTTCCTAAATTTTTTTTAGGTCCATGTCCAATTGGAACATTTTTTAAAGATGTTATCATTCCACCTGCTCCAATCCCAATTCCCTGTCCCCATTTAATGCCTGACTTTTTACACCAATTCTCCATTATTTCAATTGCCAGCTTATTCTGGTGTCCTTCATAGAAGCCACAATTTACAAGACAATAAACAATAATCTCTTTTTGTTCTATTTCTATAAAAAACTTTTCCAATTGAATAAGGCAGTTTAATAGATGAGATGGAATTCCATCTACATACAGAGGAAAAGCAAATACCAATATATCACATCTTGCCAGTTCTTCCATCTGTTTTAAAGTTAATTTCTTTTTATTGAAATTATATTCGGAAATTATATTATTGTTCAAGAAAAGCTTCAAGTCCTTTAATATACAAGCAGAAGCACTGCCTTTTATTTTAGGACTTCCGTTAATAAACGCTATCTTCATAATATCTGTCCCTTCATTTCAAAAATATTATGGGTAAATACAACTTTGTCTACAATGCAATCTAAATTAATTGAATTTGCTTTTACAATTTTTTTAGCAGTTTGTCGTTCTCTTTCTGTTATATTTTGACCATAAAAATATACTTGCATGTTTATATTATTATTATATCGTCTCCTATGATGCATTTCCCCATTTTTTATTATAAAATAAGGATGCAGATAAGGAATACTTCTGTCCAATACATTCTTGACAAATGGGCTAAATCCCCCATAACAGCATTCACTAATAATAATAACATCACTGCATTTTGATAAATATTCCCCCATATCTTTATATTTATCATGTATTACACAGGCTGCAGGTGTCTTTATCCAGCACCCGAAGCAACCTATGCAATTATGTATTGTCCCATCGTCTGAGATAATTATCATATCATCTAATATATTGGAAAATATCTTTTTTAAATCATCAGCTTTCAGATCATGTATTAATAATTTCATTTATCACTCATCTCCTATAAGCAGCCACGCCATTATTCAAATTAGTATACTTGCACTCTTCTTTAACCTCTTTCGATTATTTATAATGAAATTATACTACTATATTATAAACTCCCATATTCAATTCCCTGTCCAGGTAAACAATCCTAACTTCCTTTCTCCATCTTCTTTTAAATATATCATATTAAAGTAATTAATTCTTGTATGATATTGCAATTGATATAATATGCAGCTGTCCTGCTAACATTGTGTAATTGATTTTCATTAAAATATACCTGAACTTATTAGAGAAATACAATTTCATTTAATGCACAGGTTCAGGTATAGTCTATTATAAAATAATTATTTATTATATATTTTGTTTATATTTGAACTATCTGAAGTTTTCTTTTTATAATTTCTAAAAGATTCTTCTATTTCTTCCAGTGATTTGTTAAGGGTTTCTGGTACAAATTTATACGTATATGCCCACGCTATAGCTCCAAGTATGACAAATATTATAAATGCACCTGATAATCCAAATTTTGATAGCAAAGTAGGAAATACAACTCCAACACAGAAATTGGCTATCCATAAGAAAAATGTAGATATTCCCATGCCGAGTCCTCTTAATCTAAGTGGAAATATTTCAGATAACACAAGCCAAATTACCGGCCCAACAGTTCCCTGGAAAAAAGCCAAGAAAACCATAGTCAATATTATTACCAGATAAGGAAGAATGGCCTGTCCTTGTAATAAATGTGTAAGAATAGCTATTGTCAGCATAGATAACGTACTTCCTGTATATCCAGTAAGCAGCATAGTTCTACGTCTAATTCTATTTGAAAAAACCTTCATATAAATTATTGTAACTATAACAGCTATGGATCCATTTCCTATATTGGCAATCAATGCTGCCTTAACACCAAATCCAGCCTTTTCCAAAACAGTAGTTCCATAATACATCATTACATTAATTCCCGCTATTTGCTGTATAATACCTATTCCTATACCAATCAATACAAGACGGCGAATCCATGATTTATTTAACCTTCTTTCTTAATAATAAACTCTTTTATAAATTAGAAGACATCCTCCATAATTAGTACTGACGTGCCTCACCAAGATTTTTCTTTATCACATTTTCATATACATCATGAATTCTCTTGCTCTTGGATACCTGGGCCAATCCTACTCTCCACCAGGAACCATATTTATGAATCATTGTCTTTGGCAGTACTTTTATGTCTATAAGAGTAGATACCTTTTGTTTCTTTGAATCTATTATTGCTTCTTTTAACTCTTCTATCGTCTTTACAGTATAGGTCTTGCATCCATAGGAAGCTGCATTCATGGCAAAATTCATAGGAACAAGGCCTCCGTCCAACTTCCCGGTTTTTGGATTTCTGAATCTGAATTCTGTTCCAAAACTGTTCATTCCATGTTCCATCTCAAGGTTGTTTATACATCCAAAAGCCATATTGTCAAACAGTACTACATTTATCTTTTTTCCTTCCTGAATAGAGGTTGGAAGTTCAGAATGAAGCATCATATAAGAACCATCTCCGACAAATGCATACACTTCCCTGTCAGGCTCTGCAATCTTTACACCCAGTGATGCATTTACTTCATATCCCATGCATGAAAATCCATATTCTACATGATAGGTATTGACACCCTTTGGCCTCCATATTCTCTGCAAATCTCCAGGCAAACTTCCTGATGCACCAACTACAATATCATCATTAGCAAGCATTTCATTAAAGATACCTACAACTCTTGATTGTGTCAGGCATGAACCGGTTATTTCCTTGAATTCTTCAAATACCGACGGATCAAGATGATCCTGTATTTCAGGCACAAAACCTTTTTCTTTATACTCCGTACTGTATACTCTCCTCACTTCTGCATCCAGTTTGTCCCTGGCCTCTTTTATTTCAGTTTTGTATGAGGACTTATACCCTGTTTTTGAAAGTTCATTTGTCAAATCTTCCAATGCTGCTTTAGCATCAGCTACAACTCTAACTCCATCCAATTTATAAGCATCAAATCCAGCTATATTTATATTGAGAAAATCAACTTCAGGATTTTGAAACAACCATTTTGACGATGTTGTAAAATCTGTATATCTTGTACCAACACCAATTATAAGATCTGCCTTTTTGGCAATCATATTAGAAGCCAAACTTCCTGTTTCCCCTATTCCTCCAAGGTTCAATTTATGATCCCACACTATTGCACTTTTACCAGCCTGAGTCTCTCCAAATGGTATGTTGAATTTTTCTGCAAAATTTTTAAAAGCCTCTGCAGCTTCAGAATATTTTACTCCACCACCGCATACAAGCATAGGCTTCTTTTTCTTTAAGATAAGTTCAACTGCATCCTTTATCATTTCTTTCGTTGCGAGTGTTCTTTCTATTCTGTGTACTCTTTTCTGGAAAAATTGTTCTGGATAATCATATGCCTCACCTTCAACATCCTGAGGTAATGCTATGGTAACCGCTCCTGTATTTACAGGGTCTGTCAAAACCCTCATTGCATTTATGTAGGCTGTCATGAGCTGTTCAGGTCTTGAAATCCTGTCCCAATATTTGCTTACAGCTTTAAAAGCATCATTTGTGCTTATTGTAAGATTGTTAAACTGTTCCATCTGCTGCAGTGTACTGGATCAGGCTGCCTTGTAGCATATACATCTCCTGGAAGGAATAGTACAGGTATTCTGTTTGCACTTGCTGTAGCAGCTGCTGTCACCATATTGGCAGCACCAGGCCCAACTGATGAAGTACACGCATATATTTGTTTTCTCAATTTTTGTTTTGCAAATCCTATGGCAGCATGAGACATTCCCTGTTCATTTCTTCCCTGATGTACTATCAAATCTCCATGATCTTCTTCCAACGCCTGACCAAGTCCTACTACATTTCCATGTCCAAAAATTGTAAAAATACCTTTGACAAATTTAGTTTCAACACCATCAAATTCAACATATTGATTGTCAAGAAATTTCACCAGTGCCTGTGCAACTGTAAGTCTTATTTTTTTCATAATTTAACCTCCTTCCTTATTTGTCAGGCCATATTTTTACGTCTTTTTCCCATAACCATTTATGTTCTTCAACATCAATTCTGTCAGTCCATGGATTATTTTTAAGATGCCTTATCATCCAGCAGTAATACATTGCATATCCAGGTGCCGAAGTCTGAGGATGGACATCTCCCCCATGAATGGCAACATAGCTGTTGTCCGATATCTTATGGGCATCATCTCCAGTAAGGCATAATCCCAACCCCTGAGGTTTGTTGAATTTATAATAATAAACTTCAGGCTGAGGATGATAATGTGGAGGATAGCTTGACCATTTTCCTGGGAATGTAATAACTTCTCCCATTACCATATTTGAATAAGGGGCATTATGATAGTCAAATACGGTTCTTACAATTCTTCTTGCAGTATCATTCCATACTCCTTTGCCAAATATATCACTTTGACAATCTTTCGGAAAATATAATTTCGGATCAAAGTCGTTTTCATTTTCAGCAGCCTGAAAGATTATTTCACTTTCTTCTTGAGCTTTTACTGTTACTTTTGTACCATGTGGAACATGAATACACCATGGTTCTTCATCAAACACTGAATGTCTCTCCATTATCTGATTATTGCCATGCCAGTCTACTTCAATTTTGCCGTCTAAAAGAAGAACAGCCATTTCCTTGTTATTTTCTTCATAAGATTCTTCTGAATTTTTTCTAATCCTGTTTACTGATATATCCATAAGCATTTCTTTATGCGGGCCATTTATTCCACATATTTTATTTTCACCAAATTTTAAAGAACCCAAATTACCAAATTCACTTAAACTCATATGCTAATTCCTCCCAACTATAATATTCTGCTTTAATATCTTGCCACCATTTCACCGTATTTAGCCTTTTCTTCTTTTATAAATTTTTTTATTTCTTCCACTTTAGGCATTGCATCTGAACAACTATGGCTTGCAACAAGCATTGCAGCTGAAGCACTTCCGAATTCAAGAGCATCTATTATATCCCATCCTTCAAGAAGTCCATATATGAAAGCTGAACCATAAGCATCCCCACCTCCAAAAGATTTCATCAGTTTAACAGGGAATGGTTTGATACTGTATTTTCTTCCATCTTCCGTATAGGCTGTAGATCCATCTTTGCCATGCTTTATAACAACTATCTTGTTTCCATATCCAATCCATCTGTTTGCCGTTTCAATATCACTGCTGTTTTCTGCAACAAGACCTTCCATAAGGTTGAATTCCTCTCTTGAGCCTATTACCAGATCACTGTTTTTACCCATCATTGAATAATAAATTGCTATTTCATCTTTGTTTTTCCAATTGTACTTTCTATAATCTATATCAAAGATTACAGCTGTATTGTGTTTTTTTGCATATTCCATTGCTTTAAGGGCAGCTTCTCTTGAAGGACTCTGAGCAAGAGCTGTTCCTGATATGGAGATTGCTTTTGTATTTCTTATATAATCTTCGTCAATTTCATCTACATTCAAGCTTAAATCTGCAATACTGTTTCTATACATCAATATACTGCTTTCTGTAGGGCTGAGTATTTCAGTAAAAGTAAGTCCAAGAGATTCTCCATTCTCTGCCCTATAAATTTGAGAAACATCTATGCCTTCCTTTTTAAAGTAATCAATAATAAAATCTCCAAATCTATCATCTGATATCTTACCTATAAATCCAACTTTTTTTCCAAGTCTAGCAAGCCCTACAGCTACATTTGCAGGAGATCCTCCAAGGTATTTCTTGAAAGTTGCACTTTGTGCCAAAGTCCTGTTTATTTCCACCGGGTTTAAATCTATAGTTGCTCTTCCCAAAGGTATAACATCAAATTTTCTGCCATTGTCAAATTGAATATACTGCATTTTTTCTCCTCCCTAGGCTTTATTATTACTTCCAAAAATTTTTATATGCTTTTTAACATTTAAATATGCACCTTCAATTTCAGCTTCATGCAGCTTGAAATAGTCTGTGTGCTCATGTTTCCTGCATAATTCTTCTACCTTCTGAGCAACCGAAATAAATGTAGCAGTAGCTATATTTATCTTTCTCACCCCATATGAAACACATTTTCTAAAATCATCATCACTTATACCGGAACCTCCATGTAAAACCAGAGGGACATCCACCTTTTTATAAATATTTTTCAATACATCGAAATTTAGATTAGGCAGACCTTTATAAACACCATGAGCATTTCCTATGCCAATTGCAAGCGCATCAACCTTTGTTTCACTATAGAATTCATATGCCTCACCCGTATCTGTATACATGGCAGATATATCCTCTGAACCATCTTCGCTGCCTCCCACTCTACCAATTTCAGCTTCTACTGAAGCACCGTATTCTTGGGCTTTTTTGATGACACTTTTAGTTAAATCAATATTTTTGTTCAGAGTATATTTGGAACCATCTATCATAACAGAGGTAAATCCTAAATCAAGTGCCTCATGTATACAATCCATAGTCAAACCATGATCCAAATGCACTGCTACGGGAACTTTGGCTTTTTTAGCTGCCTCCATCATTACAGGTCCTATTAAATGCAGCGGTGAATGCTTCAGCCTGCTTTCTGCAATCTGCAATATTATAGGTGATTTCAATTCTTCTGCAGCCTTGACAGCTCCTATTATCATTTCCATATTTGCAATACTAAAAGCACCTATTGCATACTTTCTGTCTTCAGCTTCATCCAGTAATTCTTTTAATCTTGTCAGTGACATAACTTCACCTACTTCCATAATCCTTTATATATCTCTATTATATCTTCCTTTTTAACTTCTCTTCTTGTGTTTTGAGGACTTCCACTTTGAAGTGCATCTTCAGCCATCTTGTCCAAATTTTCCATGAATATACTCTTTTCAACTCCAAATTTCTGTAATGTCTGTACATTTAATTTTGTACAAAGATTTCTAACAGCCTCTATAAATTTCTCTCCTGCCTGTATATCACTCATATTTTTTTCATATACTCCAATTGTCCTGGCCAAAGTACAGAATTTATCAGGTGCACCAGACAAAATAAAATCAAGGCAATCTGTTAAGAGCATTGCATTTGATAATCCATGTGGTACATGAAACAATGCACCTATAGGTCTGCTCATACCGTGTACTATAGTAACGGAGGAATTGTTAAATGCTATTCCTGCTTGAAGTGCAGCTATAGACATTTCTGTCCTCGCATTGACATTTTTTCCATTATTATAAGCTTCCAATAAATTATCAAATATCTTTTTTACTGCAGATAGAGAAAATATTTCTGACATAGGTTGAACAAGTTTTGACGTATAGGATTCTATAGCATGGGTGAGTGCATCCAATCCTGTAGAAGAAGTAACATTTTTAGGAGAAGTAATTGTAAAAATAGGATCTATTACTGCAATAGTTGGTATTAGATATGGTCCTTTTAACAGCATTTTTATATTTTTTTCAGTATCTGTTATTATGGTAAATTGAGTTGCTTCTGAGCCAGTTCCAGCTGTGGTTGGGATTGCCACCAATGGAGGAGTTTCTTTTTCAATTATCTTTCCAAGATAATCGTTTATCTCACCTGAATTCGTTATCATTGCACCTATGGCTTTCATTGTATCAATAGGACTTCCACCACCCAGTGCTATTAAAAAGTCACAATTGTTATCTTTGTACTGCTTGATTCCATTGTTGACCATAACATCTGTAGGTTCTCCATTGACGTCATGATAAATAGAATAATTAACTTCCAGCTTATCCAATAAATTAGTAATATTGCTTATGCTATCCAGTTTAATCATCACATCATCTGTAACTATAAGTGCCTTCTTGCCCAATAGTTTTATATCTTCACTAGCTTTATCCAGGGCCCCCTGGCCTGTAAAAACATATCTTGGCATTAAAAATAAATTACTCAAAACTTCACCTTCTTATATTTTTTGATTATTTGTTTGTGAATTTATGATTACTTGTTGATTAAATATTACCACTTATAGTTTCATTATGTCAATATATTTATTAAAACTTTGTTAAAATAAATTTGGATAAACATATTTTAGTTATTTATTGATCAAGTTATTGTTAACATTTGAATTGAATTGTTTACTTTTTTGAGTTTTTATATATAATTATATATAAGGGCATAGTAAATTTATTAATAAAAACATTTTAATTGTACTTTTAATGAAAGGAGAAAGCCATGAAACTGAAAAGAATACAAAAAATAGAAGAATATATATTAGATAATAAGACAGTAACACTAGACCAATTGGCTAATATATTTAATGTTTCAAAAAACACAATAAGAAGGGATGTAAGTGAGTTAGTTGAAAAAGGTACAATAAAAAAGGTATACGGAGGTGTATCTGTAAATTCCAATCCCCTTATTCCTTTTGATAAAAGGCAAATAAAAAACAGCCATCCAAAATCTTTAATAGCTGAAAAAGCAGCTGAACTGATTAATGATGGTGATATAATATTTGTAGATTCGGGAACAACTACAGTAAACCTTGCATATTTTCTAAAGGATAAAAAAAATATAACCATAATAACCAACAATCTCAATTTCATCAATAAATGCATAAAATATGACAATATAAATATAATTTCTACTGGTGGCAGTCTGGTAAGAAATACAAATTCATTTGTAGGTATAGATACACTGAACCTTCTAAAAAAATATAATATAAACAAAGCTTTTATGGCTTCTACAGGAATATCTTTAACAAATGGTGTAACAAATGGTTCTCCACAAGAAGCTGAAATAAAAAAACTTGTGATTAGCAAAAGTAGCCTGGTATATGTGTTAATAGACTATTCAAAATTTGGAACTTCTTCTTTAATGACATACTGCTCAATAGGAGATATAGATTATCTAATAACTGATAAAGTGCCACCAGAAGAATATATAGAATTCATTAACAAAAACAATGTGAATTTAATAATAGCACAAGATGACAACTGTATATATGCACAAGGATAGTTTTTATATATTATATAGAATAAATCTTTAGAAAAGGACTGCTGAAAATCATCTTCCTATTTAAATAGGAAGATGATTTTCAGCAGTCACCGTTACTCATATTTCACTTTTCTCTTCCTTTGGCATTGCTATGGATATAATCAATGAAAGTACGGATATTGCTATCAATATTATAAATAGTACATGAAGAGAACTATTCAGGGAAAACTTTATCTGTTCAACAGTTGCATTGGAATTATATCCGGATGCCTTGTATAAATTACCCGGATCTACTCCTTTAATTCCTATCCCCACAAAATATTTAACTATAAATAAATTGAATATACCTCCAAATACACTTACTCCTATTGTTTGTCCCAATGTTCTAACTAGAGCGTTGGATGCAGTTACAGCACCCCTTTGATTGTATCCTACAGATTCCTGTATAACTATGGTCAAAGTAGTAAAAGCTCCTCCAAATCCAAAACCCATTATAAAAACATATATTAATACCAGTAAAATCGGAGAATTTATGCCCAGGGTAGGAAGCAGTATTGTACCTACTATAAGGATGAAATTTGAAACCAAAACTACGAATTTTGCTCCACGAACTACTATAAGTTTTCCCAAAACTACTGAAGCTATAAGCCAGGCAACTGACATTGGAGCAAGAGCCAAACCTGATATTTTTGCACTGAATCCAAGTACATTTTGTATATATATGGGGAAATATACATCTGCACCTATCAATACAGTTGATGCCAGAAAACTTACTAAATTTGTTATTGTAATTGATCTTGTAAATATACTGAATGGGATAATTGGTTCTTCCGCTTTTTCTTCTATTTTATAGAATGCAATTAACAATACAACAGCAGCTAAAACTGATATTATATTGAATATATAAGTGGAATTTTTATTTTGGCCTGACACAAAAATATTTAAAAATATAATCATGGCCAATGATAAAGTAACAATTCCTGCAAAATCAATTTTGCATCTTTTCTTTTCAAAATTTTCTTTTATATTTTTTTGTATAAGTATGACTGACAGTATTCCAAAAGGCATATTTATAAAAAAGATCCAGTGCCAGGACAGAGTATCTATTAAAATTCCTCCTAAAAATGGACCTGTAAGGCTTGCTACTCCCCATACAGTGCCTATAATGCCCTGAACTTTCGGTCTCTCTTCAATAGTAAATACATCACCTATTATTGTATATGTAAGTGTAAATATCGAACCTGCACCCAATCCCTGAATTACACGAAACCCTATAAGCATGTACATGTTCTGTGATAGTCCGCACAGACAACTTCCAATTAAAAACATTATTATTCCTATGGAAAGCATATTTTTTCTTCCATATAAATCCGACAATTTGCCATATATAGGTGTAGAAATTGCAGAGGCCAATAAATATACTGAAAATACCAGGCTGATAATTTGAAATCCCTGCAAATCCCTTGATATGGTTGGAATGGCCGTAGTAACCACTGTACCCTCAACCGCTGCCAGAAACATTGCAACAGTCAATGCCATTAGTATGTTTTTCTTTCTTGAACCCACTTTTAATCACTTCCTCATTATCATGAATAAAAATACAGATATTAATTTCAAGGAAATCGATACCTGCACTGTATTTTGTAATCCTTTAATACATAGAGATTATATCATTATATTTTATTTATTAATAGGTTAAATTCGTTATAATAAGCTGCAAAATAAATTATGGACAATCTGTCATTATTCTGATAATATATATGTATTATATTAAAGGCATTGATGTGAAAGAGTAATTACATACATGAAACAAAGAGAGAGAATGCAGGTGGAAATTTCTCATGATTGATGTAATAAAGGTAGTCACAGAGCTTTAAACTGAAAGCTTCAGGCAAGTAGGCTTTAACGGAATCCCACCGTTAAGAGGGAACTAGTATCGGCATATGTTGCCCGTACTATGTTGAGAGTGTACATTTGTACAAAATTAGGTGGTACCACGGAAATTTACCCTTCGTCCTATTATATAGGATGAAGGGTTTTTGATATTTCCAAATGCGCATTGGAAATATCACCAAAAATTTTTAGAAAGTGGTGAAATATAAATGAGTATAAAATTTGCTGAAAGAATGAATAAAGTCCAAAAATCCTTTATAAGAGAAATTTTAAAAGTTACAGAAAATCCAAATATAATATCCTTTGCAGGCGGTCTTCCAAATCCTCTATCCTTTCCAATCAAGGAAGTTGAAGAAGCGTCTATAAAAGTTTTAAATGAAAATGGCAGTGATGTACTCCAATACAGTACAACTGAAGGTTATCGCCCTCTAAGGGAATACATTGCACAAAGATATCTTAAAAGATTCGGTTTAAAGGTTGATGCCGATGAAATATTAATAACAAATGGCTCACAGCAGGGATTGGACTTGCTTGGAAAAATATTTTTGAACAAGGATGACAATGTTCTTATTGAACGTCCCGGATATTTAGGTGCAATACAGGCATTCTCAATTTTCGAGCCGGTTTTTAATTCAGTTCCCGTAAATAATGATGGGGTTGATATTGATTTACTGGAAAAATCCCTTGCTATGAATAGTCCAAAATTATTCTACACAGTTCCCAACTTTCAAAATCCTTCTGGAACTACATATTCAGAAAATAACAGGAAAGCTGCTGCAGACATTTTGAAAAAATATGATACAATTCTCATTGAAGATGATCCCTATGGTGAACTGAGATTTATAGGAGAGGACCTACAGCCTATAAAAACTTATCTGGGAGATAAATCCGTTATGCTTGGTTCATTTTCTAAGATAGTAGCTCCTGCAATGAGGCTTGGCTGGATATGTGCCAAAGGTGAAATCATGGAAAAACTAATAACTGCGAAACAGGCAGCTGATCTCCACACAAATTATTATTCACAGAGAGTAGTCCATCAATTCTTAATGGACAATGACATTGAAGACCATATAAAAAAGATCAGAAAATTGTACAAGGGGCAGAGAGACTGTATGGTGTCAATGATTGAAAGATACTTTCCTGAAGGCATAAAGAGCACAAAACCTGAAGGTGGAATGTTTCTGTGGGTAACCCTTCCTGAAGGTATTTCATCTTTGGAACTGTTTGATCTTGCAGCCAAAGAAAATGTTGCCTTTGTTCCAGGAGATCCATTTTATGTCAATGTAAAAGGCAGCAACACATTGAGGCTCAACTATACAAATTCCGACGAAAAATCCATTGAAGAAGGTATTAAAAGACTTGCCAGAGCAATCGGGAAATTATAACCTATTTAACCTCATACCCTCACAATATAAACTATATACAGCATCAAAGTTGTTTTGCCAAATCAATAGAAGTACTTAATCCTACAAAGGATTCCACTATCACACTTGTTACCTGTACTCCTATAAGAATTGCAACACACAGGCTTATAATTAAAGCCAAAGAAAAAAGCAGCTTATAGGGCTGCTTTTTACAAGCATTATAGATTATTCTTTAGTTCTTCATATTTCTCTGCTATCTTTGCATTTAAAGGATTTTCTACTGCAAGTCCTGTTATATCACAAATTGTCTTTTTAATACCATTTGCCTTTATACCCTGCTGTATCTGTTTTGCCTTTTCATCTCCATCATAGTCAAACAGGAATCCTGCTGCTATACCACAAATGATGTTTCCATATTCCAATTTGAGTTCATAGCATAGATTCAATGGAGTTATCAATCTGTCATGTCCTGATAATTTTCTTACAGGATCCCTTCCTACACGGAATACCTGATCCTTCAAATAGGCATTTTTAAATCTGTTTATTATTTTTTTAGAATACCTTGTTAGAGAATCAATATCCATTTTATGCTTTATGCTAAGTGCCTTTACGGCCTCTGAATGAAATCCAATGGCAACTTTTTGTATAAAATCATCTTTTATAGCTTCATGTATAAATTCATATTTTTTAAGATATCCAAGATAAGCAATAGTTGCATGGGCACCATTTAACAAAAATAATTTCCTTTCAAGAAAAGGTGACAACTTTTCAACATACTCTGCACCTTTTATTCCGTCATTTACCTTGACCTTGTTTTTTTCAATATCCCATTCATAAAAATCCTCCACTGCTACATCTATTGGAAGCTCCTTTTTCATATCCACATTTGGGACAATTCTATCCACTGCACTATTAGGAAATCCTACACTTTTGTCTAAATATTCCCTAAATTCTGAATTTTCTCCTTCAAATATCGCATCCTTAAGCATATCCGTAGCCATGAGGGCATTCTCACAAGCTATTATATCAAGTGGCTTTGGATTGGTTTTGGCCCTTTTCTTCAAAATGCCCTTCAGCGTATTTCCCGTACTCTTCAAGTTGTTTGCCCCAAGAGATGTAGTTATGAGATCCGCATCCAGTACAACTTTTTCAAGTGAAGGTATATCCTTCAGGCTAACTGCCTTTACATCCTCAATTTTTTCTTTATTCTGTGTTGTACTCAAAGTTATAACCGTATATTCACCATATTTGTTTATATTGTCAACCAATGAATCTGCTATATCTACAAATGTAACTTCGTATCCGGATTTACGGAGCAGATACCCTATAAATCCTCTTCCTATATTTCCTGCACCAAAATGAACTGCTTTCATAATTAATTGTCCCCCTTTTCTATGATTTCTATAATTTCCTGTTCTGTCTTTGCATTTCTAAGCTTTTCAACATTTTCTTCATATTGTACAGTCAGGGCTATACTGGACAGTATTTCCATATGATCGTCTCCCTTACCTGCTATTCCTATTACTATATATGCTGTATTTTCTTCTCCAAAATCAACTCCACCAGGATACTGTGCTATAACTATTCCAGTTTTGAGTATCTGTTTTTTATATTCATTCATGCCATGGGGAATGGCAACACCGTTTCCCATATAGGTGGTAACTTCTTCTTCCCTTGCCTTCATGCCCTCTATATAGTTCTCCTTTACATAACCATTTTTCACCAAAAGCTTTCCTACTCTTTCTATTGCCTCATCTTTTGATTCTGAAGGTACATTTAATACAATATTTTTTTCTGACAATATTTCCTTGTTCATAATTTTATTTTCCCCTTTCATTCCTCTTCTTTATTTACAATGTTTATCAAATGATTTCTTATATCGCTTAAACTTCCTGATTTTAATATTTCAACAAATTCCTTTTCCTCTATTAAAGACACACTGATCTTTCCTAAAAGACGTAATATATAGCTGTTCTCTTTATCCCTGGCAAGCAGGACTAAAAATGTATCTACATCTTCCATTGAAAATCCTCTAGTTGACATTTTAAAAACTTTATTTGTTCTATAAACCCCCACAAAAGGTAGTTTCATCTTGTCACTTCTAGTGTGAAGCAGTGCTATACCGGTATTGGGGACAACTAAATTTCCCTTGGCTTCTCTTTTTAGAATAAGATCTTTTATAACCTCTTTACCTGCTGCAATATCGGCCTCTGACACATCCTCCACTACAAAGTCTATTAACTCTTCAAAATTCTCAATATTTACTTCCCTAATATGAAAATTCTTTAAGATTGTATTTGCAAGTTCACATTTTCTATTTGCTGCTTCATCGGAGTCAAGGGCACTCATGCTCTTCTTTTCTGTCTCATCCATATACTTGATTTTGGAAATATAGCCATTAACTTTTTCAACATCCTTCTTCATCATAAAAGGTGAAACCTCAATTATATTGTGGATTTCTTCACTTCCCGTTCCAATAGATACAGTGGACAAAATCAAGTCATATTCCCTGCTGTCTTTTTCTATATTTATATCATGCAATGCACTTATATAAATGGTGCCTATGTCCGGAAAAAGAGATTTCACTTTGCTCTCCAGTATTCTTGCACTGCTTATTCCCCCAGGACATACAATCAGTATCTTTAACTTACTTGAAATTTCCTCTTTTCTCTGAAGTGCACCACCTATGTGCATTGTTATATATCCAACTTCATTGGAAGATATTTTGATATTGTATCTTGAAAATATTAATCTGCATTCATCAAACAGTATCTTGAACAGTTTCGGATAATGCTTTTCTATTTCGGATGCCATTGGATTCAATACATTAAGGCCTATATTCAACAGGTGAAATGTCTGCCTCAAATGATTGGTTAAATCCTGCAGCAATTGTACATCATCCGTAATATCCACATCTATTCTCTGGGACACATCAGCAATTATTTCAGAAGATATGTCCTGAAAATTGATATCAGATTCATTTGAATCATCATAATAGTATTTATAATCATTAATATAAATACATAAATAAGCTATTTCATCTTCTGGAAGATTTATATTATTTTCACCTAAAGGTTCAATAAGGGACTTTAATTCTTCATATGCCTTCATTGACCTTAATTTCTCCTTGACATTCTCTGGCAGATGTATATTGTCATTGTTTTTAGTTTTCTTGATTGATACAAGTATTAGTATGAACAGGTTGAAATACTTTACGTCATTTAATTTAAGATGTTTTAAATTCAAATTTTTCAATACACTCTTTACAAGTTCAATAGTGCCACTTTCAAAAATCATGTTAAAAAGTGACTTAACTGTTTCATCTGTACCTTTATCATAGAAAAATCCCAATAGATACTCAAAAGGTTTAAAATTGAACAGTAATTCTACAAGTGCATTTCTCTTATCCCATTCTGACCCTTCAATACTTACTCCATGATTTCTTTTTCTGATCAAGCACAAGTTTTTTCTAATTACAAATTTCTCAATAGTATCAAGATCAAGACTTATACTCCCCATAACTACATTGAATTTATAGCTGAAATAGGATATCTTCAATGATTCTTTTGAAACCAAAAGTTCACATGCTATGGCAATCCTTCTCTGCTCTTTATTGAATATCCATTGAACTGGAATTGCGTTCAAGGAAGATTTCACATCTTGAATACTGTCTTTTTTGCCTGAAATATATATATCCATATTTTCATTTACAAATATAGTAAGACTCTTCTTCTTTAAAATTTCATTAAGGAAAGAAATCTCCCTCATAATTGTCCTTGTACTTACCCCCAGTTGTTCATGGAGAATATCAACATTAAAAGAATTACCATTTAACAATCCATCCAATATAAATTGCTGCCTTGGAGTCAAATTATCCATATTTCCTCCTCCAGATTATTACTTATTTTTTTAATCTGTTTATAAATTCCTGGTATCTAGCACGGTCCAGAAAGTTCTTTACTGTTATTATTTCTGCATCAGGTGCTGAATTCCTAGCTCTTTCACTTAAATTTTCCTGAACAAATACTACATCTGTATCCTTTGGAATACTGTCAACTGAATAGTGTTCAACTTTTATACCTTCAATTCCAGCATCCTTAAGCTGCTTCTTTAGAAGAGATTCTCCCATTGCCGAAGATCCCATTCCTGCATCACATGCAAATACTACAAAATTAATGTCTGACTTTTCATTAACTATATTATTTGAATTATCATCAGAATCATTCTTCAATCTCTGTATAAATTCCTGGTATCTGGCACGGTCCAGAAAGTTCTTTACTGTTATTA